>CAZATP010000009.1:98038-101217 GCA_964488095.1 uncultured Chryseobacterium sp.
TCCTCCACGGCTTCTTTCACTTCGAGGTTGATTTTTTCAAGCTCTGCATCGGTGGCATATTTCTTCTCGCGGATGTGGTTGAGCACCACTTGGATCGGATCCTGATTGCGGTACTCCTCCACTTCCTCCTTTGTGCGATACTTGGCGGGGTCGCTCATGCTGTGGCCCTTGTAGCGGTAGGTCTTCATCTCCAGCAGGGTAGGGCCATCGCCTTTGCGGGCGCGGTCTGCGGCCTTCTTCACGGCCTCATACACGTCTTCCACCTTCATGCCGTTCACGGCCTCGCTGGGCATCTCGTAGGCGTGGCCAAGCTTGTAAAGGTCTTTCACGTTGCTGGTGCGTTCAACGCTGGTGCCCATCGCATAATTGTTGTTCTCGATGATGAAGATGACGGGCAGTTTCCATGTCATCGCCATGTTCAGGGCTTCGTGGAAGGCACCCTGCCGCACGGCACCATCGCCCATGTAGCAGAGGGTCACATGCTTCTCTCCACGGTACTTGTCTGCGAAAGCGATGCCCGCTCCCAGCGGAATTTGCCCGCCCACGATGCCGTGGCCTCCGAAGAAGTGGTGCTCCTTGCTGAACATGTGCATCGAGCCTCCTTTGCCCTTCACGCAGCCCGTGACCTTGCCGAACAGTTCTGCCATCACCTCCCGGGCCGGCACGCCAAGGGCGATGGGATGCACGTGGTCACGGTAGGCGGTAATCACCTTGTCGCCCTTCTCCATGGCCTCCACACTGCCCGCCACCACGGCCTCCTGACCGATGTAGAGGTGACAGAAGCCGCGTATCTTCTGTTGGATGTAAAGGTGGCCCGCCCGTTCCTCGAACTTGCGCCAGAAGAGCATGTCACGGTACCACTTCAGATAGGTCTCCTTCCCGAATTTCTTCGCTGCCATGGGTGATGGTTTGGGTGCAAAGGTAACGGGTAGGGGATAAGGGGTAAGTCGTAAGGCATAAGGTATAAGTAGTAAGTCTCGACTTACGACCTGCTGCTCAGTACTCCCTGATTACGACTTACCACTTACCACTTATGCCTTACGACTTATCCCTGTCCTTCAGCCCATCGGCCTCAAAGGAGAAAGGCAGCAGGACGCTCACATCCTCAAACACCCAAACAGTGCTTCCCGTTCCGGCAAGGATGATGCGCATGGGCCGTTGCTGGCGATGGCGGTATTCCATAAGCACCTGACGGCAGCCACCGCAGGGGGACAGGGGCTGGGAGACATCGAACCGGTCTGTGCTCACGGCTATGGCCATCGCTTCCACGGCCATACCGGGATATTCAGACGATGCTGCGAAGATGGCCACCCGCTCGGCACAGAGCCCCGAGGGATAGGCCGCGTTCTCCTGATTGCAGCCGCCCACGGTCACTCCGTTGACCAACTTCAATGCTGCACCCACCCTGAACTGCGAATAGGGTGCATAGGCGTTGGCGGTCATGGCCTTGGCGGCATCGAGCAGGGCACGGTCGGCTTCAGAAAGCTCGTGCGTTTCGCAGGAGATTCCAGACACAATATGGGTGATGGGCTTCATATCAGACCGTTTGTATGAGCACCGTGCAACAGGCCGAAACGCCCTCTTCCCTGCCCACGAAACCAAGTTTCTCGGTGGTGGTGGCCTTGATGCTGATGTCGCCTTCGGCAATGCCCATCACCTCGGCCAGCACGCGTTTCATCTCCGGTATGTGCGGATTGATCTTGGGGCGCTGCAGGCAGATGGTGCTGTCGATGTTGCCCACCTCATAGCCTTTCGCACGGATCAGTTTCATCACATCGCGCAGCAGGATCTTGCTGTCGATGCCCTTGTAGTCGGCACTCGTGTCGGGAAAGTGGAAACCGATGTCGCGCAGGTCGGCCGCGCCCAGCAGCGCATCGCAGATCACATGGATGAGCACATCGGCATCGGAATGGCCCACTGCGCCATGCGTGTGGGGAATAAGTATGCCACCGAGCCAGAATTCTGTGCCCTCGGCCAGTTGGTGAACGTCATAGCCGAAGCCTACTCTGATGCGCATGGGGATTGATGATTTAGAATAGATGCTTAGTGTGATCCATCAACGAACTAACCAATTCTCCATTTCCAGTCCATTCAACAGCGTGAAATGCTTCACGTTATCGGTGACAAGGATCAGGTCATGTTCAATGGCAGTAACCCCTATCAGAAGGTCAAATTCGTCATGCAATGGAGTCCCTTGGCGTTCGAGGCGGGCCTTCTCAACGGCATAGAGCTTGGCGCATCCATAAATGGGTATGATTCGGAGGCCATTCAGAAAATCATCGACTTTACTGTGAGAAACCGTTGGATTGAGACTTTTCTCGGCACCATAGCGAAGTTCAAAGACTGTGACCTCCGACACCGAAAAATTCTTCACCCCTCGTTTGCGGATTTCCTCAAGAAGACTCAACTTCCCTCGAAGGAAGAAGACACAAATGCTTGTGTCGAGGAGGTAATGCATCAGAAACTAACGTCTCTTTTTCTGAAAGACCTGCTTGCACGGATGTCAGCGACAATATCCTCTGCGGACATGTCGGAAGCAAAGCCGCCAAAGGAGTCGAAGAAGGCGTTCTCCAAGTCTTTTCGGTTCTCCTTTAACGATGCTGACAGACGCGCAATCAATTTTCTCTTGCTACCGATGCTCAGACCGTTCAGGAGACCAGAGTATGCATCTACGATATTCCGTTCGGTATGTGCCATGCCTCAAAGTTAAACCTTAGTCTACTACTGGAAGTTCTGCGAAAAAAGAGGATACACAGTGGTTGACGTCCTCGTTGGGATCATCCCGTTTCTCAGATTATTCTGACCATGTCCCGCTCCACAAAAGGACGGATGTGTGGGCTCAGTGAGCGCTCCGTCACCAGATCAACCTTCAGTCCGAGCTCATCAGAGAGTTCCTGTTCAAGTCCGATGAGGTCAAGCAGACTGACCGGCTTGCGGAAATCGACCAGTAGGTCGAGGTCGCTGTCCGGAGCGTGATCCTTGCGGCTGCGCGAACCGAACACCGCCACCATCGCGGGGTCGTACCTGCGGGTCATCTCTACGATAGTGGATTGTTGCCGTGCTGTCAGCATGCCCCAAAGTTAATGTTCAACCCGTGGCGGGGGTCACTTCCTCTCGATCACCCTCCAATACCTGTCCTTCTCCTCGGTCACGCGGTGCAGTTCGGCCGTCAGGTCGTT
>CAZATP010000010.1:0-101109 GCA_964488095.1 uncultured Chryseobacterium sp.
TTTGATGGCACAAAGGTCAGAGGCGGGTTTTCCGTCCACAGCTACTTTGGTTACAGAGAGGAATTGAAGGAAGAATAGGCGCTACTTGAGCAGCGTCTCCTTCAGGATGATGTAAATCCCCATCACAAGGACGAACCATCCGAACGCAGGCTTCAGCTTGGCGCCATCGACCTTCTTGGAAAGGGCCGTGCCTACGAAGATGCCCACTATAGCGAAGGCCGAGATGGTGAGCAGGAATGTCCAATCAATGTTGGCACTGCCGAGTTCACCGGAGAAACCAATCAACGATTTGGCCGCGATGATGGCAAGCGAGGTGCCCACCGCCATCTTCATCGGCAGTTTGCTCAGCACCACCAACGCAGGAATGATGAGAAAACCTCCGCCTGCGCCCACCAGACCGGTGAGCACGCCCACCACGCCTCCTTCGGCAAGAATGAGCGGGTAGTTGAACTTCTGTTCGCCAGCGTTGTCCTCCGCCTTCTTCTTGTCCTTGCGGATCATGCTGTACGATGCCGCGATCATGAGCACCGCGAAGAGCAGCATGAGCAGCAGCGCCTTGCTCACCACAAAGCCTCCGATGGCGAACACTTCATCCGGTATGGCGGGCACGATGAACGCCCGTGTGGCATAGACTGCTGCGATGGATGGTATGCCGAAGATGATAGCCGTCTTCACGTTGATGAGGCCCTTGCGATAGTAGTCCACCGACCCGACCGCACTGGTCAGACCCACGATGAAGAGCGAGTAGCCCGTGGCCATCACCGCATCGAGGCCGAATAGATACACCAGAACGGGAACAGTGAGTATGCTGCCGCCTCCACCGATGAGTCCGAGGGAGATGCCGATGGCAATGGATGCGATGTAGCCGATGATTTCCATGTATGGGGATTTTTCGGCCGCAAAGGTCTCTGCCCACTTACGGGGCCACAGCTACTTTAGTCACAGAAGCGCGATTCGGTTGCGGCCCAGCTCCACAGTGCCGATGTCCTCCAACTGTTTCAACAAACGGGAGACCACTACACGCGCGGTTCCCAGCTCATTGGCCAACTGCTCATGAGTGACGTTGAGCGTGCGCGATCCCGTCAGTTCCGTCTTCTTCTTCAACAATGAAAGTAGCCGCTCGTCCACCTTCTTGAAGGCGATGGCGTTCACCACATCGAGCAACTCCTCGAACCTGCGGTGATAGAGCTTGAAGATGTAGTCGAGCCATTGCGGGAAATCCTTGATGAAGAGATACGCCTTGTCCAGCGGCAGGAACAGGATCTCGGCATCCTCCTCCACGGCCACGTTCACCTTGCTGGTATCGTTGTGCAATCCTCCAAGAATGGACATCACACAACTCTCGCCCGCTTGGAGGTAATAGAGCGTGATTTCGCGGCCGTCCTCCTCAGTGCGGGTCACGCGCAAGGCGCCATTCATCACAATGGGGATGGAGCGGATGTTGGAATTCTCGCTCATAAGGCTGTCGCCTTTGGGATAGCGTTTCAACGTTCCGTATTGCACGAGCTTCTCCCTCAATTGTGGCGAGGAACGGAATTCTTCAATGGCGTTCAATTCTTCAGACATCTTTCAGGTCACGTATGTGAATACAACATCGAGCACCTTCTGAAGTTCCGAACGCAGATGGTGTTTCACCTCCTCCTCATCCACCTCTTTCCCTAGCTCCTGCTGCATGGAGGTCACACCACGGTCGTCAATGCCGCAGGGAATGATGTGGCGATAGTAGCTGAGATCGGTGTTCACGTTGAGCGCGAAGCCGTGCATCGTCACCCAGCGGCTGGTGTGCATCCCGAAGGCACAGATCTTCCTCGCCTTCTCGGGATTCTCCCAATCCACCCACACGCCCGTGAAGCCTTTCGGGCCGCGCCCTGCCGCTATGCCGTAGTGCGCCAGAGAAGCGATGATGGCGTCCTCCAGCCGGTCAATGAAGTGGTGGATGTCATGGAAGAAGAAGTCCAGGTCGAAGATGGGATAGCCCACGACCTGACCGGGCCCGTGGTAGGTGATGTCGCCCCCGCGGTTGATGTGATAGAATTCGGCCCCGTGGATGGAAAGCTCCGACTTCTTCAGCAGCAGGTTCTCCTCCTTGCCACTCTTGCCCAAAGTGTACACGTGCGGATGTGAGCAGAAGATGAGCGTGCTCTCGGTTGCCTTGATGAGATCAGGATTGTGGCCGTTCCATTTCTTGCGCTCCACCATTTCCTGAAAAAGGGAGAGCTGATAATCCCAGCACTCCTTGTAGGCAATCAGGCCCTTGTCCTCAAAGCGGACGGTGTGGCTCATGCCAGTTTGGCCAGTTCGCCTTTGAGGTGGTCGATGACCTTGACCTCCATGATGTCCACCCCTTTTTTCTTGCCAAGGAAGAATGAGACCCAGTCACCGAGGTGAATGAGGTAGAGTGCTCGCTCGAGATTGCTGTTACCTTTCGACCACACCTCCACAATGGTGTCTGTGTATGCGGCAATGGTCTGCTTGTTGATCTCCATCCTTGCCTGAATGCGGTCAAGGTCGGTGCTGTTACGGAAAAGGATGACCGCGAGGTCGTTGTTCTCTGTGCGCCACCCCACCAGTTCATTGTGGTTCATCTCCGGGATGACGTGGTGCCAGCAGAGCATCTTCGCGTTCTCGTTCACCTGCTGCCGGAACCTTGTTGCAACCCCTCCGAAGTTGCGAGCAGCATAGATGACGGGGATCTTTCCGAACAACGATTCGGTCACCTCCCGTGCCTCGTTCTGAATAGCATCCTCATCGGCATCCATAAGTGAGACAGCGCTTTCCAGTTCGCTGACAAACCCATCGGAGATGATTCCGAAAGCGTTGAGTACGAAAAGCACTTGCGGGAAGGAGAATCCGAAACTGGCACGCGGGGGCTGGCCGCCAGGAATAACAATGGAATCCCAACCGTTTGCCTTCGCCATTTTGAGGAGTTTGCCACCGCTCACGATGACCACAACCTTCGCCCCGGCCTTGGCTGCCAGTTCAGTCGCAGAGACGGTCTCCTCCGTGTTGCCGGAATAGGAGCAGGCGATGAAAAGCGTGTCCTCATCCACGAATCCGGGGATGGTATAGCCGTTGTTGGTGACGATGGGTATCACCGCCTCATCGGCCATCACCTCGGCCGCTATGGTGCCCGCAATGCCCGAACCTCCGAGGCCGGATATCACCACATTGGAGAATCCACGGTCGGTTTCACTCGGGTTGAATGCACTTCCGATGCGGATGGCCTCGGCAATCTGTTTGGAGAAATCCTCAATCAGCTTTTTCATCTCTTTCTCTTAGTTTCAATCATATGCCTTTCAAACTGTTGACCGGAAGCTTGGCAAAACTCCCTGACCCCTCACCCACCTGAATGCGCATTTCCTTTGGACGGATACTCTCCTCAGGAATGTCGAAATGGTCCACATCGGCCGTGCCCACAGCAATGCGGATGCGGTTGCCTTTCTTCACCAGATAGCTGGTGGGAATGAGGTTGACCAACGCAGGGCGGAACTCGCCCGGCTGCAAAGGCTGACGGTCTTCCAACTTGAAGGACTGCTGTGGGAAACGACATTCGTAATCGCCTTTCACGCAGACCTTCAGATGGGTGATATCGAGCTGGCCTTCCGTGATGTAGCGGCTGGTGCCATCGGGAAGCACTTCCTCCAAATAGACGAACAGGTGGCCGTGGCCAGTGTTGGTGCTCACGCTCACCGTCACTTCCGGGTGGCCGGTGATCTCAGTGTCCTCGGTCAGCACTGGGCTGTCGAAGACCACCATCAGCGAGTCCTGCCTGTTGCGCGGGCCGTAGAACGTGTCCTCGTACTTGTAGAGCACCGTGAGTGAGTTCCAACGTGTACCACCGCCTTTCGCCCCATAGCCAGTGGTCGTAGTGTAGTTGCAGGCGTAGTTGACGGTCTCCGACTTTCCGGCCTCGGCAGTCAGCGTTCCATTGCCGAAGAACCACTCCTGAGGTTGCACCGTGGCCGGTGGCCATGCATCGGTGGCCTGCCATTGCTCCGTTCCCATGGTGTAAAAGTTGACGGGCTGCTCTTTGTCCAATCCGGTGTCAATGCCCTTCACATGATGGTCGAGGAAACGGAGGATCTCCAGTTCGATGTTGATGTCCTTCTCCTTGGTGCCTGTGTAATTGGAGAACTGCTGTCCGGGGCCGTGGTCCCACGGGCCTACCATCACCCGCTTGGTGTTCTTCGTGTTCCAAAGACCTTTGAAGACCGAATTGGGCAGCGCGCCATCGAACCAACCCCCGATGCGGAAAATAGGCACCCCGCTGGCCTCGATGTCCTCCTTGCGGGCATGGATGCTGCAATCGTCCGCGGTCAGCTCAGCTCCATAGCCCTTGTCCGGCTCATTGCGTGAATTGATGCGGTACAGCCCATCGAAGATGTCGTAGTTGGCCTTGTGCTCGGCCATGGCCTGTTGCAGCAGCACGCCCTTCTTGTCGCCATCCACCGGGCTTGGCCATTTCACGAAAGTCTCGACCTTCTTGCCCAAAGGGGCCAGGGTGTTGAAATCAAGAGAATTGGTGGTGAGCTTCCAGACCTTGACGAATGGCGACTGGCGGATGCCGCCCGGATAAACGATGTCGGTGTAGAGGTCGAAGATGTTGCTGCGCGGAACAGCCGCTTTCAGCGAAGGATGCCTGGTGATGAGGGCCAGCTCAGCAGTAGTACCCGTGTAGGAGATGCCCGTGGTGGCCGTCTTGCCATCGCTCCACGGCTCTTTCACGATCCAATCGAGCATCTCGCCCATGTCCTTCACTTCCTGCGGGCTGAATTCCATGTCGCGGTGACCGAACGATGCGCCTGTGCCCCGCAGGTCCACAATGGCCACGGCATATCCATGCGAAGTGAAGAACTTGACCTCCTCCTCGGCCACGCTGCCAAATGCGGGGTCCTTTATTCCCCTCCAGAACGCCTTCAGTTGGAAAGTCCGCACGTAGCGCACGAAATAGACGATGGTCGGGATCTTCTTGCCGTCCTCCAGTTTCTTCGGAAGAAAGACATCCACGGCCAGTCGCACACTGTCCGTCATCGGCACATACTTGGAGTAGTAGCTGAAGCCCTTGTAAGAAGGTTCGGGAGAATACTTGACCGTGCCGAGGGTCTGAGTACCGCCCTTTCCACCACCAGCCATCAGTGGCATGGCGAACAGGAGCGAAAGGAGAATGGAAATGAGGGGTGTACGCATGGAAGCGCGAAGATAGGCAGCACAACCTTGTCGCATTTGCGCAGAAACGGGACGGCCCATCCTGCTTACACGTGTGATTCGATGTACATTTGTACGTGCAACTTATTTCGCAATGGATACCAAACTCACGCTCACCATCGAACAATCTGTGATTGAGAAGGCCAAGGTGTATGCCAAGCAGAAGGGGCAGAGCCTCTCGGACATGGTGGAGAATTATTTGCGTTCGGTGACGCATTCCACGGGGCAGGAGGCAGGAGAAATGGTGGCGAGTCCGCTGGTGAGCTCGCTCCGAGGGTCGTTCAAGCCCAATTCGGAAGGAGATGACAAGGAAGAGCTGACCTCCATCCTTGAGAAACGGTACGGACTGAAATGAAGCGGGTGCTCATTGACTCGGATGTGCTGCTCGACCTGCTGTTCGACCGCGCACCATATGCAGAACACACGGAGAAGTTGCTGATGCTCTGCGAGGCGGGCAAGGTTAAAGGGTTCATCACCCCCGTGATCTGCAGCAACATGTACTACCTGCTGCGCAGAAGTGCCGACCACGCCAAGGTGGTGACCAAACTCAGACAGCTGCTCACCATTGTGGACGTACTGAGCATGGACAGGCAGGATGTTCGGCAGGCGCTCGATTCGGAATTCAAGGATTTTGAGGATGCGCTCCAGTATCAGGCAGCGCTGAGAAACGGGGCGATAGACACCATCATCACCCGCAATGTGAAGGATTACAGGCACAGTGCGCTATCGGTGCAGACCTGCGAGGACTTCGTTCGGACTGTGACCGCCTCTTAAGGCATCTACGGATAGCCTTGGCCTGCCCGCTATCTTTGCCGCCCTTATTTCAAAGCACATGCACCAAGAATTGAGCGAACAGGAACAGGTGAGGCGCGAGGCCCTACAGGAAATTATCAACCTGGGCATCGACCCATTTCCCGCAGCAGAATACACCGTTACCCATACGGCCGAAGGCATCCGCGACACATTTGCCGAAGGCATGGAGATGAAGGACGTCTCATTGGCCGGCCGTGTGATGAGCAAGCGCATCATGGGCAAGGCATCTTTCGCTGAATTGCAGGACAGCACAGGCCGCATCCAGCTCTATTTCAACCGCGATGAGGTGTGCCCGGGCGAGGACAAGACCCTCTACAACGAGGTGTTCAAAAAGCATTTGGACCGTGGGGATTTCATCGGGGTTCGAGGTTTCGTGTTCAAGACGCAGGTAGGGGAAACCAGTGTGCATGTGTTGGAATTCACGTTCCTTGGCAAAAGTTTGCGCCCATTGCCCGTGGTGAAGACCGATGCTGAAGGCGTGGTTCACGATGCAGTGCATGATGCCGAGATGCGCTACCGCCAACGCTATGTGGACTTGGTGGTGAATCCAGGAGTGAAAGAGGTTTTCGTGAAACGCACCAAGCTCTTCAATTCCTTCCGCGAATTCTTCAATGCGAAAGGCTATCTGGAGGTGGAAACGCCCATTTTGCAGCCCATACCGGGTGGAGCAGCGGCTCGTCCATTCATCACACACCACAATGCGCTCGACATCCCGCTCTACATGCGCATCGCCAACGAGCTGTATCTGAAAAGGCTTATCGTAGGTGGGTTCGATGGGGTGTATGAGTTCTCGAAGAACTTCCGCAACGAGGGCATGGACAGAACCCATAATCCGGAGTTCACGGCTATGGAGATCTATGTGGCTTACAAGGATTATGAGTGGATGATGCGCTTCACCGAGCAGTTGCTCGAAAAGGCAGCCATCGACCTCAACGGCAGCACCAAGGTGATGTATGGCGATGTGGAACTGGATTTCAAAGCGCCCTATCCACGCGTCACGATGTTCGAAGCCATCCAGACCCACACGGGCATCGACATCAGCGCGATGGAAGAGGACGACCTGCGGAATGTGTGCAAAGACCTCAACATCGAGATAGACCCCACGATGGGCAAAGGCAAGCTCATTGACGAGATTTTCGGGGCCAAGTGCGAGAAGAATTACGTGCAGCCCACCTTCATCACCGACTATCCAGTGGAGATGTCGCCCCTGTGCAAGAAGCACCGCAGCAAGCCCGGACTGGTGGAGCGTTTCGAGCTCTTCGCAACAGGAAAAGAGATCGCCAATGCCTACAGCGAACTGAACGACCCCATCGACCAGCGCCAACGCTTCGAGCACCAGCTCGCCCTTGCCGACCGCGGTGACGATGAGGCGATGATGATCGATCAGGACTTCCTACGCGCTCTCGAATATGGCATGCCGCCCACATCGGGCCTTGGCATCGGTATGGACCGCCTCGCGATGCTGCTCACCGACAAGCACACCATTCAGGACATCCTCTTCTTCCCACAGATGAAACCTGAGAAGAAAGAGACCAAGAAGGTGGAACTGAGCGGCAATGAGAAGCTGATCTTCGACATTCTCACGGCAAACAGTCCCATGGACCTCAACGACCTCAAGACCCGCAGCGGCCTCAGCGGCAAGCAGTGGGACATCAGCATGAAGGCGCTGGGGAAATTGGGATTGACCAAGGTGACGAGGACGGAAGAGGGGTTGACGGTGGAGGTGGCCGGCTGAGTATTGCGGGTTCGTTCAGGGATAAGTATTCACCTGCTACGACAATGTGGCTACCTGCCCTTGCTCACCCCATGCACAAACCCCACCACCCCGCTCATATACACCTGCTGGTCGTCCCATAGCGCCATGTGGCTGCCGTTGGGGCAGTAGTGGTATTGGCCGTTCTGCACGAGGGCGGCCATCTCCTTCATCTCCTCGGGGTTCATGCTGTCATACTTGGCACCGATGGTGAGCGTGGGCACGCGAAGTTCCTTCAGCCTGTCCCACACCGTCCAATCCTTGAGGATGCCGCCCGGCACGAACTCGCTCGGCCCCTGCATGTGCACATACACATCGGGGTTCAGGTGCTTGAACGTGCGCTGCACCGCATCAGGAAAGGGATAGATGCGACAGATGTGCTTGGCGTAGAACTCCTTCTCCACCAGCTCCAGATAGAGCGGATTGAAGTAGTCCTCCTTGCTTTCAAAAGCTTTCAGGGTGTCCACCAAGGTTGGGCGCAGCTCCTCGCGCAGCTTGCTGTTGTAGGCCGCATACTTGTGAAAATCGGCCGTCATGTTGCTCACGATGAGGCCCTTCAGGTGGTGCTGATACTTCAGTGCATACTCCAACGCCAAGATGCCGCCCCAGCTGTGGCCCAACAGGAAGAAGTTGGAGCTGTCCAGCCCAAGGGCCACGCGCACCTGCTCCACCTCCTCCACGAAGCGTTCGAGGGTGTAGAGGCTCATGTCCTTGGGCTGATCGGAGTAATAGGACCCCAACTGGTCATACTCATAGAACTCGATGTTCGCCTGCGGGAAGAAGCTCTGAAACGCCTCCAGATACTCATGGGTGCAGGCAGGCCCACCGTGCAGCAGCAGCACCTTCATCGGGCTGTTGCCGTGGCGCTTCGTCCACACCTTGTAGCCCTCCTTGAGCTGAACCATCTGCACCCCGCCCGCCTGATACTCACCGGGCGTGGTGGCGTAGAGATAGTCGCACGATTCATCGGTGGTGGGCAATGCCTGGTCTTCGCGGCAACTGGCCATACCAAGCATCAACAGCAGAAGAAGCGTATTGCGCATATCAGCGGATAAGGAAATGACGTTGATACCGTGCCACGGGCGATCCCGCGCCATCCACCAGCCAAGGCAGCACCATCTTGCGGGGCACCTTGACCGTCTCTTTCAACGTGGGCTCAAACGTTCCGAACACACGGTCCCAGAAGCGCACCGTCACCCCGTGGTTCATCTTCGGGTTGCCGAAATGGTGATAGAAATGATGCTTGCGGATGATGAGTCCATAGCCGATGAGCGGGGCCCGCGCGTGCAGCCGCTTGTGGGTGATCTCATACAACAGATACATGCTGGCCGTTCCCAGGGCGAATGCCAGCCCGATCCCAAAACCGAAGATGGCCCCCACCACCAGCGTTGTCAGTGAGAGGAACACCACCGAGGCCACCAGTTTCTTCCAGAACGGAGCGAAATAGTCACCCTCCCGGTGATGGCGCAGGTGCTCATCGGTGGCGGGATTGTCCGCTCCTTTCCTGTGAAGCAGGAAACGGTGGATCACATATTCGAGGAAGGTCCATAAGGCCACCCCGAGAAAGAAGGGAATGAGGTAAGTGAACATGGCAGAGGGATTTGGGAGTCCCAAGGTAGCAAATGGAACGCTGCTACCGGATCAGATACACCTCGCCTGTGTATTGGTGCCAATTGCTGTTCATGTCGCGCACATTGAAGCGGTAGACATACATGCCCTGTGGCGACACTTTGCCCCCCGTGGTGCCGTCCCATTTGTATTCCGGGTCGTTCGATTCGAACACCAGCTTGCCCCAGCGGTCATACACCTGCATGTTGTAGGTCATGATGCCCGCGCCCTTTCCGAAGAACTTCTCGTTGCGGTCGTCCGAGTTGGGCGTGAACGAATTGGGGATGTAGAACCGGAAGTCGGAATAGACGGTCAGTTTCTTCAGCGTGGAATCCTTACAGCCGAAGTCGTTGGCTGCGGTGAGGATGATGGAGTATTCCCCCTGCTGCCCGAACTCGTAAACGGGGTTCTGCAGACTCGATGTGGCGCTGTTCAGCGGGTCTCCGAACTCCCATGTCCAGTAGTCCGCACCATAGCTTCCGTCCTGAAAGAAGACGCGCGGGTCGAACATGCTTACGGAATCGGGGTCCCAAGTGAAGTCTGCATAGGGCGTGGGGTAGATCTCGATGAGGTCGTCCATGATGAGCAGCGAGACGCAACCGTTGTCGCTCACCGTGCGCAGACTCACGTCATAGAACGTGGACTCGAATATCTCCTCACCGTAGTAGCAGTGCTGTGCATTGCGGTCGGTGCTGGTCTGCAGGTTGCCGAAGTTCCAGGTCCACTCCACGATTCCACCACTCCCGATGGTCGAAGCATCGAAGAACTGCGTGCACAGCGGAGGGCAGCCCTCGGTAACCGTGACGATCATCTCGGCATCGGGCGCGAAATAGACCTCCACCGGGGCGGTCACCGAATCAAGGCAGCCGTTGCCGGAGGTCACTTTCAGTTCCACCTGATAGATGCCTCCGTCCGCATATTCATGCTCAGGGTTCACCGTGTTGTCCACAGGCGACCCATCGCCATAGTCCCATGTCCATTGGATGATGTTGTCCGGGAATCCGATGCCGCTCTGGTTGAAGAACGTGGTGGGCGTGCCCTCGCACACCACCGTGCTGCTGAACTGCGCCTGCGGAAGGCTGTAAACGATCACCGTCTGCTTCATGGAGTCTGCGCAGAGGTTGCCACTGGTCACATGGAGCCAGATGTCATAGAATCCGCTGTTGGGATAGTTATAGACCGGGTTCTGCTGAGTATTCTCGGGCGATCCGTTCCCGAAATCCCAACTGTACTGCGAGACCTGTCCGGTGGTGAGGTTCACCGGGGCGATGGGGTTGCCGAAACAGGTGTTGGCCACCGTGAAATCGGCATCGGGCACCGGATAGATGGTGATGGGCCTTGTGATGGTGTCCGAGCAGCTCAGGTTGCTGGAATAGACGATCAGCGTAGCATCGTAATTGCCCGGAGCCGGATAGGCATGGGCCGGGCTGAAGGCCGAGGCGCTTGTCCCATCGCTGAAGATCCAGAACCACGAGGCCAGCGTGCCCATCGAGGGCGGAAGGGAGTTGTTGGTGTACTGCGCCAGCTCATTGGCACAGACGTTCGGGGCAACGAAGTCCGGCAACGGGGCATCGAACACGAACACCTGTTTCAGTGTGGTGTCGTTGCACCCGTTCGGGCTGATGCCCACCAACCGCACATCGAACGTGTCGGCCACGGCATAGTCGTGCGAAACGTTGAAGTTGGTGTCGAACGGGCTTCCATCCCCGAAATCCCATTCATAAGTGCCCACGCCCTGCGACTGGTTGATGAAGTTGACCATGTTGCCCAGGCACACATTCGAGAAGATGAAGTCGGTGAAGATGGCCGAATAGACCACAATCGTGTCGCGGTACTCGTCCGTGCAGCCCAATGTGGCATTGGAGATGGTGAGCACCACGGGAAAGGTGTCCGGCAGTGAGTAGGTGTGCGTGGCATCCCAGGTATTGGCACTGATGCCATCCCCGAAATTCCAACTCACCGCGCCCAAGGCATCGTTGGTCGAGGCCGTGGATGTGTTGGTGAACAGGGCAGGCACACTCAGACATACATCGCCCGAGAGCGTGAAGGATGCCTCGGGATAGTCATAGACCGTCACCTGCTGCATGATGGAGTCCACGCATCCATCGGAACTGGCGGCCCGCAGCCAGACATCGTAGGTTCCGGGGCCTGCATAGAGGTGCGAGGTGTTGTAGTTGGGTGTCTCTGTGCCATCGCCCAGCCTCCAATAGAAATCGGTGGCGGCCGCAGGTGGGGTGATGGTGGTGGCGTTGTTGAAGAACACCGTGTTGCCATCGCACACATCGTTGAAATAGAAATCGGGTATCAGCCCTTGGTCGTCCAGAAGGGTGATGTGAATGGTGTCGAACACGGTGCAGTTGCCCGAAATCGCCTCATAGATGAGATAAAGGGTCTCCGGACCTTCCACAAGCCCGTCCGCGATGGGTTCAATGGTCAATGTCCGGCATTGCTCACCAGCAGCGAACGGGACCGTGTTGGGCAGGGCCACGAAATCCACCCCATTGATGGCCGTTCCCGCAGTCGTGATGTTCAGGTCATAGGGCAGGGCCGTGCTTCCCTGCCTGCAGAACTCCACGTCATAGCTCCTGCACCCCTCTATCGGTTGGTCGGCCGGGGCGGTGAACTCGGTGACGATGGCGATGTCCACCCCGCAGTCGAAACTGTTCTCCTCTATGAACAGGCCCGAATTGAAGATGCAGTCGGCCGCATCGGCCACGGCCAGCTTGATATGGTACGACTCACAGGAGGTGACATTCGCAGTGGCCGTGATCGGCACCGTGAAACCATCGAACTGAATGGAGGCACCGCCAGCATTGTTCACGTAATAGGCGTTGTTCTGGTTCTGATTCACCGTTCCCACCCGGATAGGCGTGGCTGTTCCGGGAACAAGGGCGATGTTCTGATTGCCCACGAAGCCCGGACCGCTGATGGTGATGGCCATGGCGTCCGAGAACTCATTTCCGATATTCTCAGGATACTCCTCAGAACCGAACACGAACGTGAACGATACCTGCGAACAGGTGGGCACGATGTCGAACTCCAGGATGCAGGCATCGAACGTGCTGGTGCCGGCAACGGCTTCCACGGCAGGGTCGCCCGGGGCTCCGTTACATGCTCCCCCTACCCCATTGCTGCTGTTCGGTCCGATAGCCTGCTGCGCGAGTCCCGAGGTGAGCAGCACGCCTGAGGGCAGTCCGATGTTGCTCGCGGTGCCATCGAAGAAACCGCTTCCGCCCGTGGGACAGGTGAGCACCACATTGGTCACCACCACCCCGTCCGCCACAATAAGGTCCACCAGCTGCTGACCGGTGTAGGTGTTGTCCACCACCAGTTGCGCCCTGGCGGTGAAAACTGCCAGTATGAGCAGTGCTATGGGGAGTATACTTCGCACAATGGTCACCTGAGCACCGTTACCCTGCCGTAATACCAGAATTCCTCACCGAAAAGGTCCGTCACCCGGATGGCATAGACATACGTTCCTATCTGCACAAGGTCTCCGTTGCCATCCACGTCTCCAGGCCAGCCTTCGCTGATGTCCTCGGTGAAGAAGATCTGCTGTCCCCAGCGGTTGAAGATGGTCATCTGAAAATCGGTGATGCCTGTGCCCTGCACCATGAACACATCGTTCACCCCGTTATCATCCGGAGTGAATGCGCTGGGTATGTAGACCGTGAACGAGGGTTCAACAATGAGGCGCGCCTCGCTGCTATCGGTGCAACCGAACTCGTTGAACACAATCTGGCCGATCACATACTCCCCTGTGTCCAGATAGGTGTAAACGGGATTCTGCTGATTGGAGGTGTTGTTCACCTGTTCATCCCCAAAACTCCAGAACCACTGCACCGCGTTGACGGAGAGGTCGGTGAAATCGATGGTCGGGAAAAGGATGCTGGTCTGCTTGGGAGAGAAATCGAATCGGGACACAGGCACAGGGTAGGTGCGCACATAACTGTCCTTCGTTCTGGTGGTCACGCATCCCTCGTTGGATGTCACGGTGAGCGTCACGGGCCAGATATCAACAACATTGGAGGAAGTGTTGATGTAGCAATGGGAGGGGTTCTGCTGGGCGATTCCGCTGCCATCACCGAAATCCCACAGGAAATACTCGTTAAAGCCCGCGCTGATCCCAGATAGTTCGTAGAAATCCACGCATACGGGGGCACAGCCCTCGGTAGGTTCGCCCGCGAAATCGACCACCGGATTCGGATGCACAATGACGGGCTGCGAAAGCGAGTCTATGCAGCCCTCGCTGGTCATGGCCAAATGCTGCACGTTGAACGTGCCCGCGAAACCATAGGTGTGGTTCACGGTACCTCCAGAGGCCGGAGGCGTGCCATCCCCGAAATTCCATCCCAACGTGGTGATGCTGCCCGGTGCCGGCACCGTGGCACCACTGTTCAGCAGCGTGGTGCCGCCCTGACAGACTGTATTGGAGGTGAACGCCACCGTGGGGGACGGGAACACGGTCACCTCACCCTGCATGAAATCCGAACAGTTGTAGATGGTGGTGATGGTGAGCTGCGCAGTGTAGGTGCCCGGTCCGGGATAGGTGTGGCTGATGTTCTGGTTGAAATTGGGCGGGCTGCCATCCCCGAACTCCCATTTCCAACTGCTCACCTCTCCTGTGGACAGGTTGGTGAAGAGTACCGGTTTGCCATCACACACGTCCTGAAAGGTGAAATCCACCAAAGGCAGCGCATAGACCCGCACCGAATCGACCAGCGTATCGGTGCACACCATGTCCTGCGAGCGGGTGATCAGCGAGACGAGGTAAACACCAGAGGCATTGTACACATGCTGAGGCTCCCAAACGGTGGTGTTGGGCGCGCTTCCATCCCCAAAATCCCACACCCAACTACCGATTACATTACCTGCAGGCGGCATGCTGCTACTGTTCACAAATCCAACGGGGGTTCCCTGACAGACGTTGTCGAACGAAAAGTCGGAGATGGGCGATGGGCTTACCGTTACGCTCTGCGTGGACGCTCCCTCACATCCTTGCTGATTCACGATCTCCAAGGTCACATCATAGGTCCCGGGCACCACATAGCTGTGCGTGGTGTTCTGAAAGAAGCTTGGCGGGCTGCTGTCCCCGAATTCCCACCGGAAATTGGAGATGGCTCCCTGCGATGTGTTGGTGAGCACCACGGTCTCCCCGAAGCACACGTCCTCCACATCGAAGGATGCCTGCGGTGATGGCGCCACTGTCGCAGTCACATTGACCGTGTCCGTGCACGCGCCATTCTGCGAGCGGGCAATGAACTGCGTGTCATAGGTCCCCGGAGCGGCATAGGTGTGGGTAGGATTCCAGACCGTGGTATTCGGTGCGGACCCGTCACCGAAATCCCATGACCATGAGCCGATGGTGGGCGGGAACAGGGTACTATTGATGAACTGCGTGGCCGCGCCATCGCATACCGTGGGCACCACATAGTCGGCCTGCGGGAAAGGATTCACATTGACAGTGGTGGAATACGTGTCAAAGCAGCCCGCATCGGTCTGTGCGGTGAGGGTCACCGTGTAAAGCCCGCTGAGGGCATAGGTATGACTCGGACTCTGATCGGTGGAGGTGTTGCCGTCCCCGAAATCCCAGTTCCACGAGATGATGGTGCCGATGTTGCTCGTGCTCTCATCGGTGAACTGCAGCGGAATGCCCGGACAAGGCGGTGGATAGCTGAATCCGGCCGTCACTGCAGTAGAGGTGATGTTGGCATTGAGCGTCACCTGACAACCGGTGACAGCGGTGAGTGTGCAGGAGTAAACAGCACCATTCGGTGGGTTGTTGATGGTGATCTGCTGGGTGGTCTGGCCCGTGCTCCACTGATAGTCAAAACCATTCGGGGCAGTGAGTATCGCCTGGCTGTTGTTGCTCGGGCAATAGTCCACCTGAATCTCCAGTGGGCTGCACTCCCCAACGATGTAGGCATAGCCGAAGTGACCTCCAAGGGCGCAGTCACCCGTGGAGAACTCAATGGTCACATTCTGCCCGATCTGGCCCGAAAGGTCGATGCCCACGGGTGTCCAGGCCCGGTATCTGACCGCTCCGCACGAACGGAAACCTTCAATGTTGGCTGCTGCCGTGACCTGATAGAATCCGCATTGCTGACTGATCACCCCGCCATTCGCATTCAGTACACGAATCTCAAATCTGGGCTGATCGGCAGGGGTATGCCCAGGATCCTCCATCACCACAGCATAGCGATAGATGAACAGCGAGGTCTGTGGGGTGACGTTGTAGGTGTAGAGCAAACGGTCTCCCTGCGCTCCCGTCTGCGCATTGCCCAATCGTGCCGACTCTGTGTATCCGGGTGCCACCACCGTGATGTCGTTGCAGGCATTGGGGTCTGTCCCATTTCCTGTCATGATCGTATGTCGACCGTTCACTATTCCGGTGGTCGGGGTGTTGATCACACAGCAACTACCGGTGCGCCCCACCCAGTTGCTGAAATCGCCTGTTCCGAAATCCGCGTTGTTGCAGGTCTGCGCAGAGACCTCCACCATCGGAAGGGCGACAATGGTCGCCACTTTCAATGCGGTGCACATCTGTTTGAGCAGATCTCGTGTCATGGGTTCAACATCTCAACCTTGTCATTGACGGGACATCGGCTTCACGGATGCCTGCATCCCTTGAAGATTCAAATTCAGCATCTCGGCAAACTTAACTATAACCTAATGAAATCGAATTGATTGAAGGTTCGGTTCATCTGTTCCAATTCAATGGCTTTTTAGCCTTTCAAATCCTTTTTATGGAACATAAATGGATTTTTCTTTCTTTACATTTCTGAAACAGGGATGAAAATGAACACTTCCTTGCGCTTCATGCGGTCGGGTCTTTGGTCATTCGCCTCGGCAACCTTCTTGGTGCTGCCATGTGCGGTGAGCGCACAGAACATGCTTTTCACGGAAGAGGCGGCAATCCGGGGAGTTCTGGTCATCTCCGATCACAACAATTGGGGCAACGGTATCAGTTTCCATGATTGGGACCGTGACGGCTGGCCCGATCTCACCTTCAGCAGGACCGGGCTTCCACCTGCCTTCTATCACAATGTGGGCGGAACCTTTCAACCTGTTGCCTTCAACATCCCTAACACGGCCGAGGCAAAAAGTGTTCTGTGGGTAGACTATGACAATGATGGTGATGCCGACCTGTTCATCACCCGCTTCAACGCACCTTGGTCACTTTACAAGAACAATGGTTCCATGCAATTCACCGATGTGACGGCATCGGTGGGCATCACTCAAGTAACTGGGGCTTGGGCCATGGGCGCTGCGTGGGGGGACATAGACAGGGATGGGCATCTCGACCTGTACATCTGCACCTATCACACAGGGAGCAGCAGTGTGACCAACTACCTTTTCAGGAACAGCGGGAACGGCACATTCATGGAGGTGGCCGCTGAAACAGGGGTGGACGATGGTGCGCAGCCCTCCTTTCAGGCGGTCTTTGCCGATTTCAACGCAGATGGATGGCCCGACCTGCATGTGACCAACGACCGGCTCACCAGCAGAAATTCCCTGTATCTGAACAAGGGTGACGGCACATTCTCTGACATCAGTGCTTCCAGCGGGATTGACTTCATTCTGGATGCCATGAGCAATACAGTGGGCGATTTCGACAACGATGGCGACCTGGACATCTATGTGAGCAATCACGTGGACGGGAATGTGCTGCTGTCCAACAATGGCGACAGCACCTTCGCAGAGATGGCGGAGGATGCCGGGGTGGCGGTGAACCAGATCTGCTGGGCTGCCCTTTGGATGGATATAGACCTTGACGGATGGCAGGATCTCTTCGTATCCACGTCTCCACTTTCCAACGGGGAGCCACCAATGCACAATTACGCATACACCAACAATCAGGACGGTACATTCGATTACCGCTCGGATTCGGGCATGCATGGTTTCAACACCCGCTCCTACTGCGCAGCCACTGCAGATTTTGACAATGATGGCGCTCCGGACATTGCCATCAGCACCCGACATCCCAATGTGGCGGAGCTCTGGCGGAACAATGCCGAGGGTCACCGCTTTCTCAAGGTCTCGTTGGAGGGTTCAACCAGCAATCGTGACGCCATCGGGGCAACCGTGCGCTGCTATGCCAACGGAATCATGCAGACGCGTCACACTCTTTGCGGTGAGGCGCATTTCGGCCAGAGTTCCCAATATCTGCTGTTCGGGCTAGGCAGTGCAACACTGGTGGACAGTCTCTCCGTGGAGTGGCCCAGCGGGGCTATCGACCTGATCTATGGCATCGAAGCCGGGCAGACGCTCCATGTGCTCGAAGGTGCCTCTCAGATGGTGGTATCCGCGGGCATGGCAGCAGCTTCCGCACCGCGGTTCATTGCCGCGGCCAGCGAACTGATGGTCCGTCACACCGCAAGCGGCTCGCTGCTCGTGTCGGACCATCTGGGAAGGGAACTGCTCCGGCATTCCTTTAACGCTCCCCAGAATTCCATTCACCTCAACCTTGCCTCAGGCATCTACATCATCCGCTGGCAGGACAGCACGGGTGGGGCTGGCATAGAGAAGGTATCCATCCCCTGAAAAAGGAATCGGCACTCCCGTCCAAGGACAGAAGTGCCGATCGCCAATGCTGTTGACAAGGCCGGTTCAGGCCATCGAATGTCTGCGTTGACCGTTGCGCTGACCATTGCGGTTGCCGCCCTGTGAACCCGCCCCCTGCGGACGTTGCTGCCTTGGTTGGCGCTGCTGCTCAATGGGTTCGCCCGGTTGAAGGTCGATCATCGGGAACGGATGCTCCGCAACGACCGGAATATCCCTTCCGATCAGTTTCTGGATGTCCTTGATGTAAGGCTTCTCATCGAACATGCAGAACGAAATGGCAATGCCGCTGGCACCTGCCCTTCCTGTCCTGCCAATGCGGTGCACATAGGTCTCCGGGATGTTCGGAATGTCATAGTTGAACACGTGCGACAGGCTGTCCACATCGATTCCGCGCGCTGCGATATCGGTGGCCACCAGCACCCGGGTCTTACCTTCCTTGAAATTGGAGAGCGCGCGCTGACGGGCGTTCTGCGCCTTGTTGCCATGAATGGCCTCCGCCTTCACTCCATCCTTGCATAGTTCCTTGGTCACACGGTCCGCGCCATGCTTGGTGCGGGTGAACACCAATGCCGACACGATGCTGGCATCCTCCAAGAGGTGGCTCAACAGTTTGCGCTTGTTGCCCTTGTCCACATAGTAAAGCGCCTGCTTCACAGTCTCCGCGGTGCTTGAAACGGGAGTGACCGCCACTTTCTCAGGGTTCTTGAGAATGGAGTCGGCCAACTGGCTGATCACGGGTGGCATGGTGGCCGAGAAGAAAAGTGACTGACGCTCGGTGGGCAACAGCTTGATGATGCGCTTCACGTCATGCACAAATCCCATGTCGAGCATACGGTCGGCCTCATCCAGCACGAAGAACTCCAGGTTCTTAAGGTGGATGAAGCCCTGGTCGATGAGGTCGAGCAGGCGGCCGGGTGTGGCCACCAGAATGTCGACCCCGTTGGCCAGGGCGTTGGTCTGCGGACGCTGCGGCACACCACCGAAGATCACGGTGCTGCGCAGGGGCAGATGGCGTCCATAGGCCACCAGGCTTTCTTGGATCTGAATGGCCAGTTCGCGGGTCGGGGTGAGAATGAGCGACCGGATGTGCCGCGTTCTTCCTCCTTCAGCAGGGCGCTTGGAGAGATTGTGCAACATGGGCAGTGAAAATGCTGCGGTCTTTCCTGTGCCGGTCTGGGCACATCCTAAAAGGTCGCGGCCCTCGAGCACATGGGGGATGGCCTTCTGTTGAATGGGGGTGGGGGTCTCATAACCCTCCTCGTTGAGCGCGCGCAGAATAGCCGCGTTCAGATTCAATTGTTCAAATTTCATTGTGTGTGATTAGCACGCCAGACCCTGTGGGGCGTGTTGTTGAAAGGGTCGCATGCCGTGAAATGGCTTGCGCTGTCCCCGTCATGCCAATGCAGTCGCATCGCGGCACAAAGGAACGCATAAAAGCCGAACGGCCGATTTATGCCACAATTCGTCAGTTCGCAGGGGCATCGGTGCGCTCAAACACCACCTTGCATCCCTCCTTGACCCCATAGCGGTCGCTGAAACCTTCAATCACCTCCAACACATAGGTGGCGGGCCCCTTGGACGGTATGGACCGCTCATCGAGGGGCACTGCATACTTGGCAATGCTCTCTATCTCCCCGTTGGCCCGGATGTACATGATGTCCAGCCCGATGAGGGTGTTGCGCATCCAGAAACTGCGCGGTTCCTCCTCCTCGAAGATGAACAGCATGCCCTGCGTGTCGGGCATGGACCTGCGGTGCATCATGCCGATGGTACGCTCGCTCTCCGTGTCGGCAATCTCGATGTCGAGGGTGCGTATCGTATCGCCAGCGGCACTCAGGATGCTGAGCACGCCCTCCTTCTGGAACTGCGGGCCAGCCGAGCGGGTCCGCTCCACGTTCTTCTCATCCCCGCTGGGCGTGTCGCATCCATGGAAGGTCAGTACCGCTGCGAGGCAGCATGTGGCCACAGCGGTCTTAGAAAGGTTCATCATTTCCGTTCGGGTTCGGGTTGCACTATCTCAACGAATGGATAAAGGTTGTTGGAGGCATTCACATCCGCAAGCCGCTTGGAGGGGTCAATCTCTATGCGCTCGATGTCTTCCAGTTTCATCGGTATCTTGAAACCATAAACGGGATAGACCCAAGGCCAGTCGGGCAGCACGGAAACGTTAGGAGCGAAAGCCTCCTGCTTGCTGCCCCGCATCATCTGCAGGGGAATGGTGTAGCCCACGGAAGTGCCGTCCTTCAATCTGACCACCACATCGATGGGCATGGGCATACGCCCGATGCGCTCCAGCAGCACCTCCGCACCGTCCTCCACCGGAACAATACCGCGAATTCCGTAGTCGATGGTATTCATGGTGCCGATGAACTGCTCGAGATACCAGTCCAGCTCCAGGCCCGATACCTTCTCCATCACCAGAAGGAAATCTTCTGGCTGGGGATGCTTGAAACCCCATTCGTTGAAATAGCGCAGCAGCCCCTCGCGCAGCTTCTCCTCCCCGATGACATAGCCCAGCTGATGCAGGAAAACCGCACCCTTGGCATAGGCGGTCTGACCGTAGCAGCGGTTGGTGTGGTAGAAATCGGCATGTGTTGTCGAGGGTTCGTAGTAGTCCGACTTAATCAGATTGAAATAGCTTCCGTAGCTCTTCTCGTGCGGATTCGGGCTGCCGATGTCATAGACCCCGTCCAATACAATGTTCTGCGCATAGCTCGTGAAGCCCTCATCCATCCAAGGGTATTTGCCCTCATGCGTGGCCAGCACCCCGTAGTACCAGTTGTGCAGTGCCTCGTGCACCGTGACGCTCACCAGCCCTCCCAATGATCTGCCGCTGGTGATCAATGTGGCCATGGGATATTCCATGCCTCCATCTCCTCCCTGTATCACCGAGAACTGGGGGTACGGATACCTTCCGAACCGCTCGCTCATGATTCCGAACGCCTTCACAGTGAGCGGTTTCAGCTTCTCCCAAAGGTCGCCCACACTGTCCTTGAGATACAGGAAATGAAGCTCGGGCCCGTTGGGCACCTGCACCCGGTCGTGGGTATAGTGCTTGTCGGCCGCCCATGCGAAATCGTGCACGTTCTCGGCCTTGAAACGCCACGTGAGCTTCTCGCTCACCGCCTTCTTGGTCAGCTTTTCCGAATACCCGTGACCCACCTCGTCAGGATTCTGGATAACACCCGTACCGCCCAGCACGTAATCGTTGTGGATGGTGATGTTGACCTCAAAATCGCCCCAGACCCCGAAGAACTCGCGGGCAACGTAGGGCGTGGCATGCCAACCCTCGCGGTCATATTCGGCCATCTTCGGATACCACTGGGTCATGGAATAGGCGATGCCCTCTGCGCTGTTGCGGCCCGATCGTCTAATCTGCACAGGCACCTGGGCCTCAAAGTCCATCTCAAAGACGGTCTTTGAATCGGGCAGGATGGGTTTGGCCAACTTCACTTCGAGCACCGTGCCCGCCACTTCATACTCCAAGGGCTTTCCATCCTGCTTCAACGACCGCACCTTCTGATATCCAATCTCATCCTCTTTCAGCGATGCGATGCGGTCGCCAACGCGCGGGTCGGGGTCGGCAATGGTGCGCGAACGCACATCCATCATGCTCCCTGGCTGAAAGGCATTGAAAAAGAGATGGTAGAATACCCTGTGCAGTGTGTCACCGGAGTTGTTGTGATAGACCAGTCGCTGTTTACCGGTGAATCGATGGGTGCTGTCGTCAAAATCGATGTCCATGCGGTATTCTGCCCGCTGCTGCCAGTAGCCTTTTTGGGCCACGCAAAGGGATGGGAGCGCAATGAGCCAGCAGAAAACGGCAATCCTCATTGCTTGATTCCCGCAAGTTTGAAGATGAATGCGAACTCCAAGGCCGTCTCTTTCAACGCCTCGAAGCGGCCGCTGGCCCCACCGTGGCCTGCTTCCATGTTGGTGTGGAGCAGGAGCATGTTCTTGTCAGTCTTGCGGTCGCGGAGGCGGGCCACCCACTTGGCGGGCTCCCAGTACTGCACCTGGCTGTCATGCAGACCCGTGGTCACCAGCATGTTGGGGTAGTCCTTGGCCTCCACGTTGTCGTAGGGCGAGTAGCTGAGGATGTAATCGTAGTACTCCTTCTCGTTCGGATTGCCCCACTCGTCATACTCGCCCGTGGTGAGCGGAATGCTCTCATCGAGCATGGTGGTGACCACGTCCACAAAAGGAACCGCTGCCACCACGCCCTGCCACAGGTCGGGACGCATGTTGACCACCGCGCCCATCAGCAGGCCGCCTGCGCTGCCGCCCATCGCGAAGAGTTTGCCCTTGGAGGTATAGCCCTCCTTGATCAGATGTTCCCCGCAGTCGATGAAATCAGTGAAGGTGTTCTTCTTCTTGAGGAGCTTTCCGTCCTCATACCATTGGCGTCCCATCTCCTCGCCCCCACGGATGTGTGCGATGGCATAGACGAAGCCGCGGTCGAGCAGCGAAAGGTTGTTGGAGCTGAAATAGGCGTCCATCGAAGCCCCATAACTTCCGTAGGCATAGAGCAGCAGTGGAGCTGTCCCGTCCTTCTTCACCCCTTTTCTGTAAACGATGGAAACGGGAACCAGCGTGCCGTCCGTGGCGGGGGCCATGATGCGCTCCGTGACGTAATTCTCCTTGTTGAAATCACCGAGCACAGGCTGTTCCTTCAGCAGCGTGCGCTCCTTGGTGGTCATGCTGTAATCGAACGTGCTCCATGGCGTGGTCATGCTGCTGTAGCCATAGCGCAGCACGTCCGTGTTGAAGTCCTTGTTGGTGCTGACGAATGCCGTGTAGGCTGCCTCCCCGAAGTCCACGTAGTGCTCTTTGCCCGTGCTCATCTGGCGGATGCGCAGTTGGGTGAGACCGCCTGTGCGCTCCTCCAGCACCATGTGGTCGCGGAACATCTCCACGCCCTCCAGCAGCGTCTCCTCGCGGTGGGCAATGACTTCCTTCCAGTTGCTGCGCGAGGGCTTGCTCACGGGTGTCTCCATGAGGCGAAAGTTCTTCGCGTCCCAGTTGGTGACGATGTAGAGCTTGTCCCCGAAATGCACCACATTGTACTCATGGTCGCGCTGGCGGGGTTCTATGAGCACGAACTCCCCATCGGGAGTGCTGGCATCCAACATGCGGTATTCGGTGCTCACGGTCTGATAGGAGCCTATGAAGATCTTGCCCTTGCTGCGGCTGCGATACACGCCTGCGTTGAAGGTCTCGTCCTGCTCGGTGAAGATGAGCTTGGCCTTGCTCACATCCTCGCCCAACTTGTGACGGAAGATCTGATTGGTGCGCAGGGTCTGCGTGTCCTTCTTGGTATAGAATACGGTCTTATTGTCTGCGGCCCATGCCACGCCCGGTGAGCAGTCAGCAATGCTCTCGGGACGCACCTCGCCCGTCTCCAGATTCTTGAAATAGATGGTGTAGAGTCTGCGGCTCACGGTGTCGACCCCGTAGGAGAGCCACTTGTTGTCATCGCTCACACTGAGGCCCGAGACGCTGAAATAGTCGAAGCCCTCGGCCAGTTCGTTCACGTTGAGCATCACGTCCTCGGCCGCATCCATGCTGCCTTTCTTGCGGCAATGGATGGGATATTCCTTGCCTTCCTCATAGCGGGTGTAGTACCAGTAGCCATTGTCCTGATAGGGCACCGAGGTGTCGTCCTCCTTGATGCGGCTGCGCATCTCCTTGTAGAGTTTCGCCTGCAAGGAATCCGTGTCGGCCATCATCGCCTTGGTGTAGGCGTTCTCAGCATTCAGGTAGTCGATCACCTCCTGATTCTCGCGGTCGTTGAGCCAGAAGTACTCGTCCACGCGCGTGTGGCCGTGCATGGTGAGCTCTTTTGGTTTCTTGGCCGCGATGGGCGGTTCGGGCTGGGCGTTGTTCATCTGGTCGTTGTTACAGGCTGACATTGCCACAACGGTGATCGCGGCAAGGGTGATGGGCTTTCTCGTCATGGCTTCGGGTTGAAATGGGGGGATAAAACCGAGGACAATGTTACGGAACGGGCCCTTGCAAACACTTCCGGCCTTTGCCAAGGTCTGTTAACCCTTGCCCGACATCGAATCGGTCAAGTGGTGGTTAGTTTCGCAGGCCATAACATGATGACACAGGACAATTTCGAGGCTTCGCTCTATGGTCAGCTCAAAGGCGAGTATGCACTGTTCCGCGAGATCGTGGAGGGGCTGGGCGACATGGTGTTCGTCAAGGACCTCAGAGGACATTACCTCTCGGTGAATCAGGCCTTTGCCGAGAACGTTCGCCAGTCGAAGGAGGCCATCATCGGGAAGCACGACCGCGAGGTGGTCGGTGAGCGACTGGCCAGCCAGATATCACGCCATGAGCGCAGACTGCTGGAGGCCGGCACTTCTGTCGAGTACGACCTCCAATTTAATGATCCCAAGCGTCCCATCCTGTTCCGCTGCCGCAAATACCTGCTGCGCGACAAGCAGGGAAATCCAATGGCCATCGTGGGCATCTCGCGCGATGTGACGGGTCAGCGGCTGGCCGAGAGCAAGTACCGTTTCATCTTCGACAATGCACCCATCGCGTTCTGGGAGGAGGATTTCACCAATGTGAAGACCATTCTGGATGAACTGCGGGGCAAGGGCGTTCACGATTTCCGAAAACACTTCAGAGCGCATCCTGAGGACCTGGAGCGCTGCATCGGGGCCATCCGCATCATCGATGTGAACCTGGCCACGCTGCGCATGAACCGCACGATGGACAAGCCCCGTTTCATCAACGAGCTGAAACGCAAGTTCACGGAGGACTCGAAATCGCTGTTCCTCGATGAGTTCGCGGCCTTGGCCGAGGGCCGGACGTTCTATCAATCGGAAGCATCGACCATTGAAGTGGGGGATGACCGTCTGGAGGTGATGTTCAACCTCAATGTGCTTCCGGGGCACGAGAAAGACCTGTCGCTGGTGCTGGTCTCCGTCATAGACATCACCCGCATCAAGCAGACCGAAACCCAGCTCACGCAGCTCAAGGAGCTGTATCGGAGTGTGGTGGAGGGGCAGCGCGAGATGATATGCCGGTTCCGCCAAAGCGGTGAGCTCACCTTCTTCAACAACGCCTTCCTACAGTTCTTCGGTCAGCGGCTGAACAACCCCACAGAGGGAAGCTTCAAAGAGCTGCTGCCGGAATTCGAGGACTCTTTCAACAAGTTCTGCCAACAGATCACCCCGAATGAGCCCACATGTTCCCTTGTGGTGCACAATTACGACCACAGCGGGCGCATGGTGTGGCAGCAGTGGTCCATCAGCGCCTTCTTCGACCGTGAGGGACGGGTGACAGAATATCAGGCCGTGGGCACGGACATCACCGAGCGCAGGGACACCGAAGAGCGCTTGGCAGCATCGGAGGCGCGGTGGAGGTCGGTGTTCGACAATGCTGAGGACCTCATCCTCACCATGAATGCCAACGGCCTCATCCTCTCCGCGAACAGGCCCGCCACGGAGGCCTATGACGGAAAACTGGCGGGAAAGCTGCTGAGCGATGTGCTGCCCGAAGAGAATGCCGATCGTACCGTGCAGGCCCTCCGTCAGGTGTTCGATGCGGCCACACGGGTGGAAATGGAGATGAAACTGGTGCAGGGCCGGATGAAGGGCCGCGTGCTGAGCTGCGTTTTCACCCCCATTTACCATGGCGAACGCGTGCTATCGGCCACGCTCATAGCCCGCGATGTGACAGAGAACCGGAAATTGGAGAACCAGGTGCGCGAGGCGCTGATCGAGGGTCAGGAACAGGAGCGCAAACGTGTTTCCCGCGAGCTGCATGACGGGCTGGGACAGCTATTCACCGCCATCAAGCTCAACATGCATCACCTGAAGAACGGGATGGGCCCCAACTCATCGGCCGATGCCCTGCAACGCCTTGAACTGCTGGAGCGCAACATCGGTGTGGCCATCAACGAGGTGAAACAAATCTCGCACAACCTGATGCCCGATGTGCTGGAGCAGTTCGGCCTCGCCCCTGCCCTGCACGATCTGGTGAAAGGCTGGAACCAGAGCAGCGGCCAGATGAAACTGACCCTCGGCACCGTGGACCTTGACAGTGAGCCCCCCGCCCACATGGCGCTCTCGCTGTTCCGAATGGCGCAGGAGCTCATCACCAACGCGGTGAGGCACAGCAGCGCCACGTCCGTCTTCGTCCAGATCATAGACCATGGGCCTTCCATCATGCTCATGGTGGAGGATGACGGCAAAGGATTCGACCCATCGGTGGAGAGCGGTGGCCTCGGGCTGCGCAACATCCGGTCGCGGGCCGAACTGCTGGACGGCACCGTGGAGATCGACTCGTCTCCCGGCCATGGCACCGTGACCACCATCGAGATCCCAAAGACCGCATCCGCCCTTTCATGACAGCGAGGTCGCGCCATCTTGCACCGAATCTGTGAATACTGCATTACACTTATACCTTTGCCACCGCCCAGCCGTTGGTCTGCAATGGAATCTACCTTGAAGTCGGAATCGCCCACATCCGACCAGAAACATCTCTTCGATGACGCCTCGTTCCGCTGTGGACAGGTGATGACCAACGCCTACAGCACCTCGTTCTCGCTGGCCATACGGTTCCTGAACAGCGACTTCCACGACCCCATCCATTCCATCTACGGCTTCGTTCGTCTGGCCGATGAGATCGTGGACTCCTTTCACGACCACCCGAAGCGCGCCCTGATGCAGCGCCTGCGCACCGAGACCTTCGAGGCCATCCGCGATGGCATCAGTCTCAACCCGCTGCTCCATTCATTTCAGGCCACGGTGAACCGCTATGGCATAGACCCCGAAGTGGTGGACACGTTCCTTCGCAGCATGGAGATGGACCTGGAGCGCACCGTCTATGACCAGAAAGGCTATGAGGAATACATCCTGGGCTCGGCCGAGGTGGTGGGCCTCATGTGCCTCAAGGTGTTCTGCGAGGGCGATGAGGCCCTGTATCAAAGGCTCAAGGCCCCGGCCATGCGCCTTGGGTCGGCCTTTCAGAAGATCAATTTCCTGCGCGACATGCGCACCGACTATGCCGAGCTGGGCCGCTCCTACTTCCCGGGGCTCAACGTGAGCGAGTTCAATGAGGAGACCAAGCAGCGCATCGAGGCCGACATCCTGAAGGATTTCGAGGAGGGCCATGCGGGCATCATCGGGCTGCCCAAGCGCGCCCGGTTCGGGGTCTATCTGGCCTATGTCTATTACATGGCCCTGTTCAAGAAGATATCGGGCATGCATGCCGCAGCCATCCTACAGGAGCGCATCCGCATCTCCGATCCACGAAAAGCCTCGCTGCTGGTGGGCTCGTATGTGAGGCACAGCCTCAACATGATCTGAACATCGGGCCGGCAGACCCGCAAAAGTCACTTTCTGCCCGTGACGCAATGACGAACTTTGCCCCGTGAAACATCTGCTGTTCATTCTGTTCCTGCTGCCGCTGCCCCTCTTGGCGCAGGATGCCCTGCTCAATGATGCGCGCAAGGGCGTGGTGAGCATCTTTCAGGACGAGCAGGCCTGCAAGGACATGAACGCCCGGTTCGCAGCGGTCAGTGTGAAGGGACAACCGCTGCTGATGGGCTACAAGGGGGCCGTGGTCATGGCCCGGGGCCGGCACTCGGCCAATCCGTTCGAGAAACTCAGCACCTTCAACGAGGGCCGTGCCCTGCTCGACAGTGCCATCGCCCTCGACCCGAAGAGCGTGGAGCTGCGCTTCCTGCGCCTGTCCATTCAGGTCAATGTGCCCAAACTGCTGGGTTACAGCGGCCAGATCACGGAGGACCGCGCCTTCATAGACCGCAACCTCGCCTCGGTGAAGAGTGAGGATTTCCGCCAGCGCGTCAACACCTTCATCGCCAAGGCCGAGGAACAGGGAAAACTGTGATGCTCACCACCATTCTACTCAACACCATGATCACCGTGGCCGCCTTCTGGGCCATGGAGTTCGTGGCGTGGGCCGCGCACAAGTATGTGATGCACAGCATCGGCTGGGCGCTGCACCGCGACCACCACCAGCCCACCGGCCGCTCCTTTCAGCGCAACGACCTCTTTGCACTCATCTTCGCCATCCCCAGTTGGCTGTTCATGATGTTCGGCATCATGGCGGGGTGCGACTGGCGGCTCTATGTGGGCATCGGCATCCTGCTCTATGGCATCGCCTATGTGACGGTGCACGAGGTCATCATCCACAACCGCTGGAACATGCGCAGAAAGATCCGCCACCCCTATCTGCAGGGGCTGGCCCGCGCCCACTTCGCCCACCACCGTCACAGGGAGAAGGAGGATGGCGAGTGCTTCGGCATGCTGGTGGTGCCGAGAAGGTTCTTCCGGGATTAGAACCCTTCGAAACCGAACTATATCACCAAAAAGGTGATTGAATTCAGTTCTGGAGGGGGGAGGGGGGTGGTACCACCCCCCTTTCTTTCTCAACCCATTCTCAAAAGAGGATAGGTCTTTCTAAGAAGGGGTTAGGTCCAGTCTCAATTGATGTTAGGTCCAGTCTCAAAGAGTATAGGTCCAGTCTCAACGATTCTATGTGCAGGCTCAAAGAGTATAGGTGCATGCTCAAAAGGTGTAGGTCCATTCTCAAAGAGTATAGGTCCGTTCTCAAACAGTCTTGATGCAACCTCAAAGAATTTAGGTCTAGTCTCAATGATCCTTGGTCGAAGCTCAATTCACTCTCAGAAAAGCACATGATAAGGAGGTTCGGAAAGGAGGATACACCCCCGCCCGGCCAAGTGTTCAGCCCACTTCGGCTCGCCCACGTCTTCCGCTTTTCGCGGATGACCTGTGCGGAACAAGACGCGCGAAGTTTTCCGCCTTCGGCAGAGAGAACGCTTCGCTAAGTTGTGACTTCGCAACACGTCCGCCAACACCTATCTTGCCTCCTCAAAGCGCCTGCCCATGAGCACCCGCTATAGATTCGACAATACGGCCGGGGTCTATTTCATCTCATTCGCCACGGTGGGCTGGACGGACGTTTTCACCCGCATGGCCTATAAGGACATCTTCGTGGAGAGCCTTCGCCATTGCCAGCAGCACAAAGGGCTTGAACTCTATGCATGGTGCCTGATGACCAATCATGTGCATCTGATGGCTAAGGCCAATGGCACGGCCCGCATGTCAGACATCATGCGCGACCTCAAGAAGTTCACCTCCAAGCAGATTGTAAGGGCCATAGCCGAGAATCCGCACGAGAGCCGCAGGGAATGGCTGCTCGCCATGTTCCGCAACGCAGGCAGCTTCAACAGCAACAACACGGACTATCAGTTCTGGCGACAGGACAACCATCCCACCGAACTATACACACCACAGGTGATGAAACAGAAGATAGACTATGTGCATGAGAACCCTGTGAAAGAGGGCTTCGTGGAACACCCGCACGAGTACCTCTACAGCAGTGCAAGGGATTATGCCGAAATTCCCGGTCTGTTGGAGGTGACGGTGGCGGAATTCTGAAAGTGTGATGAATTGGACGGGAGAGTTGATGTATGCTTATGGCCCAGTTACAAACTGGGCGCGTTGTGTTCCGCCCAAGAGATCCTTCGGAACTCTTGCGCGAGCGCGATGGGCAGAACACTTGGCCGGGCGGGGGGTGCTCGTTGAGCGGATTCTGACCACTCTGGGCCTGAACAGGGTGATGATTGCCATGAATCATGTGGCCCCGGGCCTCTATGTCGGGGGCCTCCGGTCTGATGAGACCGTGTCATCATTCAAATGGATAAGACGATGAGAAAGGCAGTGCATCTGTTGTTGGCATTTATGGCTGCGCATGCAGCCGTTGCCCAGCCATGGGAAGATATCCTGGACGGGCCGATTGGCTCGGTGTACAGCACGGCCACCGACAACAACCACCTAATTGCAACTGATCATGTGTATGGAAGGGAGTTCCCCTATGCTGTGCATCGCTATGATGGGAATGCATGGGAGAACATATCGGATTCGACCATTGCATTTGGAAACCCGATTAGAGCACTTTGTCTTTTTCAGGGTGTTCCATACTGCTATCATTACCATCCATTGGATGGTGAAGGAGTGTTCAGATATGAAATTGGATCATGGAACTTGATCGGTGCGATGACAACTGGTCAGGTTTGGGGCATGAAGGTTTATGACGACACGCTGTACATCTACGGCCAGTTCCGCGATGTCAACGGTGACACTTCCCTTCGCCACATCGTGAAGTATGACGGGGAACAGTTCCATCCCGTGGCCGCACCGCTGTCATACAGGCCAGAGGTCGGCCTCGGACCTATTGTCAAGGACATTCATTTCTATCAGGGCAGCCTCTATGCGGTGGGAAGCATCCGGACTGCCAGCGGTCAGTTCGGCATCTGCCGCTGGGATGGCACGATGTGGCACGATGTGGGCGCGGGCTTTCCTTACGGTTCAAATCCTAACATGCTCATCGAGTTCGATGGGTATCTGTTGGTTAATCGCCATCCTGATGGCTACTCGGGAGTCGCCATGGGGCTTTCGGCATGGGACGGTGAACATTTCCTCTCCCTCGGTGACGGCATCAACCCTTATGAGGCCGCTGTATATAGCATGGCAGTACATGCTGGGAAGCTGTATGTGACTGGCTCGCGGGCCAACCAGTTGGGCCAATGGGGCAGCTATTTCGCAAGCTGGAATGGTGAGCGGTGGTGCGGGTACGAATTCCCTGAGACCGCAGACCACATGGCATCGTTCCAAGGCCACATGTATGCCTACCTGCTTCGCTATACCCAGCCGGGCAATCAGCCAGTGCATCGCTTCGGACGCTGGATGGAGGAGACCGAGGCGGATTCGTGCGGTGAGGTGGTGAATGTGGGGATTCCTGAGAATGGCGGGGAGGGGAAAGCGGTATCCGTATATCCCAACCCCACCTCCGGCCCCCTCACCATCACCTCCACTAAGCCGCTCCTCACCGTTGCGGTCGTGGACATGCTGGGCAGGGTGCTGCTCTCAGAGCGTGGGGAGTCTTCCAATGCCAAGGCAATAGACCTTTCGCACCTGCCAGCAGGCATCTATGTGGTGCATGTGGAGACGGAGGCAGGCAGATGGGCGCAGCGGGTGGTGAGGGAGTAGGCATCAACCCCCGCCCGGCCAAGTGTTCTGCCCACTTCGGCTCGCCCACGTCTTCCGCTTTTCGCGGATGACCTGTGCGGGACAAGACGCGCGAAGTTTTCCGCCTTCGGCAGAGAGAACGCTTCGCTAAGTTGTGACTTCGCAACACGCCCGCCAACACCAATCTTGCCTCCTCAAAGCGCCAGTCCATGGGCAACCCTCGCCCGAGCAACGGCACTGCTTGGCGCGGGCGGGTGAGGAATCGGCCTATCAGCGAATCACGAGCCGCTGGTTCCAGATGCGGTCGGCCGAGACGATGCTCACCACATAGGCTCCGGGGCTCAGTCCATTGGGCAGTTCCATACTTGAACGCCCTGCTGCGCGCATCTGCTGCACGGGCCTTCCGGAGATGTCCAACAACGTGACCGTGGCCCCCGCCTGTGGCACCTCGATATGGACACATTGCCCGGCAGCCGCAGGGTTCGGATACAGGGAAGGATGGAATTCGTGCGAGATGGCACCCGTGGTCACCACTCCGCTCAGGTTCACATTATCGATGTAGATGACATTGCCCCACCGGCCCCGGTTGCGGAAGGCCAGCATCAGCTTCGGCACATCGGCAAATGCGCCCAGGTGCAATGTGTCCTTTCGCCACTGCCCGGACGATGGGGTGAAGAACTCCTGAAAGTCGGGCGCAGTGGCAAGGGTGTTGCCGCCCTTCAGATAGACAGAGGTGAACGAGGCCCCGCAATCGGTGCTCACCAGCACTTCGAGCGTGTCGCTGTACTGTCCACCATATCTGGAGTAGGCCACATCGAAGGTCACCTTGGGGTCGCTGCTGCCCACGGTGCTGACGGTGAGGCGCATGTCGTCCCAACCGCCCTGCTGGTCGTGGTTGTAATTGTCGAACATGGCCGTTGACTGCGACTGCCCGAAACCGCCCGCCTCCGTGGAGCGCGCCCACGCACCGGAACCGCTGCCCTGCACCGGGCCCACCCACCAGTTGGCGGGGGGGAACTGCGCCTCGAAACTCTCGCTCACCACCGTGGGGGCAGGCAGGCCGGTGAGGTTGACCGTGAGCGAATGGGTGTCCGATTGCCCGTTACCATCGGTCACGGTGAGGGTCACCAGATGGTCACCGTCATTGGCGAAGAAGACCGTGGGGTTTCGCTGCGAGGAAACGGCTGGACTGCCTCCCTCGAAGGTCCATTGCCACGTGGCACCGTCATGGTTCAGGAACGAATGGCAGTCGAACCGGAACGAATCGGCCGCACAGGCCACCTGCTGCGAGAGACGGTCCACCATTATCCGCGCCACCGGGGCACTCGGCTGCTCATACAGCCCGCTCTCCCAGATGCCCTTGCCATAGGAGGCGATGCGCAACTTCCCATCGCGGTAGAAGGGCTTGGCGATATTGCTGTTGAAAAAGGTGGGCAGCCCCGCATTGTCGAGCACCCAGCCGCCCGTGGCATCGCTGCGGTAATAGACGGCCCGGTCGGTGCAGGCATAGATGCCGCCCTCCGTTCCAACGATGCGGGCGATGCTCTGCACCTGCATGTTGTTGAGCATCGGGGAGGTGATGTTGCTCCAGTTCTGGCCCCCGTTCACCGTGCGGAACACCTTGTTGCCATTGCTCCCGCCCGGATAGGCGATCACCAGGTCCTGATGGTCCTCGGGGTGGATGGAGAGCAGCATCCTGCGGCTGTTGCCCGATGGCAGGGAGACGGTGCTCCAGTTCTGCCCTCCGTCCGTGGTCTTCCAGAGGGTGCCGGTGTTGCTGCCCACGGGCTGCTGGTTGAGGTAGATGACATTCGGGTCGTCCGAGGCCACCTCGATGTACTTCACCTGATGTTCAGCATTGCTGCCGAAGGTGCGCACGAGGTTGAAGGTGGTGCCCCCGTCATCGGTGCGCCAAAGGGAGTTGTCGCGGCCTATGTAGGCGATGTTGTAGCAGTTGGGATGGAACTCCATCTCGCTCGACTCGGCCGCCCAATAGCTCTCGTTGGGGTGAAGGCCGAATGAGAAGAAGCCCACCTGCCCGGTCAGCTCCTGCGGGATGATGCGCCCACCGATGTCCGAGTAGTAGGTCTTGCGGTTGCGGCCGGGGTTCACATAACCGGTCGGGGCCTCACCTCCACCCAGCTCCAAGTGGTTGCCGAGGCCATAGTTCTCGTGATAGGCGTTGTTGCCGTTGTGATACATGCCGCCTGTGAGCACATCCTCGTTCCATCCGCTGCCGAAGCCCCAGTAATCGGCCCCGTGCACCCCGTACATGCGGAACTCGGGCTGGCCATCAAAGAAGCCGTCCGTGCTGAAATAGATGCCCCCGTCCGTAGAAATCCAATAGCCCGAAGCGAACGAACGGAAGTCCTGCATGTCCACATGCATGTTGAGCGGCCCACCGATGTAGCCCGCCACCGACTGGAAAGTGGCCCCACCGTCATCGCTGCGCCAGCAGTTCAGCCCCCCGATCAGGATGCGGTCGGCATCGGTGCTGGAGGCCATGAGGGCGCAGTTGTAGAACCCCTGATGATAGTCCCAGCCCGGCCAGCCGATGGCAAGGTTGGGGTGCGATTCCGAGAACGGGCCACCGGCAGGGCCGTTGGGCAGGGTCCAACTGAGGCCCCCGTCATCGCTACGGTACACCCCGATGTATCCGAGGTCGCCCGTCTTCGACTCTCCGATCAGGTAGGCGTAGATACGGTCGGGGTCGGCAGGGGTCACGGCCAGTCGCGCCCCACCATCGTTGCGGCCCGGGTCGGTGCTGCTGTGCCAACCATTGGTGATGAGTGTCCATGTGGCGCCACTGTCGGTGGTGCGGTAGAACTGGCAGAGGTTGAGCGAGGGGCTGTTCATCACCAGATACATGACATTGGGGTCGGCCGCGTTGCATTTCACGTCATATGCCTTGAAACTGTAGAGCTGTGTCCAGTCCGCTCCCCCGTTCACCGAGCGGTAGAGGCCCTTGTCGGTGGCCGCGAGCACGGTCTGAGGGTCAATGGGGTGATAGAGGAGCTCGTTCACCCCGAAGTTGGTGTTCGGCAGCACGTTGGTCCAGTTCTGTCCACCATCGGTGCTGCGGAAGATGCCGCTGTTGCCGCCCGCCAGCACGGTGTTCGGTGCGGTAGGATGGGCCGCCACGGCCGTCACCCCGCTGCCGAAGTTCATCTCCATCGAGGCATTGGTCCACGAGAGGCCCATGTCGGCAGAGCGATAGACCTCGCCCGGTTCTGTGCCGCAATACATCACATTGGGGCTGCCCGCGCACTGCGTCACGCTGTACACGTTGGTCTGGTCACTGCCGGGCAGACCATTGCTCCGCAACACCTGCACCGGCCCCACCAGCGACCAGTCTGAGGCCCGCGCGGCCGACTGCTGCATCAGGTACTCGGCCTCCATGTCGCGCAGCTCATCGGCCGTGGGCCAGGCGATGGTGCCATCTGCCTGCGCCCAGCGCTGGGCCTTCCTGCGCCAACGCTTGTAATACTGCGAGTGGTAGCTCTTGACGAACGGATGTGTGCGGTGATGGGCCTTGAAAAGACTGTCCACCCGGAAGAGGTTCGGGCTTTCGGAATACAGCTCCTGCGCCCATGCGGGCAGGGTGACGATCTCTGCCTGCGAGGGGCGGTAGGCGTTCTGCGCCCGGCCCACGAACGGGGCAGCGAACATCAGGATGAGAAGGAGTGGCATGCGCATACGGAACGGTGAGTCAGGGGAGGTCAGAGGCCGTGTGGTGCAGTGCACCCAACGACCGTTCAGTGAATGCCAAGCAGCTCGTTCACCGAAAAAACATCGTCCAAGGCGATGAATGAAAGGTAGGTGTTGTCTATGATCTCGTAGTCGCGCTTCTCATCAGCAGTAAGACCGCGTATGGAAGGGAACGCGTCCAACGGCACAAGGAACGTGCGGTCGTTGGCCAGATGCACGAACATGATGGAGCTGTTGAGAAACTCGATCGAGCGGATTGCAGGAAGACTGGCTAATGATGTGCTCATGGTTTTCGGATGGCTGTGACCTGAAGGCCGGAATAGAATCTGTCAAGTTGCGTCAGAAGCTCAGGGAGGTGCTGCCGCAGAAGGTTCTCAATCTCTCTGAGCTCGTTGGCGGTAAAGTCCCCTTGTTTCCTCGTGTCGATGGTGATATCGGGTTCCAACCAGAATTTGCAGCTCTTCTTGTGGCCTCTGTGGGCATAGGTCACATGCACATGTCTGCGGGTCTCCTGGATATCGCTCCCATAAACAAGGAAGATGTAACGAGCGAGTATGAGGAGTTTACCCATGACCTAATGCAAGCTTTCGCGAAGGTAGCCCTAATGACCATGAGTTCAGTATAAGATAAGCCCCGCCAACCTTGGAAGGGGGCGGGGGTATCGAAGCGGTGCGGCCATTGGGCCCAAATCAAATGACCACACCCCCGCCCTGTTCCAACACCTGTGGACAAACAGGGGTAAATGACCGCCCGAGTGCCGTGCCGCACCGATGCGCGAGCCGTATCTTGGCCCACCGAGCATCATCATTCCAACATCCAGAACCATTCACTGAACGTGCCTGCTACAGCGTTGAAATTCGGAGCCATAGACATCGGCTCCAATGCCGTGAGACTGCTCATCACCAACGTGTTCGAGACCCCCGAGGGGCCACTGTTCCGCAAATCGGAGCTCATCCGCCTGCCCGTGAGGCTGGGTGAGGACGTGTTCTCCACCGGTGAGATATCACCCGACAAGGCCCGGAAACTGGAGGACAGCATGCAGGCGTTCAAGCTGCTGCTGGGCGTGCACGGGGTGGTGGCTCACCGCGCCTGCGCCACCTCGGCCATGCGCAACGCCTCCAACAGGGACGAGCTTGTGGAGCGCATCAGGCGCAACACGGGCATTGCCATCGAGGTGATCCACGGGAAGACCGAGGCCGACATCATCTTCTCCAACCATGTGGAGGAGAAGCTGATGAACGACCGCAGCTATCTGTACATAGACGTGGGCGGAGGAAGCACCGAGCTCACCCTGTTCAGCGACAACCGGCCCGTGGCCAGCCGTTCGTTCCGCATCGGCACCATCCGCCTGCTGCAAGGCAAGGTGGAGCCCGAATACTGGGAACGCCTGCTGAGCTGGGTGGAAGAGCATACGTCCAACATAGAGAAACTGTCAGGCATCGGTTCCGGGGGCAACATCAACAAGCTCTACAAGCTCATCTCGCCCCGTGGCGGCAGGCCCCTCAGCTACGGACAACTGCTGCGCTTCTCCAAGGTGCTGAGCGCCATGACCTACGAGGAGCGAGTGATGCGTCTGGGCCTCAACCTCGACCGTGCTGACGTGATCATACCCGCCAGCGAGATCTTTCTCAAAGTGATGAAGAAGGCGGGAATAGATGAGGTGATCGTGCCGCAGTTCGGCCTTTCGGACGGCATGACCCGCCTGCTTTACGAGGACTACCGCAACAGCAGGGATAACCGTTGACACGTCTTCTCTCCCTTGTTCTGCTCTGCCTCTGGACCATGCACGCATCGGCCCAGAACAGGCACATTCCCGTCATCCGCCTGTTCCAGCTCGAAGAGCGCCTGCTCAAAGGGGCCGACACCACCTTCGTTGTGAACCTCTGGGCCACCTGGTGCGGCCCCTGCGTGAAGGAACTGCCCTATTTCGAGGCGTTGGACACGGCCCGGGCCAAGGTGCTGCTCGTATCGCTCGATTTTGAGGATGTGCTCGCCACCAAGGTGATCCCGTTCGTGCAGCAGCGGAAACTCCGTTCGGAGGTGATGCTGCTCAACGAGGACAATCCCAACGATTTCATCCCCCGCGTGAGCCGCGACTGGAGCGGGGCCATCCCTGCCACGCTGTTCATCAACGAGCAGCGGGGCGTGCGCTATTTCTTCGAGGGTTCGGTGGAGCAAGGGGAGTTGGAGACCAAGCTCGAATCGCTGGGCCTCTGACCGCTGGGCCCTATCAGCTTTTCACCCGCTTGATGGAGCAACCGATGGCCTTGGTCTCGGCAGGGGTGCAGGGTTTGCCGGCCACCATGTTTCTCACCGCATTGGCGAGATAAGGTTCCTTCACCGCCTTGGGCTCTTTCATGTTGTCGTCAATGGCACCCTTGTAGGCCAGTTTCAGCTTGGCGTTGAAGAGGAACACATCGGGCGTCTTGGTGGCCCCGAAGGCATCGGCCAGCGCATGGTTGCTGTCCACCACATAGGGATAATCGCCATAACCGATCTCCTTGGCGTGGGCCAGCATGGCCTCCATGCTGTCATCGTCTCCGCGCTTGGCCTCATTGGAGTTGACGAGGATGAACCCCACCCCGTTGTCCTTGCACAGCTTGGCGAGGTCGTTGTAGCGGTCTTCCCACCCGATGACGTAGGGACAGGTGTTGCAGGAGAACACTACGCAGAGGCCGTTCTTGCCCTTCACATCGCTGAGCGAGAAGCTGCGGCCGTCCACATTCTTCATCTTCAGTTCGGTCTTCGGGGCGGCATCACCCACGTTGAGCGGTTTCAGTTCATTCTCAGGGAACAGGGTGCCGATGGCGAGCAGAAGGGAAAACAGGAGTGTGTTCATGGTCATCAGGTTTTAGAAGCGGCAATGTAATGAACCGCGAACAGGTCGAATGGTTCAGTGCGAACACATGATGGACTGCCGCAGATGTGTCCCGATAAATCGAAACAACGATGGTACACGGATAGAACTGATGACCCAGATTTGAACTGATTTCAATTCATGCGTGATGAAGCATCAGTCCGATCAGTCCAAATCTGTGTTCCAACACCTCGTTATGCGGGTGTCCTCACACGAACGAGACCACCTCGGTGCTCTCCTTCCAGTAGTTGTCCAACGATTGTTGGGCGCGTTCGCTGTCCCACCCGAGCAGTTCGGCCAGGTCGCGGTTCAGGCGTTCAGCATGCCGGTCTCCCTCGGCCTTGGCGAAATAGAGCCGACCGGTCCTCCGCACCAGGAAGTCGCTCAGCTCGGTCACCATCTCATGCTGCACACCGTATTCCAGCTCGGCCAGGATAAGGGCCATCGGGGGCGGACCCTCGCGCATCACGGCCTGCTGCGCTATCCCTGCGGCATTGGCCCCATAGCGGTGATAGAGCTGTTGCAGCAGATGCTTCCCGAAATAATTCACTGTGTTCTGCGGCAGCGACATCAGGAATGAGGCGGCATTGCGCACCTCTCCGCCCGAGAGGGTGAGCTCCTGCGTGCCACAGGGCCTGAAGGTGCGGCCTTCCTCTTCCTCCAGTTTGCGCATGCAGAGGTCCACGGTGCGCTCGGCCATCTTGCGGAAGCCGGTGAGTTTGCCTCCGGCAATACTGATGAGGCCGTGGGGCGAAACGAAGATCTCGTCCTTGCGTGAGAGCTCGGAGGGCGACTTTCCGTCCACATGGATCAATGGACGCAGACCGGCCCACGTGCTCCGGATATCCTGCTGCGTGAGCGGGGCGATGCTGAAGATGCGGTTGGTGGCCGCAAGGATGTAGTCTACATCGGCCTGCGTTACGCGCGGCCGCTCCAGCTCATCCTGGTAGTTGGTGTCCGTGGTGCCCACATAGGTGCAGCCATCGCGCGGAATGGCGAAGATCATGCGGCCATCGGGCACATCGAAATACAGGGCCTGCTTGATGGGCAACCGCTGATGGTCGAACACCATATGCACGCCTTTGGTCAGGTGCAGTCGCTTGCCCTTCACCTCCTCGGCCTTGGAGCGCACGTGGTCTACCCACGGCCCTGCGGCATTCACCACCTTCTTGGCGCGGATGCTGAACGGATTGCCGGAAAGCAGGTCGGTGACCGAGCCCCCGACCACCCTGTCATTCTCCAGAAGCAGATCGTTCAGTTGGCAGTAATTGAGCAGCAGGGCCCCCTTTTCGTGCGCGGTCTTCGCCAATTCGGTCACCAGTCGGGCATCGTCCGTGCGGTATTCCCAGTAGAGCGCCCCTGCCAATAGACCTTCTTTCCGGAGTAAAGGCTCGCGCTCCTCCGTTTCCGAGAGCGACAGCATCTTCCTGCGCTCCTTGCGCCTCACTCCGGCCAGCATGTCATACACATAAAGGCCCACCGAGGCGGGGAACTTCCCCAACGAACCGCCCTTCACTATGGGCAGCAGCATCTTCTCCGGGATGACGATGTGCGGGGCGTTGCGATGCACGATCTCGCGTTCCAGACCCACTTCCCGCACCAGTGCGAATTCGAACTGCTTCAGGTAGCGCAGCCCTCCGTGAATGAGCTTGGTGCTGCGGCTGCTGGTGCCTGCACCGAAGTCCTGCTTATCGACCAATGCCACCGTGAGGCCGCGCTGGGCCGCATCAAGGGCAATGCCCACCCCGGTCACCCCGCCACCGATCACAAGAAGGTCGAAGGTCTGTGACGACAGGCGGCCTACGGTATCGGCACGGTGCAGGGCTGAGAACATGAGCTGTGGAAAGCGGGCGCGAAGATAGCCGCAGCTGCGCGGAGGTATACGTGCCACTTACGATGAACAACAGGCGGATCGGAGCTTTTGTTGAGCCGCCTATCGGACAGAGAGGTCCATCACCTCGCGGGCCGAGATGGCGGAATGACTCGCATCGAACACGGCATCGCCATCCACCACCAGAATGGCCTGCGGTGACTGGTGCATAACGCCTGTGCGCTGCGCGATGGCGTTGCTGATGTCGCGATGCTGCAACAGGTCGAGTAGCCAGATGTCGCAGGCGGTAGCGGGGTCCCACTCCCGCTCAAAGCGCTCCAAGGCCATGCTGCTGATGCTGCAACGGGTGCTATGCTTGAAGATGAGCTGCGGCCGTGTGGTGCTGTCCGTAACAATCCCGTCCAGCTGGTCCAGCCCGTTCAAGTGCTTCCATGGCGTGGAGACCCGTTCACTCCTACTTCCGAAAAGTCCGTTCCAGCCCATAGCTATCCCTTAATGTTCATCGCTGTTCAGTGGAAGTCCCGTCCTCCCAGGTGGTATAGTACTCCTGCGGTCGTCTGCGGGTCTTCTTGGGCCATTCGCCCTCGGGATAACCGAGATAAAGGAAACCCATGAATCGGTCCTTCTCCCCAAGTCCTATGAATTGCTTCACCTCCTCGGAATAGGTGAGCCCACCCGTTCCCCAATAGATGCCAATGCCATGAGCCGCGGCCACCAGCATCATATTCTGCACCGCCATGGCCACCGAGGCGATCTCCTCCTGCTCCGGATCCCGCTCCTGCTCGTCACGTCTCATGCTCACCGCAATGATGGCCGATGCCAGCAACGGTCGGTCGCGCAGCTTCTCGAACTTCTCCTGCGAGAATGCTTCACCGGCCGTTTCACGATAGGTGCTGCTCTGCCATTCGGCCAATCGCTTCACCCCTTCACCGATGAACACGGTGAAGAGCCAAGGCTGGGTGAACCGGTGCGTAGGGGCCCATTTGGCGTGGTCCAGCAGTTCGCGGACAATCTCTGGGCTCACCTTGCGCTTGGAGAACTGTTCCGGGGCGATGGTCCTTCTGTCCTCTATCAGGGCCTTGATCTCACTGAGGTTGTAGCGCATGGATGCGGGGGCGATTTGTCGGCAAAGTTATTTAGAACGAGTCTGAATAAGCGGTAATTTTGGGGCCTCAAACTCAAAACACCTCAGGCATGTATCCTCCAGAAATAGTCATCCCGATGAAGCAGGACCTGACAAGCGCAGGTTTTCAGGAACTTCTGACCCCGGCCGAAGTGGATGCGGCCATCAAGGCCGAAGGCACCACATTGGTCGTAGTGAACTCCGTGTGCGGCTGTGCTGCCGGAAATTGCCGTCCAGCGGTGAAGAAGGCCGTGCAGAATGCCAAGCGTCCTACCCGCATCACCACCGTTTTCGCTGGTTTTGACATCGATGCCGTGAAGCAGGCGCGCAGCCACATGGCGCCCTACCCGCCCAGTAGCCCGAGCATTGCCCTCTTCAAGGATGGGAATCTGGTGCATTTCATCGAACGTCACCACATTGAGGGCCGCCCTGCCGACATGATCGCGGACAACCTCAAAGGCGCCTTCGAGCAGTATTGCTAATCAGCATTCATAGAACGTGAAAGCCCCGAGGAAGCTGATGTCCTCGGGGCTTTTCTTTTGCTTCTCCGCGGGCTACTCCTGTCGCTCGTAGGCCCCAAGGTCGGGCGAGGTGCCTCCAAAGGGCCTGAAATTACCGAACAGGTCGGTGCTCAGTTCGGGCAGTGCGTTGGTGATGCTCTGATATCCGGCATTCATGGCCGGAGAAAGGGTGTCGAGCTCAAATTCTCCTGCCAGCCCGTCCTTGAATTTGGGGTCAAGATTAAGCAGCACATCCGCAAACTGCATGGTATTGCTCACATCCACATCCTCTGGCTTGACGCGTACCAGACACCTGTCGAACTTGAAATCGAAGGTTGCTGAAGGGTTGTTATCCAGCCCAATCTCGTTCAGGTTATTGCCATAGACGATGCAGTTGCCGAAATACGCGTCCAAGGCCGCTAAATAAGGCGTTGTTCCCGGCCTTTCCTGCCAATTGCTCAGAAGCACGGCAGGCGTCTGTCGGTTGCCAAAGGACCAGAAATTGCCGAACGTGCAGTGGCGGAACTGATACTGCCCACCGATGCTCAGCGCAGCCGATACCTGACCACTGTTGCCGAACACGCAGTTGTAGGCCTGCACCTTGGCCGTGTAGGCCAGCAGACCGGCACTGGACATGTTGTCGATGACGGTGTTCGACAGTACCAGCGTGGGTTCGGACGATGCCACGTTGAACGAATCCACCCGGATACCCACCGTGGCGTTCTTGATGATAGCGTGGTCAATGCTGTTGTCGCGGCTTCCGTTAAAGAGCCAGATGCCGTTCCACTCGCCCGCCTGATCCACGTAGAACTCATCAAGCCGGTCACTGGCAAAAACCACCTCATTTCCCGGCATGCCCTTCACCTCCAATGACCCACCATCGAACACCAGCAGACCGGAATACTTGTGGCTGAAAACGCGGGTTCCGGCCTCGATGGTGAGGTGGCAGTCCTCATCCACCACGGCATAGCCGTAGATCACGATGGGCTTGGCCGAGGTCCATACCGCATCAGGGCACTGCACCACCGAATAGGGGCCCAACCAATCGAGCGAAGCCGTGGGGTAATAGAAAATGGCGTCCCAACCGCAGGCCGCGAGGTCCACATCCTGTGTCACACCATTGGTGACGAACACCACGCTGTCGGTCACCATGGCCGGGGTGCTCTGGTTGTTGGGGTCGAGGGTCACGTCCACGAAGACGAACATGGAATCGTTGCCGCGCAGAAGGACGTTGCTGAAAGCCGTTCCGGGCACCCCGTCCACATTGATGCGGTATTTGCTCTGCTGCCCGCCTGCGAGGATGATGCTGCTGATGGTGACGTCCGAACTGCTCGGATTGTAGACCTTGAACTGCCTGGTAACTGAGCCTATGGTGGTGAAAACCGTATCGAAGATCACAGTGTCCTCCGAGAAGGTGAGCACACCCTCGCCCGGAAGCAGGTCGTCACTGCAACCGGTAGAGAGCAGAAGCGGAACGATAAGAGAAAGCGGCAGCAGCCAGCGCAGAATGCTCATGGGCCAAAGGTAGGGATAGCGAACAACGGCCGTGGAAAGCACTTATTTCATGAAAAAAGCCGAGGGCTCAAAAAAACGGGGCTCCACTTCAACTAAAGAATTACTTTTGCAGCCCCATTTCTGAAAAGCATTTGTGATGAAAGACGGAATCCACCCGCAGAATTATAGACTGGTCGTGTTCAAGGACATGTCCAACGAGCAGACCTTCATCACGCGTTCATGCGTGAATACGAAAGACACCATCAGCATTGACGGACAGGATTATCCGTTGGTGAAACTGGAGATCAGCAGCGCATCGCACCCGTTCTATACCGGTAAGATGAAGCTGGTGGACACCGCTGGCCGCGTGGACAAGTTCCGCAGCCGTTTCGCCAACCACCGCTCTGCTAACCGCACAGGCGAGGAGGCATAAGCCTACCTTAATTACACGAAAGGCCGTTCCCACCTCAGGAACGGCTTTTTTTGTTGATGCCGCTCCCCAACGGTCCGAGCATCCGATGTGAAGTGCCTGCCTACCTTAGCACGCCCAAAACCTCCTCCTGTGTCCGACTGTCTGGTCATCATTCCAACCTACAATGAGCGCGAGAACGTGGAGCGCATGTTGGATACGGTGATGACTCTCGCCAAGCCGTTCCATGTGCTGATTGTGGACGATGGCTCGCCTGATGGCACGGCCGCATTGGTCAAGGAGAAGATGAAGTTGCACCCCGACCGCATCTTCATCGAGGAACGGAAAGGGAAACTCGGTCTGGGCACGGCCTACATTCATGGTTTCCGGTGGGCGTTGCAGCGCAATTATCAGTTCGTTTTCGAGATGGACTGCGATTTCTCTCACAACCCCGAGGACCTCATCAAGCTTTATGAAGCGGCAGTGAGCACGCCTGCCGACCTCGTCATCGGATCGCGCTACATCAAGGGCGTGAACGTGGTGAACTGGCCCATGGGCCGTGTGCTGATGAGCTATTACGCCTCGGCCTACGTGCGTTTCATCACCGGAATGACCATCCGCGACACCACCGCAGGGTTCAAATGCTACCGTAGGGAAGTGCTGGAGACCATCCCGCTGGAGAAGGTGCGGTTCTTCGGCTATGCGTTCCAGATTGAGATGAAGTTCCTCACTTGGAAATACGGCTTCCACATCCTGGAGATCCCCATCATCTTCACCGACCGCACGGCCGGAGAGAGCAAAATGAGCAGCGGCATCTTCAAGGAGGCCATCTTCGGGGTCATCAAAATCAAGTGGAGAAGCTTCTTCGCCAAGTATCCGAAGAGGTGAGAATAAAAAGCGATTAGCTTTTGTTCTGAGGCCATTCAATACAGGGGATGTGATCAGTGCCCCCAAATAACTTTGCGCTGTTGCCTCGGACCTTTAACCCTAAATCTGACCTGTTGAACACTGTCATCCGCTCCGCCACCATCGTCAATGAAGGCCGCTCTGTGGTGGCCGATGTGCTCATCAAGAACGACCGAATTGCCAAGATCGCCACGAGCATCAGTGTGCAGGGCAAGGCGTTGGAGATCGATGCCGAAGGGCTGCTGCTGATGCCTGGGGTGATAGACGACCAAGTGCACTTCCGCGAGCCGGGGCTGACTCACAAAGGCGACCTCTTCACCGAGAGCCGGGCGGCCGTGGCAGGCGGCATCACCAGCTTCATGGAGATGCCCAACACGGTGCCGAACGCCCTGACGCAAAAGCTGCTGCAAGAGAAGTATGACCGTGCCGCGCAAGTATCGCTGGCCAACTACTCTTTCTTCATGGGCGCTGGCAACGACAACCTCGATGAGGTGCTCCGAACCGACCCGAAGACAGTGTGTGGTGTGAAGATCTTCATGGGCAGCAGCACAGGCAACATGTTGGTGGACAGGGAAGAGACGCTCGAAGGCATCTTCTCGCAATGCCCCATGCTCATCGCCACCCACTGCGAGGACGAGGCCACGGTGCGCAGGAACACGGAAATTTTCAGAGAGAGATATGGTGATGATGTGCCAATGAGCGCGCATCCGGTGATCCGTGATGTGCAAGCGTGCTATCTCTCCTCCTCCAAGGCCGTGGCAATGGCAAAGAAGCACGGCACCCGGCTGCACATCCTGCACATCAGCACTGAAAAGGAGACGCACCTGTTCGACAACAGCATCCCGCTGGAGAAGAAGCGCATCACCTCCGAGGCGTGCATCCATCACCTGACGTTCAACGACAGCATGTATGAGACCAAGGGATCACTGCTGAAGTGGAACCCTGCGGTTAAGACGGAGGCCGACCGCCAAGGGGTGTTCCAAGCCTTGCTGGACGACCGCATCGACATCATCGCCACAGACCACGCGCCCCATACGTGGGATGAGAAGCAGGGCAACTACTTCAAGGCCCCGAGCGGTGGGCCGCTGGTGCAGCACGCCCTTCCCGCTATGATGGAGCATGTTCAGAAAGGGGCCATTTCCATCGAGCGCATGGTGGAGAAGATGTGCCACGCCCCGGCCATCTGCTTCAACCTACAGGAGCGCGGCTTCATCCGTGAGGACTATTTTGCCGACCTCGTGCTCATCGACTCCAACAGCCCATGGACGGTGAGCAAGGACAACATCCTCTACAAATGCGGCTGGAGCATTTTTGAAGGCCATACCTTTCAGAGCCGCATCACACATACGTTCGTCAACGGACATCTTGCCTACAGCGAGGGGAAACTGAACGATGCAGTGCTGGGAAAACGACTGTCCTTCAAAGGATGAGCAGATACTCCATCGCCTGCTGCATATTGCCGGTCTTTATGTTTTTCGGATGCGATGATGGTCCGAAGCAGGCTACCAATGCGCTGCCCAAGGAACAGGTGGTCAGCATCATGGTGGATATGCATTTGGCAGAGACGGCTTCCAACATGAAATTGACGGAGACCGACAGCACCAGACCCAGTTACACCCAGCTTTGTGATGCCATTTTCGAGAAGCACAGCACCTCGCGCTCGGTGTTCGACAGCACGCTCTACCACCTTTCTTTTCAGCCCAAGGAGATGAACACCATCTATGACCTTGTTCTGGAACGGCTCTCTGAGATGGATGCCAACGCGGCCACACGGGTGCAGCAGGCAGCAGAGAGCACCGAAGTGGTGAAAGTGCCGATGAACTGATGTGCCCTCCATTCAGGCGATAGCAAGGGTAATTGGGGCGGGACATTGAAATTAGTACGCTTGTACTATTTTTGTCTCGACTTCATCCATCGCTTGCATGAAACACATTCGCTCCATTCTCATCGCCAACCGTGGCGAGATTGCCTGCCGCATCATCCGCACCTGTAAGAAGCTGGGCATCCGCTCGGTGGCGGTGTATGCCGATGCCGATGCCAACGCACCGTTCGTCCGCATGGCCGATGTCGCGCTGCATATCGGTGGCAATGTGCTGGCAGATTCCTACCTGAACGTGGCAAAGCTGCTCGATGCCGCCAAGCGTTCGGGCGCGGATGCCATCCACCCCGGCTACGGTTTCCTTTCAGAGAATGCCGCATTCGCCCGTTCAGTTGCCGAAGCAGGCCTCACCTTCATCGGCCCCAACCCAGAGGCCATTGATGCGATGGGCAGCAAGTCGGAGGCCAAGCGGTTGATGATGAAACACGGTGTGCCGGTCATCCCAGGTTATCAGGGGGCGGATCAAAGCAATGAAACGTTGGTCGCGGAGGCCAAAAAAGTAGGATTTCCACTCCTTCTGAAAGCCGCTGCAGGCGGTGGCGGCAAGGGGATGCGCATTGTGAATGAGGCGAAGGAATTGGAGGCCGCCATTGACGGTGCGAAGCGGGAGGGCAAGGCCAGTTTTGGCAATGATGAACTCATCATCGAGCGGTATTTCCCTTCGGCCCGCCACGTGGAGTTCCAGATATTCGGAGACAAGCACGGAAATGCCATCCACCTGCTGGAGCGCGAATGCAGCATCCAGCGCAGGTATCAGAAAATCGTGGAGGAAAGCCCATCGCCAGCCCTCACCGAGGAGACACGCGAGAAAATGGGAGAGGCTGCTGTCCGTGCGGCCAAGTCGCTGAACTACGACAACGCGGGCACAGTGGAGTTCATCCTCACAGAAACGGGCGAGTTCTTCTTCCTCGAAGTGAATACACGCCTACAGGTGGAACACCCTGTGACCGAGGAAGTGACAGGCCTCGACCTTGTGGAGATGCAGATCGCTTCGGCAGAAGGTCGCCCCTTGACTCAAAATCAAGAGGCCGTGAAAGGCAACGGTTACGCCATCGAAGTGCGGCTCTATGCCGAGGATGCCGACAAGGATTTCGTGCCTGCCACAGGCACCATCTTGGAATGGAGTGTGCCTGCGCTGGACGGGCTGCGTGTGGAGACGGGCGTGGAGACCGGCTCTGAGATCAGCATCCACTACGACCCGATGATCGCCAAGCTCATCACCCATGGCAGTGACCGTGCCGAGGCGCAACGCAAGATGCTTTACACACTGCGCAACCTGCGTTGCCTCGGCCTCACCACCAATCAGGATTTTCTCATCCGCCTGTTGGAGAACGCGGAATTCCAAGCGGGGAAATACGACACGCATTTCCTCAAGCACGCGAAGCTGGAACTGCCCGTGCCGAATGCGGAAACGGTGCAAATGATGGTCATTGCCGCCACCGCCCACCAATGGCACGGGCGTGAGATGCAGCGCACCACACTCCAACATCTGCCCTCCGGCTGGCGCAACAGCTTCTATCAGGGACAGATGGAGACCTGCCTCTTCGGGGAGGTCGAACTGACCGTGAGCTACCGCAATGAGAAGTGTACGCTGCATTTCACCGTTGGAGAAGCGCAGCTGAAGGTGCGTGTGCTGTCCTGCACGGCTTCCACCATCCGCCTCGATGTGGACGGTGTGCAGCAGGAATTCCATCTCGCTAGGAACGGCAACGATTTCTATTTGCGCAATGCCCAGCTCGGTTCGCTCAAACTGACCCTGAAAGAACGGTTCCCGATGAAGGAGCCGGAGAAGGTGGCGGGCGGCTATGCTTCGCCCATGCCCGGACAGGTGGTGAAAGTGCTCGTTTCCAAAGGGCAGACGGTGACAAATGGACAGGGCTTGGTTGTCCTTTCATCCATGAAAATGGAGAATACTATCTGTGCGGAGGAGGACGGAACGGTGGAGGACGTTTACGTGGAATCGGGGCAGTTCGTGGAGGCGGGGGTATTGCTTCTGAAGTTGGTGAACGTTTAACTCAACTCAGACCTAAGCACTATTTTCCATATTCGATTTTCTGAAAACAACCAAAATGTTCAACCCACAAGACCTCACCCTCACCGACAAGACCTTTGCTTTCCTTGAGGTGAAGGAGCATGACCATGTGCTGACCCTGACGCTCAATAGGCCCGATAAGAAGAACGCGCTGCACCCGGTGATGGCGAACGAGATCGCCTTCGCCCTGGCCTATGCCAACAACAGCAAGGATGTGTGGGCGGTGGTCATCAAGGCCAATGGCGATGTGTTCTGCGCGGGTGCCGACCTCAAGGCGTTCATGGGCGGAGGCGAAGAGACCAACTCCACGGTGCCAAAAGCCAATGGGGAGATTCTGTTGGGCGAGGTGTTCCGCACGTTGCACCGTCCGTGCATAGCACAGGTGGAGGGCGATGCCTTCGCGGGAGCCTTCCTGCTGCTGTGCGGATGTACGCATGTGGTGGCTGCGGACGATGTGCGGTTCGGTCTGCCGGAGGTCAAGCGCGGACTGTTCCCATTTCAAGTGATGGCAAGCATGATGGAAGTGATGCCCGCCCGCAAGGTGATGGACTGGTGCATGCGTGGCAATACGTTGAGTGCAACAGAGGCCGCTGACCTCGGACTGGTGACACATATCTCACCCAGAGGAGAAGTGGAGGCCGAGGTGCAGAAACTCCTCTCAGAACTCCTTTCCAACTCCCCATCTGCCATCCGTAATGGGCTGGAAGCTTATGCCCATCTTCGTGGCGAGGAGGCGAAGAAGAACCATCAATACCTCATCGGGATGCTGATGAAGACCGTACAGACCAAGGACGCGCAGGAGGGAATCCTCGCTTTCAAGGAGAAACGGCAACCAAAGTGGACTGGAGAGTGATTGGACATTAGCGAATGAGAACGTAAACGGCCCACTTGTCTCTCGCCCCTCGTCCCTCGTCCCTCTCGAAAACCTTAAACATTGAACCTTAATCTTTAAACCCTTTTCCATGTCAAAGAAGATCATCATCTCCGCATCGCTCACAGGTGTGCTTGCCAACAGAAGGCAGTGCCCATACATTCCGTACACCCCCGAAGAGATAGCCGAGGAAGGCCGCAGGGCTGTGGAGGCGGGAGCGAGCATTCTTCACATCCATGCCCGCAACCCGGACGGGTCGCCTGCCTATGACATCGAGACTTACGCCCGTATCCACGAGGAGGTGAAAAAGCGCAATCCCGATGTGATGATCAATTACAGCACCGGGGCCATCAACCTGAGCAAGGAGGAGCGCATCCACCACATCACGGCCCTGAAACCCGACATCGCAGCCCTCAACATGGGCAGCATGAACTACGGCATCTATTCGGCCAAGGACAAGCGGTTCTACCACGATTTCGTGTTCGCCAATCCGTTCCATGAGATCATCTTCTATCTGGAGAAAATGAAGGAAGCAGGCACCCGTCCCGAGATGGAGGTGTTTGACAACGGCCACATCAACAACGCCATTCCGCTCATCGACATGGGCCTGCTTGAAGCCCCGTACAATTTCAGTTTCGTGATGGGCGTGTTGGGTGGCATTCCCCACAGCACGGCTAATATACTGCACCAAAGCCGCAGTGTGCCTGAAGGGTCGGACTGGCAGGTGATCGGCATCGGCCGCAAGCAGTGGGCAAGTATGGCGGTGGCCATCACGCTGGGCGGCAACATCCGCGCTGGGCTGGAGGACAACTTCTATCTGCCCGAGGGCGAAATGGCCAAGAGCAATGGCGAACTTATCGCAGCAGCCGCCAAACTGACCAGAATGCTGGGGCAGGAGGTGGCAACCATTGCCGAGGCAAGGGAGATCATGAAGATTCCGTTGAAGGATTAGTCTCACTGGAATAGCCTCGGTCGTTAAGTAAAAACCCGACAAACTACATGGTGAACATTGAAAAACTGAAATTCCCTATCGGAAGGTTTGCCATTCCAGCGTTCATAGACCGCCCTTTGATTGATGCGTGGATAGCGGACATTGATGATTTTCCAGCGCGGTTGAAAGCACTTGTGGACGGCCTGAGCGTGGAACAGTTGAACTGGAGGTACCGTCCCGAGGGCTGGAACATCAAGCAGGTGGTACACCATTGCGCTGACAGCCATATCAACAGTTTTGTGCGCTTCAAATTGACGCTCACCGAGGACAGACCTACCGTGAAACCCTATGATGAGGGCAAGTGGGCCGAACTTGTGGACGCGACAGATGATGACATTTCAGCCTCGCTGCTGCTTATCGAAGGTCTGCATGCAAGATGGGCCAAACTGTTGCGGAGCCTGAGCTTTGCCGATCTGGAAAGGCAGTTCATCCATCCCGAACACGGAAAGGATTTCAGCCTGAAGGATATCGTTGCCATGTACGCTTGGCACTGCAACCATCACTTGGCGCATGTCGCGCAGGCGCTGGAGTCGAAAGGGGCATTCAATGGAGATGACATCGAACAGGAGCGCGCCCAACGGTAGCCGCTACCTTTGCCCGCAATCCTACCTGCCGTGAATACTATCACCATCACCGACCCTGTCTATGTGAAACAGGAGCATTTCAGTGCGCTCGACCGTTGGCTGCTGCTATACATCCGCGATGAACGCGACCTCGTGTTCCCCAAACTGGTACTGCGCATCCTTGCGGTGATGCTGCCGCTGGTGGTGTGGATGTACTGGCCCGGGCAGTTCAGCTGGTGGGTGGCCGTGGTCTATCTCACGCTCAACTGGGCCATCTTCCTCGCCCCTTACATCCTGATGCTGCATTGCACAAGTCATCGCCCGCTGTTCAAGCGCGAATATGACTGGATGAACAAGTTTATCCCCTGGTTCGTGGGGCCGCTGTTCGGTGAGACGCCCGAGACCTATTTCGGTCACCACATGGGCATGCACCATCCGGAGAACAACCTGAAGGACGACCTGAGTACTACCATGCCCTATCAGCGCGACAGTTTCGCGGGATTCATGCACTATTGGGCCACGTTCTTCTTCGGAGGAATCAAGGATCTGTATGATTATTTCACCCGCAAGAACCGCCTCAAATTGCGCAGGAACATCACTTGGGGTGAGGGGAGCTGGTATGCGGCCGTAATCGTCCTTTCCATCGTCAACTTCAAGGCCACGCTGGTGGTGCTCATCCTTCCGTTCATCTTCACGCGGTTCATGATGATGGCCGGCAACTGGGGCCAGCATGCCTTCATCGATGCCGATGCACCCGCCAACTGCTACCGCAACAGCATCACCTGCATCAACACGCCCTACAACCGCAAGTGCTTCAACGATGGCTACCACATCGTGCATCACCTCAAACCTGCGATGCACTACACGGACATGGCGCAGGAGTTCATTGACAACCGCGCGGACTATGTGCGCGAGCGGGCCATCGTTTTTCAGGGCATTGACTTCTTCGGTGTCTGGTTCCTGCTGATGACCAAGAACTATAAAGCATTGGCGAAGAGGTACGTCAATCTGGAGGATACCGCGAAGAGCGAGGCTGAGATCATCGCGTTGCTGAAAGAGCGAACCCGAAGGATTCCACCGGAGAAGATGATCTGACCTGACTGTGGATGGAACTCACGGTACTCTCTGACGGTCATTTCATGAAGGAGGCGCTGCGCGAGGCGCAACGGGCCTTTGAGAAGGATGAAGTGCCTGTCGGGGCCGTCATCACCTGCAAGCAGCGCATCATTGCCCGTGCGCACAACCTCACGCAGACCTTGAACGATGTGACGGCCCATGCCGAGATGCAGGCCATCACCGCAGCCGCAGATTTCATCGGGGGCAAATACCTGAAGGACTGCACGCTCTATGTGACCCTCGAACCCTGCGTGATGTGTGCCGGAGCACTGCAATGGTCGCAGGTGGGCAAGGTGGTGTTCGGAGCTTGGGATGAGAAGCGCGGGGCCTCCACCGTTGGGCAGCTCTACCACCCCAAGACCATTGTGAAGGGCGGTGTGCTGGAAACGGAGTGCGGTGACCTACTTCGGGCCTTCTTCCAGAAGAAGCGTTAAGGAGCGGATTTCCCTACTGACCCCAAGCCACCAGCGCCACCTGGATCAGGCCTATCAGAAAGCCTACCACCGCACCTATGTACTCTATGAATGTGAACTCCTTCTTCAGGAGTTTCATGATCAATCCTTCCAGCTTCTCTGCGGGCAACAGCGCCACCCGCTCCTGTATGATCTCTTCCACGTTGAAGCGTTCCTCCAGATTGGACATGTAATGGTCTATCACCTGCGGCACACTCTCTTCCACCTCGGTCATCAGCTCGCCCTTCATCTTGGCCTTGCGCTTCTCCGTGAAAAGCAGTCCGGTGATGGGATACTGCTTCGGGAACTTGACATTCAGGAAGTAGTCAATCTTGGCCTCCACGATCTGGTTGATGCTCAGCAGATTTTCCGGATTGTGCATCCTTTCCCGCAGGTCATCTGACGAAAGCAGCTCCTCGGCCACCATCTTGCCAATCTTCTCTGCCACCTGGCGCTGGTTCTTCGGGAAGATGCCCTGTATCTTGAACAGCTTGAAGTCCCACGGCTCCTTGGGGTAGAACAGCATCTTCACCGCCAGATAGTTGGTGAACCATCCTACAATGGCAGAAATGATGGGGAGTGTCCAGAGCATGAGCTGACGCTATTCCTTGAAAGAGCGGCAAAGGTCGGTCATCCTTGAATAGTCTGACATGACCAAAGTCTTACGCGTCATCGGGACAGTTCACCCTCCCTGTTTGCCAATTCCCACGCGGTATGGAAGATGAGCTGCACGATGCGCTGCATCTTAGGGAACATGATTTTCTCCACCGTATCGGTGGGTTTGTGGTAATCCTTGTGCACGCCAGTGAAATAGAAAATCACGGGTATACCATTCTTGGCGAAGTTGTAGTGGTCGGAACGATAGTAGAAGCGGTTGGGGTCGCGCTCGTCATTGTAGGTGTAGTCCAGTTTCAGGCCTGTGTGGGTCGCGTTGGCGCGTTCACTGAGGTTGTGCAGGTCTTGGCTGATCTTATCCGCCCCGATGAGGTACACGTAGTTCGAATCGGGCTCATGCTGCTTGTCCACCCTACCGATCATGTCAATGTTAAGATTGGCATAGGTGTTCTTCAACGGGAACACAGGCTCGCGCGCATACAGTTCTGAACCCAGAAGCCCCTTCTCCTCTCCGCTGAAAGCGATGAACAGGATGCTTCTGCGCGGCCCATTTCCCTCTCTTTTCGCCTGAGCGAAGGTCTCCGCCAGTTCCAAAAGGGCCGTAGTGCCCGACCCGTCATCGTCCGCACCGTTGAAGATCTCCCCGTCCTTCATGCCCAGATGGTCATAGTGGCAGCTGATCACCACCAGTTCATCCTTCAGGTCACCTCCCTCCAGATATCCGAGCACATTCTCTGCCTTCATCACCTCCCTGTTGCGCTTCACCTCCAGCACGAAGGGCACTTTAATAGTGATGCGCTGCGTTGCGGCTTTCTTGGATATGACCTTCTCCAAGTCAGCATGTCCCCTACTCTGCCCCGCTTTCAGCAGTCGATTGGCCACTTCCGATGAGATGAACACCACTGGCATTCCGCTGTCCTCAGCCATCTCGGTGATGTCGAGGTTCGGGCCCTTGAGGTAACGGCTCAGTCGGACGACCGAGGTGGAGAACTTCGGGTCGATCACGAACAGCGCTTTCGCCCCTCGCTTTTTCGCCTCCTTCATCTTCCTCGACCAGTCGCTGCTCCACTCCGTACTGCCCTGCTTGGGGTCAACCAGAGATTTTCCTTTCACCTTCGGTTCCCCGCTCGATATCAACAGCACCTTCCCCTGCACATCCATCCCCTCATAATCGCTGTACCGCTCGCTGTGTATGCCATGGCCCACATAGGTCATCTCCTCAGCAACCAGACGCATATCGGCCAGGTTGAAGGCATAGAAGTCGGTGAGGAACCGGAGCGTATCCGAACCCACCATCATACGCATGGTGTCGGGATAGGTCACATAGATGTTGTACTTCTGCTCGTAGCCTCCTAAACGCTGAATCGGTGGAATTCCGAAACCGGAGAAGCTTGAAGTGAGATAACGGGCCGCCTTCTTCTGTCCCGGCATGCCCGTTTCCCTGCCCTCCATGCTGTCCGCGGCTATTATCTCCAAACGGGATCGGAGGTCATCTACACTTATCTGCGATGCATACCGGCCAGCTACTGGGTTCTCCTGTGCACGCAACAATGAAGAAAAAAGGAGAAGGACAGGAACTAACACTCTTATCAACATCGCAGATTCCCTCTTCATCATCTTTTACAATCAGGATGTCTTGACGATTCTCTTCACCCCTACAAACGCCCCGTCCTTCTCAAATCTAAAGAGATAGATTCCATCCCGCAGCCTCGAAATATCAAGCAGCTGACTACCCGTTAGCTTTTGATTCATCACCTCTCGCCCAGTGCAGTCAATAACATGAACCTTCAAATCACCTTCTACCAGTCCAATCAACTTCAAATGCCCATTGGTGGGATTGGGATGGAGGGACAATGAGCTCATTTCCTCATCTCCGACAGAAACCCATTCGTAATCACAGGTGGGCGCAATTCCCGTAGAGTAGAAACCAAGCTGTGCGTCTTCATAACATCTCAGCCCAAGGCTAAATGTTCCATCGCAAATAGCATGACTGGTGAAGAGCCTGAACAAATATTCCATATCACCCAGTCTCTCCCTTATAACTGCGTTATACCATCTATAAACTCCACCCCAATTCTCTCCACTTTGAATTTCGTAAGTCACATAGAGTTGTTTCAGTGAACGACCGTTGATTTCTTCAAAGTCAACGGAATCCACGGTTGCAACCACTGAGTCCATCTCAAACCCTGCAAAGAACACCGTCTGCCAAGATTCTCCTGGCGACAACTTGAAGTCATAGAGCGTTTGAAAGTTGTCGAGATGAGGTTCGTAGAAGTACACTACACTGTCCTCATCATAAACGAACGCGGGTGAACTGTAGAAGGAACAATCGAGTCCGTAGTTACCGATGAGTTTCTGGCAGGTTCTACCATGCACTACCGAATCCCCGACAGACTCAATCCACATATAGAAGGTGTTTGGGGAGAAGGCCGCTCCAGCTCCATAGTGCCACTTAGCCCCAACAGGAGCAAAATCCTGAGCATATGCGGCAAATGAGTACACCAGTGCTACACAGAGGGCTACTCCCCTACTCCAACTCATCGCATTGCATTTAAGGTATGGCAATCTTATCCACACGCTCCTTGTGCCTTCCTCCCTCGAATTTCTCCGAAAGGAATGCATCCACACAGGCCAACGCTTCTTCTTCACTGATAAACCTTGCCGGCAACGAAAGGATGTTGGCATCGTTGTGCTGACGGGCCAGTGCCGCAATCTCTCTGTTCCAGCACAGCGCAGCCCGCACATTCGGATACTTGTTGGCGGTCATCGCCACACCATTGCCACTGCCACAGATGATGATGCCCATCTCTTCGCTACCTTCATCAATGGCTTTTGCCAGCGGATGGATCATATCCGGGTAGTCCACACGGTCTGCCGTAGCCGGGCCCATGTCCACCACCAATGCCCCTTTAGCTATAAGTGCCGCTTTCACCTTCTCTTTCAGTTCGAAACCTGCATGATCGCAGCTTATGACAATGTCCATGGTCCTGTTAATTGATGTTCACAACGCTTTGCCCCAATTCCTATTCCTATGGCTGAGCACCTTGATTACCAACGTCTCCTGCCATCGTGCCAATATCGGGCTTATCAACCTCAGCCTGTCAGCAATTCACATTTGATGTTCACATGTTCTTAAACAATTGCACCTTTCGATAGTATCACGTGACAGGTGGCGCGTCCTGTGAAAAACGCTTCATGTTTTCCTCCGTTTCCAACACCTCGAAGAGCCCTGAAGGGTTCTGTTACTTATCAGCTTCAAATTGTCAGTTTACCTTTTCACCTATGTTCATTTCCCATCTACTTCTTCCAGCAAACATGCCATGGTTGAACAGATATCATCGGCATTTAATAGAACGATTAAATATTGATAATCAGAACATTGAATAAATCATTTATCATCTATATTCAACATATCATCCAGCTGTTGATAACCTGTGGTCAAAAGCTGATATGTGATAAATGCAAATGCAGCGCAAAGGAGGTTTTACACAAACTGACAAGCATATACATACATCATACTTTAAGAGTAAAGACTTAAAAAGAAATGAATGTAATGGTTCATAGAAAGGTGTTCGTTCTGTGGCGTCAATGGATTGCAGGCCTTGCCAAGTATCTTTGGCCGAACATGAGAAGCATCGTCCTTTTCCTCAGCTGCATCTTTTGCGTGTCATCGGTGTGGGGACAGTCTGCGGAGGTAGTAAGGTTCACCTATCCTGACGGCACCTTGGCCAGTGAAGGACCCATGGTGGATGGAAAGCCGGAAGGCTATTGGAAGGCCTACCATCCCAACGGAGTGCTCAAGTCTGAAGGAAACAGGAAAGAGCACAGATTGGACAGTCTGTGGAAGTTCTATGCTGAGAATGGAATGCTTGTCCAAGAGATCAATTACAAGGCGGACAGAAAGAACGGTGAGCGCAGAACCTATGATGAGCAGGGCAAGTTGCTGCGTATAGAATTGTTCAACGATGATGTAAGGGCAGTTAAGGTAGAGGAGTACTACCCCTCTGGAGGAATGAGACAGTTTATACCCATCGACACATTGGGCAAAGGGTTGGAGCAGGGCGTAGGCTACGAATATGATGAACAGGATGGAAGAATCATAGCAGTTATCGTATACGGAAATGGCTATCAGCGAAGTAGAGAGAACATAAACAGAAAGGACAAATTCCAGCAGAAGCAGGGATTATGGAGAACCTTCCATGCCAACATGGTGGTGCAGTCCGAAGGGAAGTACAAGAATGATAATAAGGATGGCTACTGGAAGGAATTCGATGAGCAAGGCAATCTACTGGCAACGTTGAAGTATGACAATGGCATCCTGATTCCAGAACCGGAGGAGTTGTCAAAAATTGACATAAGGAAAAAGTACCATCCCAATGCTCAGGTCAAGTCAGTAGGAAGTTATCTCAAGGGCCAGGAGGAGGGTGTGCATAGGTTTTTCACAGAAGATGGGAAAGTGGAGAGTGCGAAGATTTATAGACAGGGCAAGGTGAGTGGAGAGGGAATTGTGAATCCGGAAGGAAAGCGCCAAGGGGAGTGGAAGGAGTTCTATGAAACAGGTGAACTGCGGGCGAAAGGCAAGTATGTGAACAACAAGCGTGAGGGAAGGTGGGTGTTCTATTACAAGGATGGGAAAGTGGAACAGGAAGGCAACTACAGGAATGGCCTTACGGATGGGGAGTGGAAGTGGACGTATCCGAGTGGTAATCCATGGAGAGAGGAGAACTATTTTGAAGGAAAGGAGGATGGACCGTCTGTAGAGTATTCGGATACGGGATCGGTGGTTGCCAAGGGTGGCTATATTGATGGAGAGCGTGACGGATTATGGTTGATAGACATAGGAGAGCACCGCGAGGAAGGGGAGTATCGTGCAGGACAGAAGTATGGGGTGTGGAAGTACTTCTATAGGAACGGTAAGCTTAAATTTGAAGGGAAGTATGTGGCTGATATGGAAGAAGGTGTTCATAATCAGTATTTTGAAAATGGAAAGTTGAAGCAGACAGGAAGGTATAAGTTCGGTGGTAAGGAGGGAGATTGGACAGAGTACAATGATGATGGAACGGTCCGTACAGTGCTCACATACGAGCGTAATGCACTGGTAAAGGTGGACGGTATAGGGGTGAAGTAAATGAGGTTGTAATGGATGTGATAAGGAACACAGACGGCAAGAAGTTCAGGAGTCTGGTAGAGAATCTGCCTGTGGGCGTGCTGCTCCTGGAGAATGGAGCAGTAGTGTATGCCAACCCCAGTGCACTGAAATTCATAGGGGTGTCTCATGACGAAGTGGTGGGGATGGAACCTCAGCGCTTTCTGCATCCGAGCTATGCGGTGCATTTTCAGCAGGTGGTGGAGAAAGCGGAGAATTTCGAGTTGTTGGAGTTCGTTGAGATAAAGATTAACAATCTGGCTACGGGCAAGGTTACGGATGTGGAGATAGGCGCCAGTATGTTGGAAGAAGGTGGTATGCATATCACGCTTCACGATATCTCATCCCGAAAGCTGCTGGCCAGAGAGCAATTGAGGGCACAGATAGCTGAGGAAACCAACCTACAGCTTCAAAGAGAGATTATTGAGCGCAGAAAGCTCATGAAGGAGTTGTTGCGGACAGAGAAGTTCACGAAGAGCATCATTGACAGCTCGTTGGACATGATTGTGGCCACCGACATCAACCATCATATCAACGAGTTCAATAAGGCTGCGGAGCAGACCTTCGGATATAAGAAGTCTGAGGTTCTTGGTAAACATGTATCGATTCTTTACTCGGACGACAATGAGTTCAGTAAGGTGTTGGAGAAGATAGGTCGTCAGGGCAAGGTGGCCTTGGAAATCGTCAATCGAAGGAAGAACAGATCGTTGTTCATAGCCAGGCTCTCTGCATCGTTATTGAAGAATGAGGAAGGTGAGGTGATTGGCGCCATGGGCGTTTCCAGGGACATCACAGATAGCAAGAAGGCCGAAGAGGAGCTCAGACTCAGTGAGGAGAGGCATAGGGCCATCTACGATCAGGCCTATATAGGTATTGCGAGAATTGCAAAAATGGGTAGGTTCCTCCTGGTCAATCAGAGGCTTTCCGATATGATGGGCTACACAGCGGATCAGTTCTATAAGAAAACCTTCTATGAGCTGGTATTGCCTTCGGAAGTAGAAGAGAGTCTACAGTCCTGGGACGAATTGTTGAGTGGGGCGGTAAGTAACTTCAGCAAGGAGCAGACCTATGTGCGCAGTGATGGTAGATTGATCAGTGCGAATGTGACGGTGTCACTGGTGCGTGATGCCAACGGCAATCCTAATTATTTCGTTGCGGTGTTTGAGGATGTGACGGAGAGGAAGGAGAATGACCGTAGACTTCAGGAGTCGCTCAAGGAGAAGGAGGTTCTCCTCAAAGAGGTACATCATAGGGTGAAGAACAACATGCAGGTGATTTCCAGCATCCTGAATCTGCAGAGTTCTTACATCGATGATGAGAAAGCGTTGAACATACTCAGGGAAAGTCAGGACCGCATCAAGTCCATGTCTTTCGTGCACGAGTCGCTCTATCAGAGTGATACTTTGAGCGAGGTGAACTTCGCAGAGTACATCAGGAACATTGCAACCAATCTCTATCATTCCTACGGCAGGCCACAGGGAGGCATAAACCTGGAGTTTGAGCTTGAACCTGTGTACATCAATCTCGATACCTCCATACCGTGCGGTCTTGTGATCAATGAGCTCGTATCGAACGCTCTGAAGTATGCCTTTATAGGAAGGTCATCAGGAAGGATCTGCATACATTTGGCAAGGGTAAGTGAGGAACAGCTTACCCTTATAGTGGAGGATGATGGAGTTGGGTTGCCAGAGGGGTTCGATGTGGAGAGTTCCGAGTCGTTGGGTCTTCAATTGGTGTCTGCACTCACAATGCAGCTCGGAGGTCACATGGAGGTGGCAGGGAACAATGGCACACGGTTCACTTTGAAGTTCAAGGAACAATAGAAAGCATGGGAAAAACGAGCATACTTGTCGTAGAAGACGAGGCCATTGTGGCCAAGGATATTCAGAATAGCCTGAAGAAGCTTGGCTACAATGTGCCGGGCGTGGAGAATACAGGAGAAGGAGCGATTGTGGCTGCTGAGCAGTACAGGCCGGACCTCATTCTGATGGACATCATGCTCAAGGGGCAAATCAGCGGAATTGAGGCTGCGGACCAGATTCGCAAGCGCTATGAGATTCCAGTGATATTCCTTACGGCCTATGCCGATGAAAGCACGCTCAGTAAGGCAAAGGTCACAGAGCCCTATGGGTACATCATAAAACCTTTCAAGGAAATCGATTTGCACACCTCCATTGAAATGGCGCTGTACAAGCATGGTAAGGAATTGGAGGTAAAAAGGGAGCGTGACCTTTACTCCGCCATCGTCACGGACAAGTCCACGGACGACTGCATCTTTGTTAAGTCCAACAGTAGATTGGTGAAAGTGAAGACCACGGATATTTCGGTGGTTGAGGCGTTAAAGGACTATGTGATCATTCACACAGCATCAGGAAAATTCACGGTGCACTCTACTATGAAGGACATTGCCGACAAGTTGAGCACTGGTGATTTCCAGCGCGTGCATCGTTCCTACATCGTAAGGATAGACAAGATCAATGCGATTGAGCAGAATAATCTGGTGATGGATGATGACCGGAAGATTATCCCCATTGGAGGTTCCTACAAGGACGACCTGGTCAAACGGCTGAAATTCGTATGAAATAGGACTTTATAGTCTTAAGTATTTGAAAATCATAATTTTATAGAAGGCTGTCATAAGCCGCTTCTTATCGACTTTCTCCCCGAAAGCGAGGTGTACCCTCAATCGAGTGAGATAATCGATTTAAAGGGTGTTTTAGCCCTTCTTTAGCACGTAAATCACGCTTGAGCAGGTTGAATTATCTTTAAAGGCCTTCAGGTTAGATAGAAGACCTACTAAACCTGCGCGCAGCCACTGAAAAGGGAGGGGAAGACCTTTGCCAGATGTTTGGAGATAGCGTTCACTAAGCAGTCCCACATAAAATGCATCGAACCACATGGGGCGCATGGCCGTCAATGTGAATCCGTTTCTTTCCAGCAGCAGTTTCAGGTCGGAAGGTCGGAAGTGGTAGAGATGGCGGGGAACATCATAGGCTGCCCAGTGGCTGCCATAGTAGGTTGCATCATAGCTGCCACAGTTCGGCACAGCGATTATGAGCGCCCCATCATCTTTAAGCGTTCTACGGAATTGCTGTAGTGTTTCGTCCAATGCGTGGACATGTTCGAGCACGTGCCAAAGGGTGATTACACCTAAAGACCGATCAGGGATGGCAGGTAGGGAGGACGCAATGTTGACCTTCGGATACTTGGAGATGAGCAGGCCCCGTGCGTCCGGGTCGGGTTCGAAGGCAGTCACTGAGTGATCCAACGCACTCATGCAGCCCGCGAAGTCCCCAGACCCGGCACCGTAGTCCAGCAGGCTTCGGTGCTGACTGATGGACTGAATGAAGCGGGCCTTACGTTTGAGCGTGAATGCTTTTACGGTCTGATACAGGGTGAAGAGCAGACCTTTGGCGGTGTCATTGTGTGATACATAATCCTCGCTTTTGTAGTATGGCCCAATGTCGTCCACCGAAGGTCGGGGGTTGGTGAAGCGATGCCCGCAGGCTGCACATTCGATGATATGGAAGTCTGCTCTTGATACGCTGTGGTCAGTGCAGTTGAGAAAGGGATGATGTGCTGAATTCCCGCAACAGGGACATGTTTCAAGCTTTTCTAAGGAGTGTTCCACGTGAAACGTTATTTACCGAGGTGAACAAGAAGGACGGATATATCAGATGGAGAAACCCCACTGATACGGGAAGCCTGACCGATGCTATCGGGTCGAATGGAGGTGAGTTTCTGCCTGGCCTCAGCAGATAGGGATTCCAAAGCGGCATAGTTGAAATCGGGTTTCAGCTTATAGTCCTCAAATCGCGTGATCTTATCAGCCACTTCCGATTCCTTCTGGATATAGCCTTCGTACTTGACAAGAATCTCCACCTGGTCGATAATCTCTTCCTCCAAGCTAACCGAGTGCACGGCTTCACGCACATCTTCCAAACGCTCTATCATGTCTTTCAAGTGCACGTTGGGCCGTGGAATGATGGAGATGGCCCTGAGGCGTTGGCGCACCGAACTACTTCCCAACGACTCGAGATAGGGGTTGATATCCTCGGGTAGCAGGCTCAGTTTCTCCAGATTCTTCCGGATGGCAGATGTTTTCTGCTCCTTTTCCTCCACCCTTCTTAGGCGCTCGTCCGAGGCCAATCCTAAGGCGTGACCGATGGGTGTGAGGCGGCTGTCTGCATTGTCCTGACGGAGCAGGATCCGGTGTTCGGCCCTGCTGGTGAACATGCGGTATGGCTCTTCGGTGCCCTTGGTGATGAGGTCGTCTATGAGTACAGCTATGTAGGCTTCCGAGCGGTTCAACGTGAACGGTGCCTTGCTGTGGGCCGATTGATGGGCGTTGATGCCGGCCATCAGTCCTTGGCAGGCAGCTTCCTCGTAGCCTGTGGTACCATTGATTTGGCCAGCGAAGAACAGCCCTTTGATGAGCTTAGTCTCCAGTGTATGGGTGAGCTGCGTGGGAGGAAAGTAGTCGTATTCGATGGCATAGCCGGGACGGAAGATTTTGGCGTGTTCCAGTCCGGGCACTTTCCGCAGGGCGGCATACTGCACCTCCTCTGGCAGCGATGTGGAGAAGCCGTTGAGGTAGACCTCGATGGTGTCCCAACCCTCAGGCTCTACGAAAAGCTGATGGCGGTCGCGGTCGGCAAAGCGTTCGATCTTGTCCTCGATGGAAGGGCAGTAGCGCGGTCCCAAACCTCGGATGCGGCCATTGAACATAGGTGACCGGTCGAATCCGGTGCGCAGCAGGTCGTGCACCTCCTCGTTTGTATAGGTGATGTGACAGCTGCGTTGTTCCTTGAGCGGGGCGGTGTTTGTAAAGGAGAACTTACTGGGATGCTCATCGCCCGGCTGTTCGGCCATCACGGAATAGTTGATGCTCCGACCATCCAACCGTGGGGGAGTGCCTGTCTTCATCCTGCCCGCATCGAAGCCGAGGGACACCAGTTGTTCGGTGATGCCCGTGGCCGCCTTCTCGCCTGACCGTCCACCACCGAACTGCTTCTCTCCAACGTGGATGATGCCGTTGAGGAAAGTGCCATTGGTGAGTACCACGGCCCGTGAACGGAAATCCACACCCATCGAGGTTCGTATGCCCACCACCTTGTCTCCCTCGATGATGAGCGAGCTCACCATGTCCTGCCAGAAGTCGAGGTTGGGCGTCTGCTCCAGCATCAGTCGCCATTCGTAGGCGAAGCGGTAGCGGTCGTTCTGTGTACGCGGGCTCCACATGGCCGGACCCTTACTCAGGTTCAGCATGCGGAACTGGATCATGGACCGGTCCGAGACGATGCCCGAATAACCTCCGAGCGCATCGATTTCACGCACAATCTGTCCTTTAGCGATGCCGCCCATGGCCGGGTTGCACGACATCTGTCCGATGGTGGCCATGTTCATGGTGACCAGAAGCGTCTTGGAACCAAGATTGGCGGCAGCGGCAGCGGCCTCGCAGCCCGCATGTCCGGCCCCCACCACAATTACATCATACTGTTCCATGGAAAGGGTGAAATTCAAGTTGTTTCACGTGAAACAACACTATAAAGCATTGTAAAACAATTGTTTGTAAACGAATTGGACGTTATGAAGCCGGATGCTCATATGCTACCGTAAGGCCAGCTTCTCGTTGGTGACGCCAACCATCCGGTAGCATAGGTAGCTCACAAACGGTGCGGCCAGCACATCAATGGTGTAGTGCACATGTTGTAACAGGACGAAGAAACCTACCAGCACCGTGGCTATGAGAAACCACACGCGCATCCAACGCGATACCGTGGTGAGAAAACACATGAATACGGTGGCCGTGTGGCCCGAGAAGAAGAGGTCCTTGGTGTGCACGATGCTGTATTCGCTCTTCCATTGCACCAAAGGGTCGGCCAAGGGGATAATGCCCTCAGGGGCCTCCAGCGGAAAGGTGTAGAGCGTCACCGTGCGGGCGAAGATCATCAGGCTGTAGGTCTGCATCGCCATGAGCAGTTCCTTGGGGTGATTGCGGTTGCCCCACAGCAGCAGGATGAGATTCGAGTAGATGAGGAAGGTGAGCGGCCACGTCATGTCCGTAGGAGGGAGCAGCGCCAGGATGGGGTCATCGATGCGCGCACCGGGCTGCGTCTCCATAAAGTCCATCACGCGGATGATCACCTGCAGCACCGTGAACAGTGCTACCAGTGTGACCAACAGACTGATCCTGAACCTGCGATTCGCCCAAGCCTCCTTCCAATCCATGGCCGCAAAGGTCTGCATTCAGTGCATTCATGCGCCACTGCCTGGCATAGGCGATGTAAGTCAAGGGAAGGAGTGAACGGCATCCATACATTCGCCCGCTCAACACCCTCAAGGTCATGGGCAAACTCATCGCCAGAATACTGTTCTCCCTTGCGGGATGGACCATGGACAAGAACATCCCCAAGGAGGTGAACCGTTGCGTTATCATCGCAGCGCCCCACACCAGCAACTGGGACCTCTACTACGCACGGTTGGCATTCTATCTGATGGACATCCCCCTGCATTTCACCATCAAGCGCGAATGGCTGCGGTTCCCGTTCGGGCCGCTCACGCGAGCACTGGGAGGCATCGGCATCGACCGCAGGCCCAAGGTGGCGGGCGAGGAGCGCAAGAGCATGACCGAGGCCATGGCCGACCTCTTCAACAAACACCCGCGGCTGGCCATGATGGTGACCCCGGAGGGCACCCGCGCCCACCGCACCGAGTGGAAGACCGGATTCTACTACGTGGCCCTGAATGCCAAAGTGCCCATCGCGCTCGGTTTTCTGGATTATGGTAGAAAGCATGCGGGCGTGGGGCCCATCATTCACCCAAGTGGTGATTTGGAGGCCGATATGCGCAGGATTATGGACTTCTACCGCGATATCACCCCGAAGCACAGGGACCGTTTCTCGCTCGACCAGCGTTACGTCAACTGACATTTCCGCGTAGTACCGTACGCTACCTTTGCCGCATGACAAGCGAACACATTCAGTTGGTGGTAGAGGGCATGACCTGCGGGCATTGCGCCCGTGCTGTGAAGGAGTTGGCCGAGGAGGTCGAGGGCGTCACCTCGGCCAATGTTGAACTTGCCACCAAGCAGGTGACCATTCAGGTGAACAGCCCTTCCGTGTCTGCGCAATCCATCATCGACAACATCCATTCCAGCAACGTTTACAAAGCCAGACTCAAATGAGAAAGCAACTGTTCACCATCGTTTCCGTGGCCTGCATCGCCCTGTTCACCGCCTGTGCCAACCAGCCTGCCACCGAGGAGGAGGTGAAGCCATCGCTCACCGTGGAACAATTGGAGCAGCCCACCACCCTTGCGGTGAAGATTGAAGGCATGGCCTGCCCCAACGGTTGCGCCAAACCCATTCAGGACAACTGCGCCAAGCTGACCGGTGTGGCCGAGAGCCGGGTGGAATTCGCCTCAGGCATGGGCTATTTCACGTACGATGCCGCGAAGATGACCGAGCAGGACATCATTGCCTGCATTGAAGGCACCAACGGGGGCGACCACTACAAGGTAGTGGCGGTGGAGGCCGAGAAAGGAGTTACAGAAGAAGTTGAGGAGAAGAGCGTAACACTCTGATTATGATACACTTTTATTGAATGGAAAGGCACGGGAGACCGTGCCTTTCCGTTTCCGGGAATCCGCATTGCGGGAGAAAGAGCAACTTCGCACCACACCGTAATCGATGTAGCATGGAACATTACCCGTTGCTGATAGGCACGCAGCGCATCACCACTGCGCGGCCGTTGGAGGTGCGCAACCCTTTTGATGGGTCGCTGGTGGGCATCACCTGCATGGCAGGAGAGGCAGAGCTGGAGCAGGCCATCGTGCAGGCGCAACGCATACAGGCCGAACTGTGGGCCCTGCCATCGCATGTGCGGGCCGCGGCTCTGCAGCAGATAGCCGATGAGATGCGGGGCAGGAGGGAAGAGCTGGCCCTGCTGCTGGCCCGCGAATGTGCCAAACCACTCAAGTATGCCCGTGTGGAACTGGACCGGGCCATTCAGACGTTCCACGTGGCGAGCGAAGAGGCCACACGCCTGCCCTCCGAGGTGCTGCAGCTCGACACCACGCCAGCGGGCGAGGGCCGAGAGGGCATTGTGCGCTATTTCCCAGTCGGGCTGGTGGCGGGCATTGCGCCCTTCAATTTCCCCATCAATCTGGTGGCCCACAAGGTGGCACCAGCTATCGCTTCGGGCTGTCCCATCATCCTGAAACCCGCATCGTCCACACCGCTCTCTGCGATGGAGCTGGCGCGCATCGTGCAGCGCACGGCCCTGCCCAAAGGCGCGGTGACGGTGTTGCCCATGGACCGGGAGACGGGCAACCTGCTGGTGACCGACCCGCGCTTCGCCCTGCTGTCGTTCACCGGTTCGCCTGAGGTGGGCTGGAAGATGAAGCAGCAGGCAGGCAAGAAGAAGGTGGTGCTGGAGCTGGGCGGCAACGCGGGCGTCATCATCACGGCCGGCACCGACCTCGACAAGGCCCTGCCCCGCATGCTGATGGGCGCGTTCTCCTATTCGGGACAGGTGTGCATCCATGCGCAGCGGTTCTTTGTGCACCGCTCGCTGTTTGCCGATTTCTGCCGAAAGATGGCCGATGGTGCCGCAGCATTGAAATGGGGCGACCCCACCGACCCCGCCACCGATATCTCTACCATGATCGACCGCAGCAATACCGCTCGCATGGCCGAGTGGCTTGCAGAGGCGGTGGCCGCAGGGGCCAAAGTGGTCTCGGGCGGTTTTGAGCGCGAGGGCATCTTCGCGCCCACCATCCTCACCGATGTGCCCAGGGAGGCCCGTGTCTGCTCCGAAGAGGTGTTCGGGCCCATCATCACCGTAGAGGCCTTCGATGCGTTCTCAGAGGCTGTGGAGGCCCTCAACGACAGCCGTTTCGGGCTGCAGGCGGGCGTCTATACCGACAGCATTGCCGAAATGGACATGGCCTTTGAGCGCATCCAGTGCGGGGGCATCATCCTCAACGATGTGCCCACCTTCCGGGTAGACCACATGCCCTATGGCGGCATCAAGGACAGCGGCCTGGGCCGTGAGGGCGTGAAATACGCCATGCTCGATATGCTGGAGCCCAAACTGCTGGTGAAGGGGAGGGGGTAGGACTGACCTATTCTAAGGACAGAAAGCTATTGCAACGGTTCCACTAAAGATAATGCGTTAGAAACTACCGTCCGTTACGTCCCTTGGCCGTGAGCTCTCCACCTCTGGCGGATCGGTTCGCCATGCACGGACAGCGCAGAACGAAACTGAGACTGACTGACGCACTGTCGCACGCATTAGGTTTAGTGGTTGTTGGATACGTTTTTCATTTCTTTTCTTTCACGGTTTCGGTTACTGTCGAACTGTCGGAAGGGACTACGATTGGCGGGGCTTTCAATGCTTCAATTTCCTTCGTCAAGCTGTCAACCGTTGCATCAAGACCAAACTTTTCAGCTTGAATTTCAGCTTTTTCGATTTCAAGTCGGTCAATTGCTTTTTGGTCTAAATACGACATCACTGTGATGGAGAATGTTCCAACCATAATTATGGTCGCCATAATTTTATTGAGCGTGCTGAATTTTCTTCTTGCAATGCTTGATTTAAACCATGATGACAAACGAGACCACAAAAAGCGCAAGTGATGGAATTCGTGCCATTTGTATTGATACTCTTCAAACCACGGGTTAGCGTAACCGACTTGTGGGGGTGTCTTGTCGAGTTTTTCAATGAAGTCTTTAGCGAAATACGTCTCCGTTCGATGAACCTGTCCGTCCTTCGTCCATTGACAACGGTAAACTTTGTAAAGCTTCTGCGGTCGTTTCATTCAAATGTGCCCCAACGGTTGCCGCTAAAGTTAATGCGTTAGAATCTGCCGTCCGTTACCGGTCTGCGGCCGTGAGCTCTCCGCCTCTGGCGGATCGGTTCGCCATGCACGGACAGCGCAGAACGAAACGGAGACTGACTGACGTACGGTCGCAAGCATTAGATTTTAGCGGTTGTTGGGCACTGGTTTTTCTTTTCTTTCAATTAAGTCGTTTTGATATGTCCTGATGTCCTGCTTGCCCCAAAACCGCAGATTAAGTCGTCCTGTCGTCCCAGCAGAACTCCAACTGTTGTCCCCTGGATTTTTGATTTCAAATACCCACTTGTAATCTTTTCCTCCGCGCGAGTAAACCTGAAGTCGCCCCAACTTTGACATTCCAAAATGCAGAAAGTCGATTGTTTCGCGTTGTCCTTCCGCGTCACCGTCAAAGTGAAAATGCCAGTCGCCAAATTGTAAAAGGAAGTCGTGTCCGTCATATTGAACCCGAATTTCAAAGCCGTCCTTGTCGACAGCTGGAATTTCCAAAACACGTCCAGAGGAAACTGAATGTTTCACATTAGGATAATGCTCTGAAATGTGCTTCGATATTTCCTCGATAGGTGCGGCCATTTAAACTTGTGCCCAACGGTTTCCGCTAAAGATAATGCGTTAGAAACTGCCGTCCGTTACCGGTCTGCGGCCGTGAGCTCTCCGCCTTTGGCGAATCGGTTCGCCATGCGCAGACAGCGCAGAACGAAATTGAGACTGACTGACGCACTGTAGCACGCATTAGGTTTAGTGGATGTTGGCAAATCGTTGTTTCATTTTAGCCCGCCATGAAGTCCAGTTTCAGGTCGATTATTTCATGATTTTCAATTAAAAAGGAGTAGGAATAAGTACTTTCTGGACACCAGTCCCAATCCTCTTCATAGAATTCCACATAGACCCATAAAACAAACCTGTCGTCCGAGTATGAAATTCTTAGCTTGTCGTAACAGTCACATTCAAAACTTTCAAAAAGCATCTCCTTTTCTATTGTCGCGCCATTTTTTAACGGCTGAATGTCCTGATTAAGAAGAAGCTTGTCCAGATGCTTTTCTTCGAAATAAACTTCAAAGTCAGATTGTAATTTTTGGTACAACGAGGAAATTAACGCCTTGTCAAAAACTTGAATGTCAGCAGGCGATGTGGTCGTTACGTTTTCTGTGCTGCTCTGTCCGCAAGAAACTATAGTGAAAACAATTGCTGTCAGAAGAATGTGTCGTGCAGTCATTACAATGTTTGCCAACGTTTGCCGCTAAAGATAATGCGTTAGAAACTGCCGTCCGTTACATCCCTTGGCCGTGAACTCTTGTTGGTCGGTTCGCCATGCGCAGACAGCGAAGAACGAAACTGAGCCTGACTGAAGTACGGTCGCAAGCATTAGGTTTAGTGGTTGTTGGCGGTAGTTTTTTCTCTTTTCTTTTCCTTAAAGTAATTCTCTATCACGACCCAAATTCCAACTGCTAAGAATACTGAGGTAGTCCCAAGAATAAACGTGAATATGCTTTCTTCAATGTATAGTGCTAACCACATTAAACTGGGAGATAGAACAACATAAACAAGAATTAGCTTCCAATTCAACCTCACGGGCTTTTTAGGCAGCGGTGAATAGTCTATGCCTTGTTCATCCCAAATTTCTTCTTCATTCGCGTCAAATACATATTTGTTCAGAGTCTGGTAAACATCTTCAAATGTGCTGCAATTATTGATGGCTTCCTTTAGATACTCACCCTCGACAAATTGTGTCAACAAATCGTCATCTTCGTCAATGCAGACATTAAGAGAGTCCCTCAATTCTGAAAGCTGGTATTGACCAATCTTTTCCCATTTATATCTAACCGCAACTTCAGGGTTGTAAAATGTGTTGGCCAATAGTCGTGTAGCGAATGTGTTTTTCGCTTTTTCAGAAGTGATTTCACATTTCCACTTTTGTCCTTGAGCGTCATACGTCACAATACCGTCCATTCCTTTCAGAACTCCCAAAACTGTCGAACGTGTCAAATAGCTTTTGCTAGGTATGACGTCCACCGCATGGTTGTCAAGCATTATGATTGGGAACTTCGGTGTCATTTCAAAATTGCCGCCAACGATTGGCTAAATGCAACTAGTTACATATAGCTGGATTTGCCGAAATTACTCCAAACGTTTGTTCTTCAATGCTTTCTCATCAAAAATACGGTCGAGCGGGCTCTTTATCTTCTGTAGGTCGCGGGTGCTCACATGGGCATAGATGGCGGTGGTCTCCAAGCTGGCGTGGCCCAGAAGTTCCTGTATGTAGCGCAAGTCTGTTTCCTTTTCATGAGCTGATGCAAGGGCAAGCACCCGCTGCTGGCGGTGCTCCTATCGCCCCCGTCCCTCACGGCACAAAGAGCTGCCGCATCTCGTCCTCTTCGGCAAAGATGACGTGGGCCGCGCGCTGGGTGCGCTGCACAAAGGCCCACAGGGCGGTGAAGGTGTCCTTGCGGTGCTGGGTGAGCAGCATGCGCTGGCATTTGTAGAGCTCCTGTTCCTCCTCGGCCTGCAGCAGGGCGGTGGCGGTGTCGGCCAGGGCCTGCATGTGGGCGGGGGTGAGGCCCTGCGCGGTGAGTTCGGTGGCGAACTGCTGGGCCAGGCGGTGGAGGGTGCGCATGGAGACGGCATACTGGGCCGGGGCGTGTCGCTGGCGCGAGAGTCTTGCGAAACCGAAGGCGCGCAGCACGGGGGTGCTGCCAAAGGCCAGTTCCACATAGTAGCGCAGGTCGCGGGCGGCCCGGGCGCACTGGGCCATGCGGTCATCGGTGATGGTGCTGAGCATCTGGAGATGGTCGCGGGCGGTCTCATCGGTGGTGGTGGCGATGGCATCGGCAATGGTCTGCCGCCATGCCGCGCTGAAGGCGGGCCCCAGTTCGGGGTCGAAGGCGGTGAAGCGGGCCATGTGCCGGGTGTGCAGCTCGCAGATCCGCGTGGCGATGGTGGTGGCCTCGGGGTCGGAATAGGTGTAGGGGCGCTGGTAACTATTGTTCATGTGCGAGGGTCAGGAGAGGTGCTACGGGGCATAGGAGCAGTGGAAATGGCAGATGATACGGTGGCCCATGCGACAGGAATGGAGGCACATGGGCCAGCGTAAAGGGTGCATGCAGGAGAGGTAGCGACACATGGGAAAGGAAGGCAGGAACATGGCATAGGAGCGGTGATGCAGGCGTGAAGCACTACTTCTATTGCGTGCGGAACGATCACTGGAGCGTGTGCCGCTTCTTCTATGGCGTGAAGAGGGACTCCTATGGCGTGGGCCACAATTCCTAACACCTGAAGAGCGGCTCCTATGATGAGCGGAAAGACTCCTAAAGCGTGAAGAACGATTCCTAAGGCATGTGTCGTATGTCCTAATGCGTGTGGAACATCTCCTATCCAGTGTTCACGGGCCTTTTGCGCGCGGGGCCGAAAAAACCGCATCCCGCCCGGAGGCAGGATGCGGCCCTTGGGCACGGCCACGCTCAGGGGAAGGGAGGCGGGGCCACCATCAGCGTGATGTTGACCACGGTGGGCGTGGTGGGGTCGGTGATGGTGAAGGGCTTGTCGAACGCCAGGTAGCCCGGTGCGGTGATGCGCAGGGTGAAGCTACCTGCGGGCACCTGCGCCAGCCCGAAGTTGCCGTCCTGGTCGGTGGTGGCGGTCATGCCGAGTTCGAGCACGGTGACGGTGGCCCCGGCTATGATGTTGCCATTGGCGCTGTCGCTCACGCTGCCCACGGTGTTGAACACCTCGGGGCGCTCTGTTCTGCGGGGCAGCAGGAAGAGGTTGTAGAGCACGGGGTTCTCGGCATAGATGACCTCTGCGGCCCTGCGCACCTTCTGGCTGTATTCCCATGTGCGGTTGTGCACCCGTATGCGCTGGGCGGTGTCCACGGGCTCGGAGGCACTGTAGGCGTCCTGCACGGTGTCGATGGCGAGGAAGTTGTCGAGCCTGGTCTCGATGTTCTCGATCTGTGATTCCGAGTAGCCGGCCGCGATCAGCTCGGTCTGATATTCTGTGCAGAGCTGATGGAGGTTCTTCATGAAGAAGCGGATGCCCTGCTGCTCGTTGTAAACGTCCTGATAGTCATCGAACCCGAACTTGTCGAGAATGCCGATGTTCTCGGGGCCTCCATCGGCAGGGAAGGCCTTGTGTGCGAAGTAGCTCACCTCTTTCACCTTGAGGCGCAGCGCCTTCATGGCGCTCTGCACCTGGGCGGTGTAGATGGTGGACTGGTCATCGCGGGTCTCGGCCGTGCCAACGGCCAGGGTGGCGTTGATGGCCCCCTGCCAGTTGGTCTCGAAACCGGGGGCATCAAAGTCGGCATCGAGGGCCACGAAGTCGGGCCTGTACTGCATGAACAGTGCCCGATGCTGTGCCACGAAGGTCGCCATAGCGGCATCAGCGAGGTTGTAATTGCGTGTTTCCATGGTAGTATAGATTTAGGTTAGACATGAAACGGACGCAATTCTAAAAAGCAGTTTTGAAATGATGTTCAAGTGCCATAGGAAAATCATATGTGTAAGAAATATCCTTACGAGATGCTCGTAGCCATCGCATACAGGTTACTTAGAAAGTACTGAATATTACGTGAATCCCGTAGCCGTTCATAGCGCATCGCGCAGCACGGATGCGGTGGCATGGACATGGGAGGGGTTCACATCCCCCTCAGGTTCCTGATCTCGCGCTGGAGGAACCATGTGGTGACGATGGCCGAGAGGGCATCGGCCACGGGAAAGGCATACCACACCCCGTCTATCTGCCACACGTTGGCAAACAGCAGCACCAGCGGGATGAGGAAGAGTGTCTGCCGGCTCAGGGTGAGCAGCAGGGCCGGAATGGCGCGGCCCACGGCCTGGAAGTAGGCCGCACCGATCATTTGCAACGAGATGATGGGCGTGGCCATGAACACGATGAGCACCGCAGGCGGGGTGAGGGCCATGAGCTGGGGGTCGTTGCCGAAGATGGAGACCGCCTCCTCCCTGAAGATGAGCATCACCACCCAGATGGCCGCGGCAAGGCCCGTTCCGCCCAGCACCGCATTGCGTATGGTGGTGATGACCCGCTCGTACTGGTGCGCCCCGAAGTTGTAGCCCACGATGGGCAGAATGCCCTGCGTGAGGCCGATGACGGGAAAGAGCGCCAGCATCATCAGCCGGTTCACAATGCCGAACACCGAGAGGTAGATGATGCCCCCGTGGCGCACCAGCATGTGGTTCACTACGATATAGAGCACACTGATGGCGCCCTGCCGTGCCAGCGAAACGGCCCCGAGGGCATTGATCTCGTTGACGATGCCGCGGTCGAGGCGCAGGTCTGCGGCCGTCATGCGCACCTCGGCCTTGCGGCCCAGGAAGAACCGCGCCACATAGATGGCACTGATGATGTAGGAGATGGTGGTGGCCCAGGCCGCGCCCTTCAGGCCCATGTCGAACCCGAGCATCAGGATGGGGTCGAGGATGATGTTGAGCACGGCCGGCAGCAGCATCACCATCATGGCCTCGCGCGGGAATCCCTGCGAGCGGATGACGTTGTTGCCCATCAGCGCCCAGCCGAGGAAGGGCACCCCGATGAGGATGATGTGGTAGTAGTCGAGTGCCAATGGCATCACCTCGCCCGCTGCCCCGAAGAGGCGCAGAATCTGCTCATCGAACACGAAACCGAGCATGAGCGTGACCACCGCCAGCACCAGCGTCATCGCCACCTGATTGCCGAAGGTGCGCGAGGCACGGGCCGTGTTGCCCGCCCCCAAGGCCCGCGAGATGATGCTGCTGCCCCCGATGCCGATGGCCATGCCGCTGCTGCTGATGAGGAACGTGATGGGCATGACCACCGTGATGGCCCCGATGGCCAGCGGCCCCACCCAGCGCCCCACGAAAATGGTGTCCACGATCATGTAGAGCGACATCACCAGAATGCCGATGGAGGCCGGCACCGTCTGTTTCACCAACAGCCGGTTGATGGACGCGGTGCCCAGTTCGGAAGAGCGGTTGATGGGGGCGGTGGCAGACACGGATGCGCAGATGGGCCGCAAAGGTGCGGAGGTTAAAGGGCTCTCCGATGCACGGGGTGTTATCTTCGGCATCATGAAGAAGACACCTATTGACATTTACCTGATGGACCCGCTGGCCAACTTCATGGGCCGGCAGACCACGAGCGGCATCGTGCTCTTCGCCTCCGCACTCTTCGCCATCATCATGGCCAATTCGCCTTGGGCCGAGGAGTATGCCCACCTGTGGCACCATGAACTTTCCGTGGGTTATGATGATCACATCATCAGCAACACCCTGCACCACTGGATAAACGATGGCCTGATGGCCGTGTTCTTCTTTGTGATAGGTCTGGAACTGAAGCGCGAGGTGATGGCGGGCGAACTGCGCAATCCGCGCGATGCGGTGCTGCCCATCGCTGCGGGGTTGGGGGGAATGCTCCTTCCCGCCCTCATCTACATCGCCTTCAACCCCTCAGGGGTCACCAACGATGGTTGGGGCATACCCATGGCCACCGACATCGCCTTTGCCCTCGGCATCATCTATCTGCTGGGCAACCGTGTGCCGCTAAGCCTGAAGGTCTTTCTCACCGCCCTCGCCATTGCCGATGACCTCGGGGCCGTGCTGGTCATCGCGTTCTTCTACACCTCCAGCATCGACCTCGTGAGTCTGGCCGTGGGCGGGGTGTTCATGGTGGCGCTGGTAGGGTCCAACCTGCTGGGGGTGAGGAATGTGGTGTGGTACGGGATATTGGGAATAGGCGGGCTGTGGCTGGCGTTCCTGCTGTCGGGTGTGCACGCCACCATTGCCGCAGTGCTGGCGGCCTTCACCATTCCGGCCAATGTGAAGATATCGGACGTCCGTTTCGTGGAGCGCATCAACACCCTCGTGAAACGCTTTGAGCGCGCCCGCCCCAACGATGTGACCCTCGTGACCGATGAGCAGTTGCACATATTGGACGATATCCGCACCGTGGCGCGCTATGCCCTCACTCCGCTGCAACGGCTGGAACATGCCATGCACCCGTTCGTGGCGTTCGTGGTCATGCCGGTGTTCGCGTTGGCCAATGCGGGTATCACCTTTCCTGCGGGCGTGCTGGCGCACATGACGGGCCCGGTGTCGCTCGGGGTGGTCTTCGGACTGTTGGTGGGCAAGGTGACGGGCATCATGGGCATGTGCTGGCTCATGCTTCGGCTCAAGTGGGCCACCTTCCCGGAGCACTGCGGGTGGCACCACCTGCTGGGGGCGGCCCTGCTGGCCTCGGTGGGGTTCACCATGTCGCTGTTCATCACCGAGCTGGCCTTCAAGGGTCAGGCCGAGTTCATCCTACAGGCCAAGATGGGCATCCTCATCGCCTCGCTCATCGGGGGCACGGCCGGTTATCTGCTGCTGAGGAGGTTGCCGGTGATCAAGGGGTGAGGTTCCGGTCAGGCGGCCAGCCCGAGTAGGTGCGGAACGCTTTTGACACCTGCGCACGACCGGACCATGTCTGCGGCCACGGTCTCCACGCTGAGGGTTGTTCCGTCTATGGCGAAGAACTCCACCTCAAAGGCCGAACCGTCCGCATAGGCATGCGCCACAACACCCACATCACCCTTCACATAGGGGGTGTGTTCAAGGTCTTCCGTGATGTAGACGCGTTCGTAGGGGGCTATCGTGCTCATATCTTGTAGGCCGTTACAAATTTGATGATTTTCTCCCCATGTTCTCTGATCCAGACGCTTCGCAGCAGATGGATGGTTCCGTTGGGCATGGTCAGCTTGCCCTCTGCCACGTATTTGATACCGAATGGTGTTTCGAGAATGGTGGGATTCGCGCAAGTCTCGAAATGGGTGTGCAGAAGGGCGATGAACGGCTCAGGGTCGTTCCTGTTCAGTCCATTGGACAGAAAGAACAGTGCCTTGGGCCTACCGTCCGCATGGTCGGGATTGAGCAGGTAGCCGGTGACTTTTTCCAAGCTCACCTCAAACACACACCCGTCTGGGATGCTCATTCATCTTGGTTTGATTGTAAAAGTAGTCCGTATCTCAAAAACTCATTGCTTCACCGCTCTCCCACTGATGGTCTGTCCCATCATGCTTTCCTTCTGTCCGCAAAACCAGCGACTGCTTGCAGAGCGGACAGAACAGCAAGCGAAACGGACAGACGTGGGGTGCTCATTTCGTGCCTCTGAAGAAGCGTGCCGATGGTCAGGACGCAACGGATACGATTTCGCTATAATTGCCGCGTCATTGACGGCATGGCGACAAAGGGTATTTTCCGTTACAGGGCCGATGGGCTCACACTTCTCACGGTGCTAGGCTGCGCGGGCCTCATGGCCGCAAGCTGGTTCGCTATCCCCCATCTTTCCTGGCCGTGGGTGGTGGTGCTGGTTGCTATCAACTGCTTCTACCAGTTCATCATTGCCACCATCATCCACAACACGGTGCATGTGCCGCTGTTCCACAGCACCTTCCTCAACCGTCTGTTCCAGTTCCTGCTGTCGGCCGTGCATGGGCATCCGGTGAGCGGTTTCGTGCCCGGTCACAACCTCAGTCACCACAAGCACCTGCAGACGCCCATGGACTCGGCCCGCACCACCCGCGCCCGTTTCCGCTGGAACATCCTCAACCAGACGTTCTTCTTCTTCCTGCTGATGTTCGAGATCATGGCCGCAGAGCAGCGGTTCGTCAAGAAGATGCGTAAGGTGCAGCCCCGCTGGGCCAAGCAGTATCTGATGGAGACCATCGTGGTGTTCGGTCTCAAGATCGCCCTGCTCATCGTCAACTGGAAACTGGCGGTGCTTATCCTCATCATTCCGAACTTCTATGCCACTTGGGGCATCTTCGGCACCAACTACTGGCAGCACGATGGCTGCGACCACACGCATCCCTACAACCATTCGCGCAGTTTCACGGGCAGGCTGTTCAACATCCTCACGTTCAACAACGGTTTCCACGCCATTCACCACATGCGGCCCGAGGTGCATTGGAGCCTCTATCCCGAGTACCACGCCCGCGAGGTGAAGCCCCATTGCCACCCCAACCTCGACCAGCCCTCGCTCATCGCCTATCTTTGGGAGACGCACATCTGGCCAGGCAAGCGCGTGGACTACCTTGGCAATCCACTGCCTACGCCCACTTGGCAGGACCGCTCGGAAGACTGGGTGGCCGATGTGCCTGACAGCCCCGACACCCGCATCGCCTTGGGTGCCATCCAGTAAGGGTACGTTCGGACCGGAGGCATCCTGCCCCTACCATTCCCCAATTCCCATTTCCCCATTTTCCATTTTCTCATTTCCCATGCTCCTAATCACCCTCCCCTTTGCAGGTGGCAACGAGACCTCTTACGAGCGGTTGCGCCCGTTCCTGCCCGATGGCTGGGAGATGCGGTCACCCACACTTCCGGGAAAAGGGTCGCGCATCGGTGAGGCACCGCTGACCGACATCCAAGCCCTTGTGGAGGAGATGCTCCTTCAGTTCGATGCGCTGGTGAACGGGCCGTATGTGATTTACGGCCACAGCATGGGCGCCATGTTGGCCTATCTGCTGTGCCATCGGCTGAGGGCCACAGAAAGGCCCCTGCCGCAACACCTCTTCGTGAGCAGTTTTCCCGCCCCGGCCCATCATCACGACCGTCATCGTGGCGCCATGACGGATGAGCAGTTCATCGCCCACATGCGCACCCTCGGTGGGCTGCCGCCTGCCGTGCTCGAAGAGCCGAAGCTCCTGCGCATCATCCTGCCCATGCTGCGGGCCGACATCGCGGCCATTGACGGCTATCGGTACGTGGAGCGCGAGCCGCTGCCCGTGCCCATCACGGTGATGTTCGGAGCGCAGGAGACGGCCCTCGTCTCCACCGTGCGCGACTGGCAGCAGGAATCCATCTATCCGCTGCGGCTGCAACGCTTCGATGGCGGTCACTTCTTTCTCTACCCGAAAGCGGAGGAGATGATGCGGTTCATGACCGGGGTGATGTAACGGTCGTTCAGCGCCTGCGCGGGGTTTGCAATGCACCTTACCTTAGCCCCCCAAGCCCATGCGTTTGCGAAACCCCCTGTTCATCCTGTTGCTGTCCGTACTACCCGCCATCGTGTCGGCCTTCACCGTGCGCGGCACAGTGACCGATGATGACGGCCAGCCCGTGGGTTTCGCCACCGTGTATGTGGAGAGTACCACCATCGGCACCACCACCAATGCCGAGGGCAACTACCAGCTGGACGTAAAGGCGGGCTACCATGTCATCGTGTTTCGCTATGTGGGCTATGGCACCGAGGTGCGCCCCCTCACCGTGGAGGCCGATACCAAGCTGGACGTGGTGATGAAGCGCGTGGTGTTTGAATTGGGCGAGGCCGTGGCCGATGGCAGCGAGGACCCCGCCTATCGTATCATGCGTTTGGCCCGCGAGAAGCGCGAGTTCTACCGCCAGCAGGTGCAGGAATACTCGTGCAAGGTCTATGTGAAGGGCACCAACTACGTGAAGAACCTGCCCAAGCGGGTGTTGGGCCGCTCCATCGATGTGGGCGGGCTCGATGCCACCCGCAGCGGCATCATCTACCTCTCCGAGAGCGTTTCCGAATACCACTACAAAGCGCCCGGCAAGACCAAGGAGCGCGTCATCGCCTCGAAGGTGAGCGGTAAGTCGCAGGGGTTCACGTGGAACAACGCCACCAGCCTCGAATTCAACTTCTACGACAAGATGTTCAGCTTGGAAGGACTGAGCAACCGCGACCTCGTCTCGCCTCTGTCGCCCTCGGGCAATCTCTACTACCGCTTCCGTTATGCGGGGTTCTATGTCGAGGATTCGGTCATTGTGAATCGCATAGAACTGGTGCCGCGCGTCAAGGGCGTGCCGCTGTTCAAGGGTTTTCTCTTCATTCAGGAGAACACGTGGCGCATCCATTCGGCCGATGTGTTCCTCACCTCCGATGCGGGCATCGACTTTGTGGACACCGTGCGGCTCAGGGCCAATTTCGTCCCCATAACGCGTGATCTTTGGCTCAAAGGAACCCTCACATTCGACTTCGCTTTCAATGTGAAACTTTTGAAAGTACAGGGATATGGAACCTTCACTTCCACCTTCTCCGACTACAGTGTGCGCAAGTATTTCCGCGACACGCAGTACAATGAGTTCCTCAAGAACAGGAAGCTACAGGAGGCCCCTGAGCCTACGCGGGCAGCAGAGGTCAAACGGCCGCGGGCAACAGGTCTGCCACAGGACCTGGCCAAGGATGTGCCCGAGGACCTGCTGAAGCAACTGGGCGATTCGCTCGGAGTGAAACTGCCCGAGGCCATGCAGGATTCACTGCCCGTGGAGGAGCCCGATACCGAGCCCCAGTTCAATCTCGCGGATGCCATCGAGGCCGAGGGAAAGGTGGAGGGAGATGCCACTCCGTTCGATTTCAACAGTTGGGACAAGGGCCCGCTGGTGAAGGTGGAAAGCGAGGCGAATGAGAAGGACGAGGCCTTCTGGGAGTCTATCCGGGTCATTCCGCTCACCACTGCGGAGGCCAATGATTATGTGCGGAAGGACAGCATAGAGCAGGTGATGAAGACCGATGCCTACAAGGACTCGGTGGACCGCAAGAACAACCGTTTCAAGGTGCAGGATCTGCTATACGGATACAGCTACCGCAACAGCAGGCAGAACTGGAGGCTGGAGGTGCAGAGTCCGCTCACGGCCGTGCAGTTCAACACCGTGGAGGGCTACCTCATCGATCACAAGCTCACCTTCTCCAAATACCGGGAGGACAAGAGCGCAGGGCTGGTGGTCAACTACTGGAATCGATATGGATTCGCGAGCGAACGGTACTTCGGGAAGGGCAGTGTGTTCTACCGTTTCAACCGGCTGAACAGGATGAGCCTTTCGGCCGAGGGAGGGCATTATGTGAACCAGTTTCAGAACGAGGCCGTGGCCGATGCGTGGAACTCGCTATACAGCGTGCTGTTCGAACTGAACTATGCGCGGCTCTATGCCGAGAGTTATGGCAGGATAGGGTGGGGGATGGAGGTGTTCAACGGGGTGAATCTCGGGGTGCAGGTGTACTACGGGGAGCGTAAGAATCTGGTGAATGCCACGGGGCTGGAAGGGCAGTATGTGAACTGGGAAGGAAGGCAGTTTCAGGCCAACGTACCGAGGAACGAGAAGTATGTGTTCACCAACTCACGCTTTGGAGACAACCGCGCCATGAAGCTGCGCATCACCACCCGCTTCATTCCCTTTCAGAAGTATCTCGAATTTCCTGACCGCAAGATCAACCTCGGCAGCAAATGGCCGCAGTTCCGTGTGAACTACGAGTGGGGCATACCCGAAGTGGGCGGCTCGGTGAGCAATTACTCCTTCCTGCAATTGCAGGTGGACGACAGCCACACGTTGGGCATGGGCGGCAAGTTGGAGTGGGAGGTGGACGCAGGCTGGTTCGTCTTCAACCGCAATATGGCCTTTGCCGATTTCAAGCACTTCTACACTTCAGAGGTACACATTGTGCCCACCGGGCTGGCGAGGTTCCAGGCGCTGCCCTACTACATGGCCAGCACGGACGATATCTATGCTGCGGTGCATCTGGAGCACCATTTCAACGGGGCCATTCTCAACAAGGTGCCCCTCATCAAGAAATTGAAATGGGACTTCGTGGTCGGAGGTCATTACCTCTACGAACCCTCGTTCGGCAACTATTGGGAGGTCACTGTGGGGCTGGAGAACATCTTCCGCGTGCTGCGGGTGGATGTGGTCTTCCCTTTCCGTGAGGAACAGTTCCAACAGGTTGCCCTCCGCGTGCATCTCGGAATCTGAACCATCATTCCCCTCAACATGAAGAACACAAGTATCGCCATCATTGGCTGCGGAAATCTGGGTCAGGCCATAGCGCACGGCCTCATCGCTTCGGGCACAGTGGCCGCGGCAGACATCATCGCCACACGGAGAAATCTGAAACCACTGGCGGCCCTCGCAGCACAGGGTGTGCAGGTGATGGCTGACAACCGTGTGGCCGTGGCCGGTGCCGATGTGGTCATTCTGGCCGTGAAGCCCTTCAACGTGGAACCGATGTTGCAAGAGGTGGGCGACCTGATCGACCCTTCGCGCCATGTGCTCATTTCGCTGGCCACAGGCATCACTTTGGCGCAGATGGCGGCCCATGTGCAGAAAGGACAGCCCATGTTCCGCGCCATGCCCAATACAGCGGCCGATGTGGGCGAATCGGTCACGGCCATCTGTGGGGTGCATGCCTCGCAGCCGCAGCGCGAGCAGGTGACGGCCCTGTTCAACACCATCGGCATGTCGCTCATCATCGATGAGAGCCTGATGGAATCGGCCACCATTCTCGGGGCATGTGGCATCGCCTATGCGCTGCGGTTCATCCGCGCCATGATCCAAGGCGGTATAGAAGTGGGTTTTGATGCGGGCACCGCCACGGCCATCGTGAGCCAGACCGTGAAGGGCGCGGCCGAATTGCTCATTCAGAAGGGGGGCCATCCAGAGCAGGAGATCGACAAGGTGACCACGCCCAAGGGCTGCACCATCGTGGGCCTCAACGAGATGGAGCACGCAGGTTTCAGCTCGGCCCTCATCAAGGGCATCGTCACCTCTTATGAGAAAATCGCCAAGTGAGGCTTTAGTGCTTCACTGGTGTTGGAGCATCCCTTCGGCAATGAGGTACTCGGCAATGCCGTAGGTGACGAAAATGGTGAAACCGGCATAGTAGGTGGGTTGGGGCAGCACCAGGAAGTTAATGGCGATGAGCGTGTCGGACACCACGAAGACGACCGCTCCCACGAAGGTTAGCCAGAAGCTTAAGGTGTTGGTCCGCCCGAAACGGCTCAGGGCCACGGCCGCCATCGAGGTGAGAATGGCCGAATAGACTGCCACGGGCACGGCCGCCAGGTGTTTCTCCGGATGTGCCAGCACGGGAGGCAGCACAAAGGCCATCATTCCGGCCCAAAAGAAAGCCACGGGCACGAACCACCACCATTTGGTCACAGGTGCCGATGCATGCGTTACTGCTTTCCGGTACGAGGTGATGAACAGAAGCTGCGCAACAAGGAACGAACCCAGTCCGAGCAGGAAATAGTCCGGATTCTTGGCGATGCCCATGATGTGGGTGTCCGAAGCCGTTTCGGGTGTCAGCATCAGAAAGACGTCCCCGAACCAGGAGAACAGGAATGCCAGCAGCATCAGCCCTTTCATCGTCAGGTTCCTACCGATGGACGATGCATGGAAATACCATGCGATGAGCGGCAGGACCAGCGGTTTGGTGAAGAAGACCTGTGTGCTGTTGTGCGTCCATTCGCCATGGATCTCCAAGAGAAAGGCGATGAGCAGCAGAAAACGGATGAGGGATGGGTTGTGCATGGGCTGAAAGTAGAAATGCCGCATGGATTGAACCATACCCCTATCAAATTCCTTTACTTCGCAGACCTTAAAAAAAAGACCCATGCAAGAGTTCATAGAACGTTCCATTTTCTCAGAGGAGCACGACATTTTCCGCCAATCGGTGCGCGATTACATCCAACAGGAGATCGTGCCCAACAATGCCGCTTGGGAGAAGGCCCACATGGTGACCCGCGAAAGCTGGGAGAAGCTTGGGGACAACGGATTCCTGTGCATTCAGGTGCCGGAGCAGTACGGAGGACTCGGCATCACCGATTTCCGCTACAACGCCATCTTCACCGAGGAATTGAGCCGTAGCGGCTGTGCCGGACCGGCCGTGGGCTATCCGTTGCACAACGACATCGTACTTCCCTACCTGATCGATTTCGGCACAGAGGAACTGAAGCAGAAGTGGTGCCCACTCATGGCATCGGGCAAGGCCATAGCCGCAGTGGCGATGACCGAACCAGCAGCCGGTAGCGACCTTCAGGGCATGAAGTGCACGGCCGAGGACAAGGGCGACCACTATCTTGTGAATGGTTCGAAGACCTTCATCACCAATGGCTATCTGTGCGACATAGCAGTGGTGGCGGTGAAAACGAATCCGTCACTCGGTGCGAAGGGCATCAGCCTGCTGCTGATGGAGGCCACGATGGAGGGCTTCACCAAAGGAGAGCCATTCCACAAGATCGGTCTGCACGCGCAGGATACATGCGAGCTGTTCTTTGACAACGTGAAGGTGCCCAAAGGCAACCTCATCGGCAAGGAGGGCGAGGGCTTCAAGTACCTGATGCACGAATTGGCGCAGGAGCGCTTGGTGGTGGGCATCGGTGCCGTTGGCGCAGCCGAGGGCATTTACTGGAAGACCGTTCAGTATTGCAACGAGCGCAATGCGTTCGGCCGCAGCATCAGCCAGTTTCAGAACACACGTTTCAAGCTGGCCGAATTGGCCAGCAAGATCACCATGGCCCGTTCGTTCCTCGACCAGTGTACCGCGCTGCATTGCGAGGGCAAGCTCGATGCCGCCATGGCAAGCATGATCAAGTACACCACCACCGAGCTGCAATGCGAGGTGGCCGATGAGTGCCTGCAGCTGCACGGTGGCTACGGCTACATCTGGGAGTATGATGTGGCGCGCGCTTGGGCCGATGCACGCGTGCAGCGCATCTATGCTGGCACCAACGAGATCATGAAAGAACTCATCGCCCGCAAGTTCGTTGGCAAGTGACACTGAACTCCCGTCACTCTTCGCTCGTCACTCGTCCCTCCAATCATGGGTAAATACGCCAAATGGCTCGGTGGCACGCTCGGATGGGCATTCGGTGGGCCGATAGGTGCGGTGCTGGGTTTCGCGCTCGGTTCCATCTATGACAATGCCAGTGGCGACCTGATCACTTGGGAAGGGGAGCAACCTGAGCGGCCACGCGTCCGTCCGCAGACCACCCGTGCCGATTTCGAGGCTTCGCTGCTGGTGCTCACCGCAGCGGTGATGAAGGCCGATGAGACCATCATGCGGTCTGAGTTGGATTTCGTGAAACGGTTCTTCGTGGCGCAGTTCGGGGAAGACCGTGCGTCCGAGCTGCTGCTCTCGCTCCGCGATCTGGTGAAGCAGGACATTGCGGTGGACCAGGTGGCCGCGCAGATCGGGCAGTTCATGGACAAGTCGTCCAAGTTGCAACTGCTGCACTACCTGTTCCAGTTGGCCAAGGCCGATGGCGTGGTGCATGGCCGCGAGGTGGAAACGATTACCCGCATTGCCGACCGCATGCGCATCAGCGTGGCCGATTTCAATTCCATCAAGGCGATGTTCGTCTCACAGACCCGCGAAAGCGCCTATGAGATACTGGAGGTTCCCTCCACAGCCACGGATGAGGAGGTGAAGAAGGCCTACCGGAGAATGGCGGTGAAATATCACCCCGACAAGGTGAGCCACTTGGGCGAGGAGCATCAGCGGATGGCCAACGAGAAGTTTCAGAAGCTCACCGAGGCCTACGATCAGGTGAAGAAGGAGCGGGGAATGAACTGAGTGGTTCTCACTCGTTCCGCATTACTCCAACTCCACGTGCGCACCCACGGCATTCTCGAAGAAGTGGTGGAGGGTGAGCGTTTGTTCCTCCCCCATTTTTCTGCCGAAACGCGCAATGGCCCAGAGTCCGGCCGCTGCGAGAAAACAGACGGGTAATAGGGCGAAGTAGCTGAGGTCATCATGCAGCCACCATTCTGAGAAACCGGCCACCATGATCATCATGGCGATGATGCCCACGATGGCGCGTCCGTAGAAAAAGAAGGCCCAGATGGCCGGGTCGGGGCCATAGAGCCCGCGGATGATGGTGCTTCCGTCCTCATTCTCGAACGAGACGCTCAGTTGAGGCGACCAGAAGTGCCGCTGGGCAGCGGGAATCTTCAGCACGATGTAGCCCTCCACGAAATGTCCCACGCACGGGGAATCGGGCGCAGTGATTTGCTCCTGGATGCGCTGTTCCACATCGGCAGGGATGCAGGCACATTGTTTTTTGAATCGGGGGCGGACGGCTATGGGGGTCATGAATCGCTCGTATAACTGCTTCGAAACTAAGTGCAGTCGAACTGGGAAACCTGATTTCCGTCATCTCTGGCACAGGACCGCATCACGTTGGGGATGTCATGTGTCGGAAATCTTTTTGGCCTCCGAAGGATTCCGTGTATCGCACCGTCAAACTTTCAAAACGTGATAACATGCGAAAAGGGTTTTCCATCATTGTGGCCACAGCAGGAACCCTGTTGCTCACAGCCGCCATCATCGACCTCGGCAACCTTCTGAACTACGAGAATCAGCCTATTCCGGGCTATATCGTCAAGGACAATACTACAGTTGGTAACCCGGTGCGGGACGAAGGCGCCACGCTGGGCCGTGTGCTGTTCTACGACAAGCAACTCTCGTTGAACGGTACCATCTCGTGTGCCAGCTGTCACAAGCAGGCCCTCGCCTTTGGGGATGACGAAGCTCAGAGCATCGGGTTGGATGGAGGTCTCACGGGGAGGCATTCCATGCGTCTGGCGAACGCCCGATTCGGAACGGAGGTGAAGTTCTTCTGGGACGAACGGGCCTCCACGCTCGAGGATCAGACCACCCGCCCGATTCAGGATCACGTGGAAATGGGCTTCAGCGGCACCAATGGACAGCCCGGGTTCGATTCACTGATTACGAGGTTGGAGGGCATCGAATACTATCAGCAGCTCTTCACGTTCGTCTATGGCACCCCCGAGGTCACCGAGGACAAGGTGCAGCGGGCATTGGCGCAGTTCGTGCGCAGCATCCAGTCGTTCGATTCCAAGTTCGATATCGGGCGGGCACAGGCACCGAATGATGGCGCTCCGTTCCCCAACTTCACGCAGAATGAGAATGTGGGCAAGCAGCTTTTCCTGGCCCCGCCACCGCAGGGAGCAGGCTGCCAGGGCTGCCATCGTGCGCCCGAGTTCGACATCGACCCGGCAAGTCTCAACAACGGGGTCATCGGTGTGGCAGGAAGTCCGGGATCTATTGACCTGACCAACACGCGCGCGCCATCGTTGCGCAACGTCTTCAATACGCAGGGGCAGTTGAACGGGCCGTTGATGCACACCGGGTCGTTCACCACCATGGAGCAGGTCATCGAGCACTACAATCTTGTGCCTCAGAACCCTTCAAACACCAATCTGGACAACCGTCTGGCCGGTCCCGGAGGGAACTTGCAGCTGACCGCCTTGGAGAAGCAACAACTGGTGGATTTCCTGAAGACTCTCTCAGGTAATGCGGTCTACACGGATGAGCGGTGGTCCGACCCGTTCGATTCCGATGGCAGCATTACGATCCTACCGCTGCTCACAGGGGTGCAGACCGCTTCCTTGGAGGAGGTGCGGGTATATCCGAATCCGGCCACCGAGCTCGTGCGGGTGAATCTTCCTGCGGGCAGATATGACATTTCGGTGCATGCGCTGAATGGTGCCCGGGTGATTCAGCAGACGTGCTCAGGGAACGCCATGCTCGATGTGTCGCACCTTCCCCCGGCCATGTACGTTTTCCGCATCCAGGAGATGACCACAGGCCAAGTGAAGGCCCTACGTGTGGTGAAGCGATAGGCATGGGAAGGTACTTTTTCGGGGAGCATTGCTTCTGTTGCAGTAGTTTTGGCTTTCATCCAAGAGATGGGAGTGCCCTGAATACCCAGTAATTCCAAGAGAACACCATGATCCGCCTGCTGATTGTTGACGACCACGAGATGATCCGCAACGGCCTAAAGGCGATACTCTCGGAAGAGGAGGACATGCATGTGGTCGATTTCGCCACCAATGGCCGCGAGGCCATCGCGGCCTGCGACCGTCAGCCCATCGATGTGGTGCTCATGGACATCATGATGCCCGAGATGGGAGGGGCCGCGGCCACCGGGGCCATCAGCCGCAGATATCCCGATACCAAGGTGCTGGCGGTGACCATCAACGAGCAGGGGCGTTTCATCAAGGAGGCGCTGAAGGCGGGGGCCTTGGGCTACATCCTCAAGCATTCGTCCCGCGAGGAGATTCTGAGCGCCATACGCACCGTGGCTTCCGGAAAGCCCTATTTCAGCGGTGAGGTGCTCTCGCGCATCTCCGATGAGTTCGCGAAGGGCGGCAAACTGCGCGACAATCCCGTGCTCACCAAAAAGGAACAGGACGTGCTGAGGCTGATATCGTTGGAATTCAGCAATCAGGAGATTGCGGAGCACTTGGGCTGCGGCATGCGCACGGTGGATACGCACAAGCGCAACCTCATCAAGAAACTGGGCGTGAAGAACGTGGTGGGACTGGTGAAGTTCGCCATGCGCGAAGGCATGGTGGAAGAGGATTGACCCATGATCGCTGCTGCTGACAACCTGCTTCCCATCATAGACCCGAAGCAGGAATTGACCAATAGTGAGCGCGAGGAGTTCATGGCACTGTGGCAGCCTTTCACCGCGCCCAGACGGACAGTGATCACCGCACAAGGCGATACGGAGGCTCATCTCTACTTCGTCATAGATGGATTGCAGCGCGTGTGCCATTATGCGCAGGACGGTAAGGAATCTACCATCGTTTTCACGTTCGCACCGTCCTTCGGTGGCGTGCTGGACTCCTTCTTCTTACAGACGCCATCAAACTACACCTACGAGACGCTCACGGCCTCGGCATTCATCCGCGCTCCGTTCGTGGGGCTGGACGGGCTGATGCGCAAGTACCCGAACGTGATGCGTCTTTTCCAGCGAGGGGCTGTGCAGGCCCTGAGCGGGGTGACGGAACGACTGGTGGAACTGCAGTCGCTGACCTCTGAGGAGAAGTTCAGGAAGCTGCTCAAGCGGTCACCGCACATTCTGCAGATCGTGCCGCACAAGTATCTGGCGAACTACATCGGCATAGACCCGACCAATTTCAGCAAGCTGATGAACAGCGTGAAGCTCTGAGGTTTTCTTGGCATTTACCAACTGTTGTTCGTGGGCAGTGCGGCAATTTTGACCCCGAAAACAAACGGGTCATGGCCACATTCAAGCAAAGCGAACTGCTCATCGGTCTGGAGCATCAGGTGGAGGAGAATCTCCAACATGCCATCTCCACCTTCCAGAACCTCACGTCCGAGCAACTGAACCGTCCATCGGCCACGGGGGGTTGGAGTGTGGCGCAGTGCCTGTGGCATCTTAACAGCTACGGGGACTACTATCATCCGCTTCTTGCCAAGGCGATTTCATCTTCAGGCACCGCATCAGCAGACGGCCGCTACGTGGACACATGGCTCGGAGGCAAGTTTGCCCGCATGATGGACCCCACCACGGGCACCACCACCATGAAGGCTTTCAAGGCCAATACGCCACCCGCAAGACCCGAAGGGCATGAAGTGGTGGCCCGATTCATAGGTCAGCAGGAGCAACTGTTGGAATATCTAAGGGCAGCCCGTGGTCGGGACATTCAGAACGCCAAGATCCCCGTGTCCATTATCCAATGGTTGAAACTACCGCTGGGCGATGTGTTCCGCTTTCTCGTGGCACACGACAGACGCCATGTGCAGCAGGCGCTTCGCAACATTGAACAGGAAGGTTGACCATCCTATTGGTGGCTAAGTTTGGGGTAAATATTAAATCCCAACATGAAGACCATCCTCGCCTTCTCCGGAAGCCTCAGTTCCGGCTCCATCAATCATCAGCTTGTAGCATGTGCTGTGAGGGAGTTGGAAGGGCTGGAAGTGCGTCTCATCTCCCTGCGCGACTTTCCGATGCCCCTGTACAGCCGTGATTTGGAGCAGGAGGGCATTCCTGCACCAGTGAGGGAACTCCGCGCGCTGTTCGATGCGGCAGATGGTTTCGTCATTGCTGTCCCGGAGTACAACAGTTCGGTCCCGGCAGGTTTCAAGAATGCCATCGACTGGCTATCGCGAACAGGAGGCAAGACCTTTCAGGACAAGCCTTTGCTGCTGCTGAGCACTTCCCCGGGCGGCAGGGGCGGGGCCTCAGTGCAGGAACACCTGCTGCGTGTGCTGCCCTTCTGGGGTGCGCAGGTGGTGGGCAGCTTCAGTCTGCCGAGATTCAACGAGAATTTCGTGGACGGCAAGCTGAACGAAGCGTATCAGGGGCCACTTAGAGAAGCACTCGCTCTGTTACAGGTTGCTGTAGGCTGAGGACTAACTCAGTACATCGCGAATCTCTTCCGTGCGGTCAAAAACCGCCTTGGCGAAGGGGCAGAGCGGCAGGATCTTCAGTCCGTCCCTGCGGGCCAGCTCCACGATATGCATCACGATGATCTTGCCGATGCCCTGACCGCGATAGTCATCGTTCACCTCGGTGTGATCGAGAATGAGCAGGCTGTCGCCCGCCTTGGAATAGGTGATGTGACCGGCCTCGGTGTCCTTGTCCATGGCCGCAAAACGGCCCTTGGAACCCTCTGCAATCCGCAGTATCTCCATCGTTCAGTCCTTGATGGTGAGTGCGCCAGATGGGCATTTCGCCACCTGAGCGCGCAGCTCCTCGGCACTTGCGTTCTCAGGGGTTATCCAAGGACGTGCCTTCGGGTTGTATACCTTGGGAAGTGCCTTCACACAAACGCCTGCATGGGCGCACAGGTGCTGTTTCCAGAGGATGGTGACCTCTCCGTTGGTGTATTCTTTTGTTTCCATTGGCAGTATTTCAAGGTGTGAAAAGTCTGATGGGTGCGGTACTCTTGCCAGTCTCACTGGCTATCCCATCAATTTGGCAATGAAGTTACATCGTACTTCAATTGTGCGGACTGCATGGCGATTATCTTTGTATTTGATTGAAAAGCCCGAGCATGCGAACCACAGGTGTCAACAGTCTCTTGGAGGAGTTCAATGCGCTGCCGCCCGCTGAACGTGCGCTGGCTGCGGAAATCATTGGCCGCGCCTATGCGGAGCAGAGACGTTCGGAGATTCTTGCGGCCTCCAAGCGGGCCAAGCGCAACTTGGAGTCGGGAAAGGTGAAGCAAGGCACAGCCGAAGACCTCCTGCGTGACATCGACCATGATTGACATCATCTGGGACAGCGGTTTCAGGTCGAGCTACCGGAAGCGTGTAAGGCAGAACGACCGGTTGCGCTCCGAGTTCAGAGAGGCAGTTGTGGAGTTTGCGGAGAACCCATTCAATCCTGTCCTTCAAACACACCGCCTCACAGGCCGACTGGCGGGGCTATGGGCCTTCTCTGTGGATGATGACTGCCGCGTGGTGTTCGCATTCATCAACGAAGGAACGGCAGCCCTGCTGATGGACATCGGGACTCACAGCGAGGTGTATTGATGACTCAGGCCCCCGCAGAAGCTTTCTTAGCCTTCTTCTCCTCGCGCTTGGCCCTTGCCTTGTTCTTGTCGTAGAAGCTGAACACGCGGCTTATATTGAAGCCGATGTGGATGTCGCCTGCGCCCCAATCGCCATTGGTCTCGGTGATGAACGCCTTCTCGTGAATGCCGCGGCTGTTGGTGGCGAAGACCTGGAACACGTGTCCGCCCGTCTCGATGTCGAGGCCCACACTGAAAGAGTCACGCACCTTCTGTCCATCGAAGTCGGAGGCGATCTGGCCCGGTATCACCCAGTAATACTCGAGGTTGAGCGCAAGGCTTCCTGTGAGCTTCACGCGGCCACCGGCCCCGAGGGCGAACACCGTGTTGGCATCGTCCTTCGTCTTCACCAGGTTGCGGTGCACCAGCGAAGGGGTCAACTGGAACGATAGCCGCTCGGAGAACTTCCGTGCGATCATGATCTGGTAGCTGAAGAACATGCGCGAGGTGAAGTAATTCTCGCGGGTGGGGTCGGCAAAGTCCTGGGAGATGATGGCGGTGCTGGCGAGGAGCGTCATGGTGATGGGCATCTTCTTCGCGCCCTTGCTCTGTTTCAGCACCTTGTACTTGATGAAACCGTCATAGACCTTCTGGAAGGTGTTACGCCCGAAACCGATGTTGAGGTCATCGGTGATGCCGTACTCGAAACCGAGACGGATCTTGGCGTTGTCCAGCCCGAAGAACTCGCTGAAACCCTCATTTACTCGGCCGAAGCGGTGCCCGATGAGCACGTTGAACACACCCTCAGAGTTGGTCTCGATGGTGTGGCCCGACACGAGCCTCGTGGTCTTGAAGGTGGCGATGGCGTATTCTGTCTTCGCCTCCTCGGGCTGGGCCTCGTTCAGAATGTCCATCAGGTCGTCCTGCGCAAGGGCGGGAACAGCAAGGAGCAGGGCCAGAACCCCTGCGAGCAGCTTATTTGGTGTAGGCATCGTAATTGGCGTCAACGGTCACTTGCACTTTCTCTGCGATGTTGTCCTTCACCGCACCGGGAATTTTGATGCCATAGTCGGCCAGCACAATGTCGAACTTGGAGGTGCCGCTCAGCTTGCCGCCTTTCACCGTGAATACGCCTTCGGCCTTCACGGGGTTGGTCTTGCCCTTGATTTCCATGGTGCCTTCCACGGTGACCGGATACACTCCGTCCTTCACAGGGGCCAACTCACCTTTCGGGGTGAATTTCCCTTTGAAGGTGGCCTTGGGGTAGGTGGCCGATTCCACGTATTTCTCGTTGAAGTGCTCCTGCATCAGGGCCTTGTCGAACTCGAAGGACTTCATCAGCACGGTGAAGACCATCTCCTTCTTCTCAAAATCGACCACGGTGGTGCCCTGGCGGTTGTGGGCCTCGATCTTCTCCATCGGGGTGTTGGAGAAGAAGCTCACGTGGGCGGTCTTGCTCAGGTATTTCTGTGCGGATGCAGGCACGGTGGCCGCAGCGGATGCCAGGAGGATGAAGAGGAACTTTTTCATGGGGTGAAAGGGTTGGTAGTTGGTTGGTTTAGCGAAAGAAATCCTCCGCCTCGTTCCTCGGCACCTCCTTTGTAAAGGAGGATGGGCGTCCTTCCCCCTTGTAAAGGGGGTGCCCGAAGGGCGGGGGATTTTCATCTGGAAACGAGCTCAAAGGCATGAGAGGAATGAAGTTCAGTTGTTCGGTGCGCCATTCAAGATCCATGCCCGGAATTTCTCCACCTGGCAGGCGGTGAGCTCCCCGTTGGGCGGCATGTTCTGCTGCTCGACCACGCGGGCGAGCATGGAACCGTTGGTCACCTTGGCCAGCACCGAGGCATGGTCGGTGAAGATGCCGTTGCCGCTGCCTCCCGGCCCGTGGCATCCTGTTTGGCAGTTGCCGTTGATGATGGGCCAGATGTCGTTGGCATAGCTCACGGCCGTGGTGTCGCAGTCCGTGCCATACAGCTCCTCCTCATTGTCGTAGTAGCAGGACGAGAGCCCAAGCAGCAAAACCACCGTGAGCATCAGCACGAGGCTGTCCCACCGGAATACCATTTTCAATTTACCTGTTCCCATTTTCCTGAAAGTCAATTGTTGGCCGCGCCCTGCGCGATCCAGTTGCGGATGAGGGCCACTTTGCAGGCGTCCAGTTTGGCCTGTCCCTGCGGCATGGCACTGAATCCGGGGGTGTGGCTCACGGACCCGAGCAGTTGGTTGTTGTTCACCTGCACCATCATCTGCTGGTGGTTGGTGAGGGCAATGCCGCCCGAGGGCGCGCTGCCGCTGTGGCAACCGAGGCAGTAAGTGGAGATGATGGGCTGGATGTCGGCACTGAACGAAACCGCCAGTGTATCGCAGGCCCCGGTAGAGACGCAGATGTTGTTCTGTGCGCCCTGTGCTATCCAGTCGTTGATCAGGTTGATCTGGTCCTGCGTAAGGGAGATGCCCGATGAAGGGGGAGGCATCCTGTCCTCCGGATTGTTGTCGGTGATGGACTCGAAGAGTTTGCTGTCGTTCGGGTCACCGGGGTTCACCTCGCCTGTGTTCATGATGTTGGCGTAGGTGGTGAGCACCACCCCGTCTGCGGCCGATGCCGCGTTGTGGCAGCCGGTCATGGCGCAACTCGAAGCGAAGATGGGCATCACATCGTTCTGGAAATAGGCCACCGAGGGGTCGCAGTTGGAGCTCGTGTCGGGTGGCACGTTCTCTTCCACGCGGGGCAGCAGCGGTTCGTGCTTGCAGCCGATGGCCGTGGCGATGGCCGCGGCCATGAGCATTACGGGTAGTTTCCTCATTCCAGTGTGCAGTTGATCAGTATCACATCCATCAGGTAGCCCGTGCAGCGGCATTTCACGGTCACGGTCTGTCCTTCCTTAACGGAGATTGCGCCCGAATCTTGCATGGTGGCGCTCACTCCGCCCATCATGGCATTGGCGGCCGTGAGGGTGATGACGGACTGTCCGGCCCCGTTCTGCGTCACCTCGGCCACGGTGCCTGACACGGCCACCACCTTGTCGAGATAGAGCGCATTGGCCCCAGCCTCATCGGCCTCGAAGCCATCGAACAGCTCATCGGCCGTGAGGGTGTGGGCCGCCTCTTCGCTGGCAATGTCGCGGTGGGGCTTGTTGTAGAGGTAGTAGGCCACCACGCCCCCGATAGCGGCTGCGGCAAGGGCAATGAGAAGGAACTTCTTCATGAACGGGGGTTCAATGTTGGAACAAAGGTAGGAGAACGGGCCGATGCGGTGGGTTTATTCACCTACCGAACCGATGAAGGCCCGGAATCAGCAGGCCCCATCCGCTTTCAGTTCTTGATGATGCGCTGTCGGTGCAGCGTGCCATGCCGGTCCACGATGGTCAGTATGTACATACCGCTCTCGAGATGCGGCAGGGAGATGCTACTTGTCGGTCCGAGGAACGTGTTCCCGTAGACCATCGTTCCATTCACCGCATAAATCCGGACCCATTGCTCCCCGACACCGTTAGGCGTACTGACGGTGAAGTGGTCCACGAATGGATTCGGGGCGACCGTTGCATCGGTGGTGCGCAGGGTGCTCACATCCACAGTGATGCCCAGCAGTTTGGCGGTCGTGGTCCCGATGAGGTAGACAGCGCCATCGGTATCCACCGTGAAGGACTTGGCAGAATTGCTTCCCGAAACCAGTCCGACCCATCCGTTGGTCCCATCAGCATTCACTTTGCAGACCGCCATGTTGAAGAGATTGCCGGCCGACAGGTAGGCGTTGTCCGCTGCGTCCAGTATCAGCTGTCCATGCAGCAGCAGCATCTCCGGGCCATCGGCATCCAGATTCTGCCAGAGCATCGTTCCATCGCCATCGTATTTGGCGAAGGCGGCCCCTGCCGTGCCGGAATTGGGGAAGCCACTGATGACAGGGTGGTTGTCAGACCCCGTTTCCACCCTGCTTCCGGCCATGGTCAAGGTCTCTGACCACAGGAGCGTGCCGCTCGGGTCGAGTTTCTCCAGGATGCTGCCCGCATCGGATATCACATTCTCACCGTTGATGATGTACGTGTTGCCCATGGCATCACCGGCCGCATCGCCCACCGTGGGACTTGCGATGCCCGCCCTGCTCCAGAGGAGATCACCACTCAGGCTCAGTTTGAAATAGCCGTTGATGTTGCCCGTGGTCCCTCGCGCAGCGACCAGCAGGCCACCATCGGGGGTGAATTTGCAGTTGACGGGCGCACCGACCCCGTCCGTGTCATAGTAGGTCCAGAGGGCCACCCCTTCCGCATCGAACTTCTTGACGCGGGTCACCTGTCCATCTGGACCGGTGCCCAACCCCAGCACATAGATGTTGTCGGCATCGTCCACCAGTACCTTCCGGGTGTAGGAGCCCTCGAAGGAGGACTCGAACACAACGCGCCAGAGCAGATTGCCCGTGTCATCAAACTTCATGAGCAGACTTGCCGCATTCACGGGGTTGGAATATCCGGAGCGGATGGTGCCGGCCACCAGGCAGTTGTTCTCACTGTCGGGGGCTATCCAGGTGACCACCTCGTGGGTGGTGTTGTCGGTATTGTCGTAGGTGGCATTCCAGAGCACGTTGCCATCCGATGTTCTTCGGGTGAGGGTGATATCGCCTGCCGGGTTGTAGTCCCAGTTGGCGGAATAGACGTGATGCGTTGGGTCCGTGGCCACGGCCACCCCTCCCGGGTCGTTGGACCACTCCACGGTGACCTGCGCCATGGCAAGGGCAGGAAGGAGTATCAGCAAGGCTGTTGAAAGGCGGGTGGTGGTCATGTGAGGCAGTTTGTCGGATGGTATGGTCGGGTGACCGAGGAGAACGGATACCGCTGGACGTGCGGCCATGGCACTTCCCTATTCCTTGATGCAGCGCACGGAGTAGCCTTGCTGGCTGTTGCTCACAAATGTGCCCATCAGCGCATCATCGTAGAGGAGCAGGAAACCAGTGGTGCCACTGCTCAGCCACCAATGCCCCTCATACCCTTTGAGCCGGAATGAGCCGTCATTGAAACGATAGCCACCTGGCCGCGCGTTGAACATGGCGAGGTTCGTGGCCCCCGTGTTGGGTGCCTCCCAATGGTCGGTGCCCGTTTCCTTGAGGCAGCCCTCATTCAGTTCGAAGCCATACAGATACACGCGCAACTGCTCGAGGTCGGCAGCGGTGGGGATTCGCCATCCGGCAGGGGCCAGATTGTTGCTGGACTGGATGGCCAGTCCGTTGTAAAGCGCCCCGTAGTCGGCAGCGTTGGACTGCTGGTTGTCGTAATAACAGTAGGCGCCCTGCGTGAGGTTGTTCAGCCATTGGTCGTTCGCTTGGATGGGGAGGATGAAGGCCCCGTTGCGGTAGTGCGTCACGCGGAGGTTCTCGGCCATCCACACCTGCTCGCCAATCTTGACGGTGGCATAGACGTTGCCGTCATAGTCGGTAAGGGGAGCATCGGGCGCCACGGAGATCTGTGGGGGCACCACATCATCATCGTCATCATCATCGGACGTGTTGCATCCGGAGGAGAGCATCATGCCCAAGAGGGCAGCGGGGAGCAGGAAGTTTCTGAAGGTCATGGTCATGCACAGATAGGACGCTGCAAGCGTAGGCGTTGCCCGGCAGGCGTTGCATGAGCAGGGTCAATGGGCCGGATGACCGTTGTCAGCGGGCAGGGATGCGTATCGGCCCAATGGTCCGAGGTCCTGTAGTATCAGGCGGGAGAAGCCGCTGTGGTCGGGGCAAGCGTGACGAACTGCAGGTGCCCCAGCAGATGGTCGGTCTTGCGCTCCACGCGGAAGCCGAACGAGCAGATGTACTGCTCCAGGTCGGAGCCCACGAACGCAAGAAAGTACCGGCTCTCGAAGAGATTGATGAGCCGCGAGGCGATGCGTGCCGACAGGCGATGAGGCGGAAGGTCGTACTCCAGTATGTAGAGTTTGCCGTCCTTCTTGAGGACGCGTTTCGTCTCCTGCATCACCAGCGTGCGCACCTCCAGCGGCATGTCGTGCAGCCCCAGACTGATGGTGACGCATTCGAACGCCCCGTCTGGGAAATCCATGCGGCTCGCATCCATCTGCAGGAAGGTGAGGTCTCCGGTGTGGGTCTTCTTCCGGGCCACGGCCAGCATCTTGTCCGACAGGTCGATGCCCACCACCTTCTTGGCCTTGGGGCTCAGGGCGATGGCCAGACTGCCTGTGCCGGTGGCCACATCGAGCACGGATCTGTCCGTGTGGTCTATGGCATGGGCCATTTTCCTTCTCACCCCGGAAAGCAGCAGTTCAAACCCATCATAGACGGGGGCCCATCTGGAGAAGAGCCTGTCGTTGTAGATCTCGTAGGCTTTCATGGTCAGGGGTTCCTCCTCTTGATAAGATAGAGCAACAGCCCAAAGACCGGGGCCAGAACAGCCATCCAGTATATCCGGGTCTTCGTCTCAGCAGGGAGAGCAGACCTTCTGGCGTTGACAATGGTGTAGAGCATGGCCCCTATGTTGACTACAAGGGCAGCGACAATGAACGCGGTCTGGTTGCTCATTGGTTTACAGGTCTGGTGATGCTTAAGTGATGCGAAGATAAAAGGCAGCGCGGGTCATATTCCACACAAGTCATCCATTGGAAGACTTGCGCGGGCGGAGGCCCGTCATGCCGCAGGGGTGCCCTCCGATCACACATCTACCCATTGGCCCTCCTTCGAGGTGGCATCCCACAGGGGCAGGTCCAATTGCTGCGCCACCTGCTTGGCGAAGGTGAAGGCCTTTTCCATGTGCTCCGTTTCGAGCAGGCGGATGCGTTTGTTCTGCGCGGTGGCGAGGTTCACCTGGATGACCTCATCCCGCGAGGTGAACGAGGCGTTGGAACGGCCGTAGGTTCGGCTCACCACCTGGGTGCGGAACACCGAGACGGAGGTCAGCGCAGGCAACGGTTGCCACGTGCCGAAGGCCTGAGGACCGAATGTGGTGATGGTGCGGTAGGTACGGTTGCTGAAATTCACCTCTATGCCGCTCTGGTAGGCGAGCATTCCGGCCGCCCCGAGGGCCATCACGATGCCAAGGACGGGCGAAGTGGCCAACGCGCCCAAACTGAGCAGCGCCAGGATGACGCCCAGCACTTTGACGGACATCGGCTTGTCGTTGGGGTGGATGACACGGCAGATGCCGTTCTGCATGGGGGATGGGTGTGCTGCCATGAGTCGGCTGTCCGGTGAGTTCAGGTGCTGTCGAAAAATACGGAAATCACATTCCGCTACTGCAATGACGGGGCGGGAACGTCACCTTTCCAAGAGCCCGAGGTCGTGCAGGATGAGGCGGGCGATGTCGATGCGGGCACGGGCGAAGTCCTTGTGGTCGGGGTCGGTGGTCTGGATGCAGTTGGCGAAGTAATAGACCTTGCCGTGGGTCTCCACGTAGCCCACATACCAGCCGATGTCCATGCCGTCCTGCGTGCCCCAGCCCGTCTTGGCGCGGAGCACATGGCCCAGCGTGTCCTCCACGGTCATGATGTTCCGGGTGATGTCCATGGTGCGGGGGGAGAAGGGCAGGGCGCTGTCGTGCAGCCTTTGCAGGAAATCGAGCTGCTGCCGGGGCGAGATGCGCAGTCCGCCCGTGAGCCAGAAGCGGTCGATGCCGCCCGAGGTGTCGGCATTGCCATAGTCGGCCGCGGTGAGCCAATGTTGCATCTGCGCGGGGTCTATGCGCCTCGCCAGTTCCTGATAGTACCACACAGTCGAGTGGCGGAAGGCGCTCTGCAGGTCGTGGTCGCGGTTCCAGGCCGGGTTGGGGCGCACGGTGCCGTCCCATGGCATCACGGTGCCGGCATCCGCCACCGCGCCCGTTTCCAGCCCGATGAGCGTGTTGCCTATCTTGAAGGTGGAGGCAGGCGTGAAGGGTCGGTCGAACTGCTCCGCGTTGCAGAGCACCAAGCGGTCGGTCTGCGGGTCGAGCAGGGCGAAGGAACCCTGCACCCGATAGCGGTCATAGTGCTGTCGGAAGTCGTCCCGCAGCTCGGTGGCCGGCCCCTGCCCAAAGGCCGTATGGGCGAAGAGCAGCAGAAGGGCGGTCAGGGTGCGCATGGTTTCAACCTGGTTGAGGGATAAGAAGGGGTAAATATGCTACGCCCCGATGGGGCTTTGCAAAGGTGGAGCGCATCTTTACTACCATACCTCCGCCCCGATGGGGCTTTTCCAGTTCCGTAGGAGGTGTGCAGGTTGCTGACGAGGACGTCAGCCAATAGAACGCACGAGGCGCAGGCTCGCGCGGGCGGGGATAAGAAGGGGTAAATATGCTACGCTCCGATGGGGCTTTGCAAAGGTGGAGCGCATCTTTACTACCATACCTCCGCCCCGATGGGGCTTTTCCAGTTCCGTAGGAACAGGTGTATGGTAGTGACCAGCATCCGTGATGTTACATGAAGTCCCGTAGGGACGTTGCTTTCCGGCCTGGCCTTATCTCGAACGCAGGTTTTTCAGGGTTGCAGCGGAGCGGCCCTTACCGCTCGGCATAGCGCTTGAAACTGTCCAGTATGGCCTGCCAGCCCTGCTGTTGCAGTTCTATGGGGTTCTCCTGTTCGGCATCGAAGGTCACGGTGACGCGCGTGCTCTGGCCCATCTCCTCAAACACCACGTGCACCGCGCGGCCATCCGTGAGGGTGTAGGTGAAGCGCTCCAAGGGCACCACCTCGGTGTAGGTGGCCTCATAGTCGAAGCCGAAGCTGCCGTCCTTGGCCTCCATGCGGGCCACGTAGCGGCCGCCCACCACCAGATCATTGGAGGCAGAGGGGCAGTGCCAGGTGTCTATGGCCTGATTCCATTGCGTGATGTGCTCCGGCAGGGTGTAGCACTCCCAGGTTTTTGGAAGGCCGGCTGCTACAAGGGCGTGGATGGTGATGGAGGGCATGGTGGGTGAGTAGTGGCTAATTTCAGTTGACCGTCAACTGATTAAAGCATCTTTTATTGACTATCTAAATAGGATCAGTTCATGAAGAAATTTCTAGATTCAGCGAGTAATTGCGCTACAATTACGCCTGTTGTGAACAGGTATTCATTTAGTTCGCAATGTCATCAATTATTCCTATTATTTTTTCGGCACGTTTCTCTTGAAAAGACGCATAGTCGTTGGCTTGGTATATTGATTTATCGATTGGTAAAATATTGCTTTCTAGAATATTATCAAAGTCTGTGGATGGTATAAGACTAGAAAAGTAGTCCTTGGGCTCCTTTCTGCTGATTTTCTTGTTAGAATCGGAAGGAAGAAAGCAAAAATTGATGAGACTATTGATTTTATTACTGGAAAGTCCCTGGTTACTCAAAAATGCACGTGGAAATACGTGATGGTATTCTTTTCTATTGAATTCAGCCAGCGAAACATCCAAATCCACTCTAGTTCCTTTCATTAAATCTAATGGTGATTTTTGTGCCATTAACAAGAGAAATGCTCTCGTTAATGAATTCGCTTTGCTGAACTGAGTTCCTATTAGCTCAGATTTTGTTACCGAATAGGAATAGTTAGTTACTTCGGAGAAATCATTATTTCTAATCTTGATTATTGTTTCAATGTCAGCATTCATTTTGCTTGTTGTCATACCTGTAGAATATCTATTTGAGAATGAAGTTCTCCAAAACCATTTTTTCAAAGCTTTTAATTGCTCAGCTTCAATGGTTCCAGATATAGAATGAAATTTAGTTATAGCCACAAGTTGTTGTATAAAAGGGAGAAAGTCCGAGTTTATGCAGTTCAAGTCCGTTGATAGAAAGTCTATTGCCTTCTTAATAGAGGTGCTAAACTTTGTCCAGTTGTCTCGAACACTTTCACCGGTTAATTTAAGAACAGACTGCGTGGTAGTGTCGTCTTGAATTACTGCTGATATAGCTTGTAAAATTAAATTATAAGGAATGGAGCCAAATCCTTTTTCTTCAAGTTCAGTTGTTAGTTCATTTGTCGCTTCTAACAAATGAAAATCATCTGTCCAAGTCCAAGCAGTCATTAAGTCAACTGTAGAGAGTTTTGTTCCAGTGTTATTGATTCTTTCAAAAATGATTCCAACTTCTTCTTTTGTTCGGTATTTAATCGTGACAACTGGAATTTCATAGTTCAAAAACTTAGAACATAACTCACTCGCTGCTGAATGATATTTTGACTCAAGTTTGGAAAGTGCAGGAATAAGTTTTGTAGTATCAATGAGGTTCTTTAAATAAATTACACTTTGACTTGTTGTATCTCCTTCAGAAAGCGAAAAAAACTTTTCCCTTTCAAAGTCGTAGTAAATTTCAAAAATATTCAAGTTTGGATTGTATTGTTCAGTCTGTATATCTTGCTCAGCGCGGTCGCTAAAGACTGCATAAATGGATGATATTCGCTGTTGTCCATCTAAAACGTAATTTACTGGATATTCTATTTTGGTATCAGGGATTAAGTAACCTGCGATGTTTCTTGTATGTTTTAGTCTGTCACTTGTATACCAAAGCAAAATACTGCCTATGGGATAATTAGTTACAATACTATCCAAAAGTTCTAGAATCTGATTTTGTTTCCAAACATAAGCTCTTTGGAATGCTGGAATTCTTATATCGCCTGAGTCAATCCGTTTGATTAACTTGTCAATCTTCTCAGCTGTAGGCGTTAATTCTGGTGCTTTCATTTAGATTTTTTTCAGTCGTTTTATACTTTTATATAACTTGTAGATAGACGAAGATTACCCCGACTATTGAAAAGCACACTTTGCAGGTATTTAGGTTGGAAATGCAATGACTACGCACCTCATTCAAGAACTCCATTTGCACCTTGTCGCTGTGCGTTTCGCCTTCTTGCATCATCACTGTTTCGCAGCTAAAGTAACACTTTTGTCATTCGGAACAGTCCGCTGTTGATAGTGCACGGTCTTTCATGCGCAGAAGAACCCGCAGCCCAGTCTCCCACGGGGCGGGAGGAGGCTTCGGGCTTCAACGTCCGAGGTTCAGCGTGCACGAAGAATAGGGTGTTCCTATCTCATCACGCATCACTCGTCCCTTCGCTCTCCTTAGCAAAGGTGGGCACGCAAGCACCAGCGCGTGTGTATCCTATATATAGGTAGGCGTGGGTGGGGTTGCGGTTCGGGGTAACGCAAAAGAGATCTGGTTCTGGAAAGAAGAGATCTGGTCGGAGCAAAAAGAGATTTGGTTTTGAGAGAAACATATCTGGTCGGAGCAAAAACAGATCTGATTCTGGGGAAAACAGATCTGGTCGGAGCAAAAAGAGATCTGATTCTGAGAGAAACAGATCTGGTCGGAGCAAAAACAGATCTGGTTCTGAGGGAAACAGATCTGGTCGGAGCAAAAAGAGATCTGATTCTGAGAGAAACAGATCTGGTCGGAGCAAAAACAGATCTGGTCGGAGCGAAAAGAGATCTAGTTCTGAGGAAAACAGATCTGGTCGGAGCAAAAAGAGATCTAGTTCTGAGGAAAACAGATCTGGTCGGAGCGAAAACAGATCTGGTTTTGGCGCGAATGTTCCTGAATCGGACAAAACCAACGGAGGTTTGGACAAGGGCCATCACGGGGCAGGGCAGGGGAGGTCGGCCCAAGAAGTGGGTCATAGGCGCACCAGTGCCGGAAAGTGCGCTGGCTGCGCCTGGGCGCACCACCTGCATCGGGCCATTCCCTACCTTCGGGCTATGGCCATAGGTGCAGAGCAGCGCCATGGCCCTTGGTCACTTTCTGCAGATGCCACACCCGCCCGGACTTTACCTGCACAAGGCCCTTGCCCTGCTGCTG
>CAZATP010000011.1:0-96267 GCA_964488095.1 uncultured Chryseobacterium sp.
TATTCGCCCCCGAGCCGGGGTTGAAGGTGGCATCCAGGCTGCCATCGGCATTCAGGCGGGCTATTTTGTCGCGGGCCGTGCCGTTGTAAGTGCTGAAACCGCCCCCGATAATGACCTTGCCATCTGGCTGCAGGGCGATGGTATTGACCCAACCATTCGCCCCCGAGCCGGGGTTGAAGGTGGCATCCAGGCTGCCATCGGCATTCAGGCGGGCTATGTAGTTGCGGGCCGTGCCGTTGTAGCTGGTGAAATCGCCCCCGATGATGACCTTGCCATCGGGCTGCAGGGCGGTGGTCCGGACCGTATCATTCGCCCCGGAGCCATCCCCGTACGTGCCATCATCAAACGTATTGAAGGTGGGGTCGTTGGCACCTGGCTGGGCGTGGAGCCCCTGCGGGGCAAATGAGAAAATAAAAAGGAAAAAGGTGAACAGTTGTTTCATGGAACTCCGTTTGTCGCTAATCCGGCAAAATTGAACCGTCCATCGGAGCACGTCAATACTCAGGTCTGAGTATTTTTCACGCAATCGGAGTGGTAATGAAGGTATCTATTCCTGTTCCAGTTCATTTCGGTTTTACGGTTTGAGAAGCTGTAACCGCAAGTGCCGGCACGGCACACTCACTCTTTTATGCGTTCGCCAAGAATCACCGTTCTGCCTCGGTACTCTTCGCTGAGAGTAGGATCATCAATCGATGCCGAAGGCGTAGAATTTGTGAAGAATATAGAAGGCATATTCTCCTTGCCCTAATCCTGTTGGTATTACTTCGTATACGCCATCTGCCAGCCATTTGATTTCAATCCTGACATCGTTCTCAGTTATTTGTTGAGAACTGGCACCACCCCAAGAGCCAGTGGTTTTCATGGATGGCATGTGGCGGTCTTTGGCAGGGTCTCTGCGGCTGCGCTGTAGCAGGTCGAACCGTACTAGTTTGATAATGCTTTCCGGATCCAGGCCCGGGGCCACTTTTATAATGAAATTGAACTTGCCATAGCTACTCAATCGCACGTTTGAACGTTCTCCATTCATCATCCAGGAAGAACTGCTGCTGGAGTAAAATGGCGCAGCCACGGTCGATGTCTTGATCTCTGGAGTGCCTATTTCGGTTTTGATGATCTCTCCTGTGGCCCTATCAACAATGTAGGGTTGATTATCAAAATACTGCCCATTTGAAGCAAAAGACTCGACACTGAATGCCCCTGTGTTTGATGCCGTTGAGGCAGCTGGACCTGCAAAGCTTGCGGCCGGGGCAGCACTGGAAGCAGGGGCAGCACCCGGTTTGGTTATTACCTCACTTTGACCGTTGGCGTACTTTACTTTGAAAACCTTGCTGCGCTCGATCACAAACGCGGGGCCATCCAGATTGTCCATGCGTTTGTATTTCAGTTCGGATGACGAAACCTCGATCAGCTTGGCTTCTACCTCAGAACCATCCAACATATAGATGATATCTTGGGCCAAGGCCAAGCTGGGAACAAGAACTAAAGACAGTAATAAGGCAAGGATCTGTTTTTTCATCATCTATTCAATTGTTATGGCTTTCTCTTCTATGAATATGTCACGCCATGCCCTGGCACCCTCACACCTGTTACTTACGTTCGGATTCTTATTGATCTGATCGACACAATCGTAAAATGGTTCGGAAGCACCTGTTCTGTCTCCGGTGCTGTTGGAGTACATGAAGCCGTTTGCCGTTAGGAACCTGTACGACCCATCGGGGAATTTCATCCGTAATCTAATTGGATTCGGAAGCGTGAACACCCCTTTGAAACTGTTGAAGAACTTGAAGTGATAATATTTGGTGCCGTTCATCTCCTTATTTGGGACACCGAAAGCCAGCGTATATCCTAAACAGTTAGGATGGTCGCAAAAAATCTTATCCTCGAAATTGATCCTGAACTGCACCTCAAAATCGGCAGAATCTTCAACCACCTTTATTTGTCTGAATCGATATTGCAGTGCATTGTCAGATAGTATGAACAGCCACTTGGAGTATTCACCCTCAAAAGCAGAACTGTTCGATTTCCCCACTACGTTCTCCTGTTTGGGTAACACCTGATTGTCATTCTTTTGCTCAGAAACCCCTGAACCGCTGCCGTTTGCAGCAGGTTGGGACGCAGGGCTGCCTGAACCTTGCTGCGCTGAGACATGGGAGGCAAGCAAAGCCTGCAGTGAGATGAGAACTACGGCAAGAATCTGTTTTTTCATCACCTATTCAATTGTTATGGCTTTCTCTTCTATGAATATGTCACGCCATGCCCTGGCACCCTCACACCTGTTACTTACGTTCGGATTCTTATTGATCTGATCGACACAATCGTAAAATGGTTCGGAAGCACCTGTTCTGTCTCCGGTGCTGTTGGAGTACATGAAGCCGTTTGCCGTTAGGAACCTGTACGACCCATCGGGGAATTTCATCCGTAATCTAATTGGATTCGGAAGCGTGAACACCCCTTTGAAACTGTTGAAGAACTTGAAGTGATAATATTTGGTGCCGTTCATCTCCTTATTTGGGACACCGAAAGCCAGCGTATATCCTAAACAGTTAGGATGGTCGCAAAAAATCTTATCCTCGAAATTGATCCTGAACTGCACCTCAAAATCGGCAGAATCTTCAACCACCTTTATTTGTCTGAATCGATATTGCAGTGCATTGTCAGATAGTATGAACAGCCACTTGGAGTATTCACCCTCAAAAGCAGAACTGTTCGATTTCCCCACTACGTTCTCCTGTTTGGGTAACACCTGATTGTCATTCTTTTGCTCAGAAACCCCTGAACCGCTGCCGTTTGCAGCAGGTTGGGACGCAGGGCTGCCTGAACCTTGCTGCGCTGAGACATGGGAGGCAAGCAAAGCCTGCAGTGAGATGAGAACTACGGCAAGAATCTGTTTTTTCATGTTTGATGTATTTGGTTTCATGTAAGATGTGTTTCTGGTACTGCAAGCCCTTCTTTCACCAGCCGCTTCACAAAAGTGACCTTGCCTTGTTCATCCACGCAATCGGGCAGATCGGATACGATAAAGGAATGATGCGACCTCACATGGTGCAGGGCAGGCAGCATGAAGGCAGGGAATTCGATGATGGAACCGAATACATGGATGCCGCATTTCTCGTCCGACTCACTGATGTGGAAATGATGCTCGGACCGCATGGCGATGGGTGTATCGGCCCTCACTTCGCTCAGGTGCAGGATGGCGTTGAATTGTTGCGGCAGGTTGGGCCGTATGTCAGATTGCAATTTATCCGTGAATCTTCCCAGGCCTGCAGAAACATCCATGGAACCCAGCATCCGCTCCAGCAACGAACTTATATGTCGCTTTAGTACCTCCGTGCCTGGTGCATCCTCCCTTGAGAAGCCCACGGGCAGGTTTTTTCGGAACTCGATGTCCGTGGCGCCATGATGGAGCACTGCCTCCACCAGCATGTCCTGCCAGGTGTATCCCAGTAGACCCGCTGTGATGTGCATGGATAGTTCTCCGGTGGTCTCGGCATCGTGCATGAGCCCACGGGGAATGTAGAGCATGTCGCCACTGTTCAGCACAAATTCCATAGAGACAGGCCCCGGTGCAACGCGCTTTATCTCGAAAGGCTGAGACTTCAGTGGAAGTTCGATGGGAGTGTCGAAGAGTCGCCACTTTTTGGACCCCGCCACTTGTAGGATGAACACATCGTGGGTGTCATAGTGCGGATTGAACCCTTGGGCATTGGGAGGAGTAAGATAGATATTGGTCTGGAACCCATGGCTCAAATAATTTGCCATGCGGTCGCAGAACACGCCCAATGTCTTCAGGTGCTCGTGCAAAGAGGAGAAAACAAGGGTCGAACCTTGCGAATAATGCTTCAGAAAGCGGGCCGGATGAATTTCCGTACCATTGGTCGTAAAGGTTTCAGGCCTGGGCTGTTCTTCCAACGCAGAATTGACGACCTTGACCTTGGGAAATCGCAACGTCTGCGAACCCAATATGTCATTCACGTCATTCAGCGTAAGCAGTTCATGATAATACCCTGCATCATTGCGAGCAATGATGCAGGGCTTTTTCTCATAGTAATCGCGAAAGAAATCAGCAGTCGAAATCGGGTGTATAACACGTTCGAAGGTGAAATCTGCTGCTGAATTCGCCCTGTCGCGAGTAGTCTGATTCGTCAAGTTTTTCAGGAATAGAAGTGGCACAATGAAAACGGAGCACTGCCTAGTCGTAGTCTCTACAGTAGTCACCTGCACCAATGGGGTCCCCGATACTTGTTACCTGACTTTGGTCATACGGGTCAGCATAAAACCCGCTGTCTGCGTAAGTGCCCCGTGTTCGGTCGGTATCCGTGCACTCCTTGTCATCACTACAACTGGTAAAGAACGAGGTGCCCGTGACTACCAGGGCGAGCGACACGGTCACATTCTTGCCCGAACGGACAATGTGTCTGGCCTTGTCCTTGCCTATGGTCACAATGTCCTCATCGGCCAATGAAGGAAGATTCTTCGCGGTGTCTTGTTTTTTCATGTGGATTGTTTTGAGTTACTTTGTTTGCGTCACTAAGTAGTCGAGGGTTTAGAATTCCACAATCACCAATATGTGTATGTGGTAACATTCACTCCAACACTGGGGCTGCTGCTGGTTTCTTTGGTTACACGGTTCTGGCTATCGAACTCGTAAGTGTATGTGGTCACCTCACCATCTGAAGTTCGTGTTGCTACCAGATTGAGACTGGGAAACCCGAGCAACGAGGTTCCTTCAGTGTAACGTGTTTCATACTTATCTGTGAGATATGTGAACGTTTCAGTTCCATCAGCAGAGCTGACCGATACCAAGTTTCCACCGGTGTACGTGTAGTTCGCTGAAGAACCGTCAGCCGTTTGTGATGCCAACTGACCCTGTGCATTATAGGAGTACGTGACCACATAGCCGACTTCACCGTACTGAAGAACTCGCCCATTGGCGTCAACCTGCCCCGTGAAGACATCTATTTCGACACCTGCTGCATCAAACATTTTATAAGTAAGCGTACTTCCAGCGTATGAGTAGGTCGCATACGAACCATCAGGATAATCGGAGCGGGCAATTCGAGCCTGCGAGTCGTAAGTATACGTAGTTGTTTGACCTTCAGTAGTTTCAGTACGCACATAGCGCAGCGATTCTCCAACTCCAACCATCGCATTATTGTTCGGGCTTTCGTCTTCTTTCTCGCAACTGGACGAGCCTAACACGATAACTGACGCTAAAACAACATGAAGTAAATTCGATTTCATTGATTTCATTTTTAAGGTTTGTGGATTATTGATTGTGAATTGTTGTGAGGTGCTGCTGGTCTATTCAAATTGTTGCTTTGGCTGAAACCAGATGCGCTGGCAAAGTTGAATCGTCAATCGGAGCACGTCAATACTCAGGTCTGAGTATTTTTCTGTAGCACGTCAAAGCGGAACTTGACAATCTATGATCCAACACGGATCAAACCTTGGATTTGTGATGGCAGCAATAGAACTCAGCAAGGCACAATTTTTCCTGCTTAGGAGCAGCGAGCCAAATTGTTGTAAAACCTGCAACTGATGCAATGGGCGATGAGCAGATCAGCAGCACGCAATCGTTTCCATTTGATAAAGACCGCGTAAGTAGGTTCAATTGTACATGTCGCGCCAGAATGGAATGATGACGGTGTACTTCTCGCACAGGTCATGACCATCTGACACCACATAGTCTTTGCAGCTTACCTGAAGATGGTGCTCCCCAAAGGATAGGGTGTCTATTCTGAAAACGCCAGTGACACCAATATTGTAGATGGAACTGTTCCATGTAGGATACCACTGGATGGAATCCATATTCACCCCATCAATTGAAATTGACCACAGGTCACTGAAGTAGACGGTGGTATCAGCACCATGGATCTGCTGTTTTATGAAATCCGCTTTCTTCTCATACCTCAGAAACACTTCAAGGTAACCCTGTTGTACGAATTTCGATTGTATGGAGACTGCCGCACAGTCTTCATCGTCTCGCAATTCATCCCGATAGTTCTTGTAACCCAAGTATAAACCATCTGCCATCTGCCATTTCATTTCGCGAGAGTCGAAAACGTTGGGCCAGTGCATTTTCCGAAAAAGCGTGAGATAAGTGGCGATAACCACACATGCCAGCACAATAGCGAAACCAATGAGTCTTTGAACGTGGCGCGTATTAGATGTCAAAAGTTTGAGCGACCTGCCATAAAACCTCCTCAAAGTGAAGAGATCATAGAAAAGAAAGACAGGATAGGTCAGATAGGATAGGTAAGGTATCTTCCTAAAGAGCCCGCCAAGTATGAAATCTAAGAAGTAAATGAGGTAGGAATAGGCCAAGAACCATGACAGCACGTCAGTAACCTGAGACACTGAGATGGTATTACCAATCAGTGCCTCCCACATCAAAAGGGGGGCAAAACCGCAGAGCAGTCCGAAAATGATGACCGCCCCAGCAATGGTCGTATAGATGATCAGACCACAAAGGCGATCGACCTGAATGATCTGCTCCTGCAGGTCATCGCCAGCGGATGCTGCTGGACTGAATGGTCTGGCAAACTTTGCCCCTTGGCCCTTTACGCCTTTAGGGAAAACGTAATTGATGCAAACAAGCGCGAGCCAATAGGCCCGAGAAAGCAGGTGAGCGGCAAACCCGAAAGTCAATGTCCAAATGATAGCCACACCGATGAAGGTCATGATGACAGTGCCTGGAATTCTGCTTATCACCGAAAGCGAGGACGTCCATTCTACAAAAGCCCCATTGATCTGGAAAAGCGAGAAGATCGCCCCACCTGATATTAGGAGTTCCAGCTCCCAGGAATTCTCCTGCAGGTCCTTGAGCCACCTCGGTACAGCATGGCCTTGGTTCATGTCATCATTTGTCATTATGCAATGTGTACTAAACGTGATTCATCGTTCAGGATAGTTGCATCTTGGGTCAATAGCCTTTCAATAAGCACACAGATGCTCTGACAGGCTTGATGATGCCTGATCACCAATAGAGCAGCACTCGGCTGCATGATGAGGAAACTGATGCTGAGCCGTTCCAATAGTGTGTTCCGTCTGATGCGGAATAGGTGTATGTACCGTAGGCAAGGCTGATGTTGAAGCAACCACTGGCGCCACAGGATGGATCACTGGTATAGTAGCTGGTTATGCTACCGGAGTATCCGGTTACATTCACATTGATAACGTCTCCGTACTGATTGCTCCAAAACATCAGTGTGCCTGAGTTAGAACCACCTCCTCCACCGCCATTGGAGTACTCGCAATGCTCACCATAATAGCCTGTGGGGCATTCGCAGTCGCCATCCAAGCAATCGCCCCCATTAAGGCAATACTGGTCTTTGCATTTATCCATACAACCGCTCAGCCCAGCGCTCAGGGTCAGGCTCAACATCAACATTAGAAAATGGCGCGTTTTCATGTAACTCCGTTTGAGGATCAGCTGGTAAAATTGAACTGTCAATCGGAGCACGTCAATACTCAGGTCTGAGTATTTTTCATTCAATCGGAATGGTAATGAAGATCTCTGTTCCTGTTCCTGTTCTGCTATCGATCTCAAACGAGCCTTTGTGTATTTGCACCCGCGACCTTATGTCGGTCAGTCCATTACCGCTGTTGATGGTGCCCGGCTCAAATCCCACTCCATCATCTGAATAATGAAAAAGGTAGTGATCGCCATAGTTATAGAACTCGAAAACAGCATGGTCGGCTTTGCTGTGCTTTATCGAGTTGGTACATAACTCTACCAAAACCAAGAAAACATCATGTGTCCAAGGCTCAGAAATCTGGGCCGGAAATTCGAAACAATACAATTGGAACTGCTCATGGCCCAATACGCGGTTCAAATTTTCCAAATGTTGTTTGAACGCATCTGTTAACCGCCCATCGCGCAGCGCGGTAGGCATTATCTGGTGGGAGAGATTGCGCAGGTCGCTGCCCAATTGATCCACCTCTGTTATCAGCTCTCTGTCCTTTATTTTTCGGGCCATTAGACCCAGTGTTACAAGACGCCCACCGAAATAATCGTGCAACAAAGCCGACAACCGAGACCTTTCATTCAATTCTCCGTTTGCGAGGTTTCTGAGGCTTTCTCCTTTTGCCAATGCCAGTTCTTTAAGCAGCCTGTTGTTATGAGCGAAAGCATTGATGTAAATCTGCGCAAGGGCCATTCCGAAAACAATGGTCTCGTAGCTGATTATCAGTTCCAATGTCTCTCTTGGAAAGGCGATGTCTATGAGTTGAACCTCCTTCAGCACAAGAACTATAATGGCCAACAATATCAAGCTGAATGCTGAGAGGACCAATAGCGTCCTTTTTCGTTGGAACCTCAATTCGTTGAACAGGTGCAGCACGGTGGTCAACATCAACAATAGAACAACCGTGTAACCCATGTCAACCAAATGCTGAATCAATTGAAACCGCATTAACGGCACATAGAAAACCGTAGACACCACTACGATGGCCAACAATAGCATGCCTTGAAGGCGCAAGGCACGGGATACCCATGATGCTGTTGTAGGCGGCACAAAATGGTAAAGGAACACGCAGAACATAAGCGGACTGAAGAACGCGGCATATAGGCGAACATGACTGACATATATGAAACCCGGCATGACCATGGCCTTTAGCAGTCCAGTGGAAGCGCCTATGTAGCCGAGATTTACAAGCGCCAGCAGCACATACCAAGCGTAAACAGCCTTGCGTGTGTGCAAGGCCGTGGCGACATTGAAAAAGAGGAGCACCACCAGTATGGCGGAAATGAAAACGGAAACCCCCAAATGGATGGACTCCTGCCTAAGGAAATCCTCTGCGGTGGTGAGCTGGGGTGCAACCCTCAGATAAGAAGTCACCTTCTTAACCCGAAGAAACACAGTGACACTTTCATTATGTCTCAATGCAACCGAACCGTGCGGCACCAATGCAGGCAACCAGGATCCGACCACCCAGTCGCCCATAAGTTCTCGCCCAAAGGGGTACAACACTTCAACCGAGTCAAGATTCGGGTCAGCAAGGTTGATGACGACCGAGTGGGTCTCATGGGAGGTGTTTAGCAGATCGTAACGCAGCCAGACCGTTGCATTCTGATTGAACCCTACATCGATTGACGCACCAGCAGCAAGTTCAGACCATTGGTTGAAGGTACTCGCGAGCACTTGCCCTTCTGAGTTCGCACCCTCTGCATCTACATAGTACTGCGAACGTACAGAGACGGTATTATCAGCTCCACTACTGCTGAAAGGAGCTACAAGTAACGCTACAAATACAGCAATCCATTGATTACTACTCATGCAGATACATCCCAACTGCTTCAGAGGTTACTTGAAGTTCCGCAACCCGTAACTGTGCGCGAACCTTGCAAGTTCCAACACGTTGGTTGCTTTGGTCTTCCGATAAATGTTTCTTCGATGCGTTTCTATGGTGACCCGACTGGTAAATAGTCGCTCTCCTATCTGGCTGCTCGAAAGACCATCAATAACAAGACTCAAAACCTCCAGTTCGCGTTTTGACAGACGTATATCACTTTGCCCATCAACCCGGTCCAAATGGTCTTCTGGTAAGTCTGGTGCAATTACTCTGAAACCATCGGTCCTGTCATCATGCAAAACAGTGACCAAGGCCTCCATCGAAGCGTCCTTTCGTACATATGCCCAGGCACCCAATTCTCTTGCCCTGCGCATCAGAAAGATCTCGTCATAAGCGGTTAGTATCACTATCCTGCCGAAGCTATTTGGTTGGGTCAGGTTTTCAATTAGTGAAAAGCCAGCCCGATCAGAGCCCAAGTTGACGTCACATACAAGCACATCTGCTCCTTCCATACTGCAATCCCACTCCTCCAAACTGGTACAGGTTGCCTTGATGTGGAATTTCCCCGATTCCACTAAGACGCTTTTCAGACCAGCCAGGAATATAGGGTGATCGTCACAGATCACAACGGTTTGTTTATCGGTGGGCGTCACGGTAAAAATTGCCTTGTAAAGTTGTCGGCAGGCAACTGACTGCAGCAATAGCCATTTAAGGTGTTTTTAAGCGCTACATGTAGACACTAATAGCTATGCGATTGCGTTCAAGCAATACTTGGTCAACCTTGGAAAAACTGTTTTCATAAAATGTATTCCCTCGATGCCTCCGTCAACACAAAGGAGGCGACACAAATCAATCCCTTTGTGCAATCCTTTTAATGGGAACGCTAAGGGCTACTTTCCTCTAGGGCTGCAAAAAGTCAATAAGAGACCGGTAGGTTTGGGGAAGTTCTTAGCGTGAATCTCAATTAAGTATTTGCCAGAGCCGAACATGCTTCTGCCTTCCGTTGCTGGTTGTTCTGTTGTTGGGTCATATGCAACGCCTCTAGACCAAGCGTCCAGGCCTTCAGCAACTGCTGCCGTCTTGCGGTGACACCTCTGGCAAGACCGTTCAGTGCTTCCAAAGGGATGACGCCAACGATGACCCTGCTGCGCACCCGTGCCCGCTTCATCGAGGAGCTGGGCCATCAGGGCCGCATGCTGCACGTGAAGGCGCGCTATGTGAACACGGTGACGCCCTCCAAGAGCGGGCCGTGGAGCATGGAGACCACCGTGGTGATCGGCTGAACGCTGCACCACGCCTGAAAGAGAAGGGCCGCCCCGGCAACGGGGTGGCCTTTTCTGTTGCTGAACGCTGCTGAAGAAGGTCTGTCCTCGGCAATAGGGCATCACTGCCTCGTCCGCCCGCGCACGGGGCCGGTTCCTTTGGTCGACCCCTGTTGCAGATGGTCTGCCCTGCCCAGAGGGCTGATTCCCTTGACTCCCGTAGCCGCGCCATGGCAAGGTCGGCAGCCACCTGGCCCACACAGGCATCATCCCATGGTGCAAGGCTTGCATCAAGCACAGACTCCTGTGCGATGGTCATGGTGCGATGACCACATCTGACCATGCCTCCCTGCGCTATGCAAACATCCTATGAAAGGGGCCGATGTTGACCAGTTGTATCTATTGCAGACGGGTGATGCACTGGCGAATTTTGTCAGCCTTTTACCGCACTCTAAATGTCGTCTCAGGCAGACGCTGTCATGGAACCATTCTCGCTTCATCAGAACCTTGAGAATAACAGTGTGGTGCTTTCCTTCAAGGGAACTGTGACCCCGTGTGTGAGCTCAGGTGCACTGGAGTCGATGGAATCGTACATCATGGCCCAAGGAGTGGACCAGCGCACAAGGAAGAAACTGATCAATGTGCTGGTGGAGTGTCTGCACAATCTGTTCCATCATCCTGCACCCAGGCTCCGGTCTACCGGTGGCAAGCAACTGCCAGAGCGTTCGAGCGTGCTGATGGTCCGTGCTCTGGATTCAGGCTTTGAGATAAGCAGTGGCAACTATGTGCTTCATCAGAAGGCAGAGTGGCTCAGAACGAGAATTGACGAGATCAACGGTTGCGATCAGGGGCGACTGAGAGAGCTCTATTGCTCCGTGCTCACCAACGAAGAACGCACCGAGCGGGGCGGAAGTGGGCTGGGGCTCATTGATATGGCAAGGAAGTCGGGCGGTCCCATTTCCTGCTCCATCCATGTGGTGGACGACATCTGCTCCTTCTTCACATTCACTGCACGGATCCCCTTTCACACTGTTTAAGAGGCAGCCACCATGAGAGATCTTGTAGTGAATCAGAGCAACAGGTCGCTTCCCGACATCCATTTCAATGCCACCAGTGGCAACCTGAGCATAAGCGGGCGGTGCGTGACCGAGAATGCCCTGACACTGTTCACCCCCCTGATCACTTGGCTTGATGAATTCGTGGCCAACCGCCCATCATCAGTCACACTGGACATCAACCTCGAGTATCTCAACTCCGCCTCTGTGATGTGGATGGCCAAGATTGTGCGCAATGTGGATGCATTGAGGGCCCAAGGCAGTTCTGTCAGCATCACATGGCACTACGAGGAGGACGATGAGGATATGATGGACACCGGTCTTAACATCAAAGACACCTTCGGCATTGACATGGAGCTGATTCCGGAGAGCGCTGTCTGACCGAATGTTCCGTTTCTCCGGTCAGGGCGGTGTCATCCTTGGTCCAGCCGGGCGATCATGGCCCTTATGCGCGCCACAAGCTCAGACTCTCCCCAAGGCTTGCCCATGCTGCCGGAGATGGTGTGTTCGTTGACCAGTGTCTCTATGACCATACCGTCAGCCTGGCCGGAGAGCATCAGTATGCTGATGCCGGGATGCACGTTCTGCACTTTGCGGGCAAACTCATCCCCGTTCATGCCCGGCATGACGAAGTCCGAGATGATGATGACCAGATCAATGCCATCCTGATCCAGGAATCCTATCACATCCAGGGCCTCCTCCGCGCTCTGAGCGAATTCAAGCACAAACTCCTCGGCAAAGTGCCTTTCGAGCTGTTGCATCAGGCTGCTGAGCACGAGTGGATCATCATCCACGGAGAGTATTGCCCTTGACTGGTTCATGCCACAGGAAGTTTGACGTGGAAACGTGTGATGTCCTCAGATGATTCGGCCCATATCTCGCCACCGAGACCGCGAACGATGTCGCGAACGATGCTCAGGCCCATGCCTGTGCCTTCGCCCACTTTCTTGGTGGTGTAGAAGGGTTCGAATATCCGCTCCAGTGCCGATGGGGATATCATGGGGCCGTCATTGGCCACCCACACCGTGACGAACTGGGGCTGCTGCCTGCCACAGCCTATGGTGATGGTGCCAGCGCCATCCAAGGCCTGCACAGCATTGGCGATAAGGTTGCTCCAAACCTGCGACAGCGTGCCGCCATTGGCCATTACGGTCACGTCCTCAGGTACCGAGATGTCAACTTTGATCCCTCTTCTCATCTGGCTGCGATAGAGTATGAGCACTGTCTCCAGACTCTTGCGGAGAGCCACGGCACTGCGTTCGCTGGAGTTGTCAAAATGCACCTGCCGTTTCATGGCGTCTATCACGGTGCTGGCCTGCCCTGCGGCCATGTTGATGGTATCAAGGGCCACCCTTGTGCGCAGGATGCCGGCCGTCACCTCCATGGCCTTGGAGATGTCCTGCTGCCGGAAGATGCTGTCGAGAAGCTCAGTATCGGAGAGGACCACCCCACAGTCGGTGAGTGTGCGGGCATGGCGCGCTGCCTCCTCTCCAAGGCCATAGTGCTGCCGCAGGTGGTCTCGCAGCCCGTTGGACATGACACGCAGTGCTGACGTGGACTGCACGGACACATGCCTCTGGTCTGCCGCCAAACTGCACACTGCACGCAGCATCATGGGGTCCACCTGTTGCAGGTCGGCTCCGAGGAACTGCTGTAGGTTGAAGGCCAGATTGCTGCCAGAGGCCATGATGGCCCCGAGCGGGCTGTTTATCTCATGAGCTATGCCGGCTATCAATTGGCCCAGCGATGCCAGCCGTTCCTGATTCACAAGCTCCTGCTGGAGCGCCTGCAGGCGCTCAACGCTGTCGGAAAGTTGCGCGGTGCGCTCCTGCACCCGCTGTTCCAGCTGCTCGTTGATCATGGCCGTCTCATTGCGGCTCTGCTCCAGTGCCTCCAGATTGCGCATCAGCGCGGCCCGGTCCTCCTTGCGCTGGGTGATATCCACCTCCACAGCCAGATAACCTGCCAATTTGCCGGAGATGTCCATGTAGGGCTGTATGTGAAGCTCCAGCCAGTACTCCCGGCCCTGCTTCGAACGGTTCAGAATCTCTGCGATCACGCTTTCGCCCTTCTCCAGTTCCTCCGAGATATGCCTCGCCACAGCAGAGTCGGTCTTCTCGAATTGGAACATGCCGGGCCTCTGGCCGATCACCTCATCCCATGTGTAGCCTGTGAGTTTCAGCAGGGCCTCGTTCACCCATATGATGCGCTTATGCTGATCCGTGATGATGACCCCGTTGGTGGTGAGCTTTGCCACCATTGAGAGCTGATTGAGCCGTTCCTCTGCCGCCTTGCGCGCAGTGATGTCCTGCATGGTGCCCGACACGCGCGCCTCATCGTGCACATCGTCCGGGGGCATCAGTTCCCCGGTCATCGACAACCACCGCACAGCCCCGCTGCCGCTTGGCGCGAGCCGGATGTCCACACTCACCGAAGGCCTTTCGGGACTGAGACCGTCCAGCAATGCGCGGAGGGCGGGCTCACCGTCCATGAGCAGCGCCTGCAGGCCTTCCACGGCTATGGAACCCTCACCGCGCATGCCTATGAGGTCGCCCAGCGTTGCCGAGTATTCGAGCATACCGTTGCGGAAATAGCTGTAGTTGCCCATGCTTCCGATGCGCTGGGCAGTGTAGAGGTCGCCAAGGGCCAGACGAAGCTCGGCCGTCCGGTGCCTCACCGTCTGCTCAAGCCCGGTGGTCAGGGCTATGTTCTCCTCCCGCTGTTGACGCAGGGTGTCGCGCAGCTCTGCGAGAGAACGCCTCAGCTGCCCTATCTCGTCCCTGCCCTTCGATGTTATGGTGACATGATAATCACCGTGCTCAAGGCTGCGGGCAAAACGCACCGCATCAAGTATCGGCTCGCTCACCTGCCGCGCCACGATATAGAAGACCCCTGTGGTGAGCAGCAGCGATATCAGCAGAAGAATGTAGACGGGGGTGTTGATATTCCATATCCGTGCCTCCACCTTGGCCCTGTCAAGAGCGATGATGACCGAACCGCTGAACGCCTCGGCCCGGTAGGGCTGCTCCACAACAATGTATCGCTCGCGGCCTTCTGAGAAAGCCTTGAACGTCACCCCGTTCTCCATCTGCGCCACGGGGTCGTCCGATTCCTCGGTCATCACGAAGATGGCATCAAGGTCATCGCGGTCCGAGATGTAGTCCACCGAGCGTTGAAGCCCAGCGAAGTTGTTCATATCGAGCGATATCTCGATGCCCAGCGCCACTGTCCTTGCCAATTCAAGCAGCTCATGCTGCTCATGCTCCTCTATCAGCAGACGCTGGCGGTGCGGATAGTAGGTGGCAAAGAACAGCCCGAGCACCAGCAGGATGGAGGCGAAAGGGAACCAGATGCGCGCTGTGATGCCGCCTCTATTGAAAAACACCATCAGTCTATGACGATTCTGAGGTCACTCACGCCAGGAACATCCTTCACCAGCACCCCGATGGCCCCCGGTGTCTTCCTCACGTAGTCGACCATTTCACCATCCGAGTCTGTGAAGACAGGTGGATTGGAACGCCCTTGGAACACCACCGAAAGCCAGAATTTCTGCATACCGGTGACCGACTTGCCATATATGACCTCTGCCACACGCGGGGCCGATGATGATTTTGGTGCAGGCAGCACAACTATCACGGCCCGCCCGTTCTTCCAGAAGTTCCGCTTGGCATTCATGTGGTCGCGCAGCTCCTTCTCTGTGAGTCGGTCGGTACCGATATCATTACCTATGACCACCAGATCCAAACGCCCGGTGTCCTGTGCCAGAGAGGTCATCATCCCCATGAGCGTGATTGCGATGATGAGAAAGAGCACCCTCATCAGAATCCGTATGAGAATTGAAGCTTGAGCTGATACCGCTTGATCTCCGGATGATCGGCAGGTTCTGCGGCATAACCTAGACCGGTGCCCCTGCGTATCTCCAGTTTGACGTTGAACAGGTGCGACATCTCGAACCGCAGACCTGCCCCGGCCTGCCATAGCTGCGTCTGGGGCGAGTGCATATCCTGACGGTCGATCATCATCAGGTCTGACAGCACGTAAGGCACGAACTTGTCCTTGAGGCGATAGCCCACATAGGTGTAGTTGCTGTAGTTCTGCACCGTTCCGGTGCTGTCGGTGGTATTGATATTGAGACCGGCCTCATTGAGCACCTCCAGGTGCTCACCGAAATAGGCGGCAGACAGGCTGATGAGCTGAAAGTCGATGTCACCCTTGTATCCATTGCCGCTGTGAGCATGGCCCACATGCACACCCACCTGACTGTCTGTGACGCGGTCGCGGTAATAGGACACGGTGAACTGCGCCCCATCGAAAGGCTTGATGTGTGCAGCGACCATGACAGACATGTGCGGACTCACCTTGAAGAAATCGGTGGAGGACATGCCATTGCCCACCACCAGGTCATAACCCAGTCCCAATGGCCCCAGATTCTGCCCCTGCAGTCGCAGACCGAGCGTGTGAAGCGGAACGAAGTAGCTGAAACTCGCGGGGCGGTCCACACTGGGGAAGAAAAGCCGCCCATGGTGGTACACATCATTCCAATAGTTCAGAGGGGTGTGCATCTTGCCTATCAGCACACTGTGATTCCGATAGTAGTCATACTTGAGCTGCGCACGCTCAATGCTCGGCAGGAATGACGTGGCGGACATCACACTGAATTTTACCACGGTCTCGCCAAGGAATGAGAGCTTCTCTGTGATACGGGCCGTGACGAACAGGTCCTGCTCGCCCAGCGAGAAAAACTGGCCCCACTTACCGGTGTCCGGCCGCACCACATACTCGATGTGCCCGAACATCTTGAAGTTGACACGCTTGGAACCGTCCTGTGCTGACGCGTCAACGCCCCACAGCCCTATCAGCATGAGAACAGCTACAGAATGCAATGCGAACGCACATGTGCGTGACAGCACTCTTGGGGTGATGATATTCAATGTTGCGACAACGGTTCCCGCTCCGAAAATCAGAGCATGCGAAGGTCACAGCCGTCCACGCCAAGAACAATAACCAGCATTACTCAAATGTGACCCTCTTGCATGGCTCATTGCGTAACACGGGTCCGGCACTCAGAATAGACCGGGATAATCCGCCTATAGACAGGCGCGAACGGCCTTGAACATGTCAACGTCCGAAAGGCCCTTCACATCATCCCGTTCGGAGAAGCGGCCAGCCTATTAGGCTCACTTCAGCCCTACCAACAGCTCGGAACGCGATGTGACACCCAGCTTACGATAGATGCGCTGCACATGCTGATTCACCGTGTTGCGGGCCATGTTCAACCTTTGCCCGATATCTTCATACCGGTCACCCTTGGCGAGTTCCTGCACCACCCTAAGCTGCGTCTTGGTAAGACCGCTCAGGTCTATGGCCGGTACATCCACATAGGATGTCATCGGGTTGTTCAGGATGCGGATGATACTGCCCACCACCCCGGGACTCACACACCACCCATGGCGAACAAGATTATGGAGATGCTCAACGAGGCCCAGGATGGCGTCCTCCTTGAGCAGATAGCCATCGGCACCGGCCCGGAAACCACTGATGATGGTGCTGCTCTGGCAGTCGCCCGTCAGCAGAAGCACTTTGCAGTAGGGATTGATGGTCTTGAAGGAGCGGATGCTGTCAATACCTGAAAGGCCATCGGCAAGAAAAACATCGAGAAGTACAACCGGGACAGGGGCCTCGCTGATATCGGTAAGCGCACTTTCCACATCGGGATATTCCCCGACCAGTTCCAGTTCGGCAGACAGGCGCACCATCTGTGCCAAAGCATAACGGAGGACGTTATCGTCCTCAATGAGGATCACTCGGATCGGATTGCGTTTTGCTGACATGTGCTTCTATTGAGTTCTGTGTCACGAGACCCAGAACGGTCATCCTGTTGAAAGAATCAGCATGAGGGCATCATCCACGATCATCTGGCCTTCTGCAAAGGTATCAAAGTAATCACTGAACCGTTGCATGTCCACTGCTGTCCGCTCGCGCTCTGCAATCCACTTCACAAGGCCCGACCGCTTCAATTTCTTTGCGTTCGGCCCTCCGAACTGATCCACCACACCGTCCGTGAACAGATACAGCTCGGACCGATGACGCAGGTCCATGCAGCCCGATACGATATCGCGCGAACCGCTGGCTCCGTCCAAACCGCGTTTCAAAGCCTGCAAGGGTTCGGACACCTCTCCTGTCTCAAGATCTCTGACGATCAGCCCCTTGGAATTGCTCGCAAAATGAACGGTATGCCCATCCGGATCGAAGCACAGCAAGGTGGTCTCGGCACCTATCAGCGTCCGGTGCAACCTGTAAGTGTGCGTGGTGATATCCTTGATCCTACCATCCATGTAATTGAGAATGCCCAGTGGGGTCAGGTCGGTGCATCGGAACATGGCCTCGTTCAGTGCGGCAATGTGCATCACCGACATGAATCCCCCGGAAATGCCATGGCCCGTACAGTCGCCCACGGCCAGGAACAGCCTCCCGTCATCCTTATTGGACATCCAGTAGAAATCACCGCTCACACCGTGGTAGGGCCGCAGGTATATCTCACGCGCATCGACATGTTCCGTCAACCGGGTGAATTCGGGGAACAGGGTGCGCTGCACGCGGCCTGCATATTCCAACCCCTCTTCCAGCTCCGTGTTCTTCTCCATCAACTGACGGGTGCGTTGCGCTATGGTGGCCTCAAGCTGGGAATTGAGCTTTTCCAGCTCTGCATTCCGCTCCGCCAGCCTCGCATCCGTGCTATAGGCCTGTAGCGCCTCATACAGGGTAAGGCGCATATCCTCCGCATCCCATGGCTTGGACATGTAACGGTAAAGCGCACCAGCGTTCACCGCAACAGATACGGCATCAAGACCTGCCTGACCGGTGAGCATGATCTTGCGCGCCTTGGGCACCACCGCCTGCAAGCGTATGAGCAGTTCGGCTCCCGTCATCCCGTCCATCAGATGGTCGCTTATCACGGCTGCCACCGTGGCACCTTCTTCCATCACATGCTCCACGAGTTCCAAGGCCTCCTCGCCCGATTGGCAGGTCTCGAAGGTGATGTTTGGGAACGTGGGCTGCAGTTGGTCCCTCAATGCCTGTAGCACCAGAATGTCATCGTCCACGAGGAAAACTGTGTATTCGCGGTTCATGGCATGGCATTTTTTATGGCCGCTACCAGCTCGGTCTCGTCCCATGGCTTCATCACCAGCGAGGACACATGGCCCACACTGATCAGATCATCGAGTTTCTCAGCATCGGCCTGCCCGCTCAGCACAATGGTCCGCATGTTGGGATAAAGCTCTTTCACACGTTCAATGAACTCACCCCCCGACATGCCGGGCATCAGCCAATCGGAAACGATGATGAGCACTCCGATGCCCTGCTCGGACAAGTGATCGATAACCTCCAGCCCCTCCAGAGCACTTTCGGCACTCTCTATGAGATGTAGGTTTCCGAAATTCCGCTCCAACTGTATCCATAGGCTGTCCAGCACAGATGGGTCGTCATCCACACAGAGAATGGCCGTGGTCGGGATTCTGCTCATGTTCTGGCCTTGGGAAGGGTTACTGTGAATACGGTATTTTCATCATCTGAGCTCACCTGAACCGCGCCACCATGCGCATCCACCACCCGCTTCACTATGCTGAGGCCAATGCCGGTTCCTTGCCCCAAGGGCTTGGTGGTGAACATGAGGTCGAACAGACGGCCCAGGTTCGCCTCAGGTATCCGAGGGCCATTGTTGCCTATGGCCACCTCCACCATGTCGCCCACATATCTGGCCCTTATCGTCAGCACTCCCTCATAGTGCATGGCGTGGATGGCATTGCTGATGATGTTGGACCATACCTGGCCCAGCTCGTCCTGGTTGCCCATGACCCAAACGTTGTCGGCAACAGAGATCTCCTCCACGATGCCCTTGCGCATCTCATGGGCATAGAGGGTGAGCACATGGGAGATGTTCTGCTGCAGATTCACCGGGGCCATTTCCTCAGACCCTGTGTGAAGGTAGGCTTTGAGTGCCCTGATCACCTTCGCGGCCTTCTCGCTGCCCATGCCGATGGTGCCAATGGCCCTGCGCAACCGCATCATGTGCACCAGAAGGTCTACCCGCGCCTCATTTCGAGGATGGTCCAGCAGCGCCCGTAGGGTGGCATCATCGCTCTCAGGTCGAAGTCCGCATTCGGCCAGTTGCCTACTGATACTGGCCACATCCACCACGGCAGGGAAACGCTCACGGATATGATGGCCAAGTTCGTTCACAAGGGTCCGCTCTTCCCGTGAGGTGAGCCGTTGGCCCACATTGATCGAGTCGGCAGTGGAACATGTGAACAACAGCTGATCCATGTCGCCCGCGGGTATCTTCTTCTTGAACATCTCCAACAACGTGCTGCGCAGATTGGTGGCAGAGGCATTGATGGCGCCCAGAGGGGTGTTCAGCTCATGGGCTATGCCCGCCACGAGTTGGCCTATGGAGGCCATCTTCTCCTGCCGTATCATCTCTTCCTGCGCCAGGGTGAGATTGTCCAAGGCTGCATTCAACTCTGCGGTTCGCTGCTCCACCCGCTGTTCCAGTGTGGCATTCATGGCCCGCAACGCCTCCTCAGCCTCCTGCAGACTCTCCTCTGCCGAGATACGTTCTACCGCTCTGGCAAGGGATCCGGCAAACGAGCGGAGCACATCCCGCTCCTGCTGTGTCCAAGTGCGCTCTGTGGTGCAGTCGTCAAAACCGACAAAGCCCCAGAACCTGCCGCTCACCACCACCGGCAGGGCCAGGATGGAAAGAATGCCCTGCGCGGCAAGCACCTCTTTCCCTGCCCCATCAGGCAGGTCGCGCACCAGCTCGCAGAATTCCCTTCCCTGCGCCAAGGGCAGCATCATTTCTGGGAACATGCTGAAGGGCACACCCTGCAGTTCGGGATTGTCAATCTCAGGGGCTATGCCGTCCGATGTCCACTCTACCCGCTGGCTGGTGGTGGAAGTGTCCTCGTCCGCACCGAGCGTGTTGACGAACAGGTAACAGCGGTCCACCTGTGTTGCCTTGCCGATGGCAGCAAGACCGCCTGCCATTGCCGTGAGATAGTCCCGCTGTCCCAAGAGCATGTCAATGGTGTGGGCCACGGCCTGAAGCAGCCCGAACGACCTGCCAAGCTGACGCTGTGCATGCTCGGCCTCATCCTTGGCCCTGGCCAGCCGCTGGTGACTGAGACACGCCTCTACGGCCACCTCAAGTCTATTGGCGAGAGAACCAAGGGCTGCCCCGTAAAAACCGAAGTCCCTCTCCTCACGAAATACCAGCACCAGTCGCACAGAGCGCAGGCCCGGCCTCAGCACATGGTGGCCATCTACCTCCTGCACCGCAGGTCCCTCATCCTTCCCAACGGCCGCTGCCAACCCGATGGGCAACTTGCCATGGCTCACCTGCATCGGCTCCGCTGCATCGGCTGTAAGTTCCATCTGCCCGTAGATGGCCGATGACTCGCGCACAAACACACGGATGCACTGCGTCAGCATCTCGTGCAGGTCCAGACTACTGCCGATGGCCGTGTTGCATTTGAGAACGTATGCAAGCTGTTCTACCTTCATAATGCCGCTACCACACAGGTCTTGTTGTGAAACTCTATGCTCATACTGCCATTGCTGGCGATCTCGCCCAACGTCAGCGCCCCGAACAGGGGCAGCCCCTCGAAAACACGCGAAACCCTGTCCAGCTCTTCCTGAAAACCCTTGTCAAGGAACATGGAGCGCGATATGCAGTCAAAAATCAGCACATCGCTCACAGCCCCGTCCCTCTTTGCAAGCGACCGCTCCGCCACCTCCTCTGCCGCCTTCAGCAGACTGTCGCGGTCTCCGCGCAGAATGTTGACAACCGCATAATCGGACACTGGGCCCACAAGATGGATGGAGCTCCCATCGCACGCAACAGGGTCTCTCACCACCATCTGACTCCCCTGACCCACAATGCCGAAGGGATGCGATTTCGCGAGGTCGAAGAAGTTGTACTCCGTGAAATACTGTCCAGTGCTCTGCTCCACAACATCTCGATACAGATGAGCGGCAGACCCGAAATCTATACCGCTCATGGTGTTGCCCTCGGCCGATGTCACAAGAAAAGGACCACGGTAGTGCTCCCAGCCATGCCCCACCCCGATGCCAGATGTCCGGTCCGTCCCTATGAGCAGTGCCGAGTCAGCATACATGCCCTCATGACTGAAGATGACCGGTTCTTGCCGCAGGGTCATCTTACCAGAACCCCCGCCCACCACATGGCACCCATCGGCCAACGTCTCGAACAGCTGTCCAAGGAAATATTGGATGCCAGTGCTGAAGGCGTCTGTAAAGCACAGCAGGGTACCCTTTCTTTTCAGCAGCTCGGATCTGGACGCATCGAAACCGCTCATGTTCGGCACCAATTCCACACGGATATCCGCGCCCAACTCTGCCACAAGCGCACCGGAATGCACAACAGCCCCCTCTGCTACCAGCTCCGGGAAAATGGCCCCATAATAGGGTGCGGTGCGCGAGCTCAGGGCCTCCAGTACATCTGAGGCACTGTGTTCATGCACCAGCATGACCATAGGACCGCTCGCCTCCACAATCTCCTTAACCGTTTGTAAATACCTGAATATCAATACTGCTGTTTTTTTAGACGAAAAGATTCAGTTCGTTTGAAAGAGTAAGGTCAACAGAGGTATGGGGCCGCAACTGACAGTAACTCGTCCAGTTGCGAATATCAGGTGTGGCAACAACTAATGAAATAACCTCATAGCGCCCAATTCATGGGAACGGTTAGATACTATTAGTTAAGTTCGAAATGGCTCTGCCCAACGCCTTGTGCTTGCCTCACCCGTTCACGCGCAACATGAGAAGCACCGAAAAATGACCGTCACGGGTGTCGAACGTCAATTGGCCCCCATGCAGCTCCACGATGTGATAAACAATGGCCAGCCCTAGGCCAAGGCCATTGTCATCGGAACTGTTGGCCCTGTAAAGTGCACGGCCCAGCATCGACTGCTGAGGCGATTGCCCCTCCCTGATCGGATTGACAAACTCCCACTGCACCTTCCCACACACTGTAAGCCTGCTTGACACCACAACCCGCTGGTGGAAGTCCGAGTATTTCAGCGCATTGTCTATCAGGTTGGCAAGCACCAGGTCCAGCATCTCCATGTCGGCCAGCACCTCCGTCATAGGAGGCACATCATCCCTCACCTCGAATTTCAGGCTGTCCGTGAACATACCGTAATTGTAATTCAAGTAGTTGGAGATGAGATGGGCCGCCCTCACCGGACGCAGGACTATGTTCCTGCTGGTGAGTATGGACTGGTAACTCACCATGCGGTTCACGTTCCTGTTCAGCCGCTCCATCTCCTGGATGATGTAATCCAGACTCTGCGTCATCGGGGCGTTACGAGCATCGTCAGCCAAGGTGGACTTCAGGATCGAGGTGCCTCTAAGCGTGTTGAGTATCGGTTTCTTGAACTCGTGGGATATCATGTGCAGAAACTGGCCCTGCAATTTGTTCAGCTCTCGCTCTCGCTTCACCAACGCCTCCAGCTCCTGCTTCACCCGCTCCTGCTCCGTAACGTCATGATACACCCACAGGAACCCCTCCAGCTCCTCTCCATTCTTCACAGGGATGAAATCACGCGATAGCACTTTGCCGTTCTTCAGTTCCACAAGCTCATCGAACACCGCAACACCATCGCTAACCCTCTTTTCTATCGCTGTGATGAATGCCCCAGGGTCAAGCGCCTGCTCCTTCACCAGTTGCAACGCTTCAAGGCAATTGGTCCCCACCACCTCGGCCACTGGCAACGGAAGTCCCGACATCTCACCCAGCATGGCATTGATCGACACGATCACCCGGTCCACCGTCTCCATCAGTATCCCATCGCTGATGTGATGCACCAGACTGTCCATCCTGTTGGTGCGCTGCCGCAGTTGCAGCAGCATCTCCTTCTCCCAGTCGGTGCAATAGGTGACGCACATCAGTCCCCCTTCCGGCAACGAGGTCAGCGACACCAGTTGGTGAATCACGCTGCCGTCCTTTTTCCGGCCAAGTGTCTCTCCGCGCCAACTGCCTTGCGATGCGATTACCGGAAAAGCCTCCTGCTCCAGCCGCAAAATCTCATCCTCGCCATAGAACACATGCCATTTCCTACCCAGCAGTTCCGCCTCGGCCGTGTAGCCGAACAGCTCCACATGCGCCCTGTTCAGGTAGGTGTAGGAGCCGTCTGCATCCAGCAGTGCTATGCCTTCTTCGGCAAGGTCAAGGGCCAGAAGCTTCGTTTCGTTGATAGAGGTCATGACAGGGTTGTAGGGAGCACAAACGCATGAACCCCACAAAAGTTCCGGGACAACGGAGACATAACCGTCAGCACTGTTCAGTTCTGAATCTCCTTGAACTTGAAATGCAACCTGTCAAAACTCTCCTGAAAGATCTCGCCCAGTTCCAACATGTCCTCATCGTCCTCCTCATAGGCCCACTCCACATCCACTTCCAGGTGCTGGTCGGTGGCCGTGTTCTCCAATTCGTGGAACATGCGCATCATACGTTTCCGGGCCCACGTGCACACATAATCCAAGTATAGGAATACGGTCACTTGCCCGCGTTCCGGCACTTCTTCAACGGCATGGACAATGGTCTCTGCCGCCTCCTCCAAAGGGGCCGAATCCTGGAAATTGAAACGCCCGGCCAAGGTCACCAGACCCGGGGCAATATTGAAAGAAAATCCTGGTAAACTGACGTTGCTCATGGTGAATGGTTTAGGACACTCAAAGTACCTTAATGCTTTCTTAACTGGAAATAACCCATTATCATCCAATATGATGCGGATGATGGGATACTTCATCAGCCTCTCCGCAAGCATTGGCGAGCGCACTCATGATGATCAACAGAAAGAAAAAAAGCACCTGGTATGGTCACAGGGCCGTCTGCTCCCCGTTGAAAAGGGCAAATGCACCGCCCCAACCTGAAAACCGTTACATGCACATGGCGCCTTCCATGCTTTTGACGATGGAGCATGATGCATCATCCACCCCCGGGACAGGCTCACTCCCCATGCTCCCCGAAATGATTTATAAAGTCTCGCAGCGTCTCCTGAAGGCCCGCCCCTCTGCCATAGCGCACATCATGAAGTTTCCATCCGTTCTTGCGAACAAGGATCAGCGTATCGGTCCAGACCATTCCGTAGTGCCGGTTGTGGAAGTTCATAGGGGCTGTCAACGTGTCTCCTCTCTCCCCCACACTGCCCAGGGCAAACGAGGTGTAGCCCTCATACAGCCCTGCAAACAGCTCACCCTCAAGCAGCAGCGGCTTGTCTGTCGGATGGTCGCTCCGCAACACCCGCTCCCGGTCAAGCTTTTCCACCTCCAGTGCCCGGGCCACCAGCACACTGAGGTTCTCAGAAAGCAATGAAGTGTCCGCACCAACGGAACGCAGAGGGTTCGGACTGGCATAAACCCTGCTTACAATGTGGCCTGGGCCCTCCTGTGGGTTTTCTTGAACGCAGCTCCCCAGCACAAGCATGAGAATAGGTATCAACAGCAGAGAACGCATGTGAGGCACTAATTTGATGGTCAGCGATTCGGCAAAGATGCAATGGATGCCCCCTGCAGGTCTGGGGTCCCACCATGGGCATCAACCCATACTTGGGGTTCAGGTATGCGTTGAAGTGATAGGATGGAAAAGGAACGCAGCGAGATCAACGTATCACAATGACCCGGTCGTCATGCAATTCAATCAGGTGGCCCTGCTCGAGTGCCGATTCAAGCAGAGGAACAACTGCCCGAATCAGGTCGAGGAAATTCCTCGCGCGCATGTTGCCGACCTTCACCATCACCAGTTGGGAAGGTTCATTCCTCACCATCTTGCTATGATAGAAGTCCAGGTCTTTAGTGATGAGGATGCGGCTTTCCGCATGGCACAGGGCAAGAATATCGGTATCGGGGGTGCCGTTCTTCAATAGGAGTGACCGGGTATGCACCGCATCATGGCCATGGTCACAGAGAATGGAAGCGACCAGTGGTGGAAGCTGCGCATCTACAAGGAATCTCATCATGCCGCCTTCAGCACAGTGCCTTTCATGTGCACGACCATGCTGGCGTACGCCAGTGCCGCCAGCACATCTTCGCGCTCCAGGTCAGGGAAGACCTCCAACAGGTCCTCAGCACTATCGCCTGCCGACAGATGGCTCAGAATGGTCTCCACCATGATGCGCGAACCCCTGATGGTCGGCTTACCATGACAGATGTCAGGACTGACGGTGATACGGGAAATGGCCTCATTGCTCATAAGGCGAAGTTAACCATGATTTCAGAACAGCAAGATTCCGTGAAATGGCCTCACCAACATCGCAGCCTCCGATTCCCACATCCCCCTACTTCGATGCCTCACAGGTCTGAGGGCCAACGATGGGCATAAACCCATACGTAGGGTTCAGGTACGCGTTGAAATAGGGGGCGCAGCACGTTCCCATCATGCGCTCCGGTCCGATGGCAATCGCGTGTAAAAGAGTGTAAAACAGGTGTCCGGGATCAAAACGCCATCTGCGCCTCGGTAGCTTTGCAGCATGTTGATGCGCCTGACATTCCTCGTTCTCCCGCTGTTGCTGACGGTCCTCCTGCCCTCAGCGGCACAGCAACCGGGCTTGCGTCAGCAGCAGCACATGGCCGCCATGCGCATGGTGGGCCATCAACTGCTCCTCAGCATGGGCGACAGCCACTCCCGCATTCTGCCCATTGAGCCGCAGGCCAACGGCTACGCCATCAGGTTCGATACCTCCTTCGCGCTCGACCCCGACCGGTTGGTCTCCATTGTCGACAGCGTGATGCAGATGAGCGGCATTGCCAGCGAATATCTGGTGGAGGTGAAGCAGTGCTCCACCCTGCAGGTGGTTTACAGCTATGCGGTCAAGCCATCGATAGGGCCGGAGGCGGTGGCCTGCAGATCGCGACCACTGCCCGAAGACTGCCACATCATCTTCATCAGCCTCACCGGGCCTAAGACTGCGCTGGCAGCAGTACGGACCGAGGAATCAGCACCGGCCTCGGGGCTGTTGCCCATTGTGCTCACCGTCATCGTGATAGGCGCCATAGGCCTCACCTTCTCCATCAGGAAGCGACCGGCCCGGACAGCAGAGACCGGCCAAGACCCGGGGCCCTTGGCCATAGGCAGCTACCTGTTCGACAAGCGAAACATGACCCTGACACGCGGTGCCGACAGAACCGAGCTCACCGGCAAGGAAGTGGACCTGTTGGCGCTGCTCCTTGCATCGGTCAACACCACGGTGGAGCGCGATGTCATTCTCCATGACGTATGGGGTGACGAGGGCGTCTACGTGGGCCGCACACTCGATGTCTTCGTCTCCCGGCTGCGCAAGAAGCTCGAGGCCGACCCGGATGTGCGCATCGTCAACATCCGTGGCGTGGGCTATCGGCTCATAGTGGGCAGCGATGCCGATGCCATCAATGGAGGCTGAGGCCAGCAGTCAATTCGCATGGCCGCAGGTGCGCTTGTCCAGCTTCGGATAGCGGATCACCGAGAGCTTTCCGCCTTTCTGCGAGATGGAGAACGGAATCTCCTCCAGTGTGCACTTCGGCTCAATCACGAACCGCACCACGCCCAGCACCTTGAAGTCCTCCTCGGTCAACGCCCGGAGGTTGTACGCATACGAGGTGTTCTCATGCACGAAATGACCCACTCCCCCTTCCCAACGGTCGGGGCGCGTCATGGAGCGCGGCCGTTCCTCAAAATTGCGGTCCAGAAAAAGGCTGTTGTTGTCCGCCAGGCTCACATTGAAATAGCCCTGATACCTGTCGGCCGAGTAGGGCGATACGAACCAGCTTCCGCTGTCCAACGCCATGTGCGCCACCAGCCGATGACCCTCATCCACAGAACCTTCCAGGCGCAGCGTGAGCGCATAGGGGTCGGAGTCAACTGCGTGAATCCCCGTGCCCCCTCCTTGCTGTGCCTCAAGCAGGGGCTGTGCCTCGCACGCAGTGCCGAGAACGGAGAGAACGATCAGAGACAGGAATGCGAAGTACAGCGATGGCTTTTTCATGAGCTATGGTTTTTGGTTCGTCAGCGAAACTACCGTCCTCCACCGTCACCCCCTGTAAATGCACCTGTAAAACATTGTAAAACCTGCCGCGCGCCAGCCACACTCGGCCCCTATTTCGATGCCTCACAGGTCTGGGGTCCCACCATGGGCATCAACCCCTATCTGGGCTTACGATATGCGTTGAGATAAGGGCAAACCCGCCTGTCCAAGCGTTCTCTTCATCAGTGCAAGCGATGGTCTACTCCTACATTTCTTCGCTGTACTCCTTCAACGGTAATTTTTGGGGCGACTTCCAACGTTAGACTTCGACTTCATGATCTTCCCCGAAGGAAATTGAACTACCGCTCCAACTTGAATGCCAACGAGGCCACCACCGTGAACGCGTTGCGCTCTGCCCCGCTCTCGCCAATGAAATTCGCATCGGGACTGCCCAACCATCGGCCTTCCACCCGAAAGTGCATGAAGGGCACAGGCGCATGGTCCACATTGAGCGATAGGCCGCCCGTGCGGAATCCTGCCAAAGTCGGGGCGGCAATGATGACCCCTGCTCCATCGTGGTAATACTCTGCCCGCATGGCCGCTGCCCACTTCGGGTGAATGGCCCATCGCGCTATGACCACCGGACTGAACCACACGTCCTGCTGCGCGCTGCCCTTGGCCTGCTGCTGCATGCCGATGTCCATTCCCACCGTGACGGCCACTTGCTCATGCGCCTGCCATTGGGCATAGAGGTTATTGAAGAAACGCACCCTGCGCGCGGTGTCCGGGTCGTCCGTACCGATGAAGGTGCTCCAATTGAGCGACAGACCGTCCTTGGGTTTCCAGACCACCTGCGTGCCGAAACCCGGCAATGTGTTGCCCACAACGGGGCGGATGCGCTGCCACCCGTTGCACACCAGTGCCGCCACTTCCCACTTTTTGCGCAGCGTATAGGTGAACTTGGCCGCTGCCAGATAGTAAGGCGAGTTCTCGGCCAGCAGCGAGCGCGTCAGGGTCTGGTTGTCCACACTGATGGCACTCTCAAAGCCGATGTGCGAGGGCATGATGCCCACATCCAGCCACAGACGGCCTTTGCCAGCAAGGGCCACGCCCACATTGGCCTCGGCCACATGGCGCAGCACTTCGGGTTCGGCTGCATAGTTGTCGTTCACGTAGGTGCCCGCATGGAGCGCCACCGTGGCCCGCACCCGTGCATGGTTCAGTTTCAGGCGCACCAGCCCGAGGTTGAGGTCGAAACGGTTGTGGCGGTTGTGGTTGTAGAGGAACGGCTGCCGCGCATCGCTCGGAGGCCGGTGGCTATCATAGGCATAGAACACATCAACAAACCCTGTGAAGGCCAAGGTGGGTTTCGCAAGGCGGGCGGTGTCGGTCTGGGCAAGTGCGGTGCCTTGCATTCCCAGCAGAAACACCACCATGCAGAGCGGTCTAAACAGCAAGGTCTTCATGCTGCTCCAGTTGTTCAGTTGCAATTCTCTTGCGCGCCAGGACGGCCAGCCCGAAGGTGATGACACCCAAGCGGCCAATGAACATTAGCGCAATGATAACGCCTTTGCCCCAAGGTGTCAGGCTGCCTGTGATACCTGTGCTCAGCCCCACGGTGCCGATGGCCGAAACGGCTTCGAAAAGGATCTGCAAGAGCGGTGTCTGCTCGGAAAAGGAAAGGAGAAACGTGCCGAGAAAGATGAGCGCGGTGTAGAAGATGAAGCTCGAAGTGGCCACATAGAGGCGGTCGATGGTGAGCGCCTTGCCCAGCAGCATCACCCTGCGCAGCCCACGGATACGGGAATACATGAGTGAGGCAATGGCGGCCAGCGTGGTGCCTTTCATACCTCCGCCAGTGCCCGAAGGCGATGCGCCCACATACATCATGAAGGTGATGCCCAACAGGATGGGAACCGTGAGCGCACCTATCGGCACCGTATTGAACCCCACGGTGGTGATGGCCGTCATGCTTTGGAAGAAGGCGGTCATCAGCCGCTGCCCGATGGGTTGGTTGGCAATGCTCGGCTCGGCAAAGAAGAGGAGCAGTGTGCCCAAGGTCTGCATCAGCACATAGACCAGAAAAATGACCTTGGTGGTGAAGGTCAGTTTCTTGGTGCAGCCCTTGGCGCGGTTCCACAGGTCGAGCACCACAATGAACCCCAAAGCCCCGAAAATGGACAGGAGGGAAATGGTGACGTTGAGCCCGATGTGGTCCGCATAACCCTCAAAACTGGTGTTCATCAAACTGAACCCAGCGGTGCAGAAGGCCGAAATGCTGTGGAACACCGCACTCCACAGCGCAGGCCACATGGCCATACCTTCTTGCCGAAAAAAGAAGAAGATGATGCCCGTACCGATGAGTTCGGTGATGGCAGTGAACACCACCACACTCTTCACAAAATCGCGCATCTCCAGGTCTTTGGGCAGTGTGAATTCCACGTTGAGTACCTTCTCGTGCCAATGGGTGAACTTCTCCTTGCCTGCCAACAGGATGAACGAGGTGAGGGTCATGTAGCCGATACCGCCCGCCTGAATGAGCAGCATAATGATGAGCTGTCCGAGGAAGGTGTAGCTGTCGGCCACGCTTACGGTGGTCAGTCCCGTGGTGCTGATGGCCGAAGTGGCGATAAAGAGATTGTCGAGCACGCCCACGGGCACCTTCAGCGAAAAGGGCAGGCACAGCAGCAGGCAGCCCAGTGCGGTGTAGATGAAGAACCCGTAGAAGATGTTCTGCTGGGGCGAGAGGTGCATCAGGAACCGCGTGTAACGTCTCCTTGATCGATGCCAATAGTTGTGATGGTGTTCGGGGTGATGGTGATGCTGAACGGGGTTCCGTTCGTCAGGTTCTTCTTCCTGTGAGTCCATGAGGTTTGCTTTTCGGGTGGCAAACTTATCGGGCAGGATATAAGGGAAATATAAAGGTTTGGGGATGAAGAATGGAGTAGCGATGCGCAAGCGCATCATGAGAATAGAACACTGGTAAAACTGATCTGGACTGATTTTTCTTGACCAATAGAATCAGATCTGCACCGATTCAAATCAGTGCCGCAGCGCGGCATCAGCGAAATCAGTCTAATCAGTCCGATCAGTGTTCAATACACCTCAACAGAACCTATACCCCACTCCGCTCTCGGTGATGATGTGTTTGGGGCGTGTGGGGTCCTGTTCCAGTTTCTTGCGGAGCTGGGCATCCCCCAAGGTTGGAGTGGCTTCTGCTTTCCCAAAAAACCACATTCGCTACCTTTGGTCAAAATCTCACTGTCATGGACACTGTACTGGTAGCAAGTTTCCACTCGAAGGCAGAGGCCAAGGCCGCAGCCGAACTGCTCAAACAACTCAAAGGCACTGTGCGCATGTTGCAACAGGAGCATTGGGACGACCTGCTCTTTGGCAAAATGATAGATGACGGCATGGCCGAGGAGGGCGAAATACCATTGGAAACGCTTCGCGCCAAGTTGCACAGGCCGTAAATGAAAATCACGGTCAGGCCAAGTTTCGGGAGGGATGTGGACCGTGTCCGAAGCCGCGAACTGCTATCTGCCCTTGACAGGAAAATAGATCAGATACACGCAGCCAAGACCATCGAGCAGATAACCGGGCTAAAACAGCTGCGCGGGTACACTAACCATTACCGCATCTATGTGAAGACCGGAAAATTGAACTATCGCATCGGTGCCATTATTCGCGGAGACATGCTATGGCTGGTGCGTTTCCTGCCAAGGAAATCTGTTTACAAGAAATTTCCGTAATGTTTCCCCAAGCCCCGCCTCCTAACGAATGGCGGAGCTTCGCTTTTGGCGGTGGCCGGAGGGATCGGGGCGAAGAACCATCAGCTCAACAGAACCTATACCCCACTCCGCTCTCGGTGATGATGTGTTTGGGGCGTGTGGGGTCCTGTTCCAGTTTCTTGCGGAGCTGGGCCACGAATACGCGCAGGTATTGCGTTTCGGTCTGATAGCCTATGCCCCATACCTCACGGAGAATGTGGCGGTGGGTGAGCACCTTGCCCTCGTTGCGCACAAAGAGCGACAGGAGGTTGTATTCGGTAGAAGTGAGCTTGATGACCTCGCCCATACGCTTCACGGTGTGGGCTTCGAGGTCCATTTGCAGGTCGCCAAAGGTGAAAATGGCATCTGTGGTCGCCACCTCGCCCCTGCGCAGACATGAGCGAATGCGGGCCAGCAGTTCGCCTGTGCGGAAGGGTTTGCTCAGGTAGTCCGTGGCACCGTTGTCCAGCGCCAGCACAATGTCCTGTTCGCCATCCTGCACCGATAGCATGATGATGGGCCGGCTGCACCATTGGCGCAATTGGCGCAGCACCTCGTGGCCGCTGCGGTCGGGCAGGCCGATGTCGAGCAGGATGAGGTCGGGCGTGTGGGCAGTGGCCATGTGCAGCCCTTCGGTGCCAGTGGAAGCCTGCCGCACCCGCATATCGTTGCTCTCCAAGGCTATCTGCAACAGCTTTCGGATCTGCGGTTCATCGTCAATGATGAGGATTTCGGGCTTATTCATGGCCGAAGTCTTTGGGGTTCGATGCCTGCGCAGGGATGGTGATGACGAAGCGCGCACCACCGCCCGCGCGGTTGCTGAGCTGCACGGTGCCGCCCAGCACATCCACATACCCTTTCACGATGGAAAGACCGAGGCCTGTGCCGCCAGTGGCCGCATTGGGCAGGCGATAGAACTTGCCGAACACGTGGGCCATCTCCCCTTCGGGAAACCCAGGGCCGTTGTCTTCCACAGTGATGACGCACGCACCGTCCTTGGATGCGATGGCAAGACGCAGGGCGGCCTGTGCTGGGGTATGCTGCAAGGCGTTGTGGATCACGTTGTGCAGCACCTGCTCCAGCAGTCCACGGTCGAGTTTGAAGAGCGGCAGGTCGTCATCGGCAGCAAACTCCACGGTGCGCCCATCGGCATCGGCACCGCACTCCTCTATCACGGTGTGGAGCAGTTCGTTCACATCGCACCAATCGTTCTGCAAGCGCACGGTGCCCGCTTCAATGCGGCTCATGTTCAGCAGGTTGTTCACCTGGCGGTTAAGCCGCATGCTTGCCGTGTCTATCTCGGCCAGCAGCTCGGCCTTGTTGTTCTCGCTGAGGCGGGTGGCACTCTCTTTCAGCGTGTCCACCGCACCGATGATGGCCGCGATGGGCGTGCGCAGTTCGTGCGACAGCGAGTTGAGCAAGGTATTGTAGAGCAGCAGCGTCTTTTCGCGGCCTTCGCGCTGCCGGGCCTGTTGCTCTGCCCTGCGGATGCGCGAGGTGAGCACCGCATTGAGCATCGCTATGGCGAAATACATCGCGAACATCAGCACGTCCTGCGTGCTGTTGATGTGAAATGTGAACGTGGGCGGGATGAAGAAGAAGTTCCACACCACGGCACTCAACGCGGCTGCCGCCATCACGGGCCAAACGGGCAGCACCATGGCCATTACCGACACCGCCAACAGCAACAGCAGGGCCACAGCCATATACCCGATGAGCGGCATGAGCAACTGGCCAAGCAACGCTACAATACTTACAGCAGCGAAACTCAGCACGTAGTCCCTGGCCTTGGCAGAACCTGAGCCTCTTTTATGTGTCCATAAACTCACGAGGCCTAAAGTACAGGTTCACCCTCCGCATGGCCACGACCCCTGCAACATCCCTTCAATGCAACACGCACGCCAAGTCCGAGAATCCCCAACAGCTCAAGCCTACACAGCCCCTAAGCCCTTAAAGCGCGCCACCCACCTGCGAGGGGAGAATCCCTTCGCACCCCTTCCGCCTGCCCCGCCTTCCGATCACACTTCCCCTTCATCAATCAACACCTCTGCACGTACCACAACAACGGCCTCACTTTCTGTCCTTCCGCTCCAAGGCCACCGCATCCGCAGACAACTTCGTCACCAGACCGGGGAAAAGACGACCGATGACCCAGGCCGCCTTCGCCCTGCCCGGGATCACGATAACCCCCTCATTGCGCTCAATGGAACGCAACGACCGCTCACCGAAACGGTCAAGCGGATAAGGCGGCCCCGCCAGGTTGGTCAGAAACCTGCGCATGTCCGGAAACCAGTGCGTGTCCACCTGCTCGTCCAGCAGCGGGGTCTCAATGGCCGCAGGGCACAGCACACTCACCTTCACACCATGGTGCATCGCCTCTATCCGCAGGCTGTTCGACAGTCCCACCACAGCATGCTTCGACATCCCATAGGGGCCCAGCAGCGGTGCAGGGCCCAGGCCGGCCAGCGATGCCGTGTTCACAATATGGCCCGAACCCTGCGCCACCATCAGCGGGTAGGCCGCAAGCACACCGTTGAGCACTCCGCCAATGTTGATCCGCATGATACGGTCCCAGTCCGCCAGCGGAATCTCGTGCACCTCGCCTGCAACAGCGATTCCAGCGTTGTTGAACATGTAATCCAGACGGCCGTGCTCCCGGTGCACATCCTGCACCAGCGTCCTCACCGCGTCCCTGTCAGCCACATCAAGGGCATACCAACGGGCATCACGCCCACAACCTTCCGCCACCTGCTTGGCCGATGCACCATTGATGTCCGTCACCATCACCTTCGCACCCGCACTCGCCATCTGCATCGCCAGTTCCTTGCCTATGCCCGAGCCACCACCCGTCACGATGGCCACTTTCCCTTTCCATGCCGTTGCGTTCATGCCTTGTTGCAGTTTGATGTTGACGATGTTATGAGGTGAATCCTCTCCAAATGTATACGTTCCTGCAAAACGCTCCCCCCGCCCAAGCGAAGGCCCAAACCCCTTTCGCCCGCCCCACCTTCCGATCCATCAATCTACCCTCAACAATCATCAATCAACCCTCCCCCGGATCAGCCCCAGCACCTTCCGCATCGAGAACCGTGCAGCCAAGGCCGGACGGTCACTGAACACCAGCCGCCCATCGCTCATCACCCCCATCACCTCCCTGTACAGCGCATTCTCCGCCACCACCTTCGCATCCGCCAGCTGCGCATTGTCCTCCCGGCCGTCTATCAGCTCCACCGTCAGTGCCCTGTACTCCGCCAGCACCCCCTCATACTCCGCCCTGAACCCTGCGGGCATGTTCCCGTCCGCCATCAGTTCCGCCTCAAACTCCTGCACGAACAGCCTCCCCGCCTCCATAAGCTCAAGCACCGCCACACGCCTCAGTCCCCTCGCTTCCCGGTAAACCCTGCTCCCCGCAGCCTCCAGCCTCGGCTTCTGCAGCAGCCTCCACGCCTCCACATCGCGTATGTAAAGCCGCAGCATCTGCCACCGCTGCAGGCACGCGCGCCCCTGCTTCCGCAGCGTGATCAGGGCCGACTCCGTCCGCATGTCCCGCATCTGCATATCCGGCATCGCCATCACCTCCTCCAGCCGCTCCTCCAGCCGGTCAGCATAGTCACCGCCATACTTCCCCTTGAAGGCCGACAGCTCCGTCCTATACTCCCTTATGCTCCTTATCCCCGCGCCCAGCGCGGCATACAGCTCCGCACGGTTACATCGGTACAGCCGCTTCGTTGCCATCTCAGCTCAGCCGTGTGATCAGCCACCCGCTGCTGTCTATCAGCATCTCACACGCATACTCCCGCCTCATCGCCCTGCCCACATCCCGCACCATCGTCTTCGGGCTCCGCGTCTTCTGCGTCCAGTCCGCCCGCTCCAGCAGCAGATGCCCGCCCACGGCCATCGCCTCTATCTCCGCCCGCACCCGCGTCCGTCTTCCCGGTCCCCGCGTCTTCAGCTTCTCCGCCTCCTTGGCATTCAGTGTTCTCATCGCCTTGCATCTTTGGTTAAGCATCCACCTCCCTCCCATTCACCCCTCCAAATGTATGATATACACCCATATTGCACAACTCATCACCTATTTACATATTATTCATTGCATTATTTTTCCGTATTACGACCTTTTAAATAGATTATATCGATAATACTCCCTCCATCAGCATCCTCGTGCAACCCATTTCAAGCTTGCATCACCCCATTTCACACATCTGAGCCTGTCTTACAGCATTCCTCTTACGTTTTATATAGTTCCTACATTTTTTCACATTATCTCATCAACGTTATCACAGCTTCCATTTTCTTTTTCAAGTATTCCGTTGACATCATTTCTCTTTCCAAGGATGTTCTATCCATTTCCGTTTTTGTTTTATCTGTACCCACTACTATTCCATCGTATTTCGTAGCTGTTTCATATCTCTCCTTTATTGTTCCAAATGCTTCCAATATCCTTTCATATCCTACATTACGACCCATCCGCGAAGATGTGCCTCGTGTGTACTATTCCGGGCCCGCCTGTCCTGAGCCTGTCGAAGAGTCCTCCGCCCGACTCCCCCTTCATCAATCAACAATCAACACTCCCCTTCATTCCCATCTTTGCACTTCGCGGCACGGTCATTGCCCTGCCGCTCCCTATTCACCATCATTACCACCGCCATGCGCATCCTCCTCCTCATCCTACTGCTTTCCTCCTCGGCCGCCTTCGCCCAGAAAGGCGTCCAGACCATCACCATCCGAACCTCGGCCGTCTGCGACATGTGCAAGGACCGCATCGAGAAGGAGATGGCCTTCGCCAAAGGCGTCACTGCCGCCTCGCTCGATGTGAAAACGGCCGTCCTCACCGTCAGCTACAAAGCCTCCAAGACCGACCCGACCTCCATCCGCAAAGCCCTCAACGCCATCGGCTATGATGCGGACGACAGCCCTGCCGACCCCAAGGCCTACGAGGACCTCCACCACTGCTGCAAGAAAGGCAGCCACTGACCGTGCAACATCACACGGAAACCATAGCCCTCGCCCAGTTCGGGCAAGTGGACATCCGCGTGGGCACCATCATCTCCGCCTCCGAATTCCCAAAGGCCCGAAAACCCGCCTACCGGCTCCTCATCGACTTCGGCCCGCTGGGCACCAGGCGCTCCAGCGCGCAGATCACCGCCCTCTATCATCCTCATGAATTGGTGGGGATGCAGGTCCTGGCCGTGGTCAACCTCCCCCCGCGCCAGGTGGCCGACTTCATCAGCGAGGTGCTCGTCCTCGGGGTGCCCTCCAACCACCTAGATGTGGCCCTTCTTGCCCCCGAACGCCCCATGCCCAACGGCTCCGCCATCCGATGACCAGAGCCCCGCAACACAGCTTGCCTGCGCATGCCCTAAATTCGCGGCCCTAAACACAGAACCCGATGGAAGAGGAACTCGACTTCATCTACGAATCCACCAAGGAGGCCATGCAGAATGCCATTGAACGCATGGCGTCCGAACTGCTCAAAGTGCGCGCAGGAAAGGCCAGTCCGGCCATGCTGGAATCGGTGCGGGTGGACTACTACGGTTCGCAGACCCCATTGAAGACCATCGCCAACATCAACACCCCCGACCCGCGCACCCTCACCATTCAGCCCTTCGAGAAAGGCCTCATCGAAGAGATCGAGAAGGGCATCATGCGGGCCAACCTCGGTTTCAATCCGCAGAACGATGGCAAGCTGGTGCGCATCTCCATCCCGCCCCTCACCGAAGAGCGCAGACGCGACCTCGTCAAGCAGGCCAAGGCCATTGCCGAGCAGGCCAAGGTCAGCGTCCGAAACGCCCGCAAAGAGGCCAACGACAGCATCAAAGGCCTCAAGAACGATGGCCTCAGCGAGGATATCTGCAAAGTGGCCGAGGAAGAGGTGCAGACCTACACCACCGACTTCAGCGCCCGCGTGGACAAACTGCTGGCCGAGAAGGAGGTGGACATCATGACCATCTGAGGAGTTGAGCGGAGATACAGCTCAAAGAAAATCCTCCGCCTCGTTCCTCGGAATCCGCCTCAGGCGGAAGGACGGACGCCCTTCCCCCTTGAAAAGGGGGTGCCCGTAGGGCGGGGGATTTGTTCTTTTCATGAAGAGAAACAGCGCACATGCCCCGACCCGTCTGGAAGATCCGCCAAGTGACCGACTCCGCTGCCATACAGCGGCTGCGCGATGAGGTGGGCGTACAGACCGACATCGCCAAGATGCTCTACACGCGGGGCATCACCGATTTCGATTCGGCCAAGCGGTTCTTCCGCCCCTCGCTCGAAGACCTCCACGACCCCTTCCTGATGAAGGACATGGACCTCGCGGTCGATCGTCTGCAACGCGCCTTGGGCGATGGCGAGAAGGTGCTCATCTATGGCGATTATGACGTGGACGGCACGACCTCCGTGGCCCTCGTCTTCGGTTTCCTGAAAGACCTCGGGCAGTTCGACTACTATATCCCCGACCGCTATGCCGAGGGTTACGGCCTCAGCATTCAGGGCATCGACTTCGCTGCTGAGCATGGTTTCTCCCTCATCATCACCCTCGACTGCGGCATCCGTGCGGTGGACAAGGTGGCCTACGCCAAGACCAAAGGCATCGACCTCATCATCTGCGACCACCACCTGCCCGGCCCCGACATGCCCGATGCCGTGGCCGTCCTCGACCCCAAACGGCCCGACTGCCCCTATCCCTTCAAGGAACTCTGCGGCTGTGGCGTGGGCTTCAAGTTCATGCAGGCGTTCTGCATGGCGGGCGGTGCCGATATGCAGGTGCTGCTCTCTCGCCTCGACCTGCTGGCCGTGGCCATCGCTGCCGACATCGTGCCCATCACGGGCGAGAACCGCATCCTTACCCATTTCGGGATGCAGGTGCTCAACTCCGCGCCCTGCACAGGGATACAGGTGCTGTTGGAGAACGCCAACGTGAAGAAGGAGCTGTCCATCTCCGATGCCGTGTTCATCATCGGGCCGCGCATCAATGCCGCAGGACGCATCGCATCGGGCAAGAAGGCGGTGGAGCTGCTTATCAGCGAGAATGCGGACGAGGCCCGCGACTTCGCGAAGCAGATAGCGGAGTACAACACCACCCGCAGGGAACTGGACAAGAGCGTGACCGAGATGGCGGTGGAGATGGTCGCGTCCGACAGCTTCTATGCCAGCAGCCGCAGCACCGTGGTGTGGGGTGATGGCTGGCACAAGGGCGTGGTGGGCATCGTGGCCTCAAGGCTCATCGATACATGGTACAAGCCCACCATCGTGCTGGCGCAGCAGGAGGACGGCACGCTCACAGGGTCGGCACGCTCGGTGGAGGGGTTCGATGTGCATGATGCCATCTGCCAATGTGCCGACCTGCTCGACCGTTTCGGGGGGCACACCCACGCTGCGGGCCTCAGCCTGCGCGTGGAGCAGGTGCAGACCTTCCGACAACGTTTCGAGGAGATCGCTGCCGCGCGCATCACAGAGGAGATGACCGTGCCTGTGCTGCACATCGATGCGGAAATTGACCTGCACCGCATCACCCCCAAGTTCATGGCGCTGCTCAAGCAGTTCGCGCCCTTCGGGCCGGGAAACATGAGTCCGATGTTCGTCACCCGCAACCTCAAGGCCACGGACGTGTCACTTGTGGGCAGCGATGGCACGCACCTGCGCTTCAAGGCTTACTCCGCGCACCATGCGGGCTATCCCATGCCCTGCATCGCCTTCAAGATGGCGGAGTTCTTCATTCCGCTTCGCGAAGGGCAGGAGTTCGAGATGGCCTACTCCATCGAGGAGAACCACTGGAACGGCCGTGTGTCGCTGCAATTGCAGGTGAAGGACATCAGGGTGGTGGGGTGATTCATATTCATCATCCACACACCTCCGATTATATCGAATTGAACGATATTTGTCCAAGACCACCTGTGGCATAATGACGATAACTCAGGAAATAAGCGGAAAACTTGCCGCACAGATGCCCGATCTGCGTTCACGCTATCCTATTGGAAGTCTCGCCCTTTTCGGCTCGGTGGTGCGCGATGATTTCGACCCGGAGCACAGTGATATTGACATACTCGTGGAGTTCAATGGCGACATCGGCTGGGAGTTCTTCGACTTGGAAGAGGAGCTGACCCGCATACTTGGCCGCAAAGTGGATCTCGTCTCCCGCAAGGCCATCAAGAACCACTATTGGGAACATATCAGCAAGGACGTGTATCATGTCTGATCACGAACCGCGCATACTGATTATCGACATGGTGGATGCTATAGATGCCATCATGGAGTTCAGCAGCGGGATGAGCTATCAGGACTATCTGGCCGACCGCAGGACACGCGATGCCATTTATCGCAATATAGAGGTGATGGGAGAGGCGGTGGCCCGGATGCCCGGTTATTACATCAACGCACATCCCGAAATCCCATGGGCCAAGATCAGGGCGACAAGGAATGCGTTCATTCACGGTTATGATAAGATCGATGACAGCATCGTTTGGAACATAGCCACACAGCTCCTTCCCGATTTGCGCAGCAAGCTTCAGCTCATGCTGAAGGGGTAATGGGGAGAACCACGGTAACGGGAGGGTTTCACTGCAATTGCAGGTGAAGGACAACAGGATGGAGGCCTAACTTCGCGCCCCGATGGACAGCCTCACACAGATTGTGCTCGGTGCCGCAGTGGGCGAGGCCTGTCTGGGCCGCAGGGTGGGCAACAAGGCCCTTCTATGGGGCGGAATTGCCGGCACCATCCCCGACCTCGATGTCTTCTTCTCGATGGGCGACCCCATCCGAGAGATTGTCATCCACCGGGGATTCTCGCACTCGGTGTTCTTCCCCATCCTCATGGCCCCGTTGTTAGGTTGGCTCGTGCACAAGCTGTATGCGCGAAAGGGCGAGGCCACTGTGCGCCAATGGTCGTGGCTCTTCTTCTGGGCCATCTTCACCCATCCGCTGCTCGATTGCCTGACGACCTACGGCACGCAGCTCTTCTATCCGCTCACGGACTATCGCGTCAGCATTTCGAGCGTCTTCGTGGTCGACCCGCTCTATACGCTGCCGTTCCTCATCCTCACGTCCGCGGGGACATTCTTCAACAGGGAAACGGTACTTCGGAAGAATTTCAACCGCATCGGCATCGCCCTCAGTTCGCTCTATCTGCTGGTGGGTTTCGCCAACAAGCTGATGGCAGAATCGCACTTCGAGGCCGACCTGAAAAGCCGGGATGTGGAATATGAGCGGTCGTTCACCGGCCCCACGCCTTTGAACATCCTGCTTTGGTATGGCGTGTATGAGACCCGCGAGGATTATCGCATCGGATATTGGTCACTGCTTGACAGCCCCGGCCCCATCCGCTGGGACAGCTATGGCAAGCAGCACGACCTGCTGACTCCTTACGCAGATGAATACGGTGTGGACCGCCTGCAATGGTTCAGCGATGGGTTTCACATCGTTCGCCCAACGCACGATGGACTCAACTTCTATGTCCTGAAATATGGCCGCACCAAGCAGGCCGACACCTCGGCCGCAGGTTCCTTCGCCTTCCATTACACGATTGAGCCGCAGGAGGACGGCAGTCTGAAGTATGCCGTACACCGCTCGGTGGAGGACACGGACATCGGCCTGGAACTGGGCCGCATGTGGCACCGCATGCTGGGCGATACGGCAGTCTATGGCCGTTGACCGGTCCGGCAGCATACTTTCCTGAACCTTGTTTTTTGCTCACATCTTCTCAGGGAAGAGCATGCCTTATGCCTTAGTTCGTGATTTGATCAAAAACATTCTGTTGAATTTTTTTACTCAATGTCTAAACATTATTGAACGGGGCTGGTTTCATTCTCCACTAACCAATATCTAAACCCTTAACACAATGAAAAAAGTACAGTTCTTTCTTTCAGCTCTTGTCATCGGCTCTGTGATGACCTTCTCCTCTTGCAGCGAGGACGATGATGACAACGTTGTCGATCCGCAGAACATCGTTGAACTGGCGCAGGGCAATGCCGACCTCAGCAGCCTGGTGGCCGCTGTGCAGCGTGCCGGTCTGGTGGACGCCCTGAGCGATGCGAATTCCAACCTCACTGTTTTCGCTCCGACCAATGCAGCTTTTGCAGCATTCCTCAGCGCGAACGGTTTCGCCACTCTGGAGGATGTGCCAGTAGCCGTGCTGACGCAAGTATTGTTGAACCACGTTGTCGGTTCTGAATTGAAAGCAGCTGACCTCTCTACCGGCTATGTGAGCACCCTCGCCACATTCGGCACAACTACAACAAACCTCAGCCTCTATGTGAGCACTGCTGGCGGTGTGACGCTTAACGGTGGCCCTGCTGTGGTAACGGCTGATGTGGACGCTTCCAACGGTGTAGTGCACGTGATTGACGAAGTGATCGGCCTCCCAACAGTAGTCACCTACGCTACCTCTAACCCTGACTTCAGCATTCTCGTGCAGGCACTCACCACTCCGGGTCTGACTACGAACTTCGTGGAAGTCCTTTCAGGTGCAGGTCCGTTCACAGTATTCGCTCCGACCAACGCTGCATTCGCCAGCCTGCTCACCGAACTGGGAGCTAACTCTCTGAGCGATATCTCTACAGAAACTCTGGAGCAAGTGCTGTTGTACCACGTTCTGGGTGCTAACGTACGTTCCTCAGCGTTGAGCGAAGGTCAGGTGGCAACAACCCTGCAGGGTGCCACTTTCACCATCGGCCTTTCCGGAGGTGCCAAGATTACTGATGCGAACAATAGGGTGGCGAACATTGTTGCTACGGATGTACAGGGCACCAACGGTGTGGTACACGTTATCGACAAGGTGATTCTCCCACCGCTCTGACAAGAGTCTCATGGTGACTCTGCCGAACTGATTGAGGGGTTGATCTTAAGGCAGACACCACGCCCCGGGCAGCGATGCTCGGGGCTTTTTTATGCAGTAAATTCGCGCCCTCATTTTGAGAGCCATGTCCAAGGAATATCCCGTTTACAAACAGCTTGACCTTCCAGCGATAGCGGAAGAAATGCTTGCGCTGTGGGATGCGGAGGACACCTTCCGCAAGAGCGTGGACACCCGCGAGGGCTGCCCGCCATTCGTGTTCTACGAAGGGCCGCCTTCGGCCAACGGTATGCCGGGCATCCACCACGTCATGGCCCGCACCATCAAGGACATCTTCTGCCGCCATCGCACGCTGAAAGGTTTCCAAGTGAAGCGCAAGGCGGGCTGGGACACCCACGGTCTGCCCATCGAGCTGGGCGTTGAGAAGGAACTGGGCATCACCAAAGAGGACATCGGCAAGAGCATCACCATTGCCGAATACAACGAGGCATGCCGCAAGGCCGTGATGAAATACACGGACGTATGGAACGATCTCACCCGCAAGATGGGCTATTGGGTGGATATGGAGAACCCATACATCACCTACGAGAACACCTATATCGAGAGCGTGTGGTGGCTCCTCAGCGACCTCTACAAGAAAGGACTGCTCTACAAAGGCTACACCATCCAGCCCTATTCGCCCAAGGCCGGAACGGGTCTTAGTTCGCACGAGCTGAACCAGCCGGGAACGTATCGGGATGTGAAGGATACGACCGTGGTGGCGCAGTTCCGCGCTCCAATGTTGGATGCCAAATTCGGAGGTGAGTGTTTCATCCTCGCTTGGACCACCACGCCTTGGACGCTTCCATCAAACACCGCTTTGGCTGTAGGTGAGAAGATCGATTATTTGGCGGTCAAAACCTTCAATCAATACACTTTTAAGCCAGTGACCGTGATTCTCGCCAAGGATCTGGTGGGGAAATGGTTCAAGGCTGAGAATGCGGCCATCGCTCTTGCCGATTACAAGGCGGGCGATAAGGCTGTCCCGTTTGAAGTTATAGCTGAGTTCAAAGGCTCTGAACTGGTCGGTACCAAGTACGAGCAACTGATGCCTTACTCCCAGCCCGAAGGCAGAACCTTTGAGGTGATTGCGGGCGATTTCGTGTCCACCGAAGATGGCACCGGCATTGTTCATATCGCGCCCACATTCGGTGCGGACGACATGCGCGTGGCGAAGGCTGCGGGCATTTCGCCCATGCTGGTGAATGAAGAAAACGGTAACATGGTCCCTCTGGTGGATCTTCAAGGCCGTTTCCGTCCAGAAGTGGCAGACTTTGCTGGTGAATACGTGAAGGCAGAATATCTGTCGACAGAGGAAATTGAGATTGAGAAGAAGAAACAGGGCCGCGACAACTACCTGAGTGTGGATGAGCGTATCGCCATCAAACTCAAGGAGCAGAACCGCGCTTTCCGTGTGGAGAAATACGAGCACAGCTACCCGCATTGCTGGCGCACCGACAAGCCCATCCTCTACTACCCGCTCGATTCGTGGTTCATCAAGAGTACCGCAGCGAAGGACAGGCTCATCGCCCTCAACAAGACCATCAACTGGAAACCCGAAAGCACCGGAACTGGCCGCTTTGGCAACTGGTTGGAGAACCTGCAGGACTGGAACCTTTCGCGAAGCAGATTCTGGGGGATCCCGTTGCCCATCTGGCGCACCGAGGACGGCCTTGAGACCCTTTGCATCGGTTCGGTAGAGGAATTGAAGAATGCGTGCACCAAGGCTGTGAAAGCGGGCGTGATGACCTCCAATCCGTTGGAGAAGTTCACTCCGAACGATTTCTCGAAAGAGAATTACCAGTCATTCGATCTGCATAGACCGTATGCGGATGACATCATCCTTGTCTCTGATTCGGGCAAGCCGATGAAGCGGGAGACCGACCTCATTGACGTGTGGTTCGATTCAGGAGCGATGCCTTATGCACAGCTTCACTATCCGTTCGAGAACAAGGAATTGATGGACGGGAAGAAGTATTACCCTGCCGATTTCATTGCCGAAGGCGTGGATCAGACCCGTGGTTGGTTCTTTACGCTGCATGCAATCGCTACGATGTGCTTCGATTCGGTGGCGTTCAAGAATGTGGTGAGCAACGGCCTTGTACTTGACAAGGTGGGGCAGAAGATGAGCAAACGCCTCGGCAATGCGGTGGACCCGTTCAGCACCATCAGCAAGTTCGGCCCCGATGCCACGCGCTGGTACATGATCACCAATGCCGAGCCTTGGGACAACCTCAAGTTCGACATCGAGGGCATAGGTGAGGTGCAGCGCAAGTTCTTCGGAACGCTCTACAATACCTACGGATTCTTCGCACTTTACGCCAACATTGACGGGTTCGATTTTTCCGAGAAAGAAGTTCCGCTGAACGAACGGCCCGAAATAGACCGCTGGGTCATCTCGAAGCTCAACTCGCTGATCGCGGAGGTGGATGCGCACTACGATGACTACGAGCCGAAGAAGGCGGGCCGAGCCATTCAGGAGTTCGTGACCGAAAACCTGAGCAACTGGTACGTGCGCCTCTGCCGCAGGCGTTTCTGGAAAGGTGAACCATCGACCGATAAGTCATCGGCCTACCAGACGCTTTACACCTGCTTGGATGTGGTGGCGCATCTGATGAGCCCGATCGCGCCTTTCTATGCCGACCGCCTTTTCCGTGATCTCAACGAGGTGACGGGCAAGTATAAGGAAGCATCGGTGCATCTTTCCGATATGCCTGTTGCGAAGACCTCGGCCATCGACACCGATCTGGAGCAGCGCATGGATGTGGCGCAACGCGTGGTTTCGCTTGTGCTCAGCATCCGTAAAAAGGAAAAGCAGCGTGTGCGCCAGCCTTTGGCAAAACTGATGATCCCTGTTGCCAATGCCACGTTCGAGCGACAGTTGCGCGCAGTGGAGAACCTTATCCTCAGCGAGGTGAACGTGAAGGCCATCGAATACTTGGCGGCCAACTCGGGTGTGATTGATAAGTGCATCAAGGCGAATTTCAAGACGCTCGGCCCCAAGCATGGCAAGATCATGAAGGCCATCGCTGCCGAAGTGCTCAAGATGACGCAGGCCGACATCGCCACCTTGGAGACCGAAGGGCAGTTCCGCATCATGGCCGAAGGGCAGGAGGTGGCGTTGACCTTGGAGGACGTAGAGATTGTGAGCAAGGACATTCCGGGCTGGTCGGTGGCATCGGAAGGCGGCATCACCGTGGCTTTGGACGTCACCATCACCGATGAACTTTACAACGAGGGCCTTGCCCGCGAACTGGTGAACCGTATCCAGAACCTGCGCAAGGACAGTGGTTTGGAGGTGACAGACCGGATAGCCCTGAAGGTGAAGGCCACAGACAAGGTGACCCCTGCCGTAGAGGCCAATCGTGGATATATTTGCGCGGAAACGTTGGCGCAGTCCCTGGAGCTGCTCATCGAACTTCCAGAAGGCGGAATCCATACTGTGGAATTGCTGGAAGGTGTGGAAACCGACATACAGATTGCAACACTGAATTAAGACTCAAGAAAATGTCAGAGAAGACAAAATACTCAGCAGAAGAGCTTCAGGAATTCAAGGCCCTGATCGATGAGAAACTCGTGAAGGCCAAAGAGGATTTCCAACTTCTGATGGACCAGATGTCGCACAAGGATGACCATGGAACGGAGGACACCTCACCGTCATTCAAACTGTTGGACGATGGCTCCGAGGTTTTGAGCCGCGAAGAGATCAATCAATTGGCCGGTCGTCAGCAGAAGTTCATTCAGAACTTGGAGAATGCCCTTCTGCGCATCAAGAACGGTACCTACGGTGTGTGCCGAGTCACTGGTAAACTGATCAGTAAGGAGCGTCTGCGCATCGTTCCTCATGCCACGTTGAGCATTGAGGCCAAGAACGCGCAACGCTGATTGACCTTTTGACAGTTCCTTTCATTGAGTTGACGGGCGTTGATGCTCGCATTCACCGTCTGCCGCACTGCTGAGCGTTCATCCGAACCATTGATGAGAAAAGCCCTTGCCATCATTTTCACCGTGCTTCTGGCAGACCAACTGTCGAAGTTCTGGGTGAAGACGAACATGATGCTGGGGCAGGAATTTGAGGTGTTCCCGTGGTTCATCATCCATTTCACGGAGAATATGGGGATGGCCTTCGGAATGGAACTCGGAGGCGACTGGGGTAAACTGCTTCTGAGTGTATTCCGGATGGTCGCAGCCATCGGCCTTGCCTACTACCTGCATCTCATAGTGAAAAAAGGGGCCAGCACCGGTGCGGTGGTAGCCGTCTCATTGGTGTTTGCCGGTGCATTGGGCAACATCATTGATGGGGCCTTTTACGGAATGCTATTCTCTGAGAGTTATGGACAGGTGGCGACTCTGTTGCCTGCCGATGGCGGCTATGCGCCCTTCCTCTATGGCCGCGTGGTGGACATGCTCTATTTCCCACTCATCGAGGGGCATTTCCCTTCCTGGTTCCCCATCTGGCCCAACGAGCATTTCCTGTTCTTCCGTCCCGTTTTCAATATCGCGGACTCAGCCATCACCTGTGGCATGGGGCTCATCATCATCCTCCAGAAGGAATTCTTCGGGGAGTGAGGGCCTATCCCTCCGCAGGATTCTTCAGCACCTTTGGCACTTTGAAATAGTCGCTGTCGCGCTGTGGGGCGTTCTTCAGGGCCTGTTGCTGTGTGATGGTCGTGTGGGCCTCATCGTTGCGAAGCACATTCAATTCCTCAGAGAGATAGATGAGCGGCTCCACACCCTCGGTGTCCAGTTCATTGAGTTTCTCCATGAACCCGAGAATGCGATTCAGGTCATTCTTGATGCGCTCCTTCTCTTCCCCTTCGAACTGAAGGCGGGCCAAGTGGGCCAATTCATCAACGGTGCGGTCAGTGATCTCCATCTTCTTGCTTTGCTGCAAAGTTAGCCCGTCCCATCGAAGGATCAGAAGAACAGCACGGCTCCCGACAGAAGGCCAGCGCCCAAAAGGAATCCCGTGTAAACCTGGGCCGGTGTATGGGCATTGAGCCTGAGCCGGGCATAGCCTACCAGACCGGACAGCAGCACCAGCGCCATGACAAGCCCCAGCGCACTGACCTGATAGCGCACCACCAGCCCGATGAACGTGCCCACCAGCCCGCCCATTCCGAGCATGTGGATACTCACTTTCCAGCGCAGGTTGATGAGCAGCGCCAGCCCGACAGAGATCACCCCGGCAAGCACCAGGTTCGGGATGATGGACGGCAAAGGCATACGGATGAACAGCATGTATGTGGAAAGCTGAAAGATCATCACCGTAAGGAACGGGATGGTCCGCTCGGCCGAAGTGTGCATATGAAAACTCTGGATGAGCCCTTTGCGCAACAGGAAGAGAAACACGGCAGTGGGCAGCATCACCGCATTGATGAGCACCACTCCGAAAATGAACTGACGCACATCAGGGGTGACGGAATAAGTGATGAATGTCTCCGACCGGAAAAGGAGAATCATCGTGTACAACGGGATGAAAATCGGCTGGAAGACTACCGAGAGCACCTGTGCAAATGACTTGCCCACGCTGTTCCGCTCAAGCATACTTCACATCGTCAATGACCATCTTGGCGATGATCTCACACATGATCTCGCTGGTGCCGCCACCGATCTGGCCCAGACGCGTATCTCTGTAGAACCTTGCCATCGGGTAATCTTCCATGAACCCATAGCCTCCGAACATCTGCAAGCACTCTGTGGCCACCTTGTCTGAAAGCTGTGTGGACAGCAGTTTCGCCATAGCTGCCTCCTTCACAACATATTCTCCTTTGGCATGTCGGTGGCATATATGGTAAATGAACTGCTTCTGCATCTCCACCTCACTGGTGAGCTGTGCAATGCGATGACGCAGCACTTGGAACCTGTTCAACGTCCTGCCGAACGCCTCACGTTCGCGCATGTAATTCAGGGTCTGCTCCAAGGCATGCTCGGCCGCAGCGAAAGCACCTACGGCCATCGCAATGCGCTCCAAAGCGAATTTCTGCATGATGTAGTAGAATCCCATGCCCTCCTGCCCCATCAGAGCCGACACTGGCACACGCACGTCATCAAAAGCGATCTCGCCCGTGTCGGAGGAACGCCAACCAAGTTTATCCAATCTGGTTGCGGAGATTCCGGGCGTGTTGCGGTCAATGACAAACATGCTAATGCCCGCTGCCTTGGCCGAAGGGTCGGTCTTGGCGGCCACCACCAGAAAGTCGCTCAGCACTCCATTGGTGATGAAGGTCTTGCTTCCGTTGATGACATAGTGGTCACCATCCCGCTTGGCCGTAGTGAGCATGGCCGCAACATCACTACCTCCTCCAGGTTCGCTGATGGCCAGACAACCGAAGAGCTCGCCCGCAATCCCTTTGGCCAGGTAATGTTCCTTCTGAGCCAGAGTGCCCTCGTTGTCCATATGCGACAGTGCGAGATAGGCGTGTGCCCCAAGCGCGGCACCCGTGCCAGCAGAATCTATGCGGGCCAGCTCCTCCATGAAAATGACCGAATAGAAGAAGTCGAGCCCCAGACCTCCGAATGCCTCAGGATAGGCGATTCCGAAGTAGTCCATATCCCCGAATTTCTTCCAGATGCTGCGGGGCAGCTCGCCATCGGCCTCCCATTGGGCCACGTTAGGAACCACCTCCTTCTGAAGGAAATCCCGGAAAGACTGGCGGAACGTATCGTGGTCGGGGGTGAAGTACCTGTGTGAATGAAGGTCGCTCATAACAGAGTCTCTATGGGACAGCAAAGTAACTGAGCAATGAACGAATGACTTGAACGCTTAACGACCCAATCCTTTCTTTCGCCTGAAAAGCTCAGTCAGTATCAGATTCGCTCTGATCTGATAGTACGGGGAGTTGAAATTCTCCCTCACCTCATCATTGTTCAGAAGCATGACCCGATATCCAAGACCTACGCCCAGACCGGCCCATCGCAGAAACCGATAGCTGATGTCCACACCAGATTCAAGGGGAATGACCAGCCCCTTGGCCACATCGTCATCATTGGACGTCCGATAGAAGGTCTCCCCTATTCCCAATTGCAACGGAACTCCTAAGGCCCATCCATCCTCTTCCCAGAAAGTGTATTCCACATAGGCCATGCCATAGCGCATACGTGGTATGGCCGAACTGCCGGCCTGAGGATGGTCTGTGGCCCTGTAAAGTTGGCTTTGAATCTCCGTCTGCATCCAGTAATAGCCAAGTCCCACCCGGATTGGAAACTTGAACTCTACCCCGAGACGCGCGCCCAAGAACAGGGCATGATGGGTGCGGACGAACGCGTTCTTCCCTTCAAACTTCCCCATAAGCCTGACTTTCCTGTCGGTCTCCTGAGCAGTTGACCACTGAACGAGACAGAACATCATCAGACACGAAAACAGAACTCGCTTCATGATGTCGCTCCAAAAAAAATGTCCTTGATTGCTCAAGGACATTTTTCCTTATTACCAAAGCAATGATCTCAGTGAATCTCCTTCTCATCAGGAGTGGGAGGAACATTCTGGGGGATGAAATCAACATCCTTGTCTGGACGGCTGTAGTCATAGGCCCAACGGTATACGGTCGGAATTGCTCCAGGCCAGTTACCGTGAATCGCCTCGACAGGTGTGGTCCATTCAAGTGCATTTGAATTCCATGGATTCTGTGTGGCCTTCGGGCCGCGATACACACTGTAGAAGAAGTTGAAGAAGAAAATCACCTGCGCTGCTGCACCAAGTATGGCGAAGATGCTGATCATCTCATTGATGTCCTGAAGTCCATCGAAGATCGGGAAGGCCGTATTACTGTAGTAACGTCTTGGGATGCCGGCCAGACCAAGGAAGTGCATCGGGAAGAAAACACCGTAGACACCCGTGATGGTGAGCCAGAAGTGGGCATAGCCCAGTTTCTTGTTCATGATCTTTCCGTACAACTTCGGGAACCAGTGATAAACACCCGCGAACATTCCGAAGATGGCAGACGCGCCCATTACAATGTGGAAGTGTGCCACTACGAAGTAGGTGTCGTGAATGTTGATGTCCAACGCACTGTCACCAAGAATAATCCCTGTAAGACCGCCAGTGATGAACGTGCTTACAAGACCGATGGCGAACAGCATGGCAGGGCTGTAGACGATATTACCTTTCCAAAGCGTGGTCAGATAGTTGAACACCTTCACAGCCGAAGGAATAGCCACCAGAAGCGTGGTAAATGTGAACACCGAACCGAGGAACGGATTCATACCAGTAATAAACATGTGGTGGCCCCAAACGATGAACGACAGGAATGCGATGGCCAACATAGACCCAACCATCGCTTTGTATCCAAAAATCGGTTTGCGGGCCATGGTGGACACAATCTCCGATGTGATACCCAAAGCGGGAAGAAGAACGATGTACACCTCAGGGTGACCCAAGAACCAGAACAGGTGCTGGAATAAGATGGGGCTACCACCGGTGTGCTCCAAGGCCTGTCCGCTGATGAAAATGTCGCTCAAGTAAAAGCTGGTGCCGAAGCTCCGGTCAAACACAAGAAGAAGCGCAGCGGAAAGAAGGACCGGGAACGACAGCAGACCGAGGATGGCCGTGATGAACAGTGCCCAAGTGGTAAGAGGCAGACGGTCCATGCTCATGCCCTTCGTGCGAAGGTTGATGATGGTCACGATATAGTTGATACCACCGAGCAGTGAAGAGACGATGAACAACGTCATGCTTACCAGCCAAAGCGTCATTCCAAGACCTGAACCCGGAATGGCTTGCGGCAATGCACTAAGCGGAGGGTAGATGGTCCAACCTGCAGAAGCTGGTCCAGTCTCCACAAAAAGCGATGCCAACATAATGACTGAAGACGCCAGAAAGAACCAGAAGGAAAGCATGTTCATGAATCCCGATGCCATATCGCGGGCACCTACCTGCAACGGGATAAGCAGGTTGGCAAAGGTTCCGCTCAAACCACCGGTAAGCACCATGAAGACCATGATAGTACCGTGAATGGTGACCAGTGCCAAATACATGTTCGGGTCCAGAACACCGCCTTCGGCCCATTTGCCAAGGAAAGTCTCAAGAATCCCGAAAGACTCACCCGGCCATCCCAACTGGAGGCGGAAAAAAATGGACATCATCATTGCAACCGTACCCATCACCATCGCAGTGATAAGAAATTGCTTCGAAATCATCTTGTGATCCTGAGAGAACACATAGTGTGTCCAGAAATCAGGCTTCCCGTGATGTGCGTGATGAACGTGTTCTGCGTGCTCTGCCATTTCTATTCGGTTGACAGTTGTGAGATTTACTGTTAATGTAGTTTTCCTGCAGGTGTGGTCAGATCTCGGCCGGAGTCTCTTCTGTGGCCACTACCTCAGTCGTCTGTTCAGCGGCCGGCTCCTCAGTAGGAGCACTCATCTGCTCAGCCAACGTCTTCTGTTTGGCAATCCATGCATTGTAGTCGGCCTCAGACTCCACTATGATGTTCATCTGCATGTTCCAATGCGCACCACCACAGATCTTGTTGCAAAGCAGCACATAGTCGAACTCGGGGTTTCCAGTCTCAACACGCATTTCGGCCGTGGTCATGGTAGGCACAAAATGGAACTGAGTAGTCATACCGGGAACACAGTTCATCTGTGCACGAAAATGGGGCATGTAGGCCGAGTGAATCACATCACGGGAATGGAATTTGAACACCACCGGCTTGCCTACTGGCAAATGGAATTCACCACGAACCACCTTATCGTCCTGGGACGCGTCATCACCCATATCTACGCCCAAAGTATTGCTGCCATCTATGAGGCGATATCCCGAGGCACCCAAACGATTGTCCGCTCCTGCATAACGTGCAGTCCAGTCGAACTGCTTGGCATAAAGCTCAACAACAATCGCTTCCTCTGGGGCAGGTGAGGTGATCTCATTCCATGTTCCAATGCCATAAATGATCAATGAGGAAAGAACAATCGTTGGAACAATCGTCCAAATTGCCTCCAACTTGGTGCTGTGGGCGAAGAACGTGGACTTCCTGTCCTTCCTATGGAAGTATTTGTAGGCATAATAGATAAGAAGAATGTGCGTGATGAAGAACACCGGAATGATGATCATCCACGAGAGATTCAAGAGGAAATCTGTCTTCTTTCCGTGCTCTGAGGCAGCAACAGGAAGGGTCTCCGGTCCCCAGAAAATCATGTAGAACACATAACTCATGAACAACAGGCCGCCAACAACAACCAATGTTGCCTGAGTACGGTTATCATTCTCCGTCACCGCACTTGGGTCCTCTCCCCGCAAGACAGAACCGAGCTCAAAAACACGGACCACACGCGCCACTACAATGACAGCGAGTATGATAACTACGGCAATTAACAGATTTACCATTTCTCAGTTCTTGTCAGTCAGACTTTTGAAAATGTTCGTTGGAATCAATGATCAAACGTGGTGATGAGCAGCCTCATCAAGGAATGGGTGGTTCTTGGCAACCAAAGAAGCTTTACTCAAGGCTGTATGAGTAACATAAAGGAAGGCTCCAAGGAAACCGAGGAACATACCCAGCTCGAGCGGACCAAAGCCCCATTCATCCTTCAATGCTCCCGGCATCACCATCACGAACACATCCAGCCAATGACCGAATACGATGATCACACCCGCAATGGTGAGCATGTTCATACTGCGCTTGGCATCACGGTCCATAAGAATCAGGATAGGCAGTACGAAGTTGAGGATAGGCAGTGCTGCAAAAGGCACCATGTAGTTCTCCCAACGGTCAAGGAAGTAAGTCACCTCCTCGGGAATGTTGGCATACCAGATGAGCATGAACTGAGAGAACCACAGATAGGTCCAGAAAATCGAGAAGGCGAACATGAACTTACCAAGATCGTGCAGGTGCTCCTCGGTGATGTGCTGCATGTAGCCGCTTCTCTTGAGGTAAACGGTTATCATGGCCATCATCGCAATACCACTCACCCACATGGTGGCGAAGTTGTACCATCCGAACAACGTGCTGAACCAATGTGTGTCAATACTCATGGTGATGTCCCATGCAGAAGTGGAAGATGTCACCGCGTAGAACACCAGGAACAAAGCACCGAGCCCTATGCTTTTCTGGTGATGAGTAAGACCACCGGATGCATCCTCAGCAAGAGAGGCCTTCCTGAAGAATCGGGTGAAGAGATACCAAACACCCACATACAACAAGATACGCCCCAGGAAGAAGGGGAAATTCAGATAGGCAGATTTACCGGCAATGATGGAATCATAATGATCGCTGTTTGGGTCAAGCAACGATGGGTCCATCCAATGGTAGATATGATTCCAATGAAGTGAAGGATGCCCACCGACAACAACAAGGATCAACATGATGCCGGCAAAGGGAATGAACTGTGCCATCGCCTCTGGAACCCGCTTCAAACCTGAGGACCAACCGGCCTCCGCCACATACTGAATGGCCATCCAAAGAGTCCCGATAACGGAGATTCCGAGGAAGAAATAGGAATTGACCAGCACATTCGCCCAGATACGCTGACCGGGAATGTGCGTCAGCACTCCATACACCACCGCCAGTACTCCCAGCAACGCTAGGCCCAGTGTGATTCTCTTCGTGCTTGATTTGACCGTATACTCCATTATGACAGCCTTTTAACTGTGGTTGTTTCTGTTCAGATCTTCTGCAATTGTTGCACGTAGCGGATAACTTTCCAGCGCTCCTCCTTGGTAAGCTGAGACGCATGCGGTCCCATCAATCCCTTACCGTAGGTAATGGTGTAGAACATTTTTCCCTCCTCAAGAGTCTTCAGCGGCCCATTATAGGCTGGAGGAGGTGGGTACTTGCCAGTGGAGATCAAAGTTCCATCACCACCGCCTTGAGCGCCATGGCAATGCATGCACATCTTCTCGTAAATCTGCTTGCCCTTCTCAGCATGTGCAGCGGAGGAATCCAACGGACTCAGATCAGCTGCGGAGGCAGCATACTCCTCCGGTGATTGGGCACGATGATAAGGAAGCGCGTTGATCAGGTTTCCCTGACCTGGCCATTCGCCTTGCGACATAGTGCCTGCTACTGGCCTGCGAGCAGTAAGACCATCCTCGAACAACGTATTCTCGGAATAGGTCTCATACGATGGGGAACGGTACATGTCGGGCATGTACTCCACACCTGGACTGAGCGGGTCCTTCGTGCACGAACTCAGCATCACCACACCGCAGGCAAAAGCTGCAAATGACGCGGTAAGGTTGTATCGGTTGAATGTTCTCATCCTTTTGATGAATGTCGTGATTACTTCTCAGAGATTTCCTCAGCCCCACCTTCCTTGAGCATAGCCTTGATATCATCGGCAGAAACACCATGATTCTCGTCCATGTCAATCAGCATGACGAACTTATCGTCCGTTGTACGCGGGTCCGGATTCCAGTTCTTCTTACCTGGGTAGATACCGTTGCGCAGCATGTAAGTGAGCGCCATTCCGTGTGCCGCACACCACACTGTCATCTCAAACGTGATAGGAATGAAGGCCGGAAGGTTCTCCATCAGACTGAAGTTCGGCTTTCCACCGATATTCATGGGCCAGTCCAAAATCAGGAGGTACCAGAACATGAACAACGCCAGTCCCAATCCTATCAGGCCATAAATAAACCCCGCAATGTGCAAACGTGTGCGTGGAACCCCTATCACCGGATCGATTCCATGAATAGGGAAAGGACTGAACACATCCTTGATATGAACACCTTTGGCCACCAGCTGCTTGGCAGATTTGAGGAGCACCTCCTCATCACCGAACAGACCGTGTATCTCTTTATGATGGCTCATCTTGGATAATTGATGATTAGCTGATGAATGAATACCTGTTTCTCCTAACCCTGATGAAATCAATGATGCCCTTTCTTGAACTGCGAACCGCTTGACTTCAGAATCGACTTCACCTCAGCGATTGGAAGAACTGGGAAAGTGCGTGCATAAAGCAGGAACAGCGTACCGAAAATGCCCAACGTGCCAATGAAGATGCCTATGTCAACCCAGGTCGGGTAGAACATGCTCCAGCTCGATGGAAGGTAGTCACGGTGCAGCGAGGTGACGATGATAACGAAACGCTCGAACCACATACCGATGTTCACGAAAATGCTGATGATGAATGTGAGCCAAATGCTTCTGCGAATCTTCCGGAACCAGAAAATCTGAGGAGTGATCACGTTACAGCTCATCATGGCCCAGTAGCTCCACCAGTATGGACCTGTGGCACGGTTGAGGAAAGCATACTGCTCGTACTCCACCCCAGAATACCACGCTACGAAAAGCTCTGTGATATAGGCAATGCCCACAATAGAGCCTGTGAGAATGATAACCTTATTCATCAACTCTACGTGGTTGATAGTGATATAGGCTTCCATGTTCACAACCTTCCGCATGACCAACATGAGGGTTTGCACCATGGCGAAACCCGAGAAAATCGCTCCTGCAACGAAGTACGGTGGGAAAATAGTGGTGTGCCAACCTGGGATGACCGAGGTCGCGAAGTCCATGGATACGATAGTGTGCACCGAGAGCACCAACGGTGTGGCAATGCCTGCAAGTACAAGGCTTATCTCCTCAAAGCGATGCCAAGCACGGGCATTACCGCTCCAACCGAAAGACATGATACCGTAAATAGCTTCACGAATCGGCTTGGAAGCAACTGTCGCCCGGTCACGAATGGTCGCAAAGTCGGGTATGAGGCCGATGTACCAGAACACCAGAGAGACTGAGAAGTAAGTCGAGATTGCGAAAACGTCCCACAGCAGAGGAGAGTTGAAGTTCACCCACAACGAACCGAACTGGTTGGGAAGAGGCAATACCCAGTAAGCCATCCAGATACGGCCCATGTGAATACCCGGGAACAGGGCTGCACAGATAACCGCGAAAATCGTCATCGCTTCCGCGGACCGGTTAATGGCCATTCTCCATTTCTGACGGAACAAAAGAAGTACGGCCGAAATGAGCGTACCAGCATGACCGATACCCACCCACCAAACGAAGTTCGTGATATCCCATGCCCAACCCACTGTTTTATTAAGACCCCAGGTTCCGATACCCACACCGATAGTATAGAGTATACATCCAACCCCCCATAGCATTGCTATCACGGAAATGGTGAACAACGTCCACCAGCCCTTGTTGGCCGTGCCTTCAATGGGACGGGCGATATCCTCCGAGATCTGATGATAGGTCTTATCATTCAGGATCAGTGGTTCGCGTATTGCAGCTTCGTGACTCGCCATCTAATCGAAATTGATTGCTGATGAATGATTAATTGCTTCGGATTCAGGCTTCGTCAGACGCCAGATTCCTCACCTTGGTCATGTAGTAAACATTGGGCTGAACGCCAACTTCCTCCAGAAGATGGTAACTGCGCTCATCCTTGGCCTTCGAAGCCACTTTGCTTTCTGTATCGTTAAGATCACCGAATGCGATGGCATGTGTTGGACAAGCCTCTGCACAAGCACTCTGAACCTCTTCATCCAGCACCTTGCGACCAGCCTTCTTGGCCTTCAATTTGGCCGCCTGAATGCCCTGCACACAGAATGAGCATTTTTCCATGACTCCACGGTCACGAACAACTACATCCGGGTTCAGCACCATTCGGCCCAAGTCGCTGTTGGCCGGATTATTGCCAAAGTCCTTACTTCCATTGTGATACTGGAACCAATTGAACCTCCTGACCTTATAAGGACAGTTGTTCGCGCAGTAACGGGTCCCGATACAACGATTGTAAGTCATTTGATTCAATCCCTCATCGCTGTGCGTGGTTGCAGCCACTGGACAGACCGTCTCACAAGGGGCGTGATTGCAATGCTGGCACATCACTGGCTGATAGGCCACGCGCGGAGCATCAGCAGCAGCCTCCATGGCTGTGAACTTGTCGATAGCACCGATTCCCTCCGCATGTGCCTTCTCCTCGGTCATGTCCGAAGTATAGTACCTGTCGATGCGCAGCCAGTGCATATCGCGACCTCTGCGGATTTCCTCCTTACCGACAACGGGAACATTGTTCTCAGCACCGCAAGCGGTCACACAAGCACCGCATCCGATACACTTGTTCAGGTCGATAGCCATACCCCAGCGATGTCCGCTGGTAATGCCATGACTGTCCCAAAGGTTGGCCTCTGCGGCACCCACCTTGTAATTCTCATGGCCATGGCCTTCGCCCTCGACATGTCCGTGACCTGCATGGTCATCATGTGCATGGCCGTGATCTTGTGCCGCCTTCTTACGCGCAGCACTCGGAGCACTTGCCAAGTAGAACTCAACGCGCGGATTCCCAGCGGATGCGTTTTTCTGGTACTCTGCAAACGTGGTCTCCTTCACGATACTGTCGCGCCCCATCAAAGTATGATGTGACTGCAACTGTGCTATCTCGTATTTCTCAGATGTCTTAGTAACTGTAACACCACCCTGAGCAAATGAACCGCCTTTCGCCAATGGGAAGGCGTTCACACCAACTCCATTACCGCACTTACCCGCAGCTGTCCGGCCATATCCAACAGCCAAACCGACTGTACCGTACTTCTGACCTGGTGAAGGATATACTGGGGCCTTGATGGTCACTCCATTAACGGTTAACTCCGCAACATCTGCCATGAAATCACCACGCTCCAAACGGCTGAAACCCATCTCCTTCATCTGCGCGGGAGACATGGTGAGATAATTGTCCCACGTCACACGGCTCACCGGATCGGGAAGCTCTTGCAACCATGGGTTGTTCGCCTGAGCACCGTCACCAGCACCGGCCTTCACATACAACTGAAGTTCAAATTCTCCACTATACTTCGGCAGTGAGGAGGCAGCAGCAGTGGCATCACCGACAAATGGGATGGGGGCTACCTCTTTCGCGCCCGACTCAAACACGCCTTCGAACAGGGCCGTGTTGAAGAAGTTGGAGAAAATCGGGTTGATACTGCTGCTGTAGATGCTTGTATTCCAGTTCTCGCGGATAAAGGTGTAGAAATCCACATCTACTCCGCTCCACTTCAGAAGCGACTCCTGCCACTGACGAGTCTTGAACAGCGGATGAATAGCAGGCTGGGAAAGGCTGTAATGACCAGCCTTTGGCTCAGCATCATTCCAGCTTTCAAGATAATGATGGTCTGGAGCGAGGAGGCCTACATTAGAAGCAGTCTCATCCAAACGGTCAGCAAAGGACACTGTCAGAGCGACCTTGGCCAATCCACTGTTGAACTTCTCAGCTTCAAAGTACGCATAGGAAGGATTCACTCCATGAATCAGAAGTGCCCCTACCTTTCCGGCATTCATGTCGGCCACAAGCGTGGCCATTTCTGCATCGTTGCCCTGACGCAGCAGCAACGGGTTGCTCAGATCAATAGTTGCACCTATGTTGCCCAACAGAGCGTTGATGGCGTTCACCAGAATCTGCTCCGATTTGCTATTCGAATCGGAAATCACAATACCCTTGCCCTTGGCCGCAATAAGCTCAGCCGCAGCCTTGCTCACTTCTGGGCTGTCCACACCACCAGAAACAGTACTTCCGCCAGTGGCCGAGGCAACCTTATTATAGAGAGCTACGAGTGAGGCGACACTTTCGGAGGGCTTCTGGGCAACGCGCACGTCAGCGTTACTACCAGTAATCGACATGTTGGCCTCAAACTGGAAGTGACGGCTCATCTTCCCATTCTTCGGCTGGCGCATAGCAGCATAACGGGCCGCGTTCGCAGGCGCATTGGGCGTTGCAGAAAGGAAGTCTGAACCGAAACTGACCACCACCTCTGCCTTGTCAAAATGGTAATCGGCCAATGCACGGACACCGAATGATTCCTCATTCGCAGCCAATACTCCAGAATAAGACAAAGCATCAAAGGTGACGTGCTTCACCCCTTCCCCAAAAGCCTTCGCAAACTCGGCCACTGCCTTTTTGGTTGAAGGACTGATGATGGTCTCCGTGAGTATCACTATCTGTTTACCATCAGCTGCCGCTTTCTTCAGGCCAACGATGACCTCGCGGTCTACCTCGTTCCAAGAAGCCTCCTCACCGCCTTTCATTGGCCCCTTCGCACGACCATCATCATACAGGGACAAAACAGATGAGTTGATACGCGCATTCACTCCACCGAGTGAAACACTGGATTTCTTGTTGCCTACTACCTTGATGGGACGACCTTCACGGGTCTTCACCAACACGCTTGCAAAATCAACACCATCAAAGTAGGTGCTTGCATACCAGTTTGGCACTCCGGGAAAAATCTCCTCGGGCTTGTTCAGATAAGGCACAGACCGCACCACCGGTGTTTCACAGGCAGCCAAGGTGGCAGCACCTACGCTGAATCCCATGAACTTCAGGAAATCCCTGCGCTTGGTTCCACTCTCCGAGGAATCATTTCCCTCTGAGAGTATATCAGCAGTGGCCGATGGTGCGAATTCGTTGGCGGTAGCCTCCTGAAATTCAGGAGTGTTATGCAGCTCATCGAGTCCTTTCCAGTAAATTTTGGTTCCGCTCATGTCAGAGTCCTTTCCAAAAATTTTGTATCGCTTGATTCAATAGTGGCACTTTGCACACTCCAGACCGCCAATGCGCTCCACAGTGATGGGATTGCCATCATGCCAACCCGGAGTCCTTTTATGCAAATCCTCGTAATAACCGTTATCCGTTACCTGAACATTAGTCTCACGATGGCAGTTGATGCACCAACCCATGGTCAGCTCGGAGTGCTGACCGAGAATAGCCATGTTCTCCACTTCGCCATGGCATGTCTGACAGGCTACTTGGCCGGCCACAACGTGTTGCGAGTGGTTGAAGTACGCCAGATCGGGGAGGTTGTGCACTCGCACCCATTTCACCGGCTTCGGATTAGGACCGTAAGTCTTGGTGACAGTGCTGTAGTCCAACGCAGCATAAATCTTCGCAATCTCCTCCTTACCGCTCGGACCCTCCTCCACGTAGGAGTGACAGTTCATGCAAACATTAAGTGAGGGAATCCCAGCATTCTTACCCTTCTCAGCGGCAGTATGACAGTACACGCAATTGATGCCGTTCTGCCCAGCGTGGATTTTGTGCGAGAAGTTGATGGGTTGCTCAGGCGCATATCCTTGATAGACCCCGATATCCATTAGTCCCACAATGCCCATTCTGCCAAGTACCAATACAATGATGAGACCAACGAACGCAACCCACGCCCGGTGACTGTTCATCCATGTGAGGACACTGTCAACAGCACTTTTCTCAACAGGCGCAGGAACCCCTTCCTTCTCACTGACAAGATGTGTAAGCGAACTCTTCACACCACCCAACACAGACACAAGAATGAGCAGCAGCAGAGCTATGCCTCCAAGAATGAACATGAGGGTATCTGCTGACAACTCCCCGGAAGTCTTGTCCTCTGCAGGCTGAGCCCCATCAGTTGCAACCGCTGCAACTGGAGCCTCCTTCACGGGTGGATTCTTGATGTAACCAAGGATTGCGGAAATCTCTTCATCCGAGAGGTACTCGAACGAGGTCATCTGCGCCTTGTTGAACTCATTGTAAATCTTCACTGCATACGGGTCGCCCGCAGCAATCATCTTACTGGAGTTCTTGATCCATTTCACCGCCCACTCCTCACTGGGAACACGGTCGAACATACCGAGCAGACCTGGACCCACCATCGCCTTCTCAGAGAGGAGGTGACAAGAGGCGCAGTTCTGCTTGAACAGTTTTTCACCGTCCTGCGCATGGGCAGAAGCGGCAAACAGAACCGTCAGCGTGAAAAAAGCAAGGTGAATCCTTTTCATCCAACTCATACCGTTAGAGGTCTTGAAGCTTCCCAATCCCTTTGTTTATGGGCGTTTCAGAGGTAAAACAGCATCCTCTGAGCGGCTGCAAAAATAGAAACCAAAGCATGGGTACCTCAAAAAATCGTAGGACTCATCCAATTTAGAACAGTTCTAAATAACCAGGTCGTTTTAACAACATTCAACATTCGGTATGAAGCCATTTGCGACCTTTGTGGCATGAGCATCGGTAAGATTATCTGGTCTGTTTCACTTTCACTTATGACATGTTCGTCCTCTTGGGCACAGGAGGAACATGGCCCGACCGCGGATAGCCTTCCATTCATACTAAGAGATACCAGAATCGATAAGCTGGTGCATGCGCACATCCGCCAGAACAGGGCCAGTGAAGGTATCGAGGGCTACAGGGTGCAGGTTTTCTCCGGTTCGGGCAATGAGGCACGCCAGCAGGCGAACAATATCAGACGTCAGCTTCTTGCCACCAATCCGGACATACCCACTCATCTGGTGTATCAGCCGCCCAACTTCAAAGTGAGGGTCGGTGACTGCCGTTCAGAATTTGATGCCATCCGCATAAAGCGTGAGTTGTCTTTCCATTATCCGCAGGGTTTCGTGGTGCGTGATGTAGTCAAGCCACCAAGGCTGAGCATTGAGCGTGTGGAAATGCCCGTTGAGTCTGAAGAGCCGTCCACTGCCGAGTAGTCAGAGAACTGCGTCATCGCACTGGTGCTTCCAAGGAGTTTCACGTAGCTGAAGAGCTTGTGGCCTTTCTAAATTTGGCGTCATGCAGTTCCCAGGAATAGTCCGGTCAAAACTGCCCCATGTGGGCACCACCATCTTCACAGTGATGAGCGGCCTTGCCCGTGAACACGGTGCCATCAACCTTTCCCAGGGCTTCCCTGACTTCTCCATCCCAGCCAGATTGGGAGAGCTGGTGGCCGACCACATGCGCAAGGGACACAATCAGTATTCGCCCATGATGGGGCTGCCCGCGCTCAGGGAGGCCATCGCCATCAAGGTAGAGGAACTTTACTCTGCCGTTTACGACCCGCAGGAAGAGGTGACGGTGACGGCCGGTGCAACGCAGGCCATCTTCACTGCCATCATGGCCTTGGTGCAGGAAGGGGATGAAGTGCTGGTTTTTGAACCTGCTTATGACAGTTATGTGCCAGCCATTGAACTTGCGGGAGGCAAAGCCATCTTCGTTCAGGCTGAACTCTCGGGTGAATTGATTGACTGGGAGCGGGTGAAGCGTCTGGTCAATCAGCGCACGAGGATGATCATCATCAACACACCGAACAACCCGACCGGCCGGATTCTAACAGCGCAGGACATGACGCGCCTTCAAAAGCTTACAGAGCGCACGGATATCGTGATTCTGAGCGATGAGGTCTATGAGCACATCCTGTTCGATGGTTATGAGCATCAGGGCGTGGCCCGATACCCGAAACTGGCAGAAAGGGCGGTAGTGGTGAGCTCGTTCGGGAAGACCTATCACTGCACGGGCTGGAAAATGGGCTATGTGCTCGCTCCCAAGGAACTCATGCGTGAGTTCCGCAAGACGCATCAGTTCAATGTTTTCAGCGTGAATACACCGGTGCAGCACGCACTGGCGGAATTTCTCAATGAGAAGGAGCACTATCTCGGTCTCGCAGCCTTCTATCAAACGAAGCGCGACCGTTTCTGCAACCTGGTAAAGGACTCCCGTTTCAAGGTTCGCCCCAGTGAAGGCACCTATTTCCAACTGCTTGACTATTCTGCCATCACGGACGAGAAGGACACGGATTTCGCTATCCGCCTGACCAAGGAGGCCAAGGTGGCGAGCATACCGTTGTCGGTGTTCTATCACAAGCCCACGGTGGTCAAGCACCTGCGGTTCTGCTTTGCGAAGGAGGATGAAACGCTTGAACGTGCAGCAGAAATCCTCAATAGACTATGAATCCGCTCCGCATATCACTGTGTCAGCAATCTCTGGTGTGGGAAGACAGGCAAGCGAACCTTGACAACTTCAGTGGTCACCTTAAGACCCTCAAAGGCCTGACAGACCTGGTGATCCTTCCGGAAATGTTCACCACGGGTTTCACAAAGAACGCTGAGGCATTGGCCGACCGTATTCATGGACAGACCTTGGAATGGATGCAACGCACAGCGGCCGACCTCGGTGCGAGCATAACGGGAAGTTTCATCTGTAGTGAACCGGGAATAGAGTCTGAACAATATTTCAACCGACTGTTATGGGTCAATGCGGACGGAAGCTTCCTTCATTACGACAAGAGGCATCTTTTCAGCTTTGCAGGCGAACATTTCCACTATTCTGCCGGTAAGGAGCGCACATTGGTAGAGCTCAAAGGATGGCGTATCTGCCCGCTGATCTGCTACGACCTGCGCTTCCCGGTTTGGAGCAGGAACTCGGCTACCGAACCCTACGACCTGCTGATCTATGTGGCCAACTGGCCCGAGGCAAGGTCTTTGGCATGGAAAGACCTTTTGGCCGCACGTGCCCACGAAAATCAGAGCTATGTGGCCGGAGTGAACCGAGTTGGAGAGGATGGCCTCGGCATTGCATACAGTGGTGACAGCAGGGTGTTGAGCCCCCGAGGTGAGCTGCTGCTGTCCATGCCGCCTTCCAAGGAAGGCATCTCCACCATCGCGTTGGACCTTCAGGATGTGAGAGACTATCGAAACAAATTCAGGGCTTGGGAGGATGCTGACCGATTCGAACTGAAGGTCTGAGGCTCTCAGACCACCACGACCACCTTATCACTCTTCCCTACCATCCTTCCGATTCTCCAACTGGAGACTTCGCTTGCTTGGCATAAGGACTCAAAATGAGCCACTTCCGATGCCCGGACCGCAACCAACAGACCTCCGCTGGTCTGCGGATCACAGAGGGTGAAGAGTTGCGGCCCAGTCAAAGTGGAAACCTTGGCCCCATAGCTCTGAAAGTTACGCATGGTCATGTCGGGGTAGATGAAGCTGTCGAGGTAGTGCTTCAAGCCATTGATGAGGGGCACATCGACATAGTCAATCTCGGCACTGAGACCTGCTCCCTCACACATTTCTATAAGGTGTCCGAGCAGTCCGAAGCCCGTCACGTCAGTCATGGCGGTCACGGCCTCAAGCCCACCCAACTTTTCGCCCACGCTGTTAAGCTGTAGCATGAGTGCGGTGGCGACACCCTTCTCCTCGTCACGCAGCACCCCTCTCTTCTCTGCGGTGGTCAGCACTCCGATACCCAGGGGTTTGGTGAGATACAGCACGTCTCCCTCCAGAGCAGTGCTGTTGGCCTTGATGTGACGTTGCTCCACCATGCCCGTAACAGCCAGTCCGAAAATGGGCTCGGGCGAGTCAATGCTGTGTCCTCCGGCCAGCGGGATACCCGCCCCTGCACATGCCGCCCTGGCCCCCGCGAGAACCTGAGCAGCCACCTGCGGAGGCAGTCTGTCCACTGGCCAGCCCAGAATGGCCACGGCCATAAGAGGCCTGCCTCCCATGGCGTATATGTCCGAGACCGCATTTGTGGCCGCAATGCCTCCGAAATCGAAAGGGTCGTCCACTATGGGCATGAAGAAATCAGTGGTGCTGATGATGGCCCTATCAGCGTCAATGCGCATCACGGCAGCATCATCCGAAGTGCTGTTGCCGACCAGCAGATCCGGAAACACCTCGCTGCTGGCATCATCGCCCAGAATCTGACGGAGGACCGAGGGAGCGATCTTGCAGCCGCAACCCGACCCATGTGAGAACTGAGTGAGTCTAACAGTTTGATCTTGGTTATCTTCCATGTTGCTGTTTCTTAGCTTCCAGAACAAGTTTGGCATTATGCTGTGCATCACCTGTCGAGGTAAGCACAGACATCATCTCCCCTGTGCGATGCTTGTCACGCCCGAAGAGATAACGTTTGTCATAGTAGTCCAACAGCATGTCGGCCACGGCAGAAAGGTCTCCACGCTCCAGCAGTTCCAAGGCATCCTTCACGCGGTTACCTCCGAAATTCTGCTGAAGCCTGATGATGGACTGGGAGAGGAGGGCCGTATCCATAGCGCCATAATCACGCACCAACCGTTTCACACGTTCCGGTCTGGGGACTTCGACCTCGATGGACGGAGCCGCGTTCATCGCATTCCAAAGGTTCACCGGCAGATAGGCTCGACCTATGGTAAGACTTTCGCTCTCCACCCAAATCGTTCTCTCCGGATCCAGAGATGAAAGATGGGCGAAGATGTCATTCTGAAACTGCTCGCTGGACGGTTGCGGTAACATTCCGAGTCCACCGAATGCCGAACCCCGGTGATGGGCCAGTCCCTCAAGGTCAATGACCTGTTCGTTCATGTGGCGCAGTTCGTGCAGCACATCCGTCTTTCCCGACCCAGTAGGTCCGGAAAGCACAAGCAGTTTCCCTGGCGTTGCGAAGCGGGACATGATCTCCGTCCGATAGGCCTTGTAGCCCCCTTCGAGCACGGTACATTCCAACCCCACCTGCTCGAAAAGCCAAGCCATTCGGTTGCTCCGCATGCCACCACGCCAACAATGCACCAACAACTGTCCGTTCATTGCCACACGCTCGGCCTCCTTGGCGAGTGCCAACATCTTGGGGCCTACGAACTCCAACCCCTTCTCGATGGCGTCCTTTCGGCCCTGCTGCTTGTAGAGGGTCCCCACCTGCGCTCTTTCCTCATCCGAGAAAAGAGGGATGTTGACCGCATTGGTCATGTGTCCGGCCAAGTATTCTCCCGGAGACCGCACATCCACAATCGGGAAGGAGGCTGCAAGCGAGAGGAATCTTGAAATTTCAACGTTGGTCATGGAAGGACAAAGGTGGTCGGGAGACAGCGAGTCACCTCACAGATCAATGGCATTCATCAGAACACCACCGAGGCCACTGCCTTGGTAGCCTCGGAACGGCCCATGGTGTAGAAATGGATGCATGGCACCTTGGCCGCCACCAGTTCGCGGCATTGCTGAATGCACCACTCCACCCCTACCTGTTGCGCATCCTCATTGGTCCGGCAATCTTCCACGGCCTCGAACAGGTCGGGCGGAAGGTCGATGTGGAACATGCTCGGCAGCACTTTGGTCTGCACTTTGGCCGTCAGTGGTTTGATGCCCGGGATGATGGGAACCGTTATCCCAGCCGTGCGGCATTCATCCACGAAACGGAAGTATGCCGCATTGTCGAAGAACATCTGTGTGACAATGTACTCTGCACCGGCATCCACCTTCTGCTTGAGGTAACGCAGATCGGCCTTACGATTCGGGGCCTTGATGTGCTTCTCCGGGTAGCCGGCCACACCGATGCAGAAGTTCGTCCGCTCCACGTCTTTCAGGTCATCATCCAGAAAACGGCCATTGTTCATGTCCACTATCTGCTGCACAAGTTCATTGGCATAGGCATGACCTCCCGGCTCCGGAACGAAATCGCGCTCGGTCTTTATACTGTCTCCTTGCAAGGCGAGCACATTGTCGATGCCAAGGAAGCTGAGGTCGATAAGTGCATTCTCAGTCTCCTCCCGGCTGAAGCCTCCGCAGATGATATGCGGAACAGCATCGATGCCGAAGCGGTGCATGATGGCCGCACAGATACCGACAGTCCCTGGGCGCTTGCGAATGCTGACCTTCTCCAGAAAACCTCCTTCCCGCTTCTTGTAGACATACTCCTCGCGGTGATAGGTCACATCCACGAAGGCCGGTTTGAACTCCATGAGCGGCTCTATGCCTCTGAAAAGGGAATCGATGCCTTTGCCTTTCAGAGGCGGAAGAATCTCAAGGGAGAAGAGCGTGCCGGAGGCGCGTTCCAGATGTTCTGTGACTTTCATGAGCTATATGCTGAAAAGCAACATCCGCTGGGCGTAAAGGTTCCCAGCGGATGTTGAAACTTGAAAATGATCGGACCTGTCAGTTGCTGCTGCTCACCTTGTGAACGTAACCTGTAAGCGGCTCATAGCCATTTCTGGTGAGCACATAGAAATACACCCCATCGGCTGCACCCTCACCATTCCAAGGGCTGAGATGATAGTCGTCCTGATCGATTCGGAGTCGCCCCCAACGGTCATAGATCTTCATGTTGTTACCCGGATGCAGATCCAGGGCCTCCACGTTGAAGAAGCTGTTCACAGCAACACTCGAGTTGGGATTGAACACGTTAGGCAGGTTGATGTTGCAATTAATCACCTGATAGGTGAAGGTCGCTTCGCCCTCCCCACAGAAATTCTCAACTGTCACGGTCACGGTGAACAGGCTATCCAAAGCGCTGAAGGCTAGTGAATCACCACCAGACAGGACCAATGAATCGGTCGATGAGCTGTAGGGTGACCAGGTGATGGCATCGAGGAACGCAGTATTGGTCGTGTATCGGAGCACAATCTCATCCTCCACGCAGATCCTGTTCGTGTCGGCCGTCAATTGCACGGTAGGGGCCGGAGCGAATGTCAGCGGCCAAGTATGGGCCGTGCCGCACTCGTTGTCCGTATAGGTGAGCGTGTAGCTGCCTGCCACCGTGGAAGTAACACTTGGCGTCTGACTCTGCGCATTCGGGGCGAAGTTGACATTACCGCCTGCAGGGCCAGTAAAGCTCCACTCACCTCCCTCGCGGCTACCGGTGACAAACAGGTCACCATCATTCTGAAGGCAGACCTCCAATGGCCCGCCAACATTGATGTCGACCACTCTGATCGTTGCCGCGCTGGTGACTGTACCACAGTCATTGGTAACCACCACTTGCACACCGGTGGTCTGCGTGATGTTCTCCAAGGTAAAAATCTGTGTTGTGGCGCCTCCGGGAGTCCAAGTGTAATTGGCATTGATGCCCGTGTTCAACGCATCAAACATCACATTCGAACCAGGACAGACCGTGTCTGTTGTCAACGCCACCTGCGCAGGGGCCTGAGCGAACAGTACCTCTATCGTATCAGTCTGGTTGCAATAGGACGAGGTGTAGATGAACTGGTAGGCCCCCTGCTGGCTGACAGTGACTACAGGTGTGCGGCTGAAGGCATTGGGACTGAAGGACGCAGTTGCACCCACAGCAGGTGGGATATAGGTCCACTGTCCGATGATGTCATACTCTGCCGCTATGAGCTGATAGTTCAACCCGCAGGTGAACACATCTTCCATTGGGGCAAGGGGTGGCACCACATGCACCGTGAGCGTGGTGTCATAATCGCACCCGAAACTGTCTGTGACCCGGAACGTGTAGTTATAGCTGCCCGGCTCTGAAGGCTGCACCACAATAAGGGTGTCGCCCTGATTGGCGATAATGGTAGGGTCTATGTCCCAAGCGGCTCCGGCAATGGTGGGAACATAGAACTCCGCATTGGGATCGATGTCGGGGTTGAAAAGGATACCCCATTCAAAGATGTAGCCGTCATCCACTCCGATATTATCCCTTACCGTGAGGGTCCAAGTGCCATTGATAGGACACCCGATGAAAGTATCATAGCTCTCCTCTGGCAGGTAGGTTCCTTCCGACATGGCATTGCCCGGTGTGGGTCCGCCCGTTGGCGTGGTATTGCCCTGTTGGAATTCCTGACCCATCGTGCCCCATGTGGCCAAATCGGAGAAGCAGTATTCCCAACCTACACCGGGGGTGCCGTTGCCATTGTCCAACGCCTGGCCGAGGTATGTTCCCCCACCACCGAAACCACCGGGGAAAAGGCCATTGCCAGTGAAAGAGTTGAAGATGTTGATACTGGTGCCATTCGGGCAGGTGAGCCTCATCTCCAGATCGCCCAGATAACTGTGCTCCATGGTGACACACATGTCCAGAATGTCCGTTCCGCTCTGAACCACCTGTCCATCCTCGAAATTGGAAATATCAATAGTGGTCTGATAATTCACTCCAGAACCATCGGGCAGATAAGTGAGGCCAGCGAAAATGCCACCGTTGATGAACGAACCCTCTGTGGGAAGTACACCCGTAGTGTCTGTGAATGAAACCCCTCCTACCAGAATGGTCGATTCTCCCAGACAGATGGTATCCTGCAACTGATTCGTGGTCTGCGAGAAATCGGGGATGGTAGAGACCCTGATCTTGGTGGTCGTGGCAGCAACACAGCCCTGCACATCTGTCATGCGCATCTCAACGAAATAACCTGCCCGCACCTGAGGCACGAAGAACACCGACTGCTGATTGGTAAAGGTGGTTCCATCAGCAAACTCCCAGTTATAGGTGCTGTTGGCAGCGGACTGGTCGTAGCCGAGACCACCTTTGGTTCCGGAGTATGGGAAAATACCACCACCCTGCAGCCATACCGTGTCACCAAGACAGATGTCTATCCAACCCGTGTCAGCAGGAACCTGAGCCGGAACAGATGTGATGGTCGGTGTGAAGGGCTGGCACGGGAAACCGCAGCTGATGATTCCCTGAAAACCCGCTCCCTCATTCGCAGCACTTGAAACAAAGCGGAAAGTGAGACAGCCCGAAGGATTATTGAATGACGCCTGCGGACCGATGCCCACCGGATCGGTAGCACTGTTGAACGCTCCGAGAAGGGGCGCACTGGTGCTGGTGCCGTCATAAACGAAGAGCGTGTCCGAAGAATGCACATCCCACGTATCGCCAACATCCGTGAACATACGCAGTGACACCTTGCTTCCATTCACACCGTCAGGACACACAGTGACCGTGAAATCAGCATTCGCGGGATAGTTGCCATTCGCGTTGTCATCTACGAACGTGTGTTCCAACGTTCCTCCGGCACCACAGTCCAGCGTTACCGAGCCACCATCGGTTATAGGCACGGTGATCTGGGCCATGGCAGATTGAACGACCCATGCCGTCAGTGTCAGGCCGAGGCCCAGAATCCTATACTTTCTCATGTTTGAAATTCTTGTCCTTGATTACTTGGACGCTTTTTTGAAGGCCGCCTCCACCTCGCTCTTGGGAAGATGCACAAGCATCTTGCCCGTTCCCGGAATGAGGTAATACTGACGGGCGAATTCATGCTGCGGGAGTTTCAGCGCAAGCAGGTTGATGTCCTTCGGGTCGAGGCTCTTCAGGTTGACAGTCTCTTTAACACCGTCCTCTTTCCCTTTCGGCACGTCAACAATCTGGTAACCATTGTCGAGATAGAACGACAGGTAGGCCAGCTGACCTGCATCGTTCTTAGACATCTCCGCCAGCTCCTTCTTGCTGTATGCAGCGTTCAGGCGTTTATCGGTCTGCTGCGCCTGCGCACTGAGGCCATTCATCAGGTATACCAGCACAAAGGAGAAGGAAAGTAGGGAGAATCTCATGTTCATGTTTTTAGGAACGGGTGGCAAATTTAGCAATAGGCCCATACCGCAGCGGGCGGACAGGCGATTTGACGGGAGAATCTGGGACGGGTTGTGTCCCGTTAGGAGGAAAAGCATACATTTGCACCGCGAAATGAAACGGAGAAGGGGACACGCAGTCCCCTTTTTTAATGATGATAACAGAGGCACGGATCACAGCTCTTGTGGAAGAGCGCATTGCAGACAGCGACCGCTTCATTGTGGCCGTGCGCGTGCTGCCCGGCAACCGCATCCGGGTTTTTGTGGACAGCCTTCAAGGAGTGACGGTGCGCGACTGTGTCCAGATCAGCCGTCACATCGAGGGCAACCTCGACCGCGAGCAGGAGGATTTTGAGTTGGAGGTGTCGACCCCCGGACTCACAGAGCCACTGCTGCATCCCCTGCAATACGTGAAGAACATTGGGCGCACGCTCAAGGTGGATACCATCGATGGCACCACGGTCAAAGGCGAGGTGCTCGCTGCGGATGAGGAGCAGGTGACCATCATGCCCGAGGCCAAGAAGAAACTGAAGAAGAATGAAGAGCAGCCGGGTCCGGTGACCATAGGGCTACAACAGATAAAACAAGCCAAGACAGTAATTTCCTTCAACTAAAACCAATGAAAAACCTCAATCTGGTCGAGTCATTTCAGGAATTCAAGGAATTCAAGAACATCGACAGGGTCACCCTGATGAACATCATGGAGGACGTTTTCAAAAGCGTGCTGGAAAAGCAGTTCGGATCGCAGGAGAACATCGATGTGATCGTGAACGTGGAGAAGGGCGACCTGGAAATCTACCGTACCCGCGAAATCGTGGAGGACGGTGAAGTGGAGGACCCGCTCACACAGATTGCTCTGTCGGACGCGCTCAAGGTGCAGGACGACTTTGAAGTGGGCGAGGACTGCTCGGAGCCTGTTCAGCTGGAGCATTTCGGCCGCAGGGCGGTGCTGGCCATCCGCCAGAACCTTGTTGGACGACTGATGGACCTTGAGAAGGACAACATCTTCCGTAAATACAAGGACCGCGAGGGCGAGCTCTTCACCGGAGAGGTCTACCAGATCTGGAAGCGCGAGGCGCTCATCCTGGATGACGAAGGCAATGAACTGGTGCTGCCGAAGACCGAGCAGATTCCTAGCGACTACTTCAAGAAGGGCGAGACCGTGAAGGCCGTAATCAAGGAGGTAGAAATGGTGAACAACAACCCACGCGTTGTGCTATCGCGCACCGACCCACGCTTCATCGAACGCCTGTTCGAGAACGAGGTGCCCGAGGTGTTCGATGGTCTCATCACCATTAAAAAAATCGTACGCGTTCCTGGTGAGCGTGCCAAAGTGGCGGTTGAATCCTATGACGACCGTGTGGACCCGGTAGGTGCCTGTGTGGGAATGAAGGGATCGCGCATCCACGGCATCGTGCGCGAACTGAAGAATGAGAACATCGATGTGATCAACTTCACCCACAACACACAACTGTTCATCTCACGTGCATTGAGCCCTGCCAAGATCACCCGTATGGAAATCAAGGAGGAGAGCAAGCGCGTGGACGTGTTCCTCAAGCCCGATCAGGTCTCCCTAGCCATCGGCAAGGGTGGCTACAACATCCGTCTGGCCGGTCAGCTCACGGGTTATGAGATTGATGTGTACCGCGATTCCGATACGGATCAGGAAGACGTTGACCTCGAGGAATTCGCAGACGAGATCGAGGGCTGGGTGCTGGATGCGCTCAAGGCCGTTGGTTTCGACACCGCCAAGAGCGTGCTTCAGGTGAGCCGCCAAGACCTTGTGAAACGGACCGACCTTGAGGAGGAGACGATAGATGACGTTCTGCGGGTGCTCCGTTCCGAATTTGAGGACTGAGCCATGTGACCGCAACAGGGCCTACAGGGCCGGAGACAGGCAGATTGTAAGTGCAGTAATGATAAAAAGTGCAAATGGCAGAGGATAAACTGGTTCGCATAGGTAAGGTGTTGAAAGAGCTCGGAGTAGGGCTTGCCACCGCCAAGGATTTCCTGGAGGCGAAGGGGTATGACGATATCAACCCCAACACGAAGCTGGACGATGCGGCCTATAACCTCCTGCTCGATCAGTTCGCGGCCGACCGCAAGCTGAAGCAGGAGGCCGAGAAGAAGGCGGAAGTGCTCAAGGAGCGTAAGGAAGAGCGTCTGGCAGCAGCCGAGAAGCCTGTGGAGGCGGAGCCCGTGAAGGCACCGGCCCCGGCACCCGCTCCAATCCCTGCTGCCACACCTGTGACATCTGAACCTGCACCCGCCCCAGTGGTGGAAGAGGAGAAGGCATCTACCGGTCCCAAGGTCATCGGGACAATGGAACTTCCGTTGGACCCGCGGGAACGGAAGAAGCAACAGGCCGCCAAGGAGAAACTCGAGCGTGAGCAGGCCGAGGCCGCTACAAAGGCGAAAGTCGAGACTGAGAAAGCCGAGAAAGCTGCTAAGACGACCAAGGCTGCCGAGGAGAAAACGCAGGCGGCTGAGTCCGTGAAGGCAATAGAACCTGAACAACCCGCAGCACCCGAGAAACCTGCAGAGCCCGAGATCATCCGTGCCGTGGCCGACCGTCTGGCCGGCACCAAGGTGCTTGGCAAGATGGAGCTCCCTGTGGAGCGTGAACGCAAGCCTGTAGCATCATCCACCGGCAGCACGGCCGATAACAAACGTAAGCGCAAGCGTGTGAGTACGGCCGAGCCCGCCTCGGCTGCACCCCGCCCATTGGGCACCGGTCCTGCGGCCAACAAGGGTCCGAGAAGGGAGGTGAAACCCGCCCTCACCGAAGAAGAGATCCAGAAGCAGGTGAAAGAGACCCTTGCGCGTCTCACCGGTGGTGGAGGTAAATCAAAGGCATCGAAGCACAGACGCGACAAGCGCGCCATGGTGCAGGAGCGGATGCAGGAGGAGATGGATCAGCAGGAGCGCGAGAAGAGCACCCTGAAGGTGACCGAGTTCGTGACCGCCAACGACCTGGCCCAGATGATGGGCGTGCCCGTCACCAACATCATCTCGGCCTGTATGAGCCTCGGTCTGTTCGTGTCCATCAACCAACGATTGGATGCCGAGACCCTGAGCATCGTGGCAGAGGAGTTCGGATTCGGGGTGGAATTCGTGAGTGCCGAGGTGCAGGATGCTGTGAACGAGGAGGAGGACAACCCCGAAGATCTCGTGGAACGTCCGCCCATTGTCACCATCATGGGTCACGTGGACCACGGTAAGACCTCGCTGCTCGACTTCATACGCAACGCCAATGTAGTGGCGGGCGAGGCCGGGGGCATCACCCAGCACATCGGGGCCTACTCGGTGGAAGTGACGGGCGGCAAGCGCATCTCCTTCCTTGATACACCGGGCCACGAGGCCTTCACCGCCATGCGTGCCCGTGGTGCGCAGGTGACGGACGTGGCCATCATCGTGGTGGCAGCGGACGATGACATCATGCCCCAGACCAAGGAGGCCATCAACCACGCCCAGGCGGCAGGGGTACCGATGATTTTTGCTATCAACAAAATAGATAAGCCCAACGCCAATCCCGAGAAGATCAAGGAGCAGCTTGCGCAGTTGAACCTGCTCGTGGAGGACTGGGGCGGCAAATACCAGAGCCAGGAGATATCGGCCAAGCACGGTACCAACGTTGACAAACTGTTGGAGAAGGTGCTGCTCGAGGCCGAGATCCTCGAACTCAAAGGCAACCCGAACAAGCGTGCGGTGGGAACGGTCATCGAGAGCGAGCTCGACAAGGGCCGTGGTTTCGTATCGACCGTTCTGGTGCAATCGGGCACCCTGCATGTGGGCGATGTGATGCTCGCAGGCTGTTTCAGCGGCAAGGTGAAGGCCATCTTCAACGAGCGCGGACAGAACATCCCCTTCGCAGGGCCGTCCATGCCTGCGCAGATTCTCGGTCTCAACGGAGCCCCACAGGCCGGTGACAAGTTCAACGGCATGGAGGACGAGCGTGAGGCCCGCGACATCGCCAACAAGCGCCTACAATTGCAGCGTGAGCAGGGTCTGCGCACCCGTAAACACATCACGCTGGACGAGATCGGCAGACGTATCGCCATCGGCAACTTCCAAGAGCTCAACCTCATCGTCAAGGGCGATGTGGACGGTTCTATCGAGGCGCTTTCCGATTCGCTGCTCAAGCTCAGCACCGACAAGATCGCGGTCAACATCCTGATGAAGGGTGTGGGCGCCATCACAGAGACGGACGTCATGCTGGCCTCCGCATCGGATGCCATCATCATCGGTTTCCAGGTTCGCCCGTCCATGAATGCCCGCAAGATCGCGGAGCAGGAACAGATCCAGATCAAGCTCTACAGCATCATCTACGATGCCATCGAAGAGGTGAAGGCCGCCATGGAGGGCATGTTGGCCCCGGAATACGAGGAGAAGATCGTGGGCAACATCGAAGTGCGCGATGTGTTCAAGATCACCCGCGTGGGCTCGGTGGCCGGCTGTATGGTGCTCGATGGCAAATTCACCCGCCAGACCAAGGTGCGCGTCATCCGCGATGGCATTGTGGTCTACACAGGCGAACTGGCATCCCTCAAGCGCTTCAAGGAGGACGTGAAGGAGGTGACCAAAGGCTACGAGTGCGGTCTGAACATCAACAACTTCAACGACATCAAGGTGGGCGACATCATCGAAGGCTACGAGATCGTAGAGGTGAAGGCCAAGCTCTGATAGGTTCTCACTTCGGGGTTCCGACCTGTTGCAAGGGCGGTCTGTGCATGCCACGGACCGCCCTTTGTCGTTCTATCAGTAGCCTGCCTTGACGAACCGCGCGGCAGAGCCTGTTCCCTCCAGCCGCAACAGATAGAGGCCATCGGGCAGGGTGGCCACATCCACGGTGTTGTATCCGACCTGTGCCATGCCCCGCTGCACGGTGCGGCCTGAAAGGTCGGTGATCGCATAAGTGGTCAGTGCTGCTGAGTGGAAACTGAGGTCGTGGGAAGTGGGGTTGGGGTGTAGCACAAAGCTCTTGCCCACATGCTCCTCCTGGTCAACGCTTGTCGAACACAACGTGGGATCTATCAGACCAGGATGATACAGGGCCATCCTTGAACGCAGATACCCCTTCTGTCCGCGAGTGAACATGTTCATCCTGCCCAACAGATTCGGATAGGTAAGCAACATGAAGTTGCAGCCTAGCCTGCCATTCGGTATAGGGTCACAGAATGTTTCCTCATAGATCGAATCAGGATTCAATAGGTCAATGACCGGTGGATTGCGTTGCACAGGCGTATCTTCAACTCCGTCCACGTCAATGCAATTGTTGGTGTGATGGTAATCCCTCAGCCCCAGATAATGCCCCAGAAAATGGGTCAGATGCCTACTCAACCGATACTCTGACTGATGCATGAACACTTCGGGCGTGACAGCAAGTCCGACATTTTCGCTCTCATTCCACGCACTGGTGCTTTCCGCGAACTGCTTTCCGCCTGTGTATCTGCACAGGTAAATGTTGATGTAACGACAAATGTCCCAAGGTTGCCGGCCTCCAAGGCTGTCGAACATCATCTCACGGCCTGACCAATTGAAGGTCTGTCCGTCTGTCTGAATGTAATTGATACCAATGGTGGGCAACCCTTGAGGGTCGGTCTCAGCGAAGTGGAACTGGACACGGGTATCCACCGATATGGGTCTGTAGGCGGTCTGAGTGTAGATGGTGTCCCAATTAGTCCTGCGGTAATCCGCATTCACCGAGTCCAGGAACAAGGAGCGTATCCTATCCACAGGCACACTATCCTCTGCGTTACCATAAAGCACATGAACCACGATGGGAATATCCCACACGGCATCATCATCCTCGAACTCTGCCACCCCGTGCGCTGGTGGCCATTGGTCGTGATGGTCGCATTGTGCAAACAGATGCCCATGGGCAAATGCCAGAATCAGACAGAGAAGATGCCGCATGATGAGTTCACTTTGTGACGCTGCCCACAACGTGATGTGAATCCATTTATTGCCATTCCACGGCTGAGCGCCAAACTTTAAGCTCCCTACCCTACTCCAGCCCGAAGATGCCTCGCTTCACCTCGTCCTCGGCATAGATCACCTGGGCGGCACGGTTGGCCAGGCGGCACATCTCCCACACGGCATTGAACCGGGCGATGCGCAGGCGCGTCTGCCGCAGGCGCTCATGCTTGAAAAGCTCCTGTTCAAGGTCGGCCGCGTGCAGCTCATCGGCCCGCAGTTTCAGCGCCTCGATCATATCGGGCGTCATGCCCACGGCCGTAAGCTGCGGGGCGAGGGCCGTGGCCACGCGGTGCTCCACATAGAGGAACATGGCCAGCCGCAGCGAACTCTGCCGCGCGCGGGCCAGCCCACGCAGGTTGAGATAGGCCCACTCGGCACTGGTCTGCGCTAAGGCCTTGGAGGCATAGTAGCGCAGGTCGCGCATGGCCGCTATGCAGCCCTTCTCGGCCTCCCCCAGTATGGCGGTGTGGATGCCCAACGAGTCGAGGTTGGTCTCATCCGTGCCAGAGGCGACACTCTCCTCGATAAGCCTGTCCCAATCGGCCATCATGGCGTCATTGAAAACAGGGTCGAAAGCCGCGAAATCGCTCAGATGGTGGATGACGAGGTTCCTCACAAGGGTCGCTTTCTTCACCATCTGCGCATCGGTCATGCTGTAGATACGTAGTATATCGCTCATGATTACTCAGATGTTTATGAATTCTTTATTGATACCTCCATTTTAGCTTCAAAAGCTTTTCACATCTTATCCGATATAGCTCATCGCGCCAAATATACAATTACCATCTTTACCGACAAAGCAGAAACTTTAGTTGCATTTTCATCTTACATCTTTTCTTTTTTTAAGATATTACTTTCTTTATTATCGGTATTAATCCACTTATTATCAATGTAAAGACTTGATTTATCGTTCTTATCGGTTTTTTTATCAGTATTATATTCTGTACTAATAATGATTTACTTGACAAGTCCATGGACATGAAGTGCATTCCCGGTCCGGGATACCTGAGCGGCCAAAGCCCTGCCGGCACTGCTTGCGGGCCATGGAAGCACACCTATGGGGCAAGATCAGTTCTGGTCCGTGCTTTATTCCCCGATGCCGGCCGCTGGAGCGTAATTTCGCGGCCCCACAGGCAGCATACGCCCTCAGCACCATCAGGCCCTGAACCCATCGCTCTCCATACCCGGCAAGGCCAAGGACTACGCAGCTTTCATGAAGCTGAGGTTGGCTGCGCTCGTGGTCGTGTCCGCTGGCATATGCTATGGCATAGCGGCCGATGCTGTGGATTGGACGGTGTTCACCTGGCTCATCATCGGGGGCACGCTGCTCACGGGGGCCAGCAACGGATTCAATGAGATCATAGAGCGCGAGCTGGACGGGCTGATGGAGCGCACCAAGGCCCGCCCCTTGCCCATGGGCCGCATGTCGGTGGTGGAGGCCGTCATCGTGGCCGCACTGTCGGGTGCGGTGGGCATAGGCATTCTGGGCATCTTCATCAATCCGATGAGCGGCATTCTGGGCCTCATCGCCATGCTCAGTTATGTGCTGGCCTACACGCCCCTGAAGCGCGTCACCCCGTTCGCGGTGTTCGTGGGGGCCATTCCCGGGGCCATCCCTCCCATGCTGGGCTGCGTGGCGGCCACCGGTGGTTTCGGCAGCATCACGCATCTGGCCTGGCTCATGTTCGCAGTGCAGTTCATCTGGCAGTTCCCCCATTTCTGGGCCATCGCCTGGCGGGTGAATGACGATTATCTGAAGGCCGGCTTCAAGATGCTGCCATCGGCCGGGGGCCGCGACCGGGGCAGCGCATTCCAGATCGTGGTCTATGCCATCGGTCTCATCCCTATCAGCCTGCTGCCCACATTCTTCGGTTTTGTCGGCAACATAGCTGCGGCTGTGGCCGTTGTTGCGGGAGGCATCTTTGCCAAGCAGGCCATCGACCTCTACCGCTCGCTCGATGCCGATGCTGCCAAACGCCTGATGTTCGGTTCATTCCTCTACCTGCCCGTGGTGCAACTGGCCTACTTGTTAGATAAGATGTGAATTCCGACAACCTACCCCTTGTGAAACATGATTTTAGCCACGGAAGCACGGAAGAACACGGAATTTTCTTGAACTCCAATCATTAACACTTCCCTTGTAAATGACAATCACGAATCCTTCTTTTCTTTTCCGTGTATTTCCGTGCTTCCGTGGCCAGTTCATGTCCTTTCGTTCTTCTCAATGACTTTGTAAGAGTTGCCTTAGACCAATTCCAATCTTCCATTTTCTTCTTCCAATACCGATAACAGATGTACACCAATGAAGAATTGAAGGCCAAGAACACGCGGGCCAAGAAGATGCTCGTGTGGCTGGGCGTGGGCAGCATCGCCATGTTCTTCGGGGCATTCACCAGTGCCTACATCGTGCTTCAGGCCGACCACTTCTGGGTGCTGCACGACCTGCCTTCCATGTTCGGCATCAGCACCATCATCATCGCCATCAGCAGCCTCACCATGTGGATGGCCACGAGGTGCATCAAGCAGGGAAACACCTCGGGTCTCACCCGTTGGCTGGGCATCACACTGCTGCTGGGCCTCGCCTTCACTGCTGCGCAATACAGCGGCTGGAAACAGCTCAACCAGGGCGGCAAGTTCTTCGTGGGCCACATCAGCACGCTGCAGGGCGAGTATGGCAAGGACTATGTTATCCTGATGAAGGGAGAACCGCTGCTTTTCCACGATGGCAAGTACTTCCGCCCGGACGACATCGGCTATGAGAAACCACTGGACGAGAAGATCAACAGCACGTTCAACGTCAGTTCATCCTTCCTATTCATCCTCTCGGGCCTTCACGTGGCCCACCTCATCGGGGGTCTGCTCTATCTGGTGGTGCTGCTTTTCAAGGCCAACAGCGGACGTTTCACGGCCCAGGACCACCTCGGTGTGGACATGGGCGCCATCTACTGGCACTTTCTCGATATTCTTTGGATTTACCTCTTCCTCTTTCTGACCTTTATTCGCTAAAATTGCACCCGCAAAACAGGGCCTGATACCTTTTTAAACGATAAGCATGGCAAGTCACGCAGTCCACCACACCGCCCCATCCCACAGCGATCACGGTGCAAACCCTTGGGGCGGAGGCACCTCTCCCTTCAAGATGAGCTACGGGAAGATGATGATGTGGTTCTTCCTCCTCTCTGACGCATTCACCTTCTCAGGTCTGCTCACCGCCTATGGCTACATGCGCCACAAGTACGAGGACATCTGGCCAACGGCCGGTGACGTGTTCACGCACTTCCCCTTCTATGACGGGCACATCGAGCTGGCCTATGTGGCCCTGATGACCTTCATCCTCATCGCCTCATCCGTTACCATGGTGCTTGCCGTTGAGGCCGGCCACCGGATGGACAAGTCGGCCGTTCAGAAATGGATGGTATGGACCATCGTGGGAGGTCTCATCTTCGTTGGCTCACAGGCCTGGGAGTGGTACCACTTCATCCATGGCACACCGCACGGTGCCTACCTCCTTGAGGACGGTGTCACCGTGATGCGCCACAAGATCGACCCGCACACGCATGTGCTGGAAGAAGGCGTGTTCCTCGTTCCAGCCAACGATAAGTCGGGCTTCGTGGAAGTGGCCGGTGCCGAGGCGGAGAAACTGAAGGCCACGGCCACGCACATTCATGGTGCCAACCTGAAGCACAACGAATACGGCATCTCGCTCTTCGCCAACTTCTTCTTCTTCATCACAGGTTTCCACGGTTTCCACGTATTCTCTGGCGTGGTCATCAACTTCATCATCTTCCTTGGGGTGGTGGACGGCACATACCACAAGCGCGGACATTACGAGATGGTCGAGAAGACCGGGCTCTATTGGCACTTCGTGGATTTGGTGTGGGTATTCGTATTCACCTTCTTCTACCTCCTCTGATCAAACTCAATTTCCAAGAACGATAAAGCACAAGCGCTATGGACGTAAGGGACGATGTTTACGAATACAGCCTCGACAACCACCACGGTGAGGCCGAGGGAAAGAAGATTCGCGGGCTTTTCATGAAGGTGCTTCTGGCCCTGTCGCTCATCACCATCGTTGAGGTGGGCATGGGCATGGCATGGTCCAGAGATGAATCGATGAAGGCCGTTCTCAAATACTCCTTCATCATCATGACCCTCGTGAAGGCCGCTGGCATCACTTGGTACTTCATGCACATGGGCGATGAGAAGAAGAGCTTCCAGTACTCTGTTATCCTGCCCTTCTTCATCCTGATCGGCTACCTCATCTTCATCGCTCTGACCGAGGCCACCTACAACGGCACAATACGCCCTGCGGTAGAGAATTATCTCGGGTTCTGATGTCCGCTGAGGTCTCAGGAGCCAGAAAGAAGTATCTGGTACTTTTTGCGCTGCTCCTGCTTCCATCGCTGCTTTACCTCTATCTGATTCAGGGAAAGCACAACTTCGCCCACCTTCCCTATGTCACCTATACGGACGAACTGGGCGAACTGAAGCAACGTGAGGCTCCCTCCTTCGCCTTCCCCGACCAGAATGCGGACACCCTCCGCTCAGAGGCCCTCGCAGGGAAGATTTACGTGGTGAACTTCTTCTTCACCTCGTGCCCCAGCATCTGCCCCATCATGACGGCCAATCTCACGAAAGTGCACGAACGGTTCGCCCATTACGATGACCTGCATATCGTTTCCATCACTGTTGACCCTAAACGGGACACACCGGAAACACTGAAAGAATATGCTGTGAGCAGGCGCATTGACTCCCCCAACTGGCATTTCATCACTGGAGACAAGGATTCGCTTTACAGCGTAGCCTATAAGTTCCTCTCCAGTGCCATGGAAGACGACTCCGCCCCAGGCGGATTCCTGCACACGGAATATTTCGTGCTGGTCGATAAGGAAGGGAAGCTGCGCTCACGTGAGGATGACCTCGGCAACCTCATCGGTGTTTATGACGGAACCAATTCCGCCCACGTCAATGATCTGATAGACGACATCAAGATTCTTATTGCAGAGTATAACCTTGCACTCAAGAAGAACAACAAGGGGGCGGCAATGCCTGAGAAAGAATGAACGATAAAACGGTGTTCCGGATCATATTGGCACTTTCGGCAGTTGTTTTTGCCGTGGTCGTGGTGCTCTATCAGTTGCCCAAGTCAGACAGTATCCCCGATTGGGCGAAGTTCCTGCCCATGCTCAACGCTATTATCAACGGCACATGCTCGGTACTGTTGGTCACTTCGTTCATGGCCATCAACCGCAAGAATATTGCCCTGCACCGTAAACTGAATATCACAACCTTCGCGCTGTCAAGCCTGTTCCTTGTCTCCTACATCGTTTTCCATTCCTTCGGGGTGGAGACGCGTTTCCCAGAGGATAATCCTATCCGACCGTTCTATCTTTTCATACTGGTCAGCCACATCATCCTTGCTGCAGCAGTGTTCCCGTTGGTGCTCACGTCCTTTTATCTAGGGCTTGGAGGAAAAGTGGAGCAGCATCGCAAGGTTTCACGGTTCACATTCCCTATCTGGCTTTATGTGACCGTCACAGGTGTAGTGGTATATCTGATGATATCCCCCTACTACAGTTTTTAACTCGCTCGGCCATGAGAACAATCCATCGCCTTCTGCTGACTGTTCCTCTGATTATTGCCGCACTTCCATCAGCAGTGGCCCAATGCAGCATGTGCAGGGCTGTTGCAGGCTCAGGCCAGTTCAGTGATGATGCGTTCACGCCTGGGCGAGGGCTGAATGATGCCATTCTTTACCTGATGGCCATGCCCTACATCTTTGCATTGATATTCGCGTTGGTCTTCTTCAGGTCATCAATTCTTGGTTGGTTTAGAAGAAACTTACCTGCCGACTGACTTGCCGCCTCTCTTCCTTACTGTGTATGAAAAAGGCCCCTGAGCACGAATGCTCAGGGGCCTTCCTTTAAATCAGAAATAGGGGTCACTTAAATGTCACGGAATTAGAACCGATCAACGTTTTGTCTGTGTAAATCTCCACTGTGTATTTACCCTCCCCGAACCCACTCTCGGGAGCGTTGTAATACATGCAGATGTCCATTTGACGGTTCTCGTAGGCCACCTGCTTCACCATGCTGTAAGTCATCATCTGACCCTCGAACTCAAACTCATCTCCACGACCCTGAGTAAGCACCTTTCCATCCGGACCTACAATTCGGAAATAGATGTCACGCTGACCTGCCTTCGCAATAGAGTTCTCGCTGAGAATGAAACAGGTCTTGAGTTTCTCTGCTCTCTTCCCACGGGTCTGAACCTTCTCGTTCTTGCCTCTCACGCCCTCAATGACAATCTTATAGGCCGTGAGCACTGAACCCAATGCCACCTTATTTGCCAGACCCATGTTCTCGTCTGTGAGGTCCTTATTGATGGACTGCTGCTGTGTCACTTCCGTCTTGAGTGTACCGACCTCGCCCTGTAGAGCCACGGCCACATCCTGAAGACTGTCAAAACGCGCTTCCAACTCATCGTATTTTGTCTTGTACTGGGCCAACTGGCTCTTATACCAACCCAACTTTGACGCATCGCCCTTGTACTTTTCAACGTCTGCCTTCAATTGGAGCAACTCCTGACGCTGTGCCTCCATTTCCTCCGTCAGCGTCCCATTCTCATCCTCCAATGACTTGTACTTGTCCAACAGCGCATCCAGCTCAGCATTCAATGCCGTCTTCTCTTCAATCAGCTGCGTCTTCTCGGCCACCAATTGGTCATTAGAAGACTTCTGCTCATAGAGCTGCCAGCCGAGCACGCCAGAGAGCAGCAGCAGAATGACTGCGAGTATTAGGAAAACCTTGTTGTTCTGTGACTTCTCTTTTTCTTCCATCTTTGGATTTGGTGTTTGAGGTGGGCCAAATGTAGAAAGAATGAAAGAACCTCGTTCGAAAAGGAACAGCGCCTTCAACCTTCTGCAACGTGTTTGGAAGGAATTTGCTTCCTACATGGCAGCCTTGTTCAGTTTCTTCTACCCCAGGCTCTGTGTGGGATGCGATACGCATCTCCGTTCCGGGGAAAAAGACCTGTGTATTGAATGCGCCTTCCGGCTCCCTAAGACCTATTTCTGGAATTACCCGGTAAATCCTATAGAGGAACTGTTCCGAGGAAGACTGCGCATCACCTGGGCCTGTGCCTATTTGCATTTCTCCAAAGGAGGCAAGGTTCAACGGATGCTCCATAGGATGAAGTACGAGCAATTACCAGTGATAGGCACACGTTTGGGAGCTCATTTTGCCCAAGAATTGCTCTCATGTGGGAGACTTGAAGGGATTGACTTGATCGTGCCTATTCCCCTGCATCATACCAAACTGAGGAGGCGGGGCTACAATCAGAGTGATTTCATAGCCCGTGGAATGGCAGAGGTGCTCAAGTGCAGAGTAAGTACTCGCCATTTTGTTAGGAATGTTGACACAGCCTCGCAGACCAAGAAATCACGCTATGACCGGACCACCAACGTGGAGTCGATATTCGCTGTGACGAACGCTCACTTCTTCCGCGGCAAGAATGTCATACTTGTAGATGATGTGGTGACCACCGGATCTACTTTGGAATCAGCGGGCCAAGAGCTTCTAAACGCTGGAGTGAAGAACCTGTACATAGTAGCACTGGCCTGTCCGGATTGACAACAAAAAAAGGCCCACGCCTTACAGCTTGGGCCTTTAACACTAAGAATTTCGCCACTACTTCTGAGACGTGCGAATGTGTTCAGTAAGCAGTTCCACGCTTGCCTTCAGAGAATTCAGCTCGTCCTTCATCCCCTTAAGAGATGTAAGCTCATCGCGCTGACCTTCAATGACGACCTGTTGCTCTTTGATAGCCTCAATGAGAATACCCACGAGGTGACCATACTCAACAGCTTTGTAGCCATCAGCACCTGTCGAGACCACCTCGGGAACCAACAACTCCATCTCCTGAGCAATCACACCCATATCGCGACCTTCAGAAAAGTTGCGCTCTGGAAATTCATCTGTCCTCCAATCATACGTTACCCCCCGCATTTTACTAACTGTCTCCAACGCATTGGGAATGTCTTGGATATTCTTCTTGAATCTAAAATCAGAGGTCTCGTTGATTCCATTACTGTTCATTTTCCCAGCAATTTTCAATGCATAGGCCGCATCAACAGCAACACCAATAGCCACATTACCATTGGCATCAAGTCCGATACCTTCGTTTCCAGTTGGCGTAGGATCATTGGTAATCCTATTACCATTCAAATTCACTCTGGTGGTAGCATTGTGCGTGCCCATATCATCCCCTGTTGTTGTGAAAGCAGTAGTAGCAGCCCATGAAGGGGTACCGGTACCTGCATTCGGCATAGTCAACGCCCAATACACACCAGCACTACCTGCCGAAGCTCCAGGAACAGGTAAACGAACCCAACTGGTACCATCGAAATAAAGCATATCTCCAACCGCTTGACCTGATATACTGAGAGCGGTTGCAGGAGCTACGGCCCCCCACTCAATTGCAGTTCCAGCCGAGTTCATCTTCAGCACCTGATTCGCCTGAGCAGTACCTGCCTGCATTTTAACGAGCTCACCCGTGGAATTCGCTGTAACTACAGACACAGTACTAGGATTTGTCGGGATAAGATCATTTATCGTAACCTTCCCCAACTTACTAATCCTCATCTGTTCCACAGCTGCAGACGCACCGTTATTACCAATCTCAAATACAATATCTCCCCACTGGGTTGCCAAAGTTGGTCCGCTAACGCTATTTCCTCCAGAGCGGATTATAACGTTACCCCCAGGACCAGCATTCGTATTCGCAAAACCAGCACCGGCCTGAAGGACCAAATGCCCACCTGGCTGCGCATTTCCTGAAGGATTAGGGGCGCCTCCAGCCTCTATGGTCAAGTCATATCCCGGCACATTAGCGGTAGTCTGGGCAACATACAACCTTCTGTCCGCGCCTTGACTTAGGACCAGATTACCGTTAACCTGTAACCTCTCCACAGCATCCCCGGAGAGACCAATGCCCACGTTACCGCCAGTACTGGCATCTCCACCAGAAATCCGAATTCTCTCCAAGTTATTCGTACGCAGCCTCAAACCCACGTCATCTGTGGTACCAAGAAAATTAGTTCCAACCACAGTACCACTATTACCAATGGTTGACCATCCACCACTTGTCGCATCCAACAATCTCGCCCAACTGGTTCCGTTCCAATGATAGAAACCTTTGGGAGATGTACCGCTCTCATACTGATACACCAACATTCCGCTCTCCGTGGCACTGGATGCAGCGTTGTTCAAACTGTTAGGAGCCGTTGTCATTTCCACCCTCTGGGCATGAGTAACACGTGGAATCAATAATCCCTTGCCTAACGTGGCTGAGTTGTCCAACCTGATGTCGAGAAGTGACTTGGCATTGGGAGTAATACTGGTTCCGTCAGTAATACCCACTGATTGAGCACTGACCTCTACTGCGGAGACTGCCACCAGTACGACTGAGACACCGATTACGGCCAACGCCCTGAAAATTCGGCTTCCAAACTGGTTAAGATAGTTGATGTTCACCATGGCGTGAAATTTTGAATCTGTACCAACGAACCTACTATCACAACATCATGACTTGTGGTTCAGGCCACTAAAGTAGACAATCGTGTTAAGCGATTCGACAGAACTGCCGTTTTGGACGACCGCGTTTGAATACAATTTAAATTTCAACTCACACACATCATTGGATGCAACATTGATTTTCATCACGACATAAGATGATTCAGCTCGGATTCACCACCTAAGTTTGGATTCTGAATCTGAGAAGAAGAAAGAACCCGACAGCATGACCATAAAAGGATTCTTTCAGCGGTCATGGAGCAAAGAGCTTTGGCTGAGCATCTTCTTCCTACTCGTTTGCCTTGGGTTGGTTTGCCCTGGCGGCATATGGCCATTAGAGCTTTTACAAGCATTCTCGCTCTATTTGTCATGCTTAGGCATAGCCTTTATCTGGCATGCGGGAACAAGCAGAAGCCTCCTTGCGGTTGTGTTGTCCCTCTCAGCGACTGCACTCTCCATTTTCTCGGTCAGCCCGTACCTGCCATGGAAGAATATCGATCAAGGAAGAAATACCGATCTCAAAGCAGGTGTTTTCAATCTCTACCATCATAACTCGCACCATGGAGATGCCTTATCTACATTACTCGGAACGCAATGTGATATCATGGCTGTTCTGGAGGTGAGCGAGGCATGGGACAGCGTCATCTCGGCTGGACTGACAGACCTCTATCCATTTGCTGTCCGCATGCCGCATGCCGAATGCTGTTATGGCATGTCTGTGTATTCCCGGCTGCATTTTGAGGCTGACACCGTGCTGCATTTCACGCGAGACCCCGTAATCCGGATAACCGTGAACATCCAAAACCAAGCAACTGACCTTTGGGTGGTGCATACCCGACCGCCCATTTTCCCCAACGACACGGAAGAACGCAATCTACTCATGACCCTGGTGGCGGAGGAAATTGCAAAGCGTGGTCGTCCGGCCATACTCATGGGCGACCTTAACATCGTCCCATGGGCCCAACACTTTCAGAAAATGGCCCAAACCGCTGGGCTATCGGATTCCGGACGGGGGTATCTCGCCACCTATCCGATGGATATCGGGATACCTCTCATCCCCATTGACCACATTCTGCACTCATCAGATTTCTCAACAACATTCTGTGAGACCGTATCTATACCAGGCTCAGACCACAAGGGGCTTGTGGCTGGACTAACCATCAATTAATTTTCAAATGACGATGCGCACAACCGTGCTATTACATCTTCTCGGGCACACGGATGCCCAAAAGCTCCATTGCTGAGGCAATGACCCGCCCTGTTTGGGAAGAAAGCGCAAGTCGGAAATCACGGAGTTCCGCGTTCTCTTCCTTCATGACCGGCACCTCCTGATAGAACTGGTTGAACTCCTTGGCAAGGTCATAGACAAAACCAGCAATCAGCGCAGGACTGTACTCTTCACCGGCCTGAATCACCGTGGCAGGATAGGCATACAACTGACGGATTATGCTGCGCTCACGAACATCAAGGTGCCGGAGCTGCGGAACCCTGTCGGGAATAACTGACGCCTTGCGCAGAAGGGAACAGATCCGGGCATGCGTGTACTGAATGAACGGACCTGTATTGCCCTGCATATCAATACTCTCTTGCGGGTCGAAGAGCATGCGCTTCTTGGGGTCTACGCGCAGGATGAAGTATTTGAGCGCCCCGAGTCCCAGCATTTCGAAGAGCTCTTGAGACTCCTCTGTGCTCATGCCCTCCAGTTTCCCTTTCTCCTCGCTCTGGGCCTTGGCAGCCTGGAACATCTCCTCCATGAGGTCATCGGCATCGACCACCGTGCCTTCGCGCGATTTCATTTTTCCGCTGGGCAGGTCGACCATGCCGTAGCTGAGGTGGTAGCAGGCCTCGGCCCATGAATAGCCCAGTTTCTTGAGTACAAGGAACAGCACCTTGAAATGATAATCCTGCTCATTGCCCACCGTATAAATGAGTTGATCGAGCTGCGGCCAATCCCTGTAGCGAAGGATGGCCGTGCCGATGTCCTGGGTCATGTACACCGCTGTGCCATCCGAACGGAGCAGCAGCTTCCTGTCGAGACCGTCTGCCGTGAGGTCGCACCAGATGGAGCCGTCTGCCTGTTGCTCAAAAACGCCCTTCTGGACACCTTCCTCGACCATCTCCTTACCCAATAGATAGGTGTTGGACTCGTAGTAAAGCTTATCAAAGTTCACTCCCAAGCGGTCGTAGGTGGCATCGAAGCCTTCATAGACCCATCCATTCATAGTGGTCCATAGCTGATGTACTTCCTCGTTCCCTGCCTCCCATTTGAGAAGCATCTCGCGGGCAGCCAGGAGTATCGGTGCCTTTTCAGAAGCCTCCTTCTCCTCCATTCCAGCAGCGACAAGCTCGGCCTGCTCCTCCTTGTATTTCCTGTCGAAGATGACATAGTACTTACCGACCAGTTTATCGCCCTTAAGGCCCGAAGATGCGGGTGTCTCCCCGTTCCCGAACCGTTGCCACGCAAGCATACTCTTGCAGATGTGAATGCCACGGTCGTTGATGATCTGCACCATGCGCACCTCGTGTCCACAGGCCTTGAGAATCTGCGACACAGACCATCCCAGCAGGATGTTGCGGATGTGCCCCAAATGCAGGGGCTTATTAGTGTTCGGGGATGAGTATTCGACCATCACGCTGCGACTGTGCGCCCCTTTGGGAACACGGCCGAAAGCCTCTGTGCCGAACATCTCAAGGAGTTGCGCGGACCAGTAGGCCGCGCTGTAGGAGATGTTGAGGAAGCCTTTGACCACATTGAAAGACTCCACTTCGGCCACCTGGTCGACCAGTGCATTACCGATGCTGTTCCCCGTTTCCTCGGGTGAGAGTCTGGTGAACCGCGTCAGCGGAAATACCACCAGGGTGACATCGCCCTCAAACTCCTTGCGGGTCTTCTGCAACTGAATCTGAGAAGCGTCAATCGTGCTTCCATACTGGGTTGCCATAATCTCCAGCACACTTCTGACCAGCTTTTCTTCCATGCGGCAAAGCTAACCAAACCGCCTGCTGACCATGGCTGTGTTGAAGGCTCTCTGGGGCGTTGCCTACCTTCGCCCTCCAAATCTTCGAGTTATGAGCAACGCAATTCATGTTTCATCTGAGGTGGGCGCACTGAAAAGGCTGATCATTCACAGTCCCGATGCCGGTATTGGCAAGATTGCCCCGCGCATGATGCAGGACCTTCTTTATGATGACATCGTCTTCTTGGATGTGATGCGCAAGGAATACAATCAGTATCTGATGGTGCTGCTGTGGTTCCTCGACCCGGAAGTGGTGAAAGCGCGCGACCCGAAAGATGCCGAGTTCTTCAAGCCAACGAAGGACGGCTACCTCGTTTCTGACAAGGTGATGGACGCAGAGCATCTGCTAATGAAGGTGCTGGAGAACCCGTTGGCCAAACAGCTGCTTGTAAGTGCCGTGTGTGCGATGGAAAAGTGCGACTTCGAAACACAGATGCTCATGATGAAAATGCCGCCAGATGAACTGACGCGCACACTAATCTCGGGAGTCTGGCTCTATGAGGGCGAGGAGGACTATCTGTTCGCCCCGATACCGAACCTGATCTTCACACGAGACATCGGCATTGTCATCAACGATCACATGCTGCTGATAAAGGCCGCTGAGAAGGGCCGCACTCGCGAGGCGCTGTTGATGCGCTACATTGCCTATTTCGTGCTGTTCGGGGAGGATGCCGACTGGGACAACTACAAATTCTCGGAGCGGGTGATTGAGCTGGAGGACAACGAGTATTTCTTCCTCAACGACTCCTTAGGTAAAGAGCGGCAGGAAGTGAGCATTGAAGGAGGTGATGTGATGATGGTGAGTCCGCGCCATCTCGTGGTGGGTCTCAGCGCGCGCACCACCCAGAACGCCATTCACCAGCTCATCACCGTGCTATTCAACAAAGGCATCGTTGACAAGGTGAGTGTGGTGAACATCCCTGCCGAACGGGCCTACATGCATATCGACACCATCTTCACCCAGATCAGACGCGACATGTGGGTGATGTATGCTCCCTTCACCCGCGAGGCCATATCGCTTTCAAAGGAAGAGATAGACTTCCGCAGGATGCTGGACGATGATATGGAAACGCCTGAGGAACAGGTGTACGTCACGCAGTTCATCCGAAAGCCGAACAAGGACGGATTCAAGGTGCAGAAGAAGGAACTGGACTATCTGGAGGACCTGCTCAAACAGATCAGCCGAGACGACTTCGACTGCGACCGGGTGGACATCATCCCCAATGGTGGTGGCCGCTTCCCTTTCACCGAACGCGAGCAGTGGACGGATTCGTGCAACTTCCTCGCACTGCGCGAAGGTGTCATCATCGGCTATGATCGGAATGTGGAGACCAACCGCTCTTTGCAACACCGTGGCTTCAAACTGATCAAGGCCAAGGACTTTCTTGCACAGATGGAGGCAGGGGCAAGGCTGGAAGACGTCATCACGGGAAACACGCTGATTCTGCTGCCCTCGGCAGAACTGTCACGCGCACGGGGCGGCACGCACTGTATGAGCATGCCATTGTTGCGCGAGGAAATTTGATGGCATCCTATATTTGTATGACAGTTACACTCAATCTCAGGCCATGAAAGTCCTTCTTGACATCAAAGACCACAAAGTTTCCTTCGTGATGGAGCTGCTCAACAGTCTTTCATTTGTGAAGGTGCAGCCTTTGACTCCTTACAAAGCGGAAGTATTGGATGGTGTGCGCGAAGCGGTGAATGAAATGAAGGCCGTGAAAGAGGGCCGAATAAAGGGAAAACCTGTCTCAGAGCTTATCGGTGAAATTTGAGGTTCTGACCATCCCGCGATTCAATCGCGACCTCAAGAAATTGGTGAAGCGATACCCTTCGCTGAAGGTGGAATTCATTCAACTCGCCAATAGCCTCGCGACAGAACCTTCGCAAGGAACATCCCTCGGTAACAACTGCTTCAAGATAAGGCTTGCCATCGGGTCGAAGGGCAAAGGGAAATCAGGCGGAGCACGCGTGATAACATGTCTTCAGGTGAGGGAGAAGGAGGTGTATCTGCTCACAATTTTCGACAAGTCGGAAAAGGAGAGCATCCCAGACAGTGAATTGAAACAACTGTTGGCGATGATTCCTTAATCAGGAAAGCCTGATTCAGCTTGGCAGAGTACAGTTCAGGCATTCTGAACGCGCAGACTTTCAGTGATTGCGTGAACTGTTCTATTGATGTGCTCCGCATTCACCATGCCCATGTGACCCACGCGGAAATACGTGTCCTTGATGGACGGCAACAGCCCGCCAGCGATGACCACACCATTCTTCGCTACTTCGGGCAGGAGCTTCGATGCAGTCACTCCTTCAGGATAGTATGGCGCGGAAAGCGTGTGGGCCATCACTTCCTCGCTTACCGGAATGAAGTTCAGACCAAGCTCACGCATTGACTTTCTGAACGCTTCGGCCATGACGATGTGACGAGCGAACCGGCTGTCCATGCCTTCATTCAGCATCAGTTTCAGGCTCACTTCAAGAGCTACGATCAGGTTGATGGCCGGAGTAGCAAAGTAGGACGGGCGGCCCTCCTCATACGCCCGCATGATCGGAAGCCAAAGGCCCCAGTCGCAGAAGTAGTTGCCCACGGGCGTGCTGCGGTGTTTCCAAACGTCCACTGCCTTGGGAGAGACCATCATGAGCGCAAGTCCGGGGGGCACACCGATGGCCTTCTGCGAGGCGGTCACGGCCACATCGATACCCCAAGCTTCCTGCCGCATCTCCTCACCCGCGATGGAACACACGCCATCGAGAATGGTGAGCACTCCATGCCGCTGGGCCAGTTCGGCCAAGGGTCGGGGGTCAACCAGCACACCTGTGGACGTATCGACATGCGTGAAGGTCATCAGTTTGTAATGGCCGTAAGCCAGTTCGCGCTCCACTTCGTCCAAAGACACGACATCACCCAGCGGGGCCTCGAGCACGGTGACCTCCGCACCATACCGCTTCAATAGCTCTGCATACCGGTGGCCGAAATATCCCGTGACGAGCACCAATACCCGGTCGCCCGGTTCAATGAGGTTGGCGCCCGCCATGTCCATCGCCAGTGTGCCCGAACCCGCCACCACGAACGGTTGTCCCGATGGGCACATCCACACCTCGCGCATCATCTTCAGTGCATGGCCGAAAGAGGCGATGAAACTGGGGTCAACGTGGCTCAGGGTGGGGCGGGCCATTGCTTCGAGCACAGCAGGCTCGAACTCTATCGGGCCCGGAATCATCAGGAGTTTGCGGTCGGACATGTGTTCTTTTTTTGGGCGGGTAAAGTTATCCTCACCACTGTGCCATCAACGCCTTGAAATAGGTGGGCGAATCGCGGAGTCGCGACCCGTACCACGAGAACAGCTCGCCATCTACAAGCATCACTTTGGCCTTGGGCAACAAATGCCGCAGTTCCTCTACGTGTTTCTCCTTGAAGGGGAATGGTTCGCTGGAGAGCAGCACCAGTTCGGGATGCAGTTCCCGAAGCTGCTCTTCCGAGAGTTCCGGGTATCGCGATTCGGTGATGAGGCTGCGCAATCCGCACCGCTGCATCATATCATATATAAAGGTGTCATGACCTGCGGCCATGTAGGGGCCTTTCCAGATGAGATAGACCGCTGTCCGCTGCTTTTCCGGGGTGATGTCTTCAAACTGCTGCGCGATGGTGCGGAGAAGTTCCTCGCCCTTTCCAACCGTTCCGGTGATTGCAGCAATGGAGCCTATCATCTCCAAGGCCGAGGGCAGGTCGTTCACATCGCTCACCCATACTGGAAAGTCCAGAGCAAGTTCATCCATCTGCTCCTTCACATTCTCCTCTCGGTTGGCGATGATGAGGTCGGGGCGCAGGCTACGGACAACATCCAACTTCACGTCCTTGGTGCCGCCCACGCGGGTCTTAGTGCGGAACCATTCTTTAGGATGCACACAGAACTTCGTGATGCCCACCACACGCTCTCCAAGACCGAGGTCATGGAGGAGTTCGGTCTGTGATGGAACGAGCGAAACGATACGCTGCGGAGGACACGGCACTTTGACCTCGCGGCCCAATTGGTCGATGAATGTTCGGAGTGCCATACAATGCTGCAAATAACGCAAGGGTAACATGTCCCTTCCGCAAGCATTCCCCTAATTTGCAGCCTCATTCCCATCCTCATGAAAAGAAGAAATCTGCTGCGCAACGGTCTGTTTGTCACGGCCGGAGCATCTGTGCTCGGCCCATTGGCTGGCTGCACCCCAAGCGCCAAGCCTGTTGTTGTCGGCTCCAAGCGCGCCAAGAACATCATCTTCCTGGTGAGCGATGGCATGAGCCAGGGCACGCTTACGATGGCCGACCAGTTCCTGCGCCAAAGGGATGGCCGACACAGCCATTGGATTCAGCTTTATAGGGACAACCGCGTGGTGCGCTCGCTGATGGACACCTCCTCTGCCAGTTCGCTGGTGACCGACTCCGCAGCGGCCGGATCGAGCTGGGGCGGAGGCATGCGCGTGGAGAACGGCAAACTGAACGTGGGCCCCAAAGGCGAACGACCGATGCCGATACTCCAGAAATTCAAGCAGGAGGGAAAGGCCGTGGGCTGCGTGACCACGGTGCCCATCACCCACGCCACGCCTGCCAGCTTCTGCGTGAACAATGACAGCCGCAAGAGCCAGCCGGAGATTGCAGAGCAGTACCTGTCATTGAAATTCGATGTGCTGCTGGGCGGTGGTCTGGAGCACTTCACCGCAGATGGACGCGAGGATGGCAGGAATCTGCTGGATGAGTTCCGAAAGGGCGGCTTTGCGGTTGCGCTGAACAGCTCGGAAGTGAACGGGGCTGAGAGTGGGAAGCCGCTCTTAGGCGTTTTTGGCAAGGATGGACTGGCCTACACGGTGGACCATCTGAATGATGAGGCTTTGAAGGCGAACATCCCGACCCTTGCGGAGATGACAGCAACCGCCATCGAGCGGATGAAAGGGAACACGAATGGCTTTGCCTTGCAGGTGGAAGGAGGAAAAGTGGATTGGGCCGCCCATGGCAACGATGTGGCCGGACTCCTCTATGACCAGATCGCCTTTGACGATGCGGTGAAAGTGGCGATGGATTTCGCGGAGCAGGACGGGGAAACGCTGGTCATCATCACCACCGACCACGGCAACAGCAACCCTGGGCTTTTCTATGGCAAGACGGCCAACGAGAACTTCGACCGCATTCAGAAGTTCCGACACAGCAACGAGTGGCTCATTGCCCGGATGCTGGAGGGATTGAACCCATCTCAACTGGTGGAATTGACGGTTGAACATCAGGCATGGGCACCGACAACGGACGAGGCCTCCCTACTGCTAAAGGCCATCGCCTCATTGAGTGATGAAGACAGACTGAAGCCTGAGAAGCAGCCGTTCGGGCCGCTGGCGATGATGCAACGTGCGCACACCTCCGTGCATTTCGGGTCTGACAGCCATTCTTCCGATCTGGTGGAACTGGCCGCTTTCGGGCCGGGCAGCGAGCTGCTGCAACAGTTGACCATCAACACCGACCTGCACAACCTGATGCTGAAGGCCGCGCAGATGCCGGAAAGCTATCTCGTCTAAGTCCGGGTTTCAACTTTGTCAAACCTTCGAGGTTTGGCAAAATTCGCTCACACCTTCCTGTTGGCCGTGATATAATCGGCCATGCTCTTCACGGAATGGAACACCGCCTGACCCTCGGCAGGGTTGGCGAGCTTGATGCCATACTCCTTGTCCATCAGCACGATGAGTTCCAGCGCATCGATGGAATCAAGGCCGAGACCTGCATCACCGAACAAAGGCGCCTCCGCGTCAATATCGGCAGGGGTGACATCCTCCAGATTGAGGGTCTCGATGATCTGTGCTTTCAGGTTCTCAATGAGCTCTGACATGGAAAATGGCTTTCGGTGATTGCTGCTGTAAGGAATGAGCGGGCGAAATTGTTCAAAAATGCCCGAAGTAAAAAGCGTAGTTCAACGTAGTGCCCTGCGCATGCTGAGCACCGCAATGGCGATGCACACCAATGCGAAGCAGAACAGCGGGACGATGTGGGGCAACAGCTCTGCGAACCCGCCCCCACGCAGGAAGATGACATTGAACGCATCGAACGACCATGCCAGCGGTGACAGCCCACCGATGACCTGCAAGGTCTCAGGCATGATCTGCAACGGCACCCAGATGCCACCCAGCGCGGCAAGAATCACCACTGACACGATGCCTGTGACCAGCGCCTGCTGATGGGTGCGGAACACTGCCCCGATGAGCATCCCGAACGAGATGGCGGCCATCGCAATGACCAGTGCGGCAGGGATGAGGGCCCAAGGCTGCGCACCCAGGCTCAGCGCATCCAGGCCCAGTTGCGGAAGGAAGAACATCCCCACCAGCACCATCAGAAGCATCTGTGCCGCGCAGACGAGCAGGTAGGCCAGCATCTTCCCTCCGAAATAATGCGCCAATGAACCGGACATCACCCGCAGGCGCTGCATGGTGCCGCTGTCGCGCTCGCGCAGCATGTTGGTGGCCATGGGGATGACGATGAAGAACATGGCGAAGATGGTCCAGGCCGGCACGTTGTGCTGCACAGAGTTGCCCGCCACCTTGCCGGCCAACTCGGTCTTGGCCGCCAACGACTCCTTGATGGTGATGACCGACCCACCCTCCAGTTTCACTTCGTTGGCCACGCCTGTCATCTGCTGCAACTCGCGGCTGAAGGTGCGCACCAGCATGTCCGATTCCACTTTTTCAAGGAACTGGCCGATGCTGCTGCGGATGGATGTTCGGAATGCGCTTTTGGCCGTGGGATCCACAACAAGAACGATTTCAAGGGTGTCGCTTAGCGAGATGGTGTCGCGGGCGGTCTCGTTGGGCATCAGTCCTGCGAGGGTCTGCTTCACCAGCGCATCCACTTTCTGCTGCATGGTGGCAGTGGTGCCTTCGGGGATGATGAGGCCCAACTGGTAATCGCCCTTGCGGACGGATTCGCGCAGCGATTCCTCCGAAACCGGCTTTGCATTCAGGCTGTCTGACGGAAAGAACACACCCGAATCCTTCAATCCTTGCCGCACCAGTTTGGCCACTTCACCACCATCGTGGTCGAGGAAAAGGACGGGAATCTCCTGCTCGGTGTAGTCGCGGAAGGGCGCATCCTGCACCACGGCCATGATGGTGACCAGTCCCAGCGGCATGACGAAAAGCACGGCCAGCCCCGCCCTGTCGCGCAGCAGCACGAGCATTTCTTTGATGGTGGCGGCACGGAGACGGTTCATCTATAAAGGATTTGCGATAGACGATTTGCGATAGACGATTTGCAATTGGAACGAATCCGTGCGACTACCATTTTGGATATTCCATATTCCGAGCGTCATCAATCACGGAGTTGTTTGCCGGTGAGCTTCAGAAAGATGTCTTCCAGACTGTTGCAGTCCGTGTTTGCGGACAACAGTTCCTGGGGAGAACCTTCCACTATCAGTTTTCCCTTGTCGATGATGCCGATGCCATCGCACATGCGTTCGGCCTCGTCCATGTGGTGACTGGTGTAGATGATGGTGGTGCCGTTGGCGTTGA
>CAZATP010000011.1:96367-99449 GCA_964488095.1 uncultured Chryseobacterium sp.
TCGGCCTCGTCCATGTGGTGACTGGTGTAGATGATGGTGGTGCCGTTGGCGTTGAGCTTTTGCAGATAGGCGTTGATCAGGGCGCGCGACTGCACATCGATGCCCACCGTGGGCTCATCGAGGAAGAGGATGCGCGGGCCATGCAGCAGCCCCACCATGAGGTTCACCCTGCGTTTCATGCCGCCCGAGTACGTCTGCACGGGTTTGTCAGCCTTCTCTGTGAGGCCGAATTCTTCCAGAAGTTCCTTAGCGCGTAGCCTCAATGCCTTTCCCTTCATACCATACATCGCCCCGAAGAATGCCAGGTTCTCGCGGGCAGTGAGGGTGTCGTAAAGCGCGATGTCCTGCGGAACCACGCCCAGCAGTGGTTTCACGCGGTCGATGTGCTGCGGGAGGGCATGGTTCATCACCTCTGCTTCGCCTGAATCAGCGTTCAAAAGGCCGCAGAGGATGGACAGCGTGGTAGTCTTTCCGGCTCCGTTCGGCCCCAGAAGGCCGTAGAACCTGCCCTCTTCCACCACGAGCGAAAGTCCGTCCACCGCAGGCGTATCCGCTCCGGGATAGGTCTTGAACAGGTTCTGAACTCGGATGGCGGCTGGCATGGCGGGCAAAAGTAGTCAAGGGGTATGCCTGTGGTTCATGGAACAAGCACCCGTTGCGGCAACCTACCTTTGCCCGCATGACACAGGAAAGCACAAGACAGCGCAAGGTGGCGAGCCTCATCCAACAGGACCTCGGTACATATTTTCAGCGGAACGCATCGCTGTATGCGAAGGGCGGGATGCTCACCGTGACGGTGGTGCGGGTGACGCCCGATCTCGGTCTGGCCAAGGTGTTCCTCAGCATTTTCGCAGTGCCCGATAAGGAGGCGACCCTCAAGGCGGTGCGCGAGAACACACCGGAGATCCGCAGGTATCTGGGCGGTCTGGTGCGTCATCAACTGCGCATCGTGCCCGACCTGACCTTCCATATTGACGACTCGCTCGACCAGATCGAACGTATCGATCAGCTCATCAAAGGCGGGTAGTTGAATCTCCCTTTCCATATCGCCAGGCGCTACCTCTTCTCGAAGAAGTCGCACAACGCCATCAACATCATCTCGGCCATCTCGGTGGTGGGCGTGGCGGTGGTCACAGCGGCTATGGTGATCGTGCTGTCGGTGTTCAATGGGTTTGAGGGGCTGGTGGTCAGTCTGTACAACATTTCTGAACCGCCTTTGCGCATCACGCCCGCCCTGGGCAAGACCATGGCCTTGGATTCGTTGCCGTTGGACCGCATCGCTGCGATGGGCGGAGTGACCGAGACCGTGTTCGTACTGGAGGAAAGCTGCCTGCTGCGCTATCGCGACAAGCAGTATTTCGCCCGGATCAAAGGGGTGTCCGACAACTACATCGGTGCTTCGGGCATGGCCGACCACATCACCGAAGGCTCGGCAAAACTGCGTGCCGGGAATGAATCGCGCCTGCTGATGGGCGCAGGTGTGGCCTACTTCCTCAATGCAGGCATCAACGACCCTATCCACCCTATTGAGGTCTATGTGCCCCGCAGGGGCGTGCGCGGTGGCATGGACCCGAGCAAGGCCTTTCAGGTGGAGCATCTGTTCCCATCAGGCATCTTCTCGGTGCAGCAGGATTTTGATGTGGGTTATGTGATCGCCCCTATTGAACTCACCCGTAGGCTGTTGGAACACGGTGAGGTGGTCACTGCATTGGAAGTGCACATTGCCCCAGATGCCGACATGGTGGCCGTACGGGACCGCCTTACAGACCTTCTCGGAAGCAATTTCGTGGTTAAGGACCGCTACCAGCAGAACGAGCTGCTCTATCGCATCATGAAGAGTGAGAAGTGGGCCGTGTTCCTCATCCTTGCCTTCATCATGATGGTGTCCATCTTCAATGTGACCGGGTCGCTCACCATGCTCATCCTGGACAAACGCAAGGACATCAACATCCTGCGCAGTATGGGCGCAGATGACCGTCTTGTGCGCAGCATCTTCCTACTCGAAGGGATGTTCATCACCCTGCTGGGCGCGGCCATTGGTGCCGTGACCGGGCTTCTGGTCTGTTGGGCGCAGATCACCTTCGGGTTCGTTCCGCTCAACGCCTCCGGCAACTACATCGTGCAGGCCTATCCTGTGGCGGTGCAGGCGCTGGATGTGGTGTATGTGTTGCTCACCGTCTCTGCCATCGGGCTGCTGGCCTCGTGGCTGCCTGTCGTCAAGGTCATCCGACCAACAGGGCAGTTGCGGATAGTGTGATGGAACGCTGATTAGACTGATAAAACTGATTTTCACAAATTTTGACTACGGAAGGCGAATACCTGCATACGGAACTGAGCGGCCAGATCATCAAGGCGTTCTTCAACGTTTACAATGAGCTGGGCCATGGTTTTTTGGAGCGCGTGTATGAACGGGCCATGGTGATCGAGTTGGGTAAAATGGGGCTCTCATGCAAAGCTCAACAGCCAATCACTGTGTTCTATGAAGGAGAGATAGTGGGCGAATACTTTGCCGACCTGCTGGTGGAGGACCGCATTATTGTAGAACTGAAAGCCGTGGAAGAACTCACTCAGGCACATGAGGCCCAGCTCATCAATTACCTTCGGGCCACCCACATCGAAGTGGGCCTGCTGCTGAACTTCGGCAAGAAACCCCAACACCGCAGAAAAATCTTCGAGAACAGATTGAAGTAGGGAACGCTGATAAAACTGATTTTACTGATCAGCACTGATGAAAATGGAATTGACCGTTGAAAATGACCTCCGATATCTGCGTCAATGTGTTGAAGAAAATAGATCAGTCCTAATCAGTTGTATCAGTCCAATCAGCGTTCAATCAAAAAAAATCAGTTCCTATCAGTTTCATCAGTCCAATCAGTGTTCTTTTAGTAAGAAATCAGTTCCTATCAGTTTCATCAGTCCAATCAGTGTTCCATCATACCCATGACCCAACAACACCCCTCTGAGGACAAGCGCCTCTTTCTGCTCGATGCCTTTGCGCTCATCTACCGCGCCTTCTTTGCCTTTGGCGCCAAGCCGATGGTCAATTCCAAAGGGCTGAACACCTCGGCCATCTTCGGCTTCA
>CAZATP010000012.1:0-19540 GCA_964488095.1 uncultured Chryseobacterium sp.
TGAGACTGGCCGTGCCGCGCATCGTCTATGTGAGCTGCAACCCGGCCACGCAGGCCCGCGACCTGCAACTTCTCTCGGAGAAGTATGACGTGGTGAGGGTGCGGCCTGTTGACATGTTTCCTCACACCCACCACGTGGAGAACGTGGCGCTGCTGGAACTGCGGCCATAACCCTACCTTTCGCCCTGCGATATATTTGCACAATGGGCAATTTCATGCGGGTAGTGAAGATGATCTCGGCCTACAAGGGTCTGGCCGGGCTGGTCATCTTCTTCGACATCCTCTCGGTCATCTTCTCGCTCTTCTCCTTGACAATGGTGGTGCCGCTGCTGGGCGTGCTGTTCGGCATCCAGCCACTGGTGATGGACAAGCCTGCACTGACCCTCACCCCCAATGGCCTCATCGACCGGTTCTATTACGAGATAAGCCGCGTGATCCTCGATGGTGCGGGTGAAGTGACGATAGAGGGTCAGATGCGCGCTTTGGTGCTGATCTGCGGTTTCGTGGTCGTCACCTTCCTGCTGAAGAACCTGTTCCGCTACATGGCGCTGTTCTTCAGTGCACCGCTTAAGAATGCTGTGGTGCGCGACATCAGGAACAACATCTTCCGCAAGGTGCTGAGCCTGCCGCTGGCCTATTTCTCGGAGGAGAAGAAGGGCGAGATCATTGCTAAGATGACCAGCGATGTGCAAGAGGTGGAAAGCTCGGTGATGAGCTCGGTGGAAGTGGTGTTCAAAGAGCCGTTCACCATCATCTTCTTTCTCGGCACCTTGGTGGTGTGGAGCCCCGAACTCACAGGCTTCGTACTGATACTGCTTCCGCTCACGGGTCTGGTCATTGGCCGCGTGGGCAAAAGCCTCAAGAAGTCGAGCAAGAAGGTGCAGGACCAGATGGGCGTGCTGCTGTCGAGCATGATAGAGGCACTGTCGGGCCTGCGCATCATCAAAGCCTTCAACGCCACTGAGACCTCCTACAACAACTTCCGTCAACAGAATCAGGCCTTCATGCGCATGAAGGTGAGCATGATCCGCAAGCAGCATCTGGCATCACCGCTCAGCGAGGTATTGGGCACGTTGGTCATGGTGGCGGTCATCTATTATGGCGGTTCGCTCGTGTTGGGCGGTGGTGGCCTCAAGGCCGACCTCTTCATCGGCTACATCGTGGTGTTCTCGCAGTTGATACAGCCTGCGAAGGCGCTCACCGGGGCCATCTATAACATTCAAAAGGGCATGGCCGCTGCCGAGCGCATAGACACCGTTCTGGACGCCAAGGAGACCATTGCCGACAGGCCGACCGCACAGCATCTGGAAGGATTCAATCAGGGTATTGAATTCAAGGACGTGTCGTTCCACTACGAGGATGGGTATCAGGTGCTCAAGAACATCAACCTCACCATCAAGAAGGGACGCACTATCGCCATCGTAGGGCCATCGGGTGCGGGCAAGACCACGTTGGTGGATCTCATCCCGCGCTTCTATGATGTCACCTCAGGAGCGGTGCTCATCGATGGCATCGACACCCGCGATTGCCGCATTCACGACCTGCGGGCGCAGTTGGGCATCGTCACACAGGAGGCCATCCTCTTCAACGACACCATCTTCAACAACATCGCATTCGGCCTGTCCAACATCTCCGAGGCCGATGTCATCACAGCCGCCAAGGTGGCCAATGCCCACGATTTCATCATGCAGATCGAAGGCGGCTATCATGCCAGCATCGGTGAAGGTGGCAACAAGCTCTCAGGCGGCCAGCGGCAGCGCATCAGTATTGCGCGGGCCATTCTTCACAACCCGCCCATCCTCATCTTGGACGAAGCAACTTCCGCCCTCGATGCCGAAAGCGAGAAACTGGTGCAGGAGGCGCTCTTCAACCTGATGAAGAACCGCACATCACTGGTCATCGCCCACCGCCTCAGCACCATCCAGTTCGCAGACGAGATCATCGTCTTGCAGGATGGCGAGATCATCGAACGCGGCAATCACCTCGGGCTCATTGCCCACAAAGGGGTTTACAGGAAACTGTATGAGATGCAGGCGTTCGTCTAACGCTTGAACAGCGGCACCGTGCTGCACGCCTCTCCGTACATCAGGCTCTTCGCCACAGGGCGCAAACGGGAAACGAACTCCACGTAGGCCGATGTAGGCACAGGATACTTGCTGCATCCCTTCACAATGACGCGCTCATCACGGAACTGCTCCACATCGAGGGTGGTCAATGCCTCTTGGAACAGAAGGGTCTCCAGCGTCTCACTGCTGCCCATCACCACGCGCTTGGCCACGGGTTCCAAATAGGTGGCCGCCAGCATGAACGCCCATTGCGGCACGATGGCATCGGCAGAGCATTGTATGTTGACGAAATGTCCTGCGTAGCGCGACCAATCCATTTCCGAGAGCCGCTGGCGGTAGTCCTTCTCCCGCAGAATCAGACCCTCAAAAAGAAAGTCATTCAGGTCGAAAGTAGACCTTGGCCCAACCGGATAGAGATCTTCGAGATTGAAGGTGATGAGGCCGCTCTCGGCCACTTTGTTGCGAATCTCTTCCATCACATGAAGCCCAGCTCCAACAATGCCGCCTCGCTCATCATGTCCTTGTCCCAAGGCGGGTCGAAGGTGAGTTCCACTTTGCCAGATGTGATTCCGGGAACGGCCCGTACCTTCTCCTCCACTTCCTGAGGCATGCTCTCTGCCACTGGGCACGATGGTGAGGTGAGGGTCATGAGCACTTTGGCGTTCAGTTCCTCGTCCACCTTCACTTCGTAGATGAGTCCCAGTTCATAGATGTCCACAGGAATCTCGGGGTCATAGACGGTGCGGAGTACATCAATGACGCGCTCCTCCAACCTGCTGCGTTCTTCTGCCGTTGCTGCCATAGTTCAGTGCTGCTGTGCCTTGAAGGCGAGTGCATAGAGTTTCATCTGCTTGATCATGCTCACCAGTCCGTTGCTTCGGGTGGGCGATAGATGCTCTTTCAGCCCGATTCGCTCCACAAAGGAAAGTTCCGTATCGATGATGGCCTGCGGGGTCTGACCGCTGAGCACCCGGATCAGGAGGCTAATGACCCCTTTGGTGATGATGGCATCCGAATCGGCCGTAAAGACCACCCTGCCATCCACCAGCTTGGCATGAAGCCACACACGGCTCTGACAGCCCTTTATGAGCAGATCATCCGATTTGAGGCTTTCATCGATCAGCGGCAACTCCTTGCCCAATGAGATGATGTGCTCGTATTTGTCCATCCAGTCATCAAAGAGCGCGAACTCCTCAATGATCTCCGCCTCGCGGGCGGCTATGCTGTCTTCCAATGCTGCGTTCATTTCCCTTATTAACTGAACATTCTCACCACCCGCTCCAACCCTTCGGCCAGTTTGTTGATCTCCTCTTTGGTATTGTAGACTGCGAACGATGCCCGCACCGTGCCGGGAATACCGAATCGGTCCATCACAGGCTGCGTGCAATGATGGCCTGTGCGCACCGCAATGCCCATCTTGTCGAGGATCACGCCTGTGTCGTAAGGATGAACATCCTCGAGCAGGAAGGAAATGACCCCGGCCCGCTCCTTGGCCATGCCGACCTGCCGTAGTCCTTTGATGCCACCGAGGGTTTCGATGCCATAATGCATCAACTGCCGCTCGTGCGCCATGATGGTCTCGAAACTGATGCCGTTGATGAAGTCGATGGCCGCACCGAGGCCCATACCGCCCGCAATGTTGGGCGTTCCAGCCTCAAATTTGAACGGCAGCTCGTTGTACTCCGTCCGCTCGAACGTGACGGTCTTGATCATGTCGCCACCGCCTTGATACGGAGGCATAGCGTTGAGATATTCTTCCTTGCCGTAGAGAATGCCTACGCCCGTTGGGCCATACATCTTGTGGGCTGAGAACGCGTAGAAGTCGCAGTCCAACTCCTGCACGTCCACGGGCATGTGATGCACCGCCTGCGCGCCATCGACCAGCACGGGCGTACCATTGGCATGGGCCATACGGATGATCTCCGCCACAGGATTCACCGTTCCGAGCGAATTGGAGATGTGCACCACAGAGACCAGTTTGGTCTTGGACGAAAGCAGTTTCGAGAAATCATCCAGACTGATCTCGCCTTCGTCAGAGATTGGGATCACTTGCAGTTTCGCGCCTTTGCGCTCGCACAGCATCTGCCAAGGCACAATGTTACTGTGGTGCTCCATCGCGGTGATGATGATCTCATCATCCTTCCCCACGAATTTCTCCCCGAAAGCAGACGCCACCAGATTGATGCCGCCTGTGGTGCCACTGGTGAAGATCACCTCATGGTCATGCTGCGCATTGATGAAATGCTGCACTTTCTTCCGGACCTCCTCGTAGGCCGCAGTAGCATTGGCACTCAACGTGTGCACCCCGCGGTGGATGTTGCTATTCTCCTGCTCGTAATACCTGCTGATGGTGTCTATGACCGACTGCGGTTTCTGCGAGCTGGCCCCATTATCGAGATACACAAGAGGTTTTCCGTTCACCTCGGTGTGGAGGATGGGGAACTGCGCCCGCAAAGCAGTGATGTCTATTTTGGTGTCGATGACCATCTATTCCATTCCGGATAAACGTGATTGGATTTTTGATTCCAAGATGCCGCGCAGTTCGTCATTGCTCACTTGTCCCAACACATCGGAGGCGAATGCAGTAAGCAACAACGCAATCGCTCCTTTGTGCGATAGTCCACGTGAGCGGAGGTAGAAAACGGCCGCTTCATCCAACTGACCTGTGGTGCTGCCATGGCTGCATTTCACATCATCGGCATAGATCTCCAACTCGGGCTTGGAATTCATACTGGCCGTGTCGCTCAGCAGGATGTTCTTGTTCTGCTGATAGGCGTTGGTCTTCTGCGCATCGCGATGCACATGCACTTTGCCGTTGAACACACCTGTTGCTTTCCCCGAAAGAAGACCCTTGTAAACCTCATTGCTCTGGCAGTTCGGCAAGAGATGATCCACCAATGTGTGGTTGTCATACAGGTCGTTGCCATCGATCATGTAGAACCCGTTGAGGTGTGCCTCGGCATTCTGACCTGCAATACGCACGTTGAGATTGTTTCTAAGCAACTTGCCCGCCAATTGAACGGTGTTCGTCACTGAACGGCCATCACGTTCCACACTGACTTCGGTGGTATTGACCAGATTGCCTTCATGAAGTTCCTGAAGGATGGTCATTTCTAGAGAGGCGTTGGCACCGACAAAGGCCTCCGTGACATGGTTCACCAGTGACTGACCGGAAACCTCCTTGCCATGGATTTGATGCACACAGCGCAGTGTGGCGCCATCTTCCAGTATGATCAGCATCCGAGGATGCACGAGTTCGTTAGAGGAAAGAGTGATGAAGTGGTCGATGACCAAAGTCTGCTCAGGCTGTGCATCCTTCTTCACATGGATAATGAGCGCATCAGTGAACAGCACCGTATTCAGTGCGGGGAATTCCTGCTTCAGATGAACACCACTCTTACCGAAACGATTCACAAGGTCGCCTGCATCAGCCAAAGTGCGGAAGGTGGCGCCTTCCATGGCCGGAAAATCGGTCACTACTCTGCCGTTGATGAGTCGGACGGTCGGAGCGTTCAGGATGGCCGATTCTCCCGTCCCTCGACCTTCGTCCCTGGTTCCTGCTGTAACTCCATTATCAAACAGCCGCTTGATGTTGGTATATTTCCAATCCTCGTGGCGTTTGCTGGGAATGCCTTTCTCCCGCAGGAATGACGAAGCATCCTCACGCAGGGCGAACAGGCTATCGGAAGGCATGGCTTCGAGCAGCTTCCCAAGCACTTCAGAAGTTTCTTTCAGAATGCTCATGCCGCTGCCTCTTCCAGTTCCGTCTTGATCCAATCGTACCCCTTCTCCTCCAGCTCCAAGGCCAGTTCCTTGGTACCCGATTTCACGATGCGGCCGTTGTAGAGCACATGCACGAAGTCGGGTACGATGTAGTCCAAAAGCCGTTGGTAGTGCGTGATGACGATGAAGGCCTTGTCCTTGCCACGGAGCTTGTTCACCCCGTTGGCCACGATGCGCAATGCGTCAATGTCGAGGCCGGAGTCGGTCTCATCGAGGATGGCTACCTTCGGGTCGAGCATGGCCATCTGGAAGATCTCGTTGCGCTTCTTCTCCCCGCCTGAGAAACCTTCATTCACGGCACGGCCGGCAAGGTCAGCGGTCATTTCCACCAGCTCCTTCTTCTCCTTGATGTAGGCAAGGAACGACTTGGCGTCCAACTCAGGCAATCCGCGATGCTTGCGCACCTCGCTCACTGCCGCTCGGAGGAAGTTCGTGTTGCTCACCCCAGGAATCTCCACAGGATATTGGAACGCGAGGAACAGCCCTTCACGCGCCCTCTCTTCCGGGGCCATGTCGAGTAGGTCCATGCCATCCAAGAGGGCTGTTCCGCCCGTCACTTCATAATTATCGTTGCCTGCAAGCACCGAGGCCAACGTGCTCTTTCCTGCACCGTTCGGCCCCATAATGGCATGCACCTCGCCCGCGTTCACGGTGAGATTGAAGCCTTTCAGGATGTCTTTTTCCTCCACTTTTGCTTGGAGGTTTTCAATTTTCAATAAGCTCATTGCTGTTTTGTTTCTTGTTTATCCAACCGAACCTTCGAGGCTGACCGCGAGGAGCTTCTGCGCCTCCACCGCGAATTCCATCGGGAGTTTGTTCAACACTTCCTTGCAATAGCCGTTCACGATGAGGCCGATGGCCTGCTCGGTGTCAAGGCCGCGCTGGTTGCAGTAGAAGATCTGGTCCTCGCCTACTTTGCTGGTCGTGGCCTCGTGTTCCACCTTGGCGGTGCTGTTCTGCGTTTCGATGTAGGGGAACGTGTGCGCCCCGCACTGGTCGCCCAGCAGCAGCGAATCGCACTGCGAGAAATTGCGGGCGTTGGTGGCATTGCGCCCGATGCGCACCAATCCTCGGTAACTGTTGTTGCTCCTGCCCGCAGAGATTCCCTTGCTGATGATGGTGCTCTTGGTGTTCTTGCCCAGGTGGATCATCTTCGTTCCCGTGTCGGCCTGCTGGAAGTTGTTGGTCACGGCCACCGAATAGAACTCACCGATGCTGTTGTCGCCCTTGAGGATGCAGCTTGGATACTTCCACGTGATGGCCGAACCGGTCTCCACCTGCGTCCAGCTGATCTTGCTGTACGCACCCGCGCAGATGCCGCGCTTGGTGACGAAATTGTAGATGCCGCCCTTGCCGTTCTTATCGCCTGGGAACCAGTTCTGCACCGTGCTGTACTTGATTTCCGCACCTTTCATTGCCACCAGCTCCACCACAGCCGCATGTAGCTGATTCTCATCGCGCTGCGGGGCGGTGCAACCTTCGAGGTAGCTCACGTAGCTGTCCTCTTCCGCGATGACGAGTGTCCGCTCAAACTGACCGGTGTTCATGGCATTGATGCGGAAATAGGTGCTCAGTTCCATCGGGCAGCGCACGCCCTTGGGGATGTAGCAGAACGACCCATCGCTGAACACGGCCGAGTTGAGAGCCGCATAGTAGTTGTCCGTCATTGGCACTACCGAGCCGAGGTATTCGCGTATCAGCTCGGGATGCTCCTGCACCGCCTCGCTGAACGAGCAGAAGATGATGCCTTTCTCCTTGAGTGTTTCCTGAAAGGTTGTTTTAACGGAAACGCTATCGAACACCGCATCCACGGCCACATTGCTTCCGGCCACATTGAGCAGTCGTTTCTGTTCCTCGAGTGAAATACCCAGCTTCTCGAATGTGGCGAGCATGTCCGGATCCACCTCATCCAGACTGCCGATTTCCTTCTTCGCTTTTGGGGCCGAATAATAGATGATGTTCTGGAAATCAATCTTGGGATAATGGATATGCGCCCATTCGGGTTCCTCCATCGTAAGCCAATGACGATAGGCCTTCAGTCGCCATTCCGTGAGCCATTCGGGCTCGTTCTTCTTGGCCGAGATGGCCCGAACGATGTCCTCATTGAGCCCCATTGGCAATTCATCGGCCTCGATGTCGATGCTCCAACCGTAGGCATACTCCTTCTCTGTGAACTCTTTTAAAACCTGATTCTCCTCTGCCATGCTGATGCCTTAACCCGACACACTTTTATTTAGACTAAATCCAAACAACCCATCAAATTTTTTAAACCGCAAAGCTTTCTCCACAACCACAGGTGCGGCTTGCGTTGGGGTTGATGAAAACGAAACCCTTCCCGTTCAGCCCTCCGCTGTAGTCCAGCTCGGTGCCGATGAGGTAAAGGAAACTCTTCTTGTCCACCACCACCCGGATGCCGTTGTTCTCAAAAACCTTGTCCTCCTCCTTCAGGTCGGTGTCGAAGGTGAGCTCATAACTGAGCCCTGAACAGCCCCCGCCTTTCACCCCGACACGGATAAATGCATTGCTGGGCGTCTTCCCGTCCTCTTCCATCAGGTTGATGGCCTTCTTCTTGGCGTTCTCTGTTACTGTGATCATCTTTCTGTCTATCAACAGTTTCTATTTAGAATGGTTCTAAATAGTCTTGAATTTTCGGGGCAAAGATACCACAAACAGGGTAGGCGACAAGGAAAAACGCGCGTCTAAGGCCGTTGGATGTCGGCTGTTTTCCGCTTCAGCACAAAACAGTAAGGCAGCATGGCATCCTCACCCGCGTAATCGACCCCGATGCGCGGACCTGTCGCAATGCACGCATCTGTCGGCACTGGTCCTGTCTGCTCCAACCAGACCGTGTCGCCCAAGAGATCCAGACCATCGTGAGCCTTGAAATGAAGACCGAGTGCAGAGCAGACTTTACCGGGGCCTGTGCAGAGCTGCGGACTCAGGGCCGTGGCATTGCGCCTGCGTAGAATGACGTCCACACCATCGACCGGCTCGATGGCGCGAATGAGCACCGCGTGGGGAACACCCGCAGGACCGGTGACCACATTGAACAGCGAGTGGATGCCGTAGCAGAGATAGACATAGCTGCGGCCTCCCTCAAGGAACATGGTTTCGGTGCGGGCGGTCCTGCGCCCACCGAAGGCGTGACTGGCACGGTCATTCACACCCGCATAGGCCTCGGTCTCGGTGATGATGCCCGATGTGCGCACCCCGTCCATCTGCGTGACCAGATGCATGCCAAGCATATCGCGGGCCAACTGCACCACATCGGTGCGGAGATAGAATTCCCGAGGCAGTTTCATGCCCGAAATGACTGAATTCTCAGTGACCGCCACAAACGACCACGGCTATTTGCCCCTACCCTGAACAACAGTGAGAACGGTGTAGATCAGAATCTTGAGATCCACCAGCAGCGACATGTTCTCGATGTAGAGCAGATCATACTTCATCCTCCGAATCATCTCATCCACATTCTCGGCATAGCCGTATTTCACCATGCCCCAACTTGTGATGCCGGGCCGGACCTTATGCAGATGGGTGTAGTGAGGGGCCTTCTTCACGATCTGGTCTATGAAATGCTGCCGTTCCGGCCGTGGACCGACCAGCGACATCTCCCCTTTCAGGACATTGAAGAATTGTGGCGTCTCGTCCAGACGCACCTTGCGCATGAACCGGCCCACACGGGTGATGCGCGGGTCGTGGTCACTGCTAAGGGCGGGTCCGGCCTCCTCCGCATTCACATACATCGAACGGAACTTGATGATATTGAACGGCCGTCCACCTTTCCCGATGCGCTCCTGCAGATAAAAGGCAGGGCCCTTGCTGTCCATCTTCACCGCAAGGATGGTGATGAGATAGACCGGGGCGAGCAGCAGCAGCGCCAGAACGGAGAGCGCCACATCGCCTCCGCGCTTCACGGCCTTCTGCCACTGCGGCATCAGGTCGCGCTCGATCTGAATTAGAGGTGTGCCGTAGATAGCATCCATGCGCACCGACCCGGCAATGATGTCATACATGTCGGGGATCACCTTCACAATGACCTCCACGCTGTCCAGTTTGGCGAGAATGCGCTCCAATTCCTTGTGCTCGCCCGATTCCAAGGCGATGATCACCTCCTCGATGCCCTCTCTGCGGATGGTATCCTTCAATTCTGACAGACTGCCCATGCAGGGCAAACGGTCGAGAAGCGGATAGGATTCCCGCTGCATCACCGAAATGAAGCCTACAAAGCGATTACCATAGGAGAGCGCCTGCGTCTCCAGTTCGTCATAGAGTTCCAGCGCCTTGGCATCGCTGCCCACCATCAGGGTGGGAAAGCCGAGCTCCCTGCGCTGGATCTTCCGCGCAGTGATGGTGTAAAGGATGAACCGAAATACGAACGTCCATCCGAAATGAAGCGAGAAGAGCACCAAGAACGACTCGTAATACGTGGTGTGATTCAGAATCTCATCATCGAGGATCAAGGCGAAGAAGAGCACCGTGACCCCGATCAACGTGGTGACCAGCGTATGGCCCAGTTCCTTCAGTCGGGACTTACGGTACACATCCCTGTAGCAGCCCCACAGCGCATACAGACCCACCCACAGCAACGGAATGACCACCAGTCCCACGATCAGCGTGTCCGTGATCTCAATGGCCTGCGGCTCTCCGAATTTCCGCGATTCGATATTGATCTTGCGGTAGGCGAAGAACAGTCCCCACGAGAGCAGCGCAGCCGCCCAGTCCGCCAGAATGTGTCTGACCGTCTGTGCCCTTCGCCCCATCAATGGATGAGTTTGATATTGTCGATGATGGCGTAGGCCTCTCCCGTCAAGCCCTCATCGCGGATGAAGCCAAAGAACACCTGATGCCCGATGGCATTGGCCAGCGAGGACGAGGACACCGTCTCGCCCACATTGATGTACACATGATTCCAATCATCGGGAGACGGGTTGAGCGCCATGATGGTGGTCTGCGCACTTCCGGTGGGCTGACTGCTGATAAGCCCTACGAAGAGCCGATTGTTATTCCGATAGGTAAGCTCAAGAATGATGGGCGCACCGGCCTTCGGTAAGGTGTAGGCCAGCGCTGTGGCACATTCCATCACCAACTGACTGCCCGTGAGCGAAAGCTTCAACGACTGTCCTGCAAAGGCCTCGGCCCCTTGCACACGGGCCAACTCGCCATCGTTCTGCGCAGTGGTGATCACCGTGACCCCTGCCCCTTCAAACTCCTCCATCCATTTGAACACCGATCCGCTCCTGTAGGTCACCGTGGGATTGTAGACCACATGGCTGTCCGGGAACAGGGTGATGGTGGGCTCCAGGTCGTTCAGGAACGGATGCGATGAGCGCTGCCCCACCTGACCGCTCACACGCATGCCCGGCTTGATGCGGAGCTGCGTAGGTCCTTCGGCAAGAATTGGGATGGACGATGGCAGTTCATAGACCCCGATCAGCTCCTCATTGTGATAGACCCAAGCATCCGTGAGTTTGTGTATGGGATAGCCCTGTCCGGCCGTGGTGGAAATGCTGTACTGCTCCATCCGCAGGAAGGCCGGAACCTGCTCTTCAGGGTTGATGAGCTCGCACCCGGCCAGCAGCACCGCCATGCCGAAGGCTGCCGCAGCAGACCGAAGGCACTTCATATGGTCAACAGGTGGTCTCACAGACAGGGAGCGCGAAGATAGACCGCTCAGATGTTACGCGACATCATCAATCGTGAGCCGTCTTGGCATAGTAGAATGATTTGAACGACCCTAGAATTGCACACTTCGATGTGCTCAATTCATAAATCATCCTCAAGTATAAGCGGCAATCATCCACAGATACAGCTCCAAAAAACTGCCGTTTGAACTGATACCATCACAAAATGTTTGTAATGACCGACAGTTACATTCTGCGTTGATTTGTCAAGAAATCAATTTCAGATGAAGACAATATTGACCGTTTTAGTGCTCCTGACATCGTTTGGTCATTCTGTAGCCCAAGGTAATGCAAGCACATCCAGATCTTCCATCTCTAATAGCCCATTTACAAACGGCATTCTGTCAAAAGTTGATTCAGCTGGGTCTGCCCTGACGGTCCGTCTGAAGCGTTTAGAGGGTCAAGGAAATATGGCACGGGCGCTCGACTTTGCACCACAGGTTCACGATTCACTTTTCGTCTCAGGTGGGAGTCACCGCATTTACAGACCTGTTTACGAGTTCCATAAAGGGCCTATCAGGGTGGCCGTACTCGACCCTTCGCTGCTGCCAGTGGCCGAAATGGTGGTGGCATTGAACGGGGTGAACGATGAGGACGGATGGAGGATGTACCCGATGGGAGGCACCGACACGGTATACTCGGAAACAGCCATTTCCATTGGTAATGAGCAGTTGATACCCCAATGGGGTCTGATGGTGCAAGTGAAACAGGCGCTTCCCTACATGGAAGAACCCTGCGATTTCGTGCTTGAATGTTCTGTTGACAACGGTGGATCGCCATGGCTCACCTGGCTTGAGGACACGGATCTGGACCACTACTCCAACTGGATTCGTTCCGGGAGTCTTGTATCAGAGACGGACTCGGACTACGGAGACCCCTCTGAGTGTTTTGAACAGATACTTAACGGCACGTGGGCCCCATATAAATTGACCGCTCACAACCCCACCACCCTCACCCCGAGTTGGGATAAGTTCAAGGCACTGAACAATTTGGACCATCTGGCAAGTGTGGATATTGTAATCACAGCGAATCAATCGCGTTGGACCCGGTGCCCTGTGCTGGAGACGGGCCATGTGCAGGAGTTGAACTTCGGACAAGCGAGAAGGTTTGACCTGCGTAAATCCCCATCAGTCAATCAGCAAGGACAGCCTGACGGTACTGGAACCCTCGGAATGGGCTGGTTCCCTGGTTATGCGGTGAACCTTGAAACCGGTGAACGGCTCAACATGGCATTCGGGGAGAACTCTGCGTTGACCCAGTACGGTGGGAGCGATATGATTTGGAACCCCGACAGTATTGTTGACAACGGCCCGGACGCACCCGTGATGGGAGGTGGCCAATTCATCTACGTGTTTGGACACAACGGTGATAACCCTGCCACAGACATGCCCCATTACGATCAGGGCGCATTCGCCTTCAACCGACTGTCATCCTCAGAATACACCCCTTCGGATGCCGAGAAGAGACGGGTGTTCCAATCTGCCATGTGGGTCTCCATTCCACTGCTGCGTCAAGGGCACTCATGGATGGAATCTGATGTAATGATTCGTTTGAGGGTCAGGAAACCATTCAAGCAGTATGCAACCCTTACAACCTTGGTGAATGGCACTAATCCAATGTACAGTTTCACTACCACAGACCTTTCCACTCATGTGGATTCCGAAGGAATAACGGACGCGATGGCAGGCATGCTACTCTATCCGAATCCAACATCCCAGAATTTCACCGTGCGGCTGGAAAAGGAACAAATGCGCAAAATCAGTGTGATAGACACACAGGGAAGAACAGTCCTTGAATTGGTGCCTCAGAACGCAGGGCAGTCAATCTCCATTTCAACAGAAGCGTTTTCATCAGGCGCATACTATGTTCTGGTGTTCAGCAAAGAGCGGACCTATGTCAAGCTGCTGTTGATACAGCGATACTGAAACGCGAAGGGGCCCAATACCTATCGGTGGAGAGACCTTCACACGTTTCCCGCCATCACATCGGCCCCCTGCTGCAGTTTCTCCACGATCTGATGGGCCACCTTCAGGGCATCATACCCTTCCTGAAGGGTGACGGCCGTGGGCGTGTTGCCGTTTATGGCATCCCTGAAGGCCCGCAACTCCTCCTGAATCGCATTGGTCTCGGGCACCTGAGGCAGCTCGAAATGGATTCTGCGCTTACGGTTGCCTTCCAGCTCGATGACCATATCCATGGGCGATACGGACTCGGTGGCATCATCCAACCGCACGATCTCTGACTTCTTCTTGAGAAAATCGATGGCGATGTAGGCATCCCGCTGAAAGATGCGGGTCTTGCGCATATTCTTGAGCGAGATGCGGCTGGCCGTGATGTTGGCCACGCATCCGTTGGCAAACTCGATGCGTGCGTTGGCAATATCAGGCGAATCGCTCACCACCGCCACACCGCTCGCACTGATACGCTTGATGGGCGACCTGACGATATTCAGGATGATATCCAGGTCGTGGATCATGAGGTCCATCACCACGGGCACATCCGTTCCCCGCGGATTGAACTGCGCCAAGCGGTGACACTCGATGAACATGGGCTGTGTGCAGAACGGCCGCGCGGCCACAAAGGCAGGATTGAACCGCTCCACGTGACCCACCTGCACCTTGACCTGCGCCTCCTCTGCCAATCGGATCAATGCCTCGGCCTCTTCCAGCGTGTTGGTCACCGGTTTCTCTATGAACACATGGCGCGAATTGCGGAGCGCCTGCGCAGCACACTCATAGTGAGACAGCGTGGGCGTGACCACATCGACCGCATCGCTGGCCGCTATGAGCTCTTCGATGGAGCCGAAGGCCACCAGTCCGAACTCCTGCGCTGCCGCTGCCGCCTTCTCCGGGTCGGGGTCGTAAAATCCGACAACATGAAAACCCTCGGTCTCTTTGAGGAGGCGCAGGTGTATCTTGCCCAAATGACCTGCTCCAAGTACCCCGATGCGTATGTCTCCCATGTTGTTTCTCGATGCGCCACTCAACGCGGTGGCGCGGCACTTCTAATGCATCGCCAAATTATTGTGAGCACGGCCGGTCAAAATCGCGTGTGTTGCCGTTTTTTGCACACCTCAATCTGAATAATGGCTTTACCGGGCGATACCCATCGGCATCAGGGAAATAGAAGGAAGTTGGTGGCCGAACTCAAGGAGAAGGGCATCACCGATGTGGCCGTGCTGACTGCAATCGGCAATGTGCCACGGCATCTTTTCCTCAACAGCGCGTTTGACGCCCATGCCTATGACGACCGCCCCTTCAGCATCGGGGCAGGGCAGACCATCTCGCAGCCTTTCACCGTTGCCCGGCAGTCCGAGCTGCTGGAGGTGAAGAAAGGCATGAGGGTGCTGGAAGTGGGCACCGGGTCGGGCTATCAGGCCGCGGTGCTGCACGAGCTCGGGGTCAAGGTGTTCAGCGTGGAGCGCATCAAAGAGCTGTATGACCGCACACGGCTGCTGCTGAAATCCCTCGGCTACAACGTGAAAACCTTCTTCGGGGACGGGAACCTCGGTGTGCCATCCTATGCGCCCTACGACCGCATCATCATCACGGCCGGTGCGCCCATCGTGCCCAAGGGTCTGCTCGGTCAATTGAAAGAAGGCGGCATCATGGTCATTCCGCTCACGGTGGGCGATGTCGAGATCATGAAGACCATCACCAAGCTGCCCGATGGAAAACTGGACGTGAAAGAGCATGGCACCTTCCGTTTCGTGCCACTGTTGGAGGACAAAGGCTGAAAAGCGGATCAGGGTGTCAGGACTTCAGGATTTCAGGTGGTCAGCAAATCAGGGTTACAGCGGCCGGGCAACGGAGGACTCCAACTGAATACCCGACCTGCTGATGTGCTGATGTGCTGATGTGCCGATACGCTGATCACCTGATACGCTCATTTGTCTGTCCGGGGCCACAGGTCGTGCCGTTATAGGATAGCTTCGCGCGCCATTGAACCGTACTCTGAATGGGAATCGCGCTTTTGCTGCTCTATGCCGTCTGTATGCTCTGCATATTGGCCTACAGCGTTTCGCAGGCCCATCTGGTGTTCCTCTATCTGAGGTCGAAGAAAACAGTCCGCCTCTCCCCTGCCCTGCCCGCGCAGCTGCCACACATCACCGTGCAGCTACCCATCTACAACGAACCGCTGGTAGTGGAGCGGCTCATCCGCACCGTGGTGCAATTCGACTACCCGAAAGAACTGCTGGAGATACAGGTGCTGGACGACAGCACCGACCACTCTGTGGCAACGATAGCCCGGCTGGTCGCGGAGTTCAGGCAGCAGGGCATCGACATCCACCATGTGCGGAGGGACGTGCGGACCGGATTCAAGGCCGGGGCATTGGCGCATGGCCTCACCCTCTGCAAGGGCGAGTTCATCGCCATTTTCGATGCCGATTTCCTGCCCGAGCCTGATTTCCTGAAAAAGACCATCGGCCATCTTGCAGATGCGCAGGTCGGGGCGATACAGGTGCGGTGGGAACACCTCAACCGGAATTACAACCTGCTGACAAGGCTGCTGGCCATGACGTTGGACGCCCATTTCAGCATCGAGCAGCGCGGGCGCGGGGCCGGGGGCAACTTCATCAACTTCAACGGCACGGCCGGAATCTGGCGCAGACAGTGCATTGCAGATGCCGGGGGCTGGAGCGAAGACACACTGACAGAAGACCTCGACCTGAGCTACCGTGCACAGTTGAAAGGATGGAGGATCGCCTACCTGGAAGAATACAGTGCCCCTGCCGAGATCCCCATGCTGATGCCCGCCATCCGGTCGCAGCAATACCGATGGAACAAGGGCGGGGCCGAAGTGGCGCGCAAACTGCTTGGGCGTGTTCTCACATCAGATCTGCCGTTGCATACGCGGATTCATGGCCTATTCCATCTGCTGAACACGGCCATTTTCCCCTGCCTGTTCCTTGCCGCGGTCATCAGCGTGCCGTTGCTGCCTTGGCTCGATGCCAGCGTCCTACGGCAACCGTTCCTTGCGGTGGGCATGGCCCTGTTCGGGGGCTTTCTCATCCTTTCCGGGTTCTATTGGGTCAGCATCCGGCAGCGGTTTCCTACCGGCAATGCCGCCCTGCGCGCGTTCCTCACGCAGTTCCCGCTGTTCCTCTGCATGAGCATGGGGCTGTCGCTCTTCAACGGCATGGCCGTGCTGGAAGGCTATCTCGGAAGGAAGACCCCGTTCGTGCGCACCCCGAAATTCGCAAGCACCGACACCGAGGCCCAGCGTGCCTCCGTGCGTTGGGGCATGCCTCCGCCCATCGCCTTGGCCGAAGGGCTGCTGGCGCTCTACTTCATCCTGGGTCTGGTGCTGGCCGTGCGTGCGGATTACTATCCGTTCCTACTCTTCCACCTGATGCTGGCCACAGGGTTCGGACTGCTGTTCATCTACTCCGCCAAACATGCGCGGGCGGAAATCTGATTCCTTTACTTGCGATACGCTAAAGACCATCGCCTTGAAGAGTGTCTTCATTTCCTCTCTGTTGCTGCTGTTGGCGCTATGCCACGCCAATGCCCAGCAGCAGGACACCCTCTATTGGCCTACCGACACCGCATGGTGGTGCGTGGAGGATTGGAAGCCCTCTGAGCCTGGAGAACCATCTAATCCAAGCAACTACCATTATTACAAGATGTATGGTGATACCATCGCGAATGGGCACGAGTGGCAGAAGGTGCATTACTCCAAGCATCTGGCCTTCGACTCGCCTCACAATAGGCTGCACTGCCTCACCCGGCTGGAAGACAAACGTGTACACATCAAGTACATGCCCACGAGCGGCTATGCAGATACCAACGAATATGTGCTTTATGATTTTAACCTCAACATAGGAGATACCTTCCAGTTCCACTTGCTCAATTGGGAGACCGACTCGGTGTTCGAGTTCAAACTCGGTGTAAAGGATTACACTCATCTCCAAGGCGAGTATGTCTATATCATTTTTGGCTTCCATTGGCTGGAGCACTCCACTTCGATGTGGGGCGAACGGTGTGATCCGAACTTTTTTCTGAGTTGGCAGACCATTCATGGGGCAGCAAACCCGTCACCATTCTGGATGGAGTACAGGGAGGGGTTTTGTAATGATTCACTGGCGGCACTATTGTGCGTGCACTTTAACAACGGGTTCAGCTGGGGAGGAGGACTCCCATGCGATTCATCCAGTATCAGTATCCAGGAGGTTGAGAAAACAATGCGGCCTACTGCGCTGCTCGTACAAGGAAATCAGGTCAGAATTCCTGAATTCGGTGTGGGCACTTCGCAATACAGTGTTTATTCCATGCTTGGACAGCAATTGATGGAGGGCAATCTTACTGACAGCATCCTCCGCCTGCCTTACCTGCCACCCGGCATCTATGTGCTGCGCCTCCGCACACGGGACGAACAGATCGTATTCAAGCTTATCAACCCTTAAACCAACACCCCTGTCCCTATCGTCATTAGAGTCCCTCATTCCCTTCGCGTCTTTGCGCCATTGCGAGCAACAGAAAAAACGCTGGTGAGGGTTTTTCCCTCGTGCCTCCTATTCCCAGCCAAGGGGACCCCTGTATCACCATCCCCAGCTCCCTGACCCCGCAGAGCTGCACACACCTTTCGCAGCTCATTTGTGGCCTCTCGAAATTCATTTGTGGCCCTTAGAAATTCATTTGTGGCCCTTAGAAAGTCATTTGTGGCCTCTCCAAATTGATCTGTGGCCTTTCGAAAGTCATTTGTGGTCGTTCGCAGCTCATTTGTGGCCTCTCGAATTTGATTTGTGGCCCTTAGAAAGTCATTTGTGGTCGTTCGAAATTGATTTGTGACCTCTCGCAGCTCATTTGTGGCCTTTAGAAAGTCATTTGTGGTCTTTCGCTGGAGAATATGTCTTCGCTGAGTAAAAGGTCTTCGCTGGAGAACAAGTCTTCGCTGGAGAGAAGGTCTTCGTTGGGAGCATTTCCTCAGCCCCCTTAAGTGTCTCCGGTTGCGTCAGACATCATTCAATGATGCACGCACACTCAGCTCACATACGTCACGGCTTTCACCGCCTGCACCACTCTTGCCACATTGGGCAGGAATTCCTCTACGAACGCAGGCGCATAGCCCAATGGCGTGTCGCGGGTGTTGACCCTGCGCACAGGGGCGTCCAGATAATCGAAGGCCTCCTTCTGCACCACATAGGTGAGTTCGGTGCTGATGGATGCCAGCGGCCACGCCTCTTCCACCACCACCATGCGGTTGGTCTTCTTCACGCTTTCAATCACGGTGGTGTAGTCGATTGGGCGCACGGTGCGCAGGTCGATCACCTCGCAGTCGATGCCCTCCTTGGCCAGTTCCTCGGCTGCGAGCAACGCCACCTTCATGATCTTGCCGAACGAGACGATGGTCACGTCCTTGCCTTTGCGCTTGATGTCGGCCTTGCCGATGGGCAGCAGATATTCCCCATCAGGGATCATGCCCTTGTCGCCATACATCTGCTCGCTCTCCATGAAGATGACGGGGTCGTTGTCGCGGATGGCGGATTTGAGCAGACCCTTGGCGTCATAAGGATTGCTCGGCACCACCACTTTCAGCCCCGGACAGTTGGCATACCAGCTCTCGAACGCCTGCGAATGCTGCGCACCGAGCTGTCCGGCAGAGCCCGTGGGGCCACGGAACACCATCGGGGCGGTGAACTCGCCTGCCGACATGTGGTTGATCTTGGCCGCAGCGTTGATCACCTGGTCGATGGCCACCAGCGAGAAATTGAAGGTCATGAACTCGATGATGGGCCGCAGACCGTTCATGGCCGCCCCCACACCGATGCCCGCAAAACCCAGTTCGGCAATGGGCGTGTCGATGATGCGCTTGGGGCCGAACTCGTCCAGCATGCCCTGACTCACCTTGTAGGCCCCGTTGTATTCGGCTACCTCCTCGCCCATCAGGAACACGGTCTCATCCCTGCGCATCTCCTCGCTCATGGCCTCACGCAACGCCTCACGGAACTGTACCTCTCTCATGTCATCGGTCTTTAGGGTGGGCAAAAATACAGGCTGGCGGGTTG
>CAZATP010000012.1:19640-87274 GCA_964488095.1 uncultured Chryseobacterium sp.
ACCTCTCTCATGTCATCGGTCTTTAGGGTGGGCAAAAATACAGGCTGGCGGGTTGGGGTCGGTTGGAATCAAACGCGGTGGAATGATGGAACACTGATAGGACTGATTTGACTGATGGAACTGATTCTAATCTTCAAAATCAGTTTCATCAGTTCGATCAGTGTTCAATCAGATCTAACGAAACCGACCGCGATCCTTGCAGCGCGCTCCAAATCACCGCCCCAGTATTGAACGGAGTTCCTTCAAGGTCTCCTCAGGGTTCTGGCGGTTGTCGGTCAGCGTGATGATCTCGATTCCGTCAGGCATGATCCGGTAATAGAACGAGGTCTGAGGTGAGACCACGCACTTGAAGAGATTGGGCATCTCTTTGGACTCAGGGCAACTCCTTGGCTGTTGGGCAATGCGCTGAAAAGCAGCAGTCAATTCTGACAGGAACGCATTTCGTGACTTCTTCGACCAATTGACCTCAAGATAGGCCAAGAGCAGCTCGATACGGGCGGCCGCAAGGGGAGAAAGCCAAACCTGATTCATCAGGACACCTTGCCCATGAATTCATCCAACGGAATGCGCTGACCGGCATTCAACTGACGTATTCCCTCCTGAATATCGGCCCTCTCGCTTGGTGAGAGCACATTCCAGAAATCATCCTCGTGCGCACTGAGTGCGGTCAGCATCCTGTCCACCAGCAAGTGGTCATTGATGTCGAGGATGCGCCTCACGAGCTCAATTTTAGATGATTGCAGATCCATGTTTCTGAATTTTCATCAAAGTTAAGGATTGACGGTCTGAGCCTATGCAAAGGGTTTCACGCAAAGAGCGCAAAGGTTTATCGCAAAGGACGCAGAGAACAGACGGATAAAAGGACGCTAACCTTGAAGCCTTCTCACCACGATTCTTGCAGCCCGCTCCGAGGCGCCCGCACCGCCCAGCGCAGCGAACAGTTCGCTCTGAATCTGGGCCGAGGTATTCGCTGCACCCAGCAATGTTCTGAGCTGATGGGCAAGGTTCTCCGGATTCAGATCATCCTGGATCAGCTCCTTCACCGCCTCGCGGTTGAGGATAAGGTTCACCAAGGCGATGTACGGCACTTTGATGAGTTTGCGTGCCAGCATCACAGAGATGGTGCTGCCGCGATAGCACACGAGTTGCGGCACGCCCAACAGGGCCGTCTCCAATGTGGCCGTGCCTGACGTGACCAGTGCGGCATCGGCCATGCTCAACAGGGCCTGCGTGCCTTCCGTGAAAATCTCCGCGTCATTCCCCGAGATCAGCTTTCGGTAGAAATCCTCACTCAGCCCCGGGGCCTTGCCGACAATGAATCTGTATCCCGGAAACTGTGCGCGCACCGCGAGCATCGCAGGGAGCATCTTCTTCACCTCCTGTTCGCGACTTCCTGGTAACAAGGCGATAGAAGGGGCGGAGGACGAGGGACGAGGGACGAGCGGTTCTCGATACGCTTCGCTACTCGAACTGACCGGAGTGCTGGGAATGGTCACATCCGCTGTAGAGATTGCTTCTCCGCCTGAGGCGGATCCCTCGCAATTACGGGAAGCGTCAGCCTCACCATCTTCAATTTTCCATTTTCCATTTTCCAAAGTATCCAGCAGCGGATGCCCCACGAAATCGACCTCCATCCCATGCTTGGCGAAATACTCCTTCTCGAATGGCAGGATGACCATCAAGCGGTCGATGTTCTGCCTCATGCCCGTGATGCGCGATTCCTTCCAGGCCCAGACCTGCGGGGCGATGTAATACAGCACAGGAATGCCGCGCTTCTTGGCCCATTTCGCGAGGCGCAGGTTGAATCCGGGATAGTCGATGAGCAGCAGGGCATCGGGTCTGCGCTCGGTCATGGCCTGCTTGGCGATGGAGAAATTGCGCATGACGGTGGGCAGATTCTTCACCACCTCGGTGAAGCCCATGAATGCCAGATGGTCGAGACCACGCAGCACGTTCATCCCGGCAGCGGACATGCGTTCGCCACCGAATCCCTCAAAGACACAGGCAGGCTCCAGCGCAGTGATGGCGCGCAGCAGGTTGGCGCCATGCAGGTCGCCCGATGCCTCGCCCGCCACCACGAACAGCCTCATAGGATGAACTTGAGGTAAACGATCGGTATGGCGTAGATGAACGTGGCCATGATGACCCCGCGCGCGCTTTCATCCCATTTTCTCCTGTAGAAAAGGAAAAAGGCCGGAAGATTCGCCAGCAGACCGATGGAGATGACGGCCGAAATAACAGCGGGATGTTCGGACAAAGTCATGATATCGGTGAGTCCACCGGGACGAGGGGCCACAGTCCAGAACAAGAAGATTCCGACCAGTGGCAGCACCAGTCCGATGAGGAAACCGAGCAGTTTGGAATCAGACCTCAGCATTGAAATCCCAGTCGTTGAGGCGTTTCATGGCGTGGTGGGCGGTCAGGTCGAACTGCACAGGAACGGCTGAAACGTAGCCATTCTCCAGCGCCCAGACATCCGTGTCGGTACCCTTGTCGTAGTTCTTGAAAGCACCCGTGAGCCAATAGTACTTGCGCTTGTGCGGGTCGAGGCGCTCATCGAACTCCTCTTCCCATTTGGCATTGGCCTGACGGCAGATTTTCACGCCTTTGATGTCGTTCAGCTTCAGGTCGGGGATGTTCACGTTGAGCAGCGTACCTGTGGGCATTCCGTAATGCAGCATGTTCTTCACGATGATGCGGACGTAATGCTGCGCTGCGGTCATGTCTGCATCGAGGCCATAATTGAGCAGGGAGAATCCCACGGAGGGAATTCCCTCGATGCAGCCCTCCATGGCAGCCGACATCGTACCGCTGTATATCACGTTGATGCTGTGATTCGCGCCATGGTTGATGCCCGAGATGATGAGATCGGGCCTGCGCTTGAGCACCTTGTCGATGGCGATCTTCACGCAGTCCACGGGCGTGCCGCTGCACTGGTAGCCGAGGCTCTCGCCATGATATTCCACCTTGTCGAGGCGCAGCGGGCGGTTGAGGGTGATGGCGTGGCCCATGCCGCTCTGCGGGCTGTCGGGCGCCACCACGACCACCTCGGCCATGTCCTGCACGGCCTTCACCATGGCCTGTATGCCGGGAGCTGTGATGCCGTCATCGTTGGTTGCGAGTATCAGGGGGCGTTGCTTGGTCATGGGTGATGGTTTGGGGCAAAGCTATGGCTTCGCAACGAGGCCGATGGCAGCCGGGACATATCGGTTGCGTTATGATTGAGTGGCCTTGCCGGCCGTGTCATCTTAATTTCACCGTAGGAAAGGAAACGTCAGCCAATAGATTTAGCTTGCACCCGAATACAGCAGGGTAGCGGTTGTGTCCAGGTTCACCTAACACCACCTCAACCCATGGGATCAGCATCCTCCTTCCGTAGTTCCGGTATTCAACTTCTGTCCGGCCTTTTCCTGTTCACCCTCTCGTCCTGCTTCCCGTGCGCAGACATGGACTGCGGCAATGGCGTGTGCAGTCAGGGCGTTTGCGAGTGCTATGACGGCTACTATGGCAGCGAATGCCAGTATTCGACCGGGGGCGCGGGCTTTGACTGCAATTCGGGAAACTGCTCCTATGTGTCGGGCAATGCAGACTATGCCACGATCACCGATTGCCAGAACGCCTGTGGTTCCTCTTGCAACTACAATGTGTACAGTGGCGGGGGAAGTTGCAGCGACCCTGCGAACTTCCCGGTCTCGGCCTCGCTGTGTTGCTCTCCCTCCTACCCTTTCTACTGTTCGGAGACCGGCATGTGCTACACCAGTTGCGCGGCTGCCGATGCCGCATGTTCATCAACCACGGTGGTCACCGGCAGCACCTCAGGTGGCGGGGCGGGCTATGACTGCATCTCGGGATCGTGCACCTATGTGTCTGCCAATGGCGACTATGCCACCCTTTCCGCCTGTCAGAGCGCCTGCGCCCCATCGTGCAGTTACAGCGTGTTCACCGGAGGAGGAACCTGCAATGACCCTTCGAATTTCCCTGTGTCCACCACTTGGTGCTGCTCATCGACCTACCCCTACTACTGTCCGGAGACCGGGCTTTGTTACAGTTCATGCGCAGCTGCCGATGCCGCGTGCTCATCAGCGGGTGTGGTGACCGGAAGTGGGTCGGGCGGTTCAGCGGGCTACAACTGCTCGGGCGGAAACTGCAGCTATGTGAGCAGTGGGGCAGCATACAGCTCACAGTCGGCCTGTGAGAATGCTTGCGGAGGCAGCGGCCCCGCCACTGGACGCATATCTGTGAAAATCTACACACAGCCCACCGGTTCGTGCCAGGCGAACGGAATTGACCACACCTTAAGATTCTTTTACTACTGTGCGCAAGGCACCTCTCTCAACAGTGTGGCCGCAGGAATCTGGACCAATGGAACAGACGGTGGTGGTGATTATATCGTCTGCCTTTTCGGAAACGAGACAGCGGCCCTTTGTGTACACGGAAGCACGCTTTACAATCGCGTCTATCGACTGGAGTGGGAAGTTACACCCGATGACCTATCCTATCCTACCAGCTGTATCCTGAGCGGGGCCACCAACATCGATTTCCAAGACCAGATCAAGAACGTAGTGATTGACTGGAACTGATGACGGCAGTGAATTCGGGGCAATGGTTCACACTCGTACAACCATGCTACTGATTCATTTCCACCGTTTCCTTATCGGGGCGAGAAAACCCACGCCCACATTGAAGTTGAGCAGGTAATAGCTGAGCAGGCGAGCCTCAGTGAAGGCGATGAGGTCATCCCGCTGGTTGCCTTTCTCAATGTTGCCGTCCATGCGCTCGAAATAGGGGACGATGCCTGTGGGAACGATGCCCACCTGCACACCGGTGCGCAGAATCAGATTGTTGAAGAACACCCGCTGCCGTCCGAGCGTGACCGACAGCACGGGAGTGAAGAACTGCTCCTCATAATGATGGGCCTTGCCGGCCGTCCTGTCGTAGGGACGCACACGCACATCCACCAGCATCAGATCGAACTTCGTGTAGCCCCCGATGGGCGCAATGCCGCCCTTGGCCGGATTGCGGAACACCTTGTAGTTGATGCCATAGCCGTAACCGCGGATCTGCCCGTACTGGAAATCCTCACCGATGCGCGGCACCAGCGGACTTTCCCAAGCCTCATCGGCCCAATCGTATTCCATACCGGAGAAGAGCAGGTCGAATGTGAAGCCCACAGAGCCGTTGCGCGCCACCACATAATCCACATCGAACGTGCCGCGCACATTGAACCCGAACTTGTTCAACCCGCTGTTCATGCTGTGATCGGGGTTGAAGAGCGCATTGAAGAAACTGGCCTCTGCCGTCACCAATAGCCGCTTGCCCATATAGCCGGGGGCCTGCGCCCGCGCAGCCACTGAACACATCAGCATCGCTATGATGAACAGCCCTCTCATCTCTTCTTCCGTGGTCGGCTCTTCATCTGCCACATCGCATCGTAGAGATTGCTGTTCACGATGTCGGAGGCGTCCTTGAGCTTGAAATTGCTGTAGGCGATCATGGCCGGTTCACCGGTGCGCAGGTCGAACGTGAGGCAATAGAAATACGTGTCGTAGTTGGGTCGAACAAGATAATACACCGCCAGAGGAATGGCAGGCGGCACCAGTGCATAGAGCAGGTAGAAGTACATCAGCGGCTTGCTCTCGCGGTAGTTGATGATGCCTGTCCATGCGAAATGGTCAGCGCCATAGCGTTGAATGATGGTGTCCAGGCGCTCCCTGTCCAGACTCACCATATCCACCTCCATCTGCAGCAGGCGCTGGTCCACCCATTCGTTGAGAAACGAGATGTCGTTGAAGGTCTCCGCCTGCATGGAGTCGAGCATGGGGGTCTCGAGCACCGGGGCATGCAGATTGAGCAGTTGCGCGTTCCTTGCAATGCGTTCGGTCAGTTTCCGCTGCGCAGACTCCGCATCGAGGAACCTGTGCTGCTGGCGCTTGCGCAGGTCCATCTTGGCATAGGCCGGGCTCACCATGATCACGCTGTCGATGCCCAGCTCGTGGCCCGTGTTCTTCCATTTGCGCTGCTCCTCGCGCTGTTGGCGTTCCAACTCGCTCTGCGATGGCCCATCTGCGGTGCCCATCCACCGCTCGCGTTCCAGCTTATCGAACAGCGTTACGAAGTGCGGGTCTGCGAACAGGTCCACCAGCGAGAGCCGCATCATGGCATAGCGCGGGTCCTCCATCTGCTTCTTGCGCAGGCGGTCATATTTGCTCAAGTCCTCCTGCTCAAGGCTGTCCACCGTTGCAGCATCTTCCAAAGGCGGGCTCTGCAGGATCATGCCGGGCACGAAATGGTCGCGCATGAACTGGTGCAGCAGGTCCTCGGACATGGCCCTGAGGTCGGCATTGTCCGGATAGCGCAGGCGCATGCGCCAGATGTGACCGATGGCCAGCACAGCCAGTTCATCGGGCTGCATACGGTAGAAAAGATGGAACAGCTGCTGCGACTCGCCCTCTATGGTGGACCAGCCCGGATGTACAAAGCCGAACTTGCCTGCCATCTTGAACTTGGCCAACGTGTAGAGCGCCTTGGCCACGTTGTGCTCCAGATATCGGTCGCCCGGGTGGCGCTTCAACAGCAGGAACGAATTGTAGATGGCCATCACTGGCCGGTTGGCAGCGAGATAGAGGCCCGAGAGCTCGTATCTGCACGTTTCGCGCAGTGCCCTGAAGTCTGTCTCTGACACCATGAAATCGCTGCCCGCTGGCTGATCGGCAGGGATGAGCTTGCGGATGACTGCCTGCCGCTCGCTGGGCCCGGGATGGCTGGCATCGGCCACCTCCTTGCCGTCCAATGGCTCAGGGGCGCGCACCTTGTCGAGAAAGAAGCTGCGGTCGACCCTGAAATGGGCATGGTTGAAGAAATCGCGATCGAAAGGCACGTCATCGAACGGCAGATGGGCATAGCGCATCACATCGAACACCCCGCTGATGCTGGCCACCGAATAGCCCGTGGTGAGGAAACGGTTGAGCCCATCGCGGTCGGCCTGTTTCTCCAGCTCCTTGCTGTAGTGGCTCTGGGTGAGCATCTGATCCTCGAACGAGGAACGGCCGTGCCGGCCCCTTCCCTCCCGCATGTCCACGCTACGCACATACGAGTTGATGATGTGGCTGCGCTCGAAATGCACCAGCTCGTGGCACAGGATGAAAGCCAACTGGGCCTCGTTCTCCAACTGGGCCAACATGCCGAGGCTCACGAGGATGATGCCGTCATCGGTGGTGAAGGCATTGACCGCAGGCGACCGTAGCGCATAGACCCGCACCTTGGACCGAAGCCCGGGCTCAGCGGCCAGCACATGGTCGAGCACCTTGGTGAGGTATAAGGACACCGGGTCGTTGAAGAGCACGCGGCCGCTGGTGAGCAGTTGGCTCAAAACGAAATTGCTCTCGAGCAGGAAATCCTCTTTATCGCGGGTTCGCTCGCTGCCATCGCGGTCGCTGTCCAATCGCTCTTTCGACCGGCTGAACTTCTCCGATGAAAGCTGCCTGAACTCCTGCGGAATGGGATTCTGCGACTCCAACGGACGGTAGTCACCGGACTCCTGTGCCAGAAGCACCGGGGCGGAGAACGCCATCAGCAGGGTCAGAAGATGTCGGATTGCGATCAAATCCCAGTGTTTGCGCAAAGGTAGTACTCCCGCATCGGGCGGTTCTGAACAAAGGAAATCTCGGGCTGTTGAGCAAGCGACCGCACCCGTGTGGGTAGGTTTGCAGAGTCTAACCGCATTCCAATGAGCACTATGACTGAAGAGCTGATCCAATCCCGAACATTGCCGGGAGAAACCGACCGACGCATGTCCACCAACGAAAGGAACTATTTCGCGAAAGAAGAACTGAACGCCTTCGACTCCGCCCTGCTGGCACAGTGGATCTCGTTCGGGCCTGTCATCTTCCAAGCGGCCAAGGCCCTGCGCGACATGGGCATCCTACAGGCCGTGTACGAGACCAAGAAACAAGGCCTGACCCTGCAAGAGGCGGTGGACGCCACCGGCCACTCCGAATATGCCGTGCGGGTGCTGCTCGAAGCGGGCCTCGGCATGAAGCTCGTCACCTTGGGCGAGGACGACCGCTACAGGGCCACCAAAGTGGCATGGTACATCCTGAACGATGCCCTGACGCGCGTCAACATGGATTTCACGCACGATGTGAGCTACCTCGGCACCTTCCATCTGCAGGAGGCGCTGACAGAAGGTCGCCCTGCGGGGCTGCATGTGCTGGGCGACTGGCCCACCATCTATGAGGGACTCTCGAAGCTGGAGCTCCACGTGGCCAAGAGCTGGTTCGATTTTGACCACTTCTATTCCGATGGGGCCTTCTCCGATGCCCTTCCGCACCTGTTCGCAGACAAGCCCAGGACACTGCTCGATGTGGGCGGCAACACGGGCAAGTTCAGCAGACGCGCGGCCGCTTTCGATGCAGATGTGAAGATCACCATTGCCGACCTGCCCGGACAGGTGGGCATGGCCACCAAGAACATCCAGGAATGGGGACTGGAGGACCGCGTGAGTTTCCACCCCGTGAACCTGCTCGATCCTAACGCGAAACTTCCAACCGGACAGGACGCCATCTGGATGAGCCAGTTCCTGTGCTGCTTCTCGGAAGATGAGATCGTGAGCATCCTGAACCGCTGCCGCGAGGCCCTGAGCGAGCGCGGCCGCATCTTCATTCTCGATACCTTCTGGGACCGTCAGCGCTCCATTGGCGGAGCCTTCTGCCTACAGCAGACCTCGCTCTACTTCACGGCCATGGCCAATGGCAACAGCCAGATGTATGACAGCAAGGTGTTCGTCAGACTCATTGACCGTGCAGGCCTCGAAGTGGAGAAGATGGTGGACGACCTTGGCGAGAGCCACACCATCATCAAGTGCCGCGTGAAAGGCTGATTGCCCCTTAGGACCAGACCTTCTGAAAGTCCCGTCATTACTGGATTCGAATTTTTCCGAATGCCTCCCTGAACTTCACGGAAGCACTTTGGGACATACGACCACGTCCGTATGTCTTACCGAGACATTTTGATTTTCCCGATCGCTAAGAGGCACCACAAGTCCAAGCAGAATACCGCTATCTGAGGATTCCTATCTTTGAACTCGTGCCAACAGCAGTGGTAATCGATGGGTTCAGATTCTTCTTCTTCAGCAATGAGGGTGGTGAACCTGTCCATATCCATGTGAAGCGGGGAGACGGAGAGGCCAAATACTGGTTGGAACCTCAATTGAACTTGGCCTATTCAATAGGTTTCAAAGTGCAGGAGGAGAAAGAGATATTTCGGCTTGTGACCGAGCATCAGGACATGTTCAAAACGAAATGGCATGAATACTTCAGCAACTGAGCATTGGGAGCTCGACACCATTGACAAGCGGATTCTTGAAGAAGGCCTCCGAATCCAGTCACTTCATTTCAATCCTGAGATGAACCTGATGCTCATCGTGTTGAACAACCGAAAGGTGATTCAGCGCGACCTCAGCGACTTCCCCTTACTGAGCAAGGCCACTGCCGAACAGTTGGACCACTATGAACTGAGCCGCACAGGTGTTCATTGGCCCGAATTGGACGAAGACCTCAGCCTGCGCGGATTCCTCAAACATGAGATGCTCAATGTGCTGGGCGGCCAGAGGGAAGCAGCTTGACATCAAGACCGCACTCCAACGCCTCAGCGCTAAATATTTTCGGCCGTTTCAATCTTCGGAATCGGGCAGCGATAGAGTTGCTTGGCAGGGCATTGTCCACCTACAGAACCTCTATGGCCCGTTACATTTACGCCATGCGTACACTGCTTCTCATCTGTGCCCTGCTGTTGCCAACGCTCATCATTGCGCAGCCCGCCCCCCGACTTTCAGAGGAAAGTCTTGTGAGCCTCATCACCTGTGGTCCCGGAACAGAGCTTTACGAGGGTTTCGGCCACACGGCCGTGCTGGTCTACGACCCTGTGCTGGGCCTGGAGCGGGTCTACAACTATGGCACCTTCGACTTCAACCAGCCCAACTTCTATCTCAATTTCACCCGCGGACACCTGCTCTACACACTGGCCACCGGGCGCTTCGGGCGGTTCATGAACTCCTATGTGCACCACGGCCGAAGTGTTCGCGAACAGCGCCTGAACCTGAGCCTGGAGCAGCGTCAGGCGGTGTTTGAGCAACTCGAGTGGAATGCCCGGCCCGAGAACGCGGACTACCTCTACGATTATTTCTTCGATAACTGCTCCACCCGCCCACGCGATGTGATAGAGCAGGCACTCGGAGGCATCATCGTGTATGACACCTCGCATGTGGAGATGCCCCGAAAGACGATCCGCGAGCTGGTGGACCGCTGCATTCAGCGCAATATGCCCTGGGGCGACCTCGGCATCGACATCTGCCTCGGTCCGCCCATCGACAAGGTGGCAACCGCGCGCGAGTACACCTACCTGCCCGAGGAACTGGAGAAGGCCTTCGACCACGCCACACTGGTGACCACCGAAGGCAATGTGCCGCTGGTGGCAGAGAAACGTGTGCTTTTCGATGCACCGCCCAAGGTGGAGGAGAAGAGCTGGTTCGCCCCGCAGCCACTGTTCGTGGGCATACTGCTGGCACTGGCGCTGGCCGTCACCCTTCTGCGCATGGCCGGTTTCGGCACCTCTTGGATCGAAGGACTCTTGTTCATGGCCTCCGGTTTCCTTGGCTGGGCGCTGCTACTGCTGTGGCTGGGCACCGACCATGCTGCCGCTGCGAAGAACTGGAACCTCATCTGGGCATTCCCGGGCCATATCATCTTCGGCACCGCCCTGCTGCGGAAACAGCGGCCCCAGTGGACGCGTCATTATGCGTCATTCACCATCGGTCTGTCGCTGGTCACTCTGCTCGGATGGAACCATCTGCCCCAGATGCTGCACTATTCGCTGAAGTTCATCGTCATCCTACAGATGTTCTTGGCGGTGGGCGTGTTCCGCATGAGCCGTCAGCCCGCGGCATCGGCCTGAGCCATCTTTATCTGCATCACCGTGGCGATGCTGAGGGCACGGGTCTGCATCAGATGTGCCAGCTCACCGGTGTGCAGTTCTTCCACCGCCCGATTGAAATAGCGCAGCCAGAGCTCAAAGTGGCGCGCGGTGAGCGGATATCTGCGGTTGATGGCAAGATGGATGGCCATCGGGTTGTTACGATAGTTGCCTGTGCCGAACAGCACGCCTTCCCAGAAATCGGCCAGCAGCGGCAGATGTTCTTCCAGATGCACGGGAGCCACCTTGGTGAAAATGGGCCGGAGCTCATCATCGGCCAACATCAGCTCATAGAACCGCTCCATGATGCGCAGCAGGTCTGCCCGGCCTTCGATGTCCATTCGCTGTCCTTGGGCTGAAATCATACTTTTGGAGGGAATCGGGCAGCGAAGTTCAGTCCATAGGCCCGCAGCATTCCTGACCCTGCTCATACCCCATGAAAAGAAACTGGCTCATCGGATTCAACACGGTCACCCTTGTGGCGTGGCTGGTCTTCATCGCTATAGCTGTGGCAGACGGCCTTCAGCTCACCGACCGTGGCTCAAAGGCCCTTCTGGTGGCACAGGGACTGGCCGTGTTCGAGATCATGAATTCCGTGCTCGGCATAGCGGGCAGCAATTGGCTGCTCACCACGTTGCAGGTCAGTTCACGGCTGCTGGTGATGGGCATTCTGGTGATTATGGCATCCACCTGCCCCTGTGCGGGCTGGGAGTCGTGGGGCTATCCGCTCATCACCGTGGCATGGGGCCTCACCGAGGTGGTGCGGGCGGTGCACTACCTGGCCGGGCTGCTCGGCAAGGAATGGAGCGCGGTGAACTGGATGCGCTACAGCCTGTTCCTTGTCCTCTACCCCACGGGGGTCACAGGTGAGTTCCTGATCCTTTTCGGATTCTGGCAATGGCGGGGCGCACAGTTCGACCTTCTGGCGGCCGCTTTAGGTGTCATCGCCCTGAGCTACGTGGTCTTCTTCCCCAAGCTGTTCGGCCACATGCTCAGCCAGCGCAGGAAGAAGTTGGGATCAAATAGTCGTAAGGGCTAAGTCATAAGTCGTAAGTCATAAGTCAGGGGTTAACAGGCGGAAGTGGAATCATGGCCTCCCACTTACGACTTACAGCTTATCACTTACGACTTACTTTTCATCCTCTCCTTGAACTCGTCAATGGCCTTGGGAATCTGGTCGGCCACCTCAAAGAAGGCGCGCAGCTTGTCGGCATCCATGTTCTTAACAATGGCCTTCTCCAGACGGTAAACGGCCTTGAGGGCCACCTCGCGCTTGTCGCGGCCCAAAGGGGTGAGGAATACCAACGAGACCCGCTTGTCCTCCTCGCTGCCCCGTTTCTCAATGAATCCCCGCTCTTCCATCGACTTGAGCAATCGCCCCAGACTGTTGGGCTCCATGCCCATGCGCGGTGCGATGCGGGTCACGGGTGTGCCGTCCTCCTCGTTGATGGCCAGCAGCACAAAGGCCATGCTCACGGTGCCATCGTGCTCCAGGGCCATCTCGTTGTAGAGTTTGGAGACCTGAAACCACGAAGAGCGCAGTCGGTTGATGACCAGCTGGTCGGCCAGCCGTTGGAATTCATCCATGTTGCAGGGGTGTGAAGATGCTGCTCCGGATCACTTCACTTCCACCAGCTCCACATCGAAAATGAGGTCGGCACCCGGAGGGATGAGCCCTCCCGCACCACGCTCTCCATAGGCCAGCGCACTGGGGATGATGAGGCGCGCCTTCTCGCCCACCTTGAGCAGGGCGATGCCCTCGTCCCAGCCCTTGATCACACGGCCCTGGCCGAGCGGGAAGGAAATGGGCTGACCGCGGCTGATGGAGCTGTCGAACACGTTGCCGTTGAGCAGATAGCCGGTGTAATGCACCGAGACGGTCTTTCCGGCCACGGCCAGAGCGCCATTGGTCTCATTGAGGCGGATGTACTTGAGGCCCGATGCGGTGGTGAGGGTGTCCTTGCCCTTGGTCTCGTATGGCACTGGCTTCACGGTCTTCTTCACATCCATGAGCTGCACATCGAAGATGAGGGGCGAATTGGCCGGGATGCTCGGACGGTCAACGCTGCCATAGCCCAGATTGGCCGGGATGATGAGCGTGGCCGAATCGCCCACGTGCAGGTAGGCGATGCCCTCGTCCCATCCCTTGATGACACGGCCGCCTCCAAGCGGGAAATCGAACGGCTTGCCGCGGTCATACGAGTTGTCGAACGGTGCGCCCGAGAGCAGACGGCCCGCGTAGTGCACGAACACGTTGTCCCCTGTCTCGGCCTTCAGCCCCTTGCCCTTTTTCCAGATGATGTACTTCAGGCCCGAGGCGGTGGTCACGGTGTCGGTGCTGTGAGCGCCTACGGCCGCAGTACCCTCACTGTTGGCATTATTGGCACTGTCGGCCGTCTTGTCATTGCATTTGCTGGAAGAGAGCACGGCCCATGAGAGGGCGATCAGAAGAAGGTATCTCATTGTTTCGGGAAGTTGAAGGTTCAATGTTCGGATGTACGGTTCAGTTCTCAGGGGCAAGCACGGCAATCAGCTGTATGTCATAGACCACCACAGCCTTGGCGGGGATGCAGTCGCCATCACCGGGCAGCCCGTGAGCGAGGTGCGAAGGTAGAATGAATCGGCCGCGGTCGCCTTCGCGCATCAGCAGGATGGCCTCCTCCAGTCCGCTCTCCACCCCGCCCCTGCCCACCAGGAACTCCATGATGCCGCGCTGCTTGGACGAATAGCACTCTGTGCCGTTCAGCAGTCGCAGCGTGTAGTGCAGGCGCACCACCTTGCCCTGCTCTGCGCGCAGTCCTTTGCCTTTGCCGTCAATGGTGTAGCGAAGGCCCGAGCCTGTCTCATTCATCTCCAGTCCGTGACGCAGCATGTAGGCGGCAATATCCTCAGACTCGGTGCGCACCAGGTGCTGATTGGCCTTGACCAGCGGCTCCTTCAATGCCTGCGGTGATGGGAGCGGCTGCTCGTTCGGGTCCGTTCCGCAGGCCATGAGGAGCACAGGAATAAGGAATAAGGAAAATCGAAAATGGCGCTTGGAGGAATGGCTGTGCCACACATGCCCCTCGCCCATCATGCCTTGCAGGTTGATGCTCATTTCCCCAACTGCTCGGCATATTGCGGCAGCAGGGCCACGAATTTCTTCACCGTTGCGTCCAAGGGGAGGTCGCAGCGGCCACCGGCCGCATTGCGGTGTCCTCCGCCATCGAAATGCGCACGGGAGAAGGCGTTCACATCGAAATCACCGATGGAACGGAACGAGATCTTCACCGTGTCCTTGTCCTCGATGAACATGGCCGAGAAATGCACGCCCTCTATGCTCAGCGGATAGTTGACCGTTCCCTCTGTGTCGCCCGGACGGAAATGGAACCGCTCCTTCTCCTGCATGCTGAGCGCGATGAATCCCACCCCGAACTCGCGCATCACTGTGAGCTTGTCGTTGATGCAGTAGCCCAAGAGGCGGATGCGCTGCTCCGACCCCGCGTTGTGGATGAGATCGTAGACGGCAGCATGGTCCACTCCCGCATCGAGCAGGTCGGCCACGATGCGGTGCGTCTCGCTGGTGACGCTCGGAAAGCGGAAACTCCCCGAATCGGTGAGGATGCCCGTGTAGAGGCATTCGCCACAGGCCTTGGAAGTGACCCGGTCGCCCATCAGGGTGATGAACCGGTGCACCAGTTGGGCCGTGGAGCACGAGGCTGTGTCACTCAGCATGAAATCCACGAACGGTTCGGGCTGCGGATGATGGTCGATCATCACCTTTCGGGCCTTGGACGCCCGAATGCTCTTCTCCAGGTTGAAGGCGCGGTCGGGCGTGTTGAAATCGAGGCAGAAGAGCACCTCGCAGTCCATCACCAGGGCATCCCCGCGCTGTGCTTCGCGCTCATGGTTCACCACGATGGCGGTGCCTTCCATCCATTTCAGGAACTGCGGATAGTCGGTGGGCATCACCACATTCACGGTGTGCCCTTTGCCGATAAGATAATGGTAGAGACCGAGCGATGAGCCGATGGCGTCTCCGTCCGGGTTCTTGTGGGAAACAATGGTGATGAGCCGCGGTGAAGCGAGCAGGGCACGGAGTTCAGACAGCTGGATATCGGTCAACGGGGCGGTTTTTCTTAGCGGCCACGAAGATAGCCCATCGGCTCGGCTCACGCGGGCGCAGCGGTCCTGCGGAAAGATCAGGGGCGGGCGTTCCAATAAATACCTCCGCTCAGCGAACATATCTGCGCAAGTGCGGTTTCATTCCCAAAGCATCCGACCACCATGCCGACACACACCATCGAGACAGAGAATTGGGCAGGAAACATCAAACTGCTCTCCACCCTTGGCGATGACCGCGAGCGATGGCTCATGGCCCGCTCCACCATCCGCACACGGGCCCGTGGCGAACACATCTTCTATCCGTTGGAGCCTTCAGGACAGGTGTTCTTCATCGTGTCGGGAAGGGTGAAGGTGGGCACATTCGCCAGCGATGGCCGCGAGACCATCCGGCATCTGGCCTATCCGGGCGACATGCTCGGGGAGCTCGCCCTACAAGGTGAAACCCGCAGAAAGGACTTTGCCACCGCCCTGGACGAAGAGGTGACCGTCTTCGCGGTGGAGGCCGCAGACCTCACGACACTGATGCAGAGCAGTGCCGATTTTGCGGTGGAGATGATGCGCCACATGACCCGCAAGCTGCAGCAGGCCCAGATGCGTTGCGACAGTATCATCTTCAGCGATGCCCGCACCCGCATTGTGGACACGGTGCGCGAGATGGCCCTGAGCCACGGGCAGGTGCTGGCGAGCGGTTCGGTGCTCATCACCCACGCCCTCACCCATCAGGACCTCGCCTCGCTCACCGCCACCTCACGTCAGACCGTGACCACGGTGCTCAATGAGCTCAAGGACCGGAACATCATCAATTTCGACCGCAGGTCCATTCTGGTGCACGAGATGCAGACCCTCGTTTAGGGCCGCCCCGCCCTATGGAGGGAGGCCCGGGTGGTTCGGGCAGATGCCCTTGGGTATATTTGCACGATAGTTCCCCTACCCCTCGGCCCAGGACCGCCCCGGTCCTTGGTCAGGCCGAAAGAGACCGTGGAAATGACACACACCGCACAGCCCTCCGAACTGCTCCATGAGGCCATTCTCCTTGAGGACCGCTACGGTGCCCATAACTACCACCCGCTCCCTGTGGTGCTGGAACGTGGCGAAGGCGTTCACCTCTGGGACACGGACGGCAAGCAGTATTTCGATTTCCTATCGGCCTACTCGGCCGTCAATCAGGGCCACTGCCATCCGCGCATCATAGCGGCCCTCACCTCGCAGGCCCAACAGCTCACGCTCACCAGCCGCGCATTCTACAACAACGTGCTGGGCGAGTACGAACGGTTCGCCAGCGAATACTTCGGATACGACCGCCTGCTGCCCATGAACACGGGCGCAGAGGCCGTGGAGACCGCCATCAAGCTCTGCCGCAAATGGGGCTATGAGAAGAAGGGCGTGAACGAACTGGCCGGGAAGATCATCGTGTGCGATGGCAATTTTCACGGGCGCACCACCACCATCGTGTCCTTCAGCAACGACCCGGACGCACGCCACAACTTCGGCCCCTACACCCCGGGGTTCGAGAGCATCCCCTACAATGACACCGAGGCCCTTGCCACGGCATTGAAAGACCCGAACGTGGTCGGTTTCCTGGTGGAGCCCATCCAGGGCGAAGCGGGGGTCAACGTGCCCAGTGACGGCTATCTGAGCGCTGCCCGCAGGCTGTGCACTGCGGCCAACGTGCTGCTGATGGCCGATGAGATACAGACAGGCATTGCGCGCACCGGCAGGTTGCTGGCCGTGGACCACGAGCAGGTGCGACCGGACATCCTCATCCTCGGCAAGGCGCTCTCGGGCGGTGTGCTGCCCGTCTCGGCCGTGCTGGCCGATGATGAGGTGATGCTGGTGATACGCCCCGGGCAGCATGGCTCCACCTTTGGCGGCAACCCGCTGGCGTGCCGCGTGGCCATGGCCGCCCTGCAAGTGGTGACGGATGAGCGGCTGGCCGAGAACGCCCAGCGGCTGGGAGAGCTCTTCCGCTCCGAGCTGCGGGCCTTCGCCCAGCTCAACCCCATCATTGCCACTGTGCGGGGCAAAGGGCTGCTCAATGCCATCGTGATCAACGATGCGCCCGACAGCTCCACCGCCTGGGACATCTGCATGCAGCTGGCCCAGAACGGACTGCTGGCCAAGCCCACCCACGGAAACATCATCCGTTTCGCGCCTCCACTGGTCATCACCGAAGAGCAGCTGCGCGCCTGCCTGCGCATCATCACCACTGTCATCAGCACCTTCAACCGATGAGAAAGGCCGCTCTGTGCATGCCCCTGATGCTCGCTGCCCTGCTGGTTTGCAGTGGGCAGGCCATGGCACAGCCATCGAAGAAGGTGACTGTTTCGGGAGACGACCTCCACTATCTGGGCTATGTGATGCTGACGGGCGACACCCTTGCATGGGCGAACATTACGAACGATGACGTGTTCCATCTCTCCAAGGGCATGTACTATCGCAAGGTGCAGTATCTCAATTTCATTCAGGACGACAACCTGTTCTTCTTCGGCAACGCACTGCTCACGGCCGACCGCAACGAACTGCAGAAGATCACGGCCGATGACTGGTACTATCTCGGCTCGGCCATGTTCGAACGCACCGTGGCCTATCTGGAGAACATCACCGATGATGACGTGTATTATCTGGGCAAGGCCATCATTCAGCGCGATTTCAATTTTCTGAATCAACTGTCGGGTGGAAAAGAGTGAACGCGTCACGGTGATCTGTGGCACCGACCGGCCTGATAGCAATTCCATGCGCGTGGCAAGGGTGTGTGCCCGCATCTATGAGCACATCGGTGCGGAGGCGGGCATCCTCAATCTGCAGGATGTGGACCCGCAATGGCTCACCGGCAGCGCCTATGGCAGCAATGTGCCCCAGCTGGAGGCGCTGCTACAGCAGCATCTGCGCGGGGTGCAACGGCTGGTGATGGTGGTGCCCGAGTACAATGGCAGCTTTCCCGGCATCCTCAAATATTTCATGGACGCCTGCGACCATGGCGAGTGGAAAGGCAAGAAAGTGGCCCTGGTGGGCGTGGCCAGCGGCAGGGGCGGCAACCTGCGCGGGGCCGACCATCTCACCGGGGTGCTGCACTACCTCGGCTCGGACGTGCTGAGCAAAAAGGTGTACATTTCTCAGGTGTTTCAGCAGCTGGCCCCGACCGGTGAACTCTCCGACCCGGCCACGCTGAACGAACTACGGACCCAGGCCGAGGCCTTCATGCGATTCTGATGCAAATACTGATGTTGAACGGCTGTGGTATCCTGTCCCAACTGGCGGACATGGGGGTGTTCCACGCGCTCGTCTCCACCTTTCTGGCCGTGCTGTTCATCCAATCGGGGCTGGACAAGGCGTTTCACTACCAAGGCAACCTCGACTGGCTCAAAGGCCATTTCTCCGCCTCGTTCCTGGCCGGCACGGTGCCCGCCCTGCTCTCGGTGCTCACCTTCGTGGAGCTGAGTGCCGGCATGTTGAGCGCGGTGGGCGCATTGGAGGCCCTGTTCTATGGCACCTACTGCTTCAGTTTCGGGGGCACCCTGCTCAGCGGCATCACCCTCATCATGCTGTTCTTCGGACAGCGCGTGGCCAAGGACTATGCCGGGGCGGCCTCGCTGGTGCCCTACTTCATCCTGGTGGTCATCCACCTGATCTTTCTGATGTGACCGCGAGGTGGGGGTGTGGATGGACACGTCCATCCATCCAACAACCGTCCGTATGACGTAACACCGCTTGGGTCTTGTGCTCAGTGGACACGGCCTGAAAGTAGGGGATGTCTTTTGTTCTGAATGGTTAGCGTGGACGCTACCGAATAGTAGGCGCGAGGGAAAGACCCTACGCGCCAGCTCAGGACAGCTTTGCGCGGGCGGAGAGTGACAATTTCATTGGTCGTGGCGATTGATTGTTATTGTCGACAAAAGCAAGCCTTCCTCCTTTTTATACCGCTGATAGTCACGTTGTCCAAAACAAGCTTATCCTCGGTCACGCATTTGATGGGATATGCCTGATTGAGGTGATACCAATACACGGTCTTGTCCGGCACGATGGTCAGTTCACCATCCTCAATGACCCATATACATGCCCCCTGCTTTGCGGTATCACAGTCGGTCGAACAACAATAGGCATATAGCCCCCCTTCAGTGATAGAGCCATCGGTATGAAAGGTCATCTGATTGAGGATGTTGGATGTTGCAGTCAGATCATTGGGGTCGGTGAATGGGTATTCGCACTCAACCTTCTTCCAAGTTCCGATAATGTCCTGTCGCAGTTGTTCATCTGACGATAAGTCGCAGTCACAGCAAGATGAAATGCCTATGCAGGCCATCCCAAACAGAATTATTTTCAGAAGCAGTTTCATGTGTCTCAGGAATTAACGAGGGTCAATTGCCACATTTCTCATCCAACCTCTTCTCCAACTCAATGATATAGAGTGTGAGTTCCCGCCCGCGCGAGGCTGCACCTCGTGCGTTCTATTGGCTGACGTCCTCGTCAGCAGCTTACCCTGTCCGCGCGAGGCTGTGCCGTTGCCCGTACAGGCGTCTTCCGCTGCCCGCACTTGCGGGACAGGCAGTCCGTTCATAACTGCGGGCTTACAGGGCGTGGGCATAGGGGTGCGTTTGCAAGGGGCAAGGTAATGGAATGTGTGTAATGGTCAGAATGGTGTCGTTCACTTGCTGATGAGGTCGAGGGCCTTGCGCAGGTAGTCGCGTTCTTCTTTGAGGCGTTCGTAGTCTGCTTGGAGCTGTTGAAGCGCGGTGTGCTGCTGTTCCAGTTTTCCTTCGGTGGCGGCATCGAGCTGGTGGGCGAGGTCGGCAAAGAAGTTGTGTCTGAGGGCTATGCTGAGTTCCCAGAGGATGTAGGCTTGCATGGAACTGCGGTAGATGATGCCTTTGACGGTGCTGCCGTTGCGCTCCAACATTCGGCCAAGCCGCGCCTTGTTGATGCCCTGCTCGAACATGACCCGCCTTACTATGCGTCCGGCATCCAGTTGCGCGATTGTGTTTCCCTTAGTTCTCATGGTCTACCATGTCTTTGTCACGGACTACTGGGTGTTTGTGTCGGTCTTTCAGGTGTTTGTCATTGTCTTCCATGATGGAGTGCGGGTCAACTTGGACATAGTCCCGAAAGACCATGTCCTTGTCACGGTCTTTCGGGTCTTTGTCATGGTCTTCCATGACGGAGTGCGGGTCAACTTGGACATAGTCCCGAAAGACCATGTCCTTGTCACGGTCTTTCGGGTCTTTGTCATCGTCTTCCGCGTCAGATCAAGGGTTATCGGGTGAGGGGTCCTTTTGCCCTCCGCCTGTGAAGAACTGCCCTATCTCCTCGACCTTGGTGTCGTAGCCGAGGCCGGGCGCTGTGCGGTCCTTGTATTTGGCATAGTCGTAGTCGATGAGGGCGTTCTGATAGTTGTCGAAGTCGTGCAGGCGCTTGGTTTCGAGCATGGCCTTGGCGAGGGCCATGAGGCGCGTGGCCCTCATTTCATAGAACCTGCGACTGTCGTAATCGCTCCTGAACTCTGCCCAATCGACATCGGTGCTGCGCAGGGCAGGCTGTGACTGGGCGTAGTCGTAGACCTTGTTGACCACGAGTTTTCCTCTCTCATCTATGCTGCCCACCTTGCTGTTCTCCTCTTCGGAGAGGTTGCGCAGGTAGGGTTGAATGAGTGCCTCGGCCTGGGCGAGCAGGGTGTCAAACTGGCTCTGGTCGGCCTGAGGGATGTGGTTGTTGTACATGTCTTGAAATGGCATGGCTTTAAGATTTAGGATTTATGATTGCTGAATGTTGATTGATGGTTGTTGATTACTGCGTTCCGCAGTGAGCTCTCCGCCTCAGGCGGATTCGGTTGTTGATTGATGATTGTTGACCGTGGGCCATCACGCCTGCTTGGGGCCGTCACGCTGGCGCGGGAGTCCGGACGATGTGCACGGGGCGGTGCGCTTGCGGTAGTGGTTCCAGAGCTCCAGCATCTGTTCGGCCCCGTCCTGGTTGGTTCGGTAGGCCGTGAGCCATTTAAGTCCTTGGGCCTCGGGCGGGGCGGGGAGTTCGTGGAGGTGGGGTCTCCTGCTGCGGTCCTTGTCGATCTTGACCTCGTGCGTGCTCAACGCATAGGCACTCGAAGGGGCGAATGTGTAGGTGGACATGGGCTGTTTTTTCAGGTCGGTCATGCTTGACGGCACAAACCAACCGAAACCCTTTCTTTTCTCGCGGCCAACTTTTTGGGGATAATTCCATCGAAACAGACATGGTATGACCCTGAGAAATCGCTACAACCCTTATGAACACTGAGTTTCTCGAACGACTCATAGGTGCGTATAATTCCCTGGATGTCTGTTCATTCCGCCCCTCACTTTTTCTCACCCGGGGCAAATGGGCCCCGCAGCGCACCCTGCACTTCAACACGCTGGTGGCCGATTCCCGCTGCACCATGGCCCAGCAGCAGGCGCTTTTCAGCGACAGCGCCTACCTCAAGGTGCTGGTCAAGGAGCGGCACCGCATGTATGTTGAACTTATGAATAGGTTAGGCCGCCTGCACCGGTTAGCCAATCCCGAGTCATGGTGGCAGGCTCATTTCACCACATGCACCACGCCCTTTCTCATGCCGCCATCGGGCAGGGTGAGGATGAAGTAATAGACCCCGCCTGTCACATTTGCAGCATCCCAACCACCAGCATAACTCTCGGAGCGATAGACCTCGCGCCCCCAGCGGCTGTATATGACCAGCTCGCTGCCTGCGGGCAGGTTCTCCACCTCAAAAGCATCGTTGACGCCATCGCCATCGGGGGTGAAGGCGGTGGGGATGACAAGGGTGTCGGGCTCCACCTCCTCCGTGCAACTCACCAGGCCATTGGTGTAGGTATAGGAGTCTATGAAATTGGGGAGGCCGAAGCTGATGGCCCTGCCTTGCAGGTAGATGGCAGAATCCTCAAAATTGCAGGCAATGCCGAGGTTGTCGGGCTCGTGAATCACATCTATGTAGGGATACCCATTATATCTAGCTATGTATATCTTACCGTTGTTCGCCAGTTGTAATGCCTTTGACATTGCAGTGGTAACGATGGTCTTGGAGGTTCTTATTGCAGCAGAACTTCCTGCCAGCAGGTCGAATTGGTGAATTCCACTATTATTGAACCCGCAGGATATGTACAACCTATGGTTATTACGGGAGAAGGAGACGCCATAGCACTGATGGTTATTGTCATCGGACTGTAGGGAAATACAGTTGCTGACTTTGCCGACACTTCTGTCAAAATCGAAGAGTTCAGCAATTCCATGCCCACCGTTACTTGAAACCAGAGCCAAACGACTTCCATCAGGTGATGCTTTCATCTGACCAATGGCAGACCCTGTGCCCTGAAAAGCCAACGGATGCGGATGGGTCGATCCCACCTCGGACACAACAGTCTCTGCTATTCCTGACTGGGATAACCTGAATGAATAGAAACTATCAGAATAGTACTTATGCACGATTATCCAGTAGTCGATGCCATTGGCATGGAGCACTGCAGTAAGTTTCTCCGCAACAGTATCGAGCAGCAGGATGTTTTTTTGCCCCTCTACCACCGCACCCTTGCCCTCGTTAAGGCACATGTCCACTATGGAGTAACGAAAGCCATTCTTCAACCCACTCTCGTAGAAACCATCAGTAGTGAACACATAAAAGATGTTGCTGCTTCCTGGCTGCGGTACTATCAATGCCCCTTGAGTGGAGGAATAGTGCCCTAAAAGGCTGTCTCCGTTAGGCATCAACTGATGCTCTCTGTCCCAAATTCTCTCACCATTCGTGTAGAACAACAGGTTGCCGTCACTGTTGCATATGGTTGAACTTGCCTCGGAGTGAGTGGGAGACCCTTGACCTGAAATTTGCCCATCTGTTATCAGAGCGGGACTACCTTCACTGAAGTCAAGACCAAGGTAATCTGCGAAATACCAAACATCCCCCTGTCTTTGAGCACAGACAGAAACAACTGCGCACAGCGTCAGCACTATGGTGCCGACTGCCGTGCGCAGTATTCTAAAAGCGATTGTAGTCATTGAGGCTCAGTTGCCCTTGACCATCCTCCTTGTCTCCACTGTGCGGCCATCGGCCACAAGACTATAGGTATAGACCCCTGCGGCCAGCCTCTCGGCCTGAAGTGTGATGGAGGCATGGCCCCGGTCGGTCAAAGTTACCTCGCGCAGCGTCTGGCCCGACTGGTCATGGAACACCATCACAGCGGCTTTCACCGTGCTGGGCAGGTAATAGGCTATCACGGTGCCATCGGTGAAGGGGTTGGGGCGGTTCTGGTAGAGCACAGGGCTGTCGGCAGCATTGCCCGCCCTGGAGCAGCAGCGCATCACGGGGGCGCAGGAGTTCCGCATCTGGGCGCAAGAGTATGCCGGAGGGGGTGAAGGCGCGCGCGGTCTATGGCTGCAGCTTCAAGCGTCCGGGCGCGATGGCCCCATCGCCTCCACTCCCCTGCCCTGCATCACCCTATGGATGACGCCTTCCTTGAGGGCATAGGTGGAAAGCAGCACCTCGGTGAGGGTGCAATGGGCCAGCACCCACTGCACCATGTGCGAGACCAGATGGATGGTGTCCACCCGCATCTCTACCAGACCGGGTATCTGCCTGCGCTGGTCGAAATCCAAGGCGAGCAGGCGGGCATGCAACGCTTGGAGCTCGGGCAGGTCGAAGCGGGCGGTGAGCACCTCGTTGGACAGGCGATGGATGCCCTGTGCGGCCCACAGCATCTCAATGAAGCTGTCGAAACTGCCCGATGAGCCGATGAGAGTGGTGATGCCGTGGCGCTGGCATTGCTGCACCATGTCGCGCAGCTCATCGGCCAGCAGGCGGTCGAAGGCGGCAAGGTCATCGGTCGAAAGGGGGTCGGAGGGCTGCAGCATCTGCCGAATGCGCGAGATGCCGAGCTGGTAGCTGCGCTGCCAGAACACCTCGGTGGCATTGGCGATGATGAACTCGGTGCTGCCCCCACCGATGTCCATGATGAGGGCGGGACGATGGTCCATGGGCACGGCCATGCGCACCCCCTCGGTGATGAGGCGGGCCTCCTCCTCGCCACTGATGATGGCGATGTCCAGGTCGAGCTCCGTTCTGGCCCAGCGGGTCAGTGCATCGGCATTGCGGGCATCGCGCATGGCCGAGGTGCCGAAGGCCAGCACCCGGTCGCAGCCCTGCCTTTGCACTTCGGCCATGTAGGCGCGCAGGGCATCCTTGGCGCGTTGCAGGGGCTCGGGGCGAATGAGACCATCGGTGAGGCCGCCCTCGCCCAGTTTCACGGCCATCTTCCCGCTGTGCACGGCCCGGAAGGTGCGGGCGGCCGCATCCACGTCCGCCAGCAGCAGGTTGAAGGTGTTGGTGCCGAGGTCGATGATGGCGATGCGCAAGGCGGGGGAAGGTGTCAGTTGCTGCGGATGGCCTCTACCGGACTGAGGCGCGAGGCCATGTAGGCCGGAATGATGCCTGCCACCAGCCCGATGACCACCGAGATGGCGATGCCCTTGAACATGTTGGCGGCCGTGAGGTAGAGCTGCACATCGAACACCTCGGAGGCCAGCACCGTGAGCAGCCACACCACGACCAGCCCTGCAAGCCCACCGATCACGCTGAGGAACACGGCCTCGGAGAGGAATTCGAGCAGAATGAACCAATTCTTGGCCCCCAATGACTTCTCGATGCCGATGAGGTGCGTGCGCTCCTTGACCGACACGAACATGATGTTGGCGATGCCGAAACCGCCCACCAGGATGGAGAACCCCCCGATGATGGTGCCCGCCACGTTGATCATGGTGAACAGGCTGTCCAAGGACTTCGAGAGGATGCTCACCTCGTTGAGGGCGAAATTGTCATCGGCCAGGGGCTTGAGCCTGCGCAGGCTGCGCATGATGCCCCGCAGCTCGTCCATCAGCTGGTCGGTGGCCACGTCTTGCCGGCCCCGCACCATGATCATGGGGCCCGAGCCCTGCCCGTCCAGCTTCATCACCTGCTTGGCGAAGTAGACGGGCATGAGCAACTGATTGTCCAGACTGTTCCCGAAAATGCTCTCGCCCTCCACATCGAACACCCCGACCACTTCCAGTCGTCTTCCATAGGCCTTCACGGTCTTGCCCACCGGATTCTCCTTGCCGAACAGCCCCTGGGCCACGGCCATGCCGAGAATGCACACATTCTTGCCCGAGCTGGACTCCAACAGCGTGAAATACCTGCCCACAGCGATGTTGAACGATTTGATGCGGTCATAGTCATGCGTCACGGCCACCACGCTCACATTCTCCACCGAGTTGGAACCGAACTCCACCGTTCTGCTGCCCGACACCTGGAACACCACCGCCTCGGCCGCCTTGCTTCTGCGCTGCACCTCTTTGAACTCTGCCAGCGAGGGCTGCGGGCGCTGCCAGTATTTCCACCACTGGTAATCGGTGCCTGTGGCCCAAGGCCATTTCTGCACATAGACCGTATTGTCGCCCAGCGACTGCACATTCTGCCTAATGTTGCGCTCCATGGAGTCCACCAGCGTGAACACCGAGATGATGGCCAGAATGCCGATGGTGATGCCCAGAAGGGAGAGGATGGTACGCAGCTTGTTGACCACAAGCGCGTTCACGGCCATGCGCACACTCTCGTTCAGCAACTTGAGATAAACCGTCATCCGACTGTTAAAAACTGGTGGGAAATGCGCCCGCTGAGCGCTTCCAAAGGTAGGCGCAGGGAGGCGAAAGACCTACCTTTGCGCGGCTTGCCAAAAGCACCTCCATCCATTGGATTTTCACGACCGACAGCGCACCGGAAGAACGACTTCCCTCCTCTGACCATTCCCAACAGTTCATAGCCCATGGCCCAACACATCACCATAAAGAATGCTCTCATCTCCGTGTATCACAAGGAAGGACTGGAACCCGTGGTCCGTCAACTTGTTCGCCACGGGGTCAACATCTATTCCACCGGAGGCACACAGACCTATCTGGAGGAACTGGGGGCCACGGTGCACCGCGTGGAGGACCTCACCGGCTATCCCAGCATTCTGGGCGGCCGCGTGAAGACCCTGCACCCTAAGGTTTTCGGGGGCATCCTGGGCCGCAGGGAACTGGCAGACGACCTTGCGCAGCTGGATGAATATGAGATCCCGCAGCTCGACCTCGTGATCGTGGACCTCTATCCGTTCGAGGACACGGTGGCCTCTGGGGCCGCAGAGCAGGACATCATCGAGAAGATCGACATCGGAGGCATCTCCCTCATCCGCGCTGCGGCCAAGAACTTCAAGGATGTGGTCATCATCCCGTCCAAGGACCAGTATGCCCCGCTCGCGGCCCTGCTCGCTGATGGCGCAACGACCACGCTGGCCGACCGCAAGGCCTTCGCCACGGCCGCGTTCGCGGTGTCCTCCCACTATGACACGGCCATTCATGCCTACTTCAACGGAGGTGGTTTCGCACACCGCGAGTCGGGCACCAAGGTGCTGCGCTATGGCGAGAACCCACATCAGCAGGGCTGGTTCCATGGCGACATCGATGCCCTTTTCGACCAGCTGCACGGCAAGGAACTGAGCTATAACAACCTGCTCGACATCGATGCGGCCGTGAACCTGATAGCCGATTTTGAGGAGCCGACCTTCGCCATCCTCAAGCACAACAACGCCTGCGGGCTGGCCAGCCGCACCACATTGGCACAGGCCTATGCCGATGCCCTGGCGGGCGACCCTGTCTCGGCCTTCGGGGGTGTGCTCATTGCCAACAGGGAGGTGGATGCGGCCACGGCCACGTTGATGAACGACCTGTTCTTCGAGGTGGTCATCGCCCCGTCCTATGCAGCAGACGCTTTGGACATCCTGAAACAGAAGAAGAACCGGGTGATCCTGGTGCAGAAGCCCTGCGCTTTCCCCGACCGCCAGTTCCGCACCCTGCTGAACGGTGTGCTGGAACAGGACCGCGACCTGAGCACCCAGGCCGCAGCAGACATGCGGCCCGTGACCACCGCCCTGCCCACAGAGCGCGAGCTGGCCGACCTCGTCTTCGCCAACAAGCTGGTGAAACACACCAAGAGCAACACCATCGTGCTGGCCAAGAACGGGCAGCTGCTGGCCAGCGGCTGTGGCATGACCTCACGGGTCGATGCCCTGCGTTTCGCCATCACCAAGGCCAAGAGCTTCGGCTTCGACCTCAATGGGGCGGTCATGGCCTCCGATGCGTTCTTCCCCTTCCCCGACTGCGTGGAGATCGCGGGCAACGAAGGCATTCGCGCAGTGGTGCAGCCCGGTGGGTCCATCAAGGACAACGATTCCATCGCCTATTGCGACAGCCACGGCATGGCCATGGTGATGACCGGCATCAGGCACTTCAAACATTGATATCCGCTGACGTTTTAATTTTTTGAACGGGCAGCCGGCCCATCAGCAACACACCATTACTCGCTAACTTCGCCCCATGGGTCTCTTCAACTTCTTCCGTCAGGACATAGCCATTGACCTTGGCACGGCCAACACGCTCATCATTTTCAACGACAAGGTGGTGGTCGATGAGCCGAGCATCGTGGCCAAGGACATACAGACCGGCAAGATTGTGGCCATCGGCAAGAAGGCCCAGCAGATGCACGGTAAAACGCACAAGAACATCGAGACCATCCGCCCACTGAAGGACGGTGTGATCGCAGACTTCGAGGCGGCCGAGCAGATGATCAAGGGCATGATCAAGATGATCAATCCCGGCAAGCGTCATTTCTTCCCACCGCACATTCGCATGGTCATCTGCATCCCTTCGGGCATCACCGAGGTGGAGAAGCGGGCCGTGCGCGACTCGGCCGAACATGCCGGAGCACGTGAGCCTTACCTCATTCAAGAGCCTATGGCCGCTGCCATCGGCATCGGGATTGATGTGGAGGAACCGATGGGCAACATGATCATCGACATCGGGGGGGGCACCAGCGAGATTGCGGTGATCGCGCTCGGGGGCATAGTATGCGACCGAAGTATCCGCACCGCAGGGGATGATTTCACGGCCGACATCGAGGACTACATGCGCAGGCAGCACAACATTCTTGTGGGCGAGCGCACGGCCGAGCGCATCAAGATTGAAGTGGGCGCGGCCATCACCGACCTCGACAACCCACCACCCGACCTTGCCGTGCATGGCCGTGACCTGATGACCGGCATCCCGAAAGAGATTACGGTATCCTATCAGGAGGTGGCGCATGCGCTCGACAAGTCCATCACCAAGATTGAGACGGCCATCCTCAACGCATTGGAGATGACCCCTCCTGAGCTCTCTGCCGATATATACCGCACAGGGCTCTACCTCGCAGGCGGTGGATCCATGCTGCGTGGCCTCGACAAGCGCATCAGCCTCAAGACCAAACTGCCAGTGCACATTGCCGAGGATCCGCTCCGCGCTGTGGCCCGTGGCACCGGCATCGCTCTCAAGAACGTGGACAGGTTCCCGTTCCTGATGAAGTGACGCATCATCTTCTCAAGGTCGGGATGTAAAAAGCACGAGGGGACCGCATCTTTGCACCATGTCCTCTCCTACCCCTATTCCCGCGCCACGCGCAGAGTTTGTCATCAGCAGCCCGACCGTGCAGGGCTGCCCGCGCCCCGACAGGCCGGAATACGCCTTCATAGGCCGGAGCAATGTGGGCAAGTCCTCGCTCATCAACATGCTGATGCAGCGTAAGGATCTGGCCAAGACCAGCGCCACGCCCGGCAAGACGCAGCTCATCAATCATTTCAAGGTGGATGATGCCTGGTATCTGGTCGACCTTCCCGGCTATGGCTTTGCCAAGGTGCCCAAACCTCTTCGGCAGAAGTTGGAGAAGATGATCGCGGACTACATCTTGCAGCGCCCGAACCTTGTCAACGTCTTCGTGCTCATCGACTGCCGCCACAGCCCGCAGACCATCGACCTGGAGTTCATGGACTGGCTGGGCATGTCAGGCATTCCCTTCTCGATGGTCTTCACCAAGATGGACAAGCTCAAGGCCATGGACCGCAACGAGAACATCCGGCTCTACAACGAGAAGATGCTGGAGGGCTGGTCAGAGCTTCCCGTGCAGTTCCTCACCTCGTCCGAATCGGCTCAGGGGCGTGAGGAGATGCTCTCGTACATCCGCAAGCTGAATCTGGAACTGAAAGGCAAGTTCAGGTAAGTCCGTCAGCGCTCGGCCATCGTTCACTGTAAAAAGAAAGGGCACCCTTTGAGGAGTGCCCTTTTAGTTTTGCATCAGCTTCCTATCAGCGGATGAGCTGCACCCAACCGGTTTCGCGGAAGTTGAAGTTCGGCAGTTCGTTGTCGATCGCATTGCCGCTGTTCATCTCCACCTTGGTGATGGTGAAATAGTAGGTGCCGGACGGTGCCTTCACACCCGCACGTGTGCTACCGTCCCAAGAGATTTCGGGTGAAACGGTCTCAAACACGATATTGCCCCAACGGTTATAGATAAGGATCTTGAAGGGGCCTACATCGCTGGTGCGGATGTCGAAGTAATCATTGAACCCGTCACCATTAGGGGTGAACACGTTCGGAACGATGATTCCCTCCACCACGGTCAGAGTCTGAATCAACGTGTCCTTACAACCGAGGTCTGTAGTAGTGATGAGGCGAACATCATAGGAACCTACAGCATCATAGGTATGAAAAGGATTGGACTGCGTGGAGGTGTTGCCGTCACCGAAATCCCATTCCCACTGATCGGTAAGTTGGCTGTTGTCGGCCATCTCAAGGATATCATTGATGAATATCCCTCCTCCGTTAGGGGTAAGCGTTGAATCGGGAGTAATGGTGAAGTCAGCAGTGGGCAGGGGCCAGATGTCCACGGCATAAAATGTCGGATCACCCTCACAACCACCATTGATGGTGTTCGGAACAGTTTCAATGACCTGAACCGTTCCCTGTCCTACGTCATTCCATTCCACAGTTACGGAATACTGGTCCTGCGCAACAATGACACCTGCGCTGTCAGGAACAATGGCGAATGTGTAGTTGGACCCGTTCTGAGGCACAGTATACGTCTCGGCCACGCGTGCGCAGAGCGCATCACTTCCCTGCACCTCAGGATAGTCGGGGTAAGTGTAGCCAAGCGCGTAATTATTATCAAAGTCACCGCTACCGCTGAGAAATCCATTCCAAAGAGGACGTGACACCTGCTGGTACGGGCCGAAGGAACCATTCACGTTGTTCAACAGATTCTCCCAACGATTGGCACCCGGGTTCCACCAAGCGATGGCGTTGGCATCGAAGTCGGTGCCAGGGAAAAGCGTGTAAGCAATGCCGATGCTGGCGCTCTGAGTGTTTCCGCCCTGTTGATGGATACGGTGATACCATTTGGGATTGACGTAGCACAATGTTGTATCCTTCTGTGCCAAGGGAAGACCGAACGGCTCAGGATTCACGTTGGCAAAGCGCACATGGAAGGTGTCGGCATTGGCGGTCTCAGGGGTCAACACCACTGGGCGGTAACGTATCTCCGATGTTCCAGGGACGGCAATGTAGCTGGAGCCAACAGGGAACAGGTAGTCCTGAGCCTGGTTGGTGGCGCGGGCCAAAGTACCTTCACCCAAGCTGCTCACAAACCCGCAGGTGACGCATGGATTGAAACGCGTAATGGATGCGGTGTTCGGATTGAGCACCCACAACGTATTGTAGTCAGTGGCCAACTCACCGCGGTTGAGTTCGAGACGTCCGAGCGGACCGATTTCAGCATCGATGTTATCAAGCACTCTCACCTCATCAAAGTTGAGCGTCAATCTGTTGAACCGTGTCACTGATGTACCGGTGATGGTATCGCTGGCCATGAATTTCACTTGACCACTACCAGCGAAAAACTGACCGTTGTTGACCCACTTGCCATGCACCTCGAAAAGGCCATCGTTGCCGGGAAGCAACAGCGGTGGAGTATTCGACCCTCCGCACTGGGCATTGTTGATGAAATCGCCTTTGATGACGAACTTGCCCTTGTTGATCAGGATGCTGTCCTGATTGATCACATGACCGTCCACCCAAACGAGGGCCGAATCATTGGGGCCTCCATTCACGAAGAAGATGGCTCCCTTGTTATAGATCAGGGTATTGTTCTGAGCGCTCGTGCCGAATGTTCCTGCCACAAGGATAGTGACTCCCAAGGCCGATGATTTCAGGAAAGTAGTAATGCTCATTAGACGTGGGTCAGATTGAGAATGGGGTTGAATCAAACAACTGACAAATATAGAATTGCCTTTGAGAAATCAGCCTTTGCAAAAGATTTTCATACGGACGGCCTACTGTGCACGCCACAGTCACTTCTCTGCGAACATCTTCTCGCGGAAATGCCTAGCAAAATCACGCATGTCAGCGGCCATGGCGTCCTCGTTGGTGGCGCGTTGAAGGGTGTCGGCCATGCTCACCAGCGTCTGATGGAAGAAGCGTTTCATCTCATCCACTTTCATCTCTTTGGTCCAAAGGTCGATGCGTAGGGTTTCCTCGCTCTCCGTGTCGAAAACCGACAGCATGATGGCCTTGGTGTCCATCTTCCCGTCCATGCCTGCGTCTTCGGCATGCCAGAGGATCTTTTCGGGTACCTTGTTCTCGTCCAGATTGACGGTGAAAGTGATGTCAGAGGTGTGCGCCATGGGCTATTTCTCGGGTTTGTATCTGCTGCGCGAAAGTAGCTGCTGGGCGTTGGTCTGCGCCATCAGCTCCTCAAGCGGTGTGTCGGGATGTTCTTTCATGTAGCGCCTCACGATGGTCCAGCCCAACCACTGCCCCAGCCTGCCGGGTGACTGCTTCGGGATGCCTGCGATGAAAGGTGCCTGATCGACCCATTTGTTGATGAGCATCCGGTCGGTGGAATAGAGCGCACCCTGTTCCACCAAGTGATTCCAGATGGCGGCCTCATTCTCCTTGCACCACCTCATTTCCTCTTGGGTGTATCCGATCTTGGCAGAATCGGGCATTCCGGGCAGAATGGCGTCCATGGCGTAAAGGATTCTTCCATGAAAAAGCATCTGCTCCAGCATGTTGCCGTGCGGGGAGGTCTCTTCATACATGGTCTGCAGCCACCCCTTCATGGCCTGCGGCACCAGTTGGTCGCGCTTCATGTTGCGGAACATGTACTGTGGCAGCCCCACCATAGGATAGGCAGGGTAGTCGGCTCCGAGGAACATGTCCACCCCGATGCCCAATGTGGTCTGTGTGGCAATCACCGCATAGTTGAGGCCAGATATGTTGAACACCACTTCGGGCACGGTGCTATCGGGGAAATGATGATGGAAATAGCTGAAAGCGAGGTTCAGGTCGCGATGAATGTCGCTGACATCGGCATAGTGCTTCCGGCTGTCGTCATACAGTGCGCGCATGCTGGCATCTGATGTGAACTGGGAAAGGTTGTAGGCGAAGGCAAGGTCTTCCGGGCTTCCTATGCGGAGCACCCCGGCCGTGTAATCCTCGAGGAAGGCACCGTAACGCTCCTGAAGTTTCGGAACGGCCGACCCTACCTCATTGGGTTTCAACTCGAACAGGTCCTCGTCCAACCGCTTCAACTCCACAGTAATCTCCTTGCCCGTGAGGTCGATGTCATGAGGGTCGCTGTCGCAACCGAGGATAGAAAGGAGGGCTATCCCAAGAACAGGAGAGAAATGAAAGCGTGATTGCAAAATACTGTTCATATCCGATAAATCAGCCCGAATCGTTAACGGCTATTTTTGTCCGCGAAAAGAGAAAACCGTTCGCGCGGGCCGAAATTAGGCAACCTGTTCACGAAGACCTCCTCACCTGTACATCAACCCTCATGAGAAAACTCCCACTTATCGCCCTGCTGTCCGTGCTGTCGGTCAGCGTTCTTGCCCAGGATCAGGCCGTTGGCCCCAAACAGCGCAGAAAATTCCGCATGGGCCTCAATATCGCCCCTGCCATCGACTTCTTCACCACGAACACCCCGGGCGTGGAATTGGAGACCGGGCGTTTCAAGTTCGGGGCGGGCGTGATGGCCGAATATGCCATCACCAATAACTACGCCCTGGCGTTCGGCCTGGAATGGAAGGGTGCTGGCGCGGCCCTGGCATTCGATAATGCCTATTACGTGTCGCAGCAGGACGGCAACAAGGGTGAGACTTTCCGGTTGATGACCCGTAACTACCGCAACGACTATATCAACATTCCCATCACCATGAAGCTGATGACCAACGAGATCGGCTACTTCACCTATTTCGCGCAAGTAGGGGCCGACCTCTCAGTGATGGTCTCATCCAAAGGGCTGGACAACGGGGCATTTCTGGACTCGCTAGGCGCCATCAATCCGAACAGTGTGGAGATCGATTACCGTGACATCTACAACCAGAACAGCTTCGCCAACGTGCGGCTGCGGGTGGGCGCAGGTGCCGAGTGGAATTTCTCGGGCAACACATCGCTGGTTTTCAGCATAACCTACCACCACGGGTTCATCGATGTGCTGAACGATGCCGATGCGGACGATGTGGCCACCAATGAGGGCATCTTCTACACTGAGAACTCAGTGGACGCGCTAGATGCGGCCAAACGCACACCCTTCTCCATGTCCGCCAACCTGCATTATGTGGCATTGAACATCGGAATCCTGTTCTGAGGATTACATGGGGTGAGCCACGGAGAAACGGAAAAAGCACAGAATTTTTCATCTCAGAATCGGATATGCTGAATGATTTTCTCCGTGAAGTTCAGTGCTTCCGTGGCCAATTCATGTCTTTTCGTTGTTTCAAGAACATGTCGATCCGATGGGTCAAAGCCTGAATATCCGTCTCTGCCAGCTCGATTTCCACATCGGGAACTTCGAGGACAACACGCGGAAGATCATTGATTCCATTGCCGCGGCCAAACAGGCAGGTGATGGTCTGGTGGTCTTCCCCGAACTGGCCGTTTGCGGTTACCCTCCGAGGGATTTTCTCGAATTCAACGATTTCATCCGCCTATGTGAGGAAAGCATGGCCGAGATAGCTGGGCATTGCCAAGGCATCACGGCCATCGTTGGTGCCCCCGTGCGCAATCCGAATGCCAGCGGCAAGCGGCTGCACAATGCGGCCTTTGTGCTGGAGGACGGCAAGGTGAAGCAGATTGTGCGTAAAACTCTGCTGCCCACGTATGATGTGTTTGACGAATACCGCTACTTCGAGCCGAACACAGCGTTTGACATAGTGGTGGTGGACGGCATCCGCATCGCACTCACCATCTGCGAGGACCTCTGGAACATCAACGACCCACTTTATACTGTGAGTCCGATGGACAGGCTGATGGCCCATCGCCCCGATGTGATGGTGAACATCGCGGCCTCACCGTTCGATTATGCTCACCGCGAGGAGCGTATCAAGGTTCTTTCTGCCAATTGCACTAAATACGGCCTTCCGCTGCTCTACTGCAACCACGTGGGCGCGCAGACCGAACTCATCTTCGATGGTGGTTCCATGGCCCTTGCTGCGGACGGCAGCATCGTGCAAGAGTTGAAGTATTTCGGGGAGGATGCAGCGCGGGTCATTGTTGAGGTGGACGAAAATCGAAAATCGTCAATCGAAAATCGTTCTTCGTCAATCCCCTCGTCCCTTTCCAAAATCGAGCGCATTCACTCCGCTCTCGTCCTCGGTATCCGTGATTACTTCCGCAAATTGGGTTTCACCGATGCGGTGCTGGGCCTTTCGGGCGGCATCGACTCGGCCGTGGTGCTGTGCCTTGCTGCCGAGGCATTGGGTGCTGAGCACGTGCGGACACTGCTGATGCCTTCGCCCCATTCATCGCAGCACTCGGTGGACGATGCCGTGCAGCTGTCCAAGAACCTCGGCACCAGATATGACATCGTGCCCATTGCAGAGGCCTACGAGCGTTTCCGCACCGACCTCACGCCCGTGTTCGGTGAAACACCAAAAGGCCTTGCAGATGAGAACCTGCAGGCGCGCATCCGTGGCATACTGCTGATGGGCGTGAGTAACCGTTTCGGCAACATTGTGCTCAATACCAGCAACAAGAGCGAGGCGGCCGTGGGTTATGGCACCATCTATGGCGACATGAACGGAGGTCTCTCTGTGATCGGTGACCTCTATAAGATGGAGGTGTATGCGCTGGCCGAATACATCAACCGCAATGGCGAAGTGATTCCGCGCAACATCATCACCAAGCCACCCAGCGCAGAACTGCGACCGGACCAGAAGGACAGCGACAGCCTACCCGACTATGCCGAGCTGGATGAAATACTGTTCCTCTACATAGAGGAGCGAAAGGGCCCGAAAGAGATCATCGCGCTCGGTCACGATGAGGCATTGGTGAACCGCATCCTCCGCCTCGTGAACATCAACGAGTACAAACGCTACCAGACCCCGCCCACCCTGCGTGTGAGCCGAAAGGCGTTCGGGATGGGAAGGCGGATGCCGATTGTGGGCAGGTATCTGGCCTGATAGGAAAAGAAGAAAGTCCCTTGACGAAACGTATCGCCAAGGGACTCTTTCCGGAATAATCAGGAATCTATCAGCGCTTCTCTTGAGGTGCCGCCTGCTTGCGCTCCTCGGAGCGATGCTCCTTGCGGTTCTTCATGTGCTCCTTGGTCTTTGCCCGAAGAGCCTCCTGCTGCTCCTTGTTGAGCAGTGACATCGCCTTCAGTTCCCCTGCGGTGCGGGTCTTCTCAATCTCTGCACGCAGACCGTTCATCTTATCAATCAAGTTGTTGATCTCTGTCTGATCGGGCTTCTCCGACTGCTTCAGCGTGCGCAGCTTTTCACGCAGCCCCTTCATTTCCTCTTGGCGAGGCTGATTCACCTTCTTCGTCTCCTGAAAGATGGTCTTGAGCTGGGTCTTCTGCGCCTCTGTGATACCGGGCAGATCGAGGAATCGGCTACCCTCGTGCTCCCCGTGATGTTCTTTATCTGGTCGCTCGCTCTTTGATGCCTGCGTGTTCTGCTGTGCGACTGCCGGGATGGCGAGTACCAATGCCATTCCGATGATTCCGATGTGCTTTTTCATGTTGTTGGGTTTAGTGGACTCTGCTCGGTTTGCAAGAGCCATGCCAAGAACGCAGAACTTTCGAGATCATTTCAAAAGGAAAAACAGCTGCAAAGAATTAACAAACCTCTGTGGGAACAACCCATCCGCGCAGAGCCCTGTGCCATGCGCACCCCGGTAACTTTGAACCTTAAAAGCACGGACCATGAACAACCGCACTATTCTCTTGCCAATGCTCACCTGCCTGATGCTGGGCTCATGCGTGTCGGAGCGGAAGTTCCAGGAAGAGATATCGAAACTCAACACCTGTGCTGAGGAGCGGGCCCGACTGCGTTCGGAGAACATCAACCTCACCGCTTCCAATGCCGACCTGCAGACCGAACTCGGAGAACTGAAGAAAAGGAATGAGGTGTTGAAGAATGACACCGCACAACTTGGGAACTCACAGCGCAGGTTGACAAGGAATTATGACAAGCTCACCGAGACCTATGACAAACTGCTGGAGCAGACTGACCGCCTGAAAGCAGGAACCGTGGCAGATGCCAAACGACTGACCGATGAGCTGCAGACATCCCGCAGGGAACTCCAGGAGAAACAGGACGCCCTGCGCGAGGCCGAATTGGCCTTGGCGCGGAAAGAGGGCAACCTCGACAAGCTGGACAAAGACCTCAACCAGATGAAAGTGGAGTTGGAGAAGACCCGCGTGGGACTGCTTGAGCGCGAACTCCGGGTCATGGAACTGGAAGACCTCATCTCGGCCAAGGACAGTGCCGTATCGCGACTGAAAGACCGAATTGCCAATGCGCTGGTGGGTTTTGTGAACCAAGGCCTCACCGTGGAGCAGAAGGATGGCAAGGTCTATGTGTCGATGGAGGACCGCCTGCTCTTCGCATCGGGCAGTTGGACGGTGGACTCAAAAGGCAAAGAGGCGCTGAACAACCTGTCGAAGGTGCTGGAAGGCCAGCCCGACCTCCACATCATGATCGAAGGGCACACGGATAACGTGCCGTACAAAGGCAACGGCCAGGTGAAAGACAATTGGGATCTCTCGGTGATGCGGGCCACTTCCATCGTGAAAATACTGACAGACAACACGAAGATCGACCCGCAGCAACTGTCTGCTGCCGGCCGGAGCGAATATGTGCCCCTTGAGGCAGGTGACACGCCTGAGGCGCGCAAGAAGAACCGCAGAACGGACATCATCATCGCCCCGAAACTGGATGAGCTTTTCAAGCTGTTGGAGAAGCAATAAGCACACGTGCACCCATGCGGGATACTAACAGACAGATGCTGAAATAACCTTGGGCACGGGTCTGGCAGCGGGCGTCAGGGCAGTAGATTTGTTACCGTGACGACCACCACCGCCCCATGAGGAACATCCTGCTGTTCATCGTCAGGAACCATGTGTTCTTCATCTTCATCTTTCTGGAATCGGTGGCGCTGGCCCTCACTGTACAGAGCAGTTCTTTCCACAGCTCATCGTGGTTCAACACGTCCAACGCGATGGTGGGCAGGGTCTATGGCCTCAACACCAAAGTGACCGAATATCTGCGCCTGACGAGCGTGAACAGACAGCTTGCCGAAGAGAATGCCCTGCTGCGTGAGATGTTGAGACAATCGAAATACGTCTCGTCAGACTCCTGCGATGCCATTGCCGTGGCCGACACGGTGTACCATCAGAAGTACAGCTACATCCCGGCCAAGGTGGTGCATTTCACCGTCAACAGGCAATCCAACTTCATGACGCTTGACAGAGGAATTGCGCAGGGTGTCAGGCCGGAGATGGCGGTCATCTGCCCGGACGGAGTGGTGGGAATCGTGAAGGACGTCTCCGAGAATTATGCGACCGTTCTCCCCATTCTCAACAGAAAATCGAGCATCAGCGCCAGACTGAAAGGAATAGGTTATTTCGGGGCGCTGCGCTGGGACGGGCGCGACCCGCAGTTGCTTCAGTTGCATGACATACCCATACATGTGGAGCTGAAAGAAGGCATGGAAGTGGAGACCTCCGGCCTCTCGGCCATGTTTCCCGAAGGGATTTCCATCGGCACCATCGTGAGCTTCGGTCAGAACACTGGAGAGAATTTCCATGATATAACCGTGAAATTGAACACCGACCCGCGCACGCTTCACACCGTTTATGTGGTGAACAACAGGATGCGCGAGGAACAGTTGAATCTCGAAGCCACGATCGAAGAGGATGAATGAGATCATTGGACATGTGCTGAGGTTCATCGGTCTGGTGCTGGTGCAGGTGCTGCTGCTCGACAATGTGGAGCTGGGTTCCTACATCAATCCGTTCCCCTACGTTTATTTCATCCTGCTGTTGCCGGTCAACATCGGTCGACTGCCGCTGCTGATGCTCGGTTTCGCACTGGGCCTCACGATGGACACCTTCTCGGGAACAGGGGGCATACATGCGGCCGCGAGCACGCTGATCGCGTTCTACAGGCCATTCCTGCTCAGTGCCCAGTCGCCCAGGGAAGGTTTTGAGCTGCATGCCACGCCTCATGTGCGCCTGTATGGTTTCGGCTGGTATCTGGGTTATGCCAGTCTGCTGGTCACCATCCACCATTCCGTGCTGTTCTATCTGGAAGTGTTCCGTTTCGCTGATTTCTTCCACACGCTGCTGAAGGTGCTGCTGAGCGGTGCCATGACAGTGGGCCTGATAGTGTTGACCGAGATGCTCACCGTGAGCGATAGGCGCAGGAAATGAGCTACGGCAGCCCGAATTATCAGGAGCGCATGTATGTTATGGTGGTCATCACCCTTGTGATCGCTGTCGTGTTCCTCATCCGGCTGTTCTACATTCAGGTGCTGGATGAGAGCTACCGCCTCAGTGCCGACAACAATGTGCTGCGCTATGTGACCCAGTTCCCCGCCCGCGGACTAATTGAAGACCGTAATGGTCAGCTGCTGGTGTATAACGAGGCTGCCTACGACCTGATGGTCATCCCGCGGCAGGCTAAGAATGCGGATACGCTCACCATGTGCAACATCCTCGGCATCTCCAAGCAGGATTTCATCAACAGGATGGAGAAGGCGAAGGCCCACTCCCCGCGCAAGGCCAGCATTTTTGAGAAGCAGCTGAGCGTGGAGACCTATGCCGAACTGCAGGAGAAGATGCACCGTTTCGATGGCTTCTTCGTGCAGGTGCGCACGCTTCGCAAATATCCACGCCCCATTGCGGCCCACCTCATGGGCTATGTGGGCGAGGTGAATCAGCGGGTCATCGACCAGAACTCTTACTACAAGTCGGGCGATTACATCGGCATTGCAGGACTTGAGAAATCCTACGAGGCTGTTCTGCGCGGCAAGAAGGGAGTGAAGGTGATGATGGTGGACGTGCACAACCGCACCAAGGGAAGTTTCAAGGAAGGACGCTATGACACGCTGGCAGTGGCTGGCCGCGGGATCGTCTGCACCATTGATGCGCAACTTCAAGAGTATGGTGAGCGTCTGATGCAGAACAAGGCCGGGGCCATCGTGGCGATAGAACCCGCCACGGGCGAGATACTCGCACTCATCAGCAGTCCGACCTTCGACCCCAATCTGCTGGTAGGCAGGGCCCGTTCGGGCAACTATGCGATGTTGAACCGCGACACTCTGAAACCGCTTTTCAACCGCGCGCTGATGAGCGAGACCAATCCGCCAGGGTCCACGTTCAAAGTCGTCAATGCACTGATCGGGCAGCAGGTTGGCGTCACCACCACAGAGACCACCATCGGGTGCAGGGGAGGATACGTTTCCGGACGGTTCAGAATGGGCTGTCACCCGCACCCTGGACCACTCAACCTCAGACAGTCCATTCAGCACTCGTGCAACGCCTACTACGGCACGGTGTTCCGGGACATCATTGACCACACGGGGAAACCATGGGAGGGTTATGAGATCTGGCGCAACCACGTACTTAGCTTCGGTCTGGGCGTGACCTACGATACCGACCTGCCTGTGGAGAAGAAAGGCGTGGTGCCACCGAAATCGTATTTCGACCGCTACCACGGGGTGAACAAATGGAAGTCGCTCACCATCATTTCGATGGGCATCGGACAGGGCGACCTGGGGGCCACTCCGCTCCAGCTGGCCAACATGACGGCCGCCATCGCCAATCGGGGCTGGTACATTCCCCCGCATCTGGTGAAAGAGATCGAGGGCGACACGCTTCCGAAACGCTTCACCGAAAGGAGATACACCACTGTGGACCGTCCCTATTTCGACCCTGTGGTGGATGGCATGAACATGGTGTTCCAGCAGGGCGGAACAGGCTACCGCAGCCGTATAGACTCACTTGAGATGTGCGGAAAGACCGGCACAGCGCAGAATCCGCACGGGGAAGACCATTCCATATTCATCTGCTTCGCACCGAAGGACGACCCTAAGATCGCTCTGGCCGTTTTCGTGGAGAACGGAGGGGGCGGAAGCAAATATGCCGCACCCATTGCCAGCCTCATGGTAGAGCTCTATCTGCGCGACACCATCTCAAGACCCGCTTTTGAGAAGACCATTCTTGAAGCCGACCTGCTGAAACTCGGAAAATGAGACGGGAACAGAGCATCTTCGCCAACATTGACTGGGTAACGGTAGGGCTCTATCTGGTGCTGGTCATCTTGGGCTGGCTGAATATCTATGCGGCCGTGTTTGACGAGGAGCACCGCAGCATTTTCGACACCTCGCAACGCTATGGGGCGCAGGTCATCTGGATTGCGGCATCGCTTTTCATCGCGTTCATCATCCTGCTGATAGACGGAAAATTCTACAGCACGTTCGCTTGGCCCATCTACATCGCCAATATGGCCCTGCTCATCGTGGTCATTTTTCTGGCCAGGGACGTGTCGGGTGCACGGGCATGGCTGGACATCGGCCCGTTCAAACTGCAGCCGTCCGAATTCTCCAAATCGGCCACGGCCTTGGCCATGGCCCATTATCTCAGCACCCTCGGCATCCGCATGGACGCGTTGCGCACCAAGTTGGCGGCCACGGCCATCATGGTTTTTCCCATGGTGCTCATTCTGTTGCAGAAAGACACCGGTTCGGCCTTGGTCTTCTCGGCCTTCACATTGGTGATGTACCGCGAGGGGCTGTCGGGCAATTTCCTGCTGTTCGGTCTGGCAGTGGCAGTGCTCTTCATTCTCACCCTGCTATTCGGCCCTCAGACGATGACCATCGTTCTGGGAGCGATAGCGGTGGTAACGTTCTTTTTCCAGCGGAGAAGGTCCATGCGCAATGCGCTGCTCATAGCCTTGGGCACTGCTGTGATGGCCGGGGTGGTCTTCAGTGTGGACTATGTGTTCAACAACGTGCTGGAGCCTCACCAGCGCATCCGCATCAGTGTGCTGCTGGGCACAGAGGAAGACCCTCAGGGCGCGGGCTACAACGTGAACCAGAGCAAGATCGCCATCGGTTCGGGTGGCCTCATCGGCAAGGGATTCCTGCAGGGAACGCAGACCAAATACAACTTCGTGCCCGAGCAGGCCACCGACTTCATCTTTTGCACCGTTGGTGAGGAATGGGGTTTTGTGGGCAGCGTGATCATCATAGGTCTTTTCACCTTGCTCATTGTGCGGATCTTCCTCATCGCTGAAAGGCAACGCTCTGCCTTCAGCCGAATATTCGGTTACGGAGTGGGCTGCGTTTTCCTGTTCCACCTGGGGGTGAACATCGGCATGACCATCGGTCTGATGCCCGTCATCGGCATTCCGCTGCCCTTCTTCAGCTATGGAGGTTCTTCCCTCATCGGTTTCACCATGCTGCTCTTTATCTTCATCAAGCTGGACGCCTATCGCATGCAGCAGCTCAGGTAGGGCGGCTCAGCGGAAATCGATGGAGACGATGTCTCCCGGTCTCACTCCGAGCAGCTGGGAGGCGCTGCCCCCATTGATGGCAATCTCCAGAAAGCCCGAACTGCCGAACAGGGCCACCACCTCGCCCTCCTCCACCTGCATGTAATCGAGATGGATACGCGACACGCGCTGTGTCCCTCTGCGGAAACGGATCTCCAGCGACCGGTCGCGCCTCACGGCATCGAACAGTGCACGGTCGATGTTGGTTATGACGTTGCCGTAGTTGTCCACATGCATAGCCACACCACGAATCACCGCGTCATGCACCGCTGGAAGGAAAGTGGTGCCCTCATTCCTGATGGCATGTGCCCTTCCGAGCACTTCCATGGTGCCGCCCTTGGACAGATGACAGGCCGCCACCGCGAAGATGTCGCGCACCGGAAATGTGGACAGCCCTGCATTCCTTGCCACGTGTTCGAGTGTATGCACCCTTGTAGGTGCATCGTTGAGCATCAATGGGAACATGCCATTGTCGGCACCGATGATGAACTGTCCTTTGGTCTCCACTGCCAGATGCTCTGAGACGACCGTACGCTCCGGCCTCACGCCCACGATGTGCACCGTTCCCCTCGGGAAATCGGGCAGGGCGGCCCGAAGCAGCAGTGCCGCATGGGCCGCATCGAACGGACGCACATGATGCGTGATATCGATGACGTGAGCCTCCGGATGATGCCGATGAATGACCGCCTTGAGCACCGCCACATAGTGATCGGTGGAACCCATGTCGGTGGTGAGGGTGATGAGGGGCATCTGCGGGGCGAATTTCAGTGCTCAGCACGGAATTATCAATTCATCTGCATGACCGATCACCGTCAACGGATCCGTTTCTTTGCGCTGGCATCAAAGCTAACCATCCTGAACATCCCTTTCGGGCTTTCCACACACCGACCCACCCGTTGACCAGAGAAAAGACCATCAGCCTCGGAAGCGTTTCGCCCCTTGACCTCTTCGGGGTCAACGACCGCAACATGAAGGCCATCCACAAGCATTTCCCCAAGCTGCGCATCGTGGCGCGGGGCGATGAGATCAAGGTGATAGGGGACGATGTCTCTGTGCTGGAGTTCAGCGCCCGTCTCAAAGAGATGCTTGAGCACGTGGAGGAGTACGGAAGTCTGGCACAGACCGAATTGGAACGTATTCTGAACGATGGGGCCATCGAGCCCACGGGAGCCGGAAAGGACGATGTGCTGGTGTTCGGCCCGGGCGGGCTGATGGTGAAGGCCAAGACCCCGAACCAACGGAAGATCGTGGAGGCGGTGAACACCCACGACATGACCTTCATCATCGGGCCGGCAGGAAGCGGAAAAACCTACACGGCCGTGGCCCTGGCCGTGCGCGCGTGGAAACGCAAGGAGGTGAAGCGCATCATCCTCACTCGCCCCGCAGTAGAGGCAGGCGAGAGCATCGGTTTTCTGCCCGGTGACATGAAAGAGAAGCTCGACCCTTACCTGCAACCGCTCTACGATGCGCTGATGGACATGCTGCCCGCGGCAAAGCTGAAGGAGATGCTCGAAACAGGCATCATCCAGATTGCCCCGTTGGGCTTCATGCGGGGCCGTACACTGGACCATGCCTTCGTCATTCTCGATGAGGCCCAGAACGCCACCGACCCGCAGATGCGCATGTTCCTGACCCGCATGGGCAACTCGGCCAAATTCATCATCACAGGTGATGTGACCCAGATAGACCTGCCCAAGAAAGTGAGCAGCGGCCTGCGCAAGGCCTGGGACGCATTGAACAAGGTGAAAGGCATCGCCTTCATCGAACTAGACGGAAAGGATATCATCCGCCACCCGCTGGTGAAGCGGATTGTAGAGGTATATGGGAATGAGGAAAATGGAAAATAGTATCCTTTACAACGTTGCCCTGCCAATGCCCATTCATCACACATCCTGAACCACCAAGAACGATTTTCCACTTCCCATTTTCCATTCTCTCCACTCAATGAACGCATTAGTCCGCACCGATTTCAATTTCCCAGGCCAGACCGCAGTTTACAAAGGCAAGGTCCGTGATGTCTATTCCATTGGCGATGACCTTCTGGTCATGGTGGCCAGCGACCGCATCTCGGCCTTCGATCACATACTGCCCAAAGGCATCCCTTTCAAGGGCGAGGTGCTTACAGGCATAGCGGCCCACTTTCTGCGTTCCACAGCCGACATTGTACCCAACTGGCTTGCTGCGACCCCTGACCCGGTGGTCTCGGTGGGCGTGAAATGCAATCCTTATCCGGTGGAGATGGTGATTCGAGGCTATCTGGCGGGCCACGCCTGGCGCGAGTACAAGGCTGGGAAGCGCATTCTGTGCGGAGTCACCATGCCAGAGGGCATGAAAGAGAATGACCGTTTTCCCGTGCCCATCATTACCCCTGCCACGAAGGCCACAGAGGGTCATGACCTCGACATCAGCCGGGAGGACATCCTCGCGCAAGGCATCGTGCCCGAGGCAGAGTATCTGCAGATGGAGGACTATACCCGCAAACTGTTTCAGCGGGGCACCGAGATGGCCGCTGACAAGGGACTGATCCTGGTGGACACCAAATATGAGTTCGGGAACCGCAACGGGAAAGTGATGCTGATCGATGAGATCCACACACCCGACAGTTCCCGCTACTTCATTGCCGAGGGCTATGCCGAGCGCCAGGCCAAGGGCGAGGCCCAGCGTCAGCTTTCCAAGGAGTTCGTGCGCGAATGGCTCATGGAGAACGGTTTTCAGGGCAAGGACGGGCAGCAGATGCCTTTCATGCCCGATGATTTCGTGAAGACCGTGTCCCAGCGCTACATCGAGCTTTATGAGAAAGTGACTGGACTTCAGTTCGTGGGCACCGAATCGGCAGACATCGAAGGTCGCATCCGGGCTAATGTCGAGGCGTATCTGGCCAATCGATGAGAGCTCATTCCTTTAGGGCCGAGTAGACCCTGAGGGCCACTTCATTGTCCACTGGGTCGAGATAATGCACGCCTGTGCTGCGGCCCATGACACAATTCCGCACCCAGAGCATGCGGTCATTGCCATATAGGATCTCCAAGTTGAACGGACCTTCCGTGTACTCTTCCAGGAAGAAGAACCGTGCATTCGGATTCCATTGCTGGAACGCGTCCATCATCTCCTGAAAATCTTCTGCCACCTGATGCTCTGGCAAGGGATAGTCATTCACAAAACCCTCTGACCACACCGGGCGCTTGGCGGGCTCATTGAGCACAGTGGTGACCATCACCACGGGCTCGGCACTGTCCATAATCCGAGTGAACCGCCCCACACAACGCTCGTAGTAATCGAAATCGTTGGGGAATGTGCGAGGGTTGCGATGCCCGAAGAAGTTGGCATTGTAGACCGCATGCCCGGCACGCACGCCCTTGGCCACCGCGAGGTCGCGCTGCAGGAAGGTGGCGAAACGGTCGCTGATGCAATGGGTGATGATGGCAGGCGATGTGGCCACCCAGTCAAATGGGAAAGAACGCGTCTTGAGGCCGGCCTGCTTGAGATACCATGCCGTGCTGCAATTCTGGCCGAGTGAAACGACATGTTTCGGGCCTGCTCCCCTCCACGCATGGACAGAGGCCGCCACTGCATCGGCCTCTTGGAGCTGCAGTTCCTGCTCCGCCCGGGTGCGGATCACCTTGGGGGCCACGTATCGAGCCCAACGGTGCATCAAAGAATTGAGGAGACCTTTCAAAGGACTTTCGGACATACTGACAGCAAAGCCGGCAGACCGCAATTTTAACAAAGGAATCCCCTCATGCCTGCCAGCGCCCTGCATTCGGACTCTACATTTGCGCCCGCTCAGAACATTGTCGGTCAACGGCTGTTCGGAGGCTGTGACAACGAGACCATGCGCACCCCTACGCCTAAATTTCTTCTGACATTCATCCTGTCGCTGGGCATGCTCTGGCAGACCGCATCCGCCCAGCAGAAATACACCCTGAGCGGAACTGTGAAGGACGCGAGCAATGGTGAACTGATGATATCGACCAACGTGTTCGTGGAGCCGAGCATGAAGGGCACCACCACCAACCTCTACGGATTCTTCTCGCTGACAGTGCCCGAGGGCAAACACACTCTGAAAGTGACCTTTCTGGGCTATGAGACCCTGACGCAGGAAATCGACCTGAAGGCCAACGTGCAATTGGACCTGCAGCTGCAGCCCTCAGGATTCACCAAAGACGAGGTGGTTATAACCAGCGAACGGAAGGACGAGAACACCCGCAGCACGAAGATGAGCACGGTAGAGATTCCGATCGCACAGATCAAGGAACTGCCCGCGCTGATGGGCGAGGTGGACATTCTGAAAACACTTCAACTGATGCCGGGCGTGCAGAGCGCCAGTGAGGGAAACACAGGTCTGTATGTGCGCGGTGGTGGCCCGGACCAGAACCTTGTGCTGTTGGATGAGGCAGTGGTCTATAACGTATCGCACCTGTTCGGATTCCTCAGCGTGTTCAATGGCGATGCCATCAAGAACATGGAGCTGACCAAGGGCGGGATGCCGGCTCAGTATGGCGGGAGGCTCGCCTCTGTGCTTGACATCAGCATGAAGGATGGCAACATGAAGAAGTATGAGGTGGAGGGCGGCATAGGTGTCATCAGTTCGCGCCTCACCATCCAAGGTCCTATTGCCAAGGACCGCGCCTCGTTCATCGCCTCAGGCCGTGTGGCCTATGCCGGTCTTCTGGGCTCGGCATTCGTGGACCCGGAATCCAATTTTGCGGGCACCACCTATTTTTTCTATGACCTGAACGCCAAGGTCAACTACATCATCAACGACAAGAACCGCATCTATCTGAGCGGATACTTCGGGCGGGACGTGTTCAACTTCGCCAACAACAACGGAGGCTTCGAGGCCGGACTCGAATGGGGCAATGCCACCACATCGCTGCGCTGGAACCGCATCTTCACCCCGAAACTATTCATGAACACCGGGTTCATTTTCAGTGACTACGATTTCACCTTCAGCGCAGGGCAACAAGAGTTTGATTTCAGCCTGTTCTCTGGCATCCGTGATTTCAACGTGAAAACAGACTTCAACTGGCTTCCGGACGTAAGGCACAACGTGAAATTCGGGGCGAATTACATCTATCACATCTTCACACCGAGCAACGTGGCGGCCCGTTCGGGCGATGTGAATTTCGATCTCGGCCCGGAGGTGCGCTTCCACGCCCATGAGGCGGCCCTCTATATTCAGGACAATTGGGACATCTCGGACCGCGTGAGCATCAATGCCGGACTGCGTGGTTCGCTATTCTCGCATGTGGGGCCCTTCAACCGCTACATCAAGGACCAAACGGGTCAGACCATCATCGACACCATCCCCTACTCTGCCGGGCAGAATGTGAAGACCTACATCTATCCCGAGCCGCGCATCTCGGGACGTGTGATGTTGGGCCGCCATAACTCACTGAAGGCCAGCTACACGATGAATTTCCAGTACATCCACTTGGCCAGTCTGGCATCCGTGTCGCTGCCCACCGATCTATGGGTGCCCAGCACCGACCTCGTGCGTCCGCAAGAAGGACACCAGTGGGCCGCAGGCTACTTCCACAATTTCTTCGACAACCAGTTGGAAACGAGCATCGAGGGCTACTACAAGCTGATGTATAATCTGGTGGAATACAAGGACGGTGCACAGCCGGGTGATAACATCCTGGACAATCCGGACAACAACTTCACCTTCGGTGACGGGGATTCATATGGTATGGAGGTGTTCATCAAGAAGAACGGTAAAAAGCTTACCGGATGGGTAGGCTACACGCTCTCATGGACCTACCGCCAGTTTCCGGAACTGAACCGTGGCGAGCGTTTCCCTGCCCGCTATGACCGCAGGCACGACCTCTCTTTCGTGGGGTCGTACCGCATCAATGAGCGCTGGGCCATCTCGGCCATCTTTGTTTACGGAACTGGAGCAGCCCTCACTGTTCCGGTGACACGGTATTTCATGGACGGCCAGATTATCAGCGAGTTCGGTGACCGCAACAGTTTCCGCATGCCTGACTATCACCGCTTGGACCTCGGTGCCACCCTGCACCCGAACCCGAAGAAGAACCGCAGGTTCAAGAGCACTTGGAATTTCAGCATCTACAACGTGTACAGCCGACAGAATCCGTTCTTCATCTACTTTGCCACCGAGGCGAGCGAGACCGATCAGAGCGTGACCATCGAGGCGCGGCAGGTGAGCATCTTCCCCATTCTTCCGAGCGTGACTTGGAACTTCAAGTTCTGACCCCGTGTGAAAGTCGGGACTTAGCGGGACGGAAGGCTGTTCTTACCCGATTCTACGCATCACCAGCGCATCCAGCCGTTCGCACAGGGCATCTGGGGCGAAGGTGCGCCAGTTGAGCTGCTGGAACTGCCCCCCGAGGTTGATGTACCAATCGAGCTGCGCATCGCGCATGTCGTCCATAACATGCTTGCGGAAGTTGAGCCCGATGATCCAACCGTCCTCGATATCCTCGAACCACTCAGCATAATACTCCTCGTCTGATGCGTGGAAGTTGAGGACGTTCTCCCCAATCAGCACGAAGCGCTTGATGCCCTCGTGGATGAGGTGGTCGATGAAATCGCGCTTCAGCAACATGATGTCGTTGTAGAGCAGGTCGTTCCACTCACCGATGAGTTCGATCACGGCATAGCCGCTATCGTAGTCGGCATAAAGCAGCTTGAGGTAGAGCGTCTGCGAGCCGAAATTGTCCCATTGCGGGTGCAGCACGTGGTCGTAGAGCACATCGGTGAACTCGAACTCGCTGTACTCCCGGCCGAAGAATGGGGATCGGTCATCAGCCTCGGCCGTGTAGAAGTTGCGCCAGTTATAGTGAGGTTCGAGGGTGTGCATGCGGATTGGGTTTCCTGACGCGAATTTCAGGTTCAGTAGATGAATGGGAAAACGCGCTTTGCGTTTTTCAGAAAATCGTCAAATCCGTTCAGGTAGAATCGGTGGTGTTCCTCAGATGGAACGACCCCTTACGCAAACGCCCACCTGAACTGAGAATCATGAAAGTAATCCCTTGAATTGTACAACGATGCAGGGAAATCGGCACGTTTCCTTTGCAACAAACCCGCCCCGACCGCAAAAGGTTCGGATTGTACAGGGGGCCATGACGGAACGCACAGACCCAACCCTGTGGCCGGACAGCCCATGAACGTCCGATGAACACGCGTTATTCAGTATGAACAGAACTAAGAAAATCCTATTGCTGACCGCTGGGGGCATCATCGGTCTGGTGGTGCTGGTGCTCATCGTCATCTCTCCCATTGCCAAGTATCTGATAGAGAAGTATGACCAGAAGTATCTGGGCCGAGAGATAACGCTCGACTATGTGTATCTCAACCCTTTCACTGGCTACATACACTTGAGCGGACTGGAGGTGACCGAGGCCGATATGGACTCTGTGTTCTTCACGGCCTATGGCGTGAGTGCCGACTTTGCCATGTGGAAGATGGTGAGCAAGACCTACGAGATTAGCAGCATCACGCTCGACAGGCCGTTCGGACTCATCACCCTCAACAAGAAAGTGCTGAACTTCCAGGATCTCATCACAAGGTTCACCCCGCTGGAGAAGCGCGACACGGCCCTGCTGCCCGTGAAATTCAGCATCCTCGACATCGAGATCAAGGATGGGGAATTCCTTTTCATTGAAGACCGGGTGCCGGTGAACTACTCGGTGAAGCACGTGAACATCACCTCCACGGGCCTCTTCTGGGACAGAGACACGCTGGTGGCCGATTTTGCCTTCGACTCCGGTCTTGGACGTGGGCATCTGCATGGGGCCACCACCATCAACATCAAGAACCTGGACTACCGCGTGGCGGTGGTCATTGAGGCGTTCGAGATGGACATCATCAATCAGTATCTGCAGGACCTGACCAACTATGGCCATCTCTCTGCCGACCTCGATGCGGATATCCGTGCCTATGGCAATTTCAAGAGTACCGAGGATGTGACCGCATCGGGCTGGCTGGCCATCAACGACTTCCAGTTCGGGGTGAAGGAGGGCGATGATTTCGCCTCGTTCGACAAGCTGCACCTGGCCATGCGCGAGGCCAGTCCGGCCAAGAAAAGCTACCTCATCGATTCGTTGGCATTGACAAAGCCGTTTGTCATGTATGAGCGGTATGACCAGCTCGACAACATCCAGAACATGTTCGGACGCAAGGGTTCGAAGGTGAAAGAGGCGCAGAACGATGGACAGTTCAACCTGATCCTGGAGATAGCCAAGTATGTGGAGGTGATGGCCAAGAACTTCCTGAAGAGCGATTACAAGGTGGGGCGCGTGGCGGTGTATGATGCCGAAATCCGCTTCAACGACTTTTCGGGCAGCGAGAAATTCACGGTGGGCCTCAGCCCGCTCAACATCATAGCAGATTCCATCATCAAGGACGACAAATGGATGGACGTGGCCGTGTGGTCGGGCATCAAACCCTATGGCAACCTGAAATTGGATGTGAGCATCGACCCTAAGAACGAGGAGAAGATGGATTTCGACCTCACCTACCACATTGACAAGGTGCCTGTTTCGGTATTCAACCCCTACCTGATGTCGTTCACCTCCTTTCCGCTGGACAGGGGCAGCTTAGAGATTGAGGGCCAATGGAATGTGCGCCAAGGCGTGATCGCAAGCGAGAACCGCCTTGTGGTGCTGGACCCGCGCGTAGGCAAACGTGTGCGCAACAAGGACACGAAGTGGATCCCCGTACCGCTCATCATGGCATTCGTGCGGGAGCGCGGGAACGTGATCGACTACGAGATTCCCATCACAGGCGACCTCAGGAGCCCAAGCTTCAATGTGTGGGACGCAGTGTGGGACATCGTCACCAACATCTTCGTGAAACCCCCTACCGCACCCTATCAATTGCAGGTGCGGAACATTGAGGCCGAGATTGAGAAATCCATCACCATGCGTTGGCCCATGCGTCAGAGCACGCTGCTGTCGTCTCAGGAGAAATTCATTCTGCAGATGGCCGATTTCCTGAAAGAGAACCCCGAGGCCAGAATCATCGTTGAGCCGCAGCACTACGCCATCAAGGAGCGCGAGCAGACGCTGTTCTACGAGACCAAGAAGGCCTATTTCCTGCTGACGGAGAAGAAGAAAGCGGCAGATTTCAGTGAGGACGACATGGAGACCGTGGACCGCATGTCCATGAAAGATTCCCTGTTCGTCCACTTCCTGAACAGGCAGGTGAATGACCCGATGCTGTTCACCATGGAGGCCAAGGCCGAGCGTTATCTGGATGCCGCCTTGATAGAAGGCAGTCTGAGCAAATTGAAGGCCGCACGGCAGGAGGCTTTTCTCGCCTTCTTCAAGGAGAAGGGGGTGGAGAGTCAGGTGCGGTTCGTCAAGGCTGTGGATGTGGTGCCGTTCAACGGCTTCTCGTATTTCAAGGTGAACTACGATGGCGATCTGCCGGAGAAACTGAGCACCGCCTACATCGAGATGCAGAACCTGAACGATGAGTCGCCCCGCAAGGCATACCAGAAGGAACGCAAGGCGATTTCGAAGAAACCATGAGCCATTGGCAAGGAACAATTATCAATTAGCAATCGGGTAGGCGAATGGCGTTATGCTGAACACCTGACCATCATTAACATTCAACCCACATCCGTGTCCACCACATCCATCAAAACAAGATTCGAAGGCACGATCACCGGCCTTGCCGATTCGGCCCTGTCCATCGGCCCGGGATTCAAGGGCCTGATCACCGATTTCGCAGATGCGTTCCTTTTCCTTGTACTCATTGGAAGAGAGACCTTCTCGCGCCATTTCGAGTTCCGGGAGTTCCTGCATCAGTGCTTCCAGATCGGCTACAAGTCGTTGCCGTTGGTCAGCATCACGGGTGCCATCATGGGGCTGGTGCTCACCATACAGTCGCGGCCCGTGCTTGTGGACTTCGGGGCAGAGACCATGCTGCCGGGCATGGTGGCCGTTTCGCTCATCCGCGAGATGGGCCCTGTGATCACTGCGCTCATCTGCGCTGGCAAAGTGGGATCGGGCATGGGGGCCGAGCTGGGTTCCATGCGCGTCACAGAACAGATAGATGCGATGGAGGTCTCGAGCACGAATCCCGTGCGTTTCCTCGTGGTGACGAGGGTTCTGGCGGCCATCCTGATGATTCCGCTACTGACGCTCTATGCCGATGCCCTGGGCATCCTCGGAAGCTGGGCGGGAGCCAACATCAAGGGCGAGGTGGGCTTCACCCTGTTCATAGCGCAGGCTTTCAAGGCAGTGGATTTCATGGATCTGAACCCCGCCATCATCAAGACTTTCTTCTTCGGGGCGGTCATCGGTATCGTGGGCTGCTACAAGGGCTACCATGCGGGCCGTGGCACCGAGAGCGTGGGCAAGGCGGCCAATTCGGCCGTGGTGCTGGCCTCGCTGCTGGTCATCATCATCGACATGATCGCAGTGCAGATCACGGATATGCTGACATCATGAGCGAAGAGACGAAAACAACGGCCACACCACCCGAAACGAAGATGAAAAGCGGGCCCGTAATCGTGATCAAGGACCTCTCGAAATCCTTCGGTGATCTGAAGGTGCTGAGCGGGTTCACGGCCGAACTGGCCCCGGGCGAGAACCTCGTGGTGCTGGGCAAGTCGGGATCGGGCAAGTCGGTGCTCATCAAGTGCATCGTGGGCCTGCTGACGTATGATTCGGGCAGCATCATGGTGATGGGCCAAGAGGTGTCGTCCCTGAAACGGAAGGAACTGGCCGCCATGCGGCAGAAGGTCGGCTTCCTGTTCCAGAGCGGTGCGCTGTACGACTCCATGACGGTGCGCGAGAACCTGATGTTCCCCCTCACCCGCATCAAGAAGGAATTGACTGCCGATGAGATGGAGGCCAAGATCAAGGAGGTGCTGGAGAGCGTGGGTCTGCCGGACGCCATCGACAAGATGCCCTCCGAGCTTTCGGGCGGGATGCGGAAGCGCATCAGTCTGGCGCGCACCATCGTGGTGGATCCCGACATCATGCTCTATGACGAACCCACGACCGGCCTCGACCCGGTGACCTCGGACGAGATCAGCGCACTCATTCTCCAAGTGCAGAAGAAATACAAGACCGCATCCATTATCATCACCCACGACATCAAATGCGCCCTCAAGGTGGCCGACCGAATCCTGATGATCAATGAGGGCAAGGTGCATCAGATGGGCACTCCCAAGGAGTTTGAAGAGTCGGAGGATGAGCTTGTGGCTTCTTTTTTCAGTTGACAATGAGCAAGTGCTTACATAAACAAAGAAATCCCCCGCCCTGCGGGCACCCCCTTTTCAAGGGGGAAGGACGCTCATTTTCCTGACCACGCCATACTTACGCCTTATACCTTACGACTTACACCTTAAAAACATGTCTTCTCCAAAATTCAAATTCCGTCTTGGTCTGTTCGTGGCAGGCGGGCTGGCGCTGTTCGTCATCGCCATCTTCATCATCGGGAAACAACGCAATATGTTCGACCCCGTGTATGACCTCAAGGCCACCTTCTTCAATGTGAGTGGCCTTCAGGTGGGCAACAATGTGCGGTTCTCGGGCATCAATGTGGGCACGGTGGAGAATATCCACATCATCAACGACAGCACCGTGATGGTGAACATGTCCATCCGCAAGGCGGTACAGGAATTCATCAAGGTGGATTCGGAGGTGACCATCGGCTCGGAAGGACTGATCGGTGACCGCCTGCTGGTGATAAGCCAAGGCAGCACAGACGAAGCAGTGGCTGAGCACGGAGCACTGCTCTCCTCCAACGAGCCTGTGGAAACAGACGAAATCATGGCCAGCCTGGAGGTGACCGCGGCCAACGCGGAAGTGATCACGGACGAGCTGGCCGAGATCATGACGCAGGTGAACAGCGGTGAGGGCACCATTGGCAAGCTCATTCGCAGTGATGAGATGGCCAACAGCCTCGACAAGACCATGAAGAACCTCGAAAAGAGCAGCAAGGGCCTCGAACAGAACATGGAGGCCGCCAAGGACAACTTCCTGCTGCGCGGTTTCTTCAAGAAAAAGGAACGCGCGGCCAAGAAGAAGGCCAAGGAGGCCGCAGACCGGAAAGAAGCGGCCGCCAAGAAGGCTGCCAAAAAGTGACCGCTCACAGCGTTGACAGAACACCAACACCAAGACTTACGCTGCTATCCGTGCAGGCGAGCATCATGGAATGGAACAGATAATCATGCTTTCAAGTGTGAATCACACAAGGAATTGACAGTGTAATGTAAGGATATGCCAATTTATGGCCCTCACCTTTGACATCGAATCGATACTGATTCAAATACCAAAATAACCACTATGAATTCAATACGACTATTCACACGTAAAGGGGTAGGGCTTCTGGCTTTGGCACTTTCGTTATCTGCTGCGGGATACGCGGCCATTTTCACCGCCAGCACATCGGGCGATTTCACCAGTTCGTCCACCTGGGCGGGCGGCATTGTTCCCCCTACCCTGCTGATGATCGACCAGATCGTCATCCCGATGGGCATGACGGTGAACATGAATACCGATATCACCATCAGCGGGCTGCTTGCAGACCTGAACGTGGAGGGAGGTCTCACCAGCTCCAATGCATCCGTACTCACCCTTACGCTCGGAAGCCTTTCTGGGGCCGGCACGGTGGTGGTGAACACGGTGAATGTGGAAGCGGCCTCGGCCTTTGCTTTCACAGGCACTCTCACTGCCAACACCATCAACTCCAGCCTGGGTTTCATCTCATCTGCAGACATCGTTGTGAATGAGATGCTCAATCTGGTATCGGGCGACCTCACACTGGTATCGGGCGGAAGTCTGGACCTGGCCGCAGGTGGCGTCATCCTGATCGCAGGAGGTGGCCTGAACATCGGCACCGGAGGTTCAGTGGCACTCACCAACAACTATAAGGTATGGTACATCGGCAATTCGACCATCGCAGGCGTTGAGCTCACGGGAGGCGGTCTGTATGATGTGACCGTGGATGTGAATCCCGGAAGCGCTGTGACCCTCACTACCGACCTCACCATAGCAGGCGAACTTGCCCTGATCGAAGGCAGCCTCATCCTTGCAGGCAACGACCTCACCATCAATGGCAACGTGGCCATCGGGGGCAACGGCACCGTGTCGGCCACCACGCTGTCTGACATCGCACTGAACAGCACCAGCGGCACACAGGGCACCATCACCTTCACCAATGCATCCTCTACGGTGAACAACCTGACGGTGAATGTGGGTGTAGGCAATGAGGCCCGCATCAACGGTGCGCTCACCGTGAACGGCACCTTGCAACTGAACACGGGTGCACTGAGCTTTAACAGCACTGACCTTGTGGTGAACGGCTCTATCAGCGGTGCAGGACTATTAAGTGCCAATGCAGGATCAAACCTTTCCGTGCTGACCATCAACGGCTCCACCACTGCACTGAATTTCGCAGTGGGCGGTCAGTTGCTCAATGATCTCACCATCGCTGCAGGTTCTGGCGTGGTGGTATCTCTCGGCTCTGACCTTACAGTGCTGGGCGTGCTTGATCTGAGCGGAGGAAGTGACCTCGACCTTAATAACAATCACCTCACCCTGAACCCAATGAGTTCACTGATCGGCACAGGTTCGCTCAAGGGCGATGCCGATGCAACGCTCACCATAAACAGCACAGGCGGCATCAACACACTGCGTGTGGTGGGTTCCATCGGTGACCTGAACATCAACACCATTGATGGCGAAGTGGCCCTCGGTGCCGACCTCACGGTGAACGGTCTGTTCAATCTGCAGAGTGGCATTCTGGTGCTCAGCGCCCGCGATCTTGCCCTCAACGGAAACATCAGTGCCACAGGCACGGGCGTCATCAGCAGCACGTCCACGTCAGACATCGCTGTGAGCAACGCCAACACGCCTGATGGTGAACTGCGTTTTCTGCCGAGCGGACAGACGGTGGGCAACCTCACGGTTAGCATGTTCAACATGGGCCTGCTCAACATCGGCACCAACGTGCACATGGCCGGAACCCTCACGTTCGTATCGGGCAAGTTGGGCATCCTGAGCAATATGCTGACCATTGACCCCTCTGGCAGCATCAGCGGTCAGGGCATCGGTTCATATGTGGTCACTTCGGTAGGCGGCCGCTTGGAACGAAGCATGACGGCCGGTGCAAGCACGGCCACTGACTTCCCTGTCGGCACACTTGCCAATTATGCCCCGGCCAGAATGTCGCTGGCCACTGGTTCTGCCAGCGGACGCGTGGATGTGGGTGTTGTGCCCGGTGTGATGGCCCAAGGCATCTCGGGTGTCGATATGGCCATCGACCAGCCTTTGGTCAATGCCACATGGGATATCCGTTCATCGGTTTCGAGCAACCTCGACCTCAATCTGCAGTTGCAATGGTCATCAAGCATGGAGGTGAACGACTTTGACCGCACTGCGATCTACATCACCCACCACACCGGTGGCGCATGGGACACCTTTGCCCTGGAGAATTCGACCACTGAGCCCGAGGGCATGTTCAGCATCCAGCGTGATGGCATCACCTCGCTCAGCCCGTTCTCCGTATTCAATGAGAGCACCACGACCAGCATCACCGAAGCCGCTGCTGCCATCGCGTTCGGCATTCACCCTAACCCTGCCATGGACAATATCGTGGTGACCAACAACGAGCCTACCCGGGAGCCTGTGCTTGTGGGCATCTATAACGCCACAGGACAGCTTATGGGCACACACAGGCTGACGGACGTGACCACCACCATCGCGGTGAACGGACTTGCGCCAGGTCAGTATCTCATCCGTTTCTACAACAGCACGATGAACAGCACCCAGCAGTTCATTAAGATGTGACCGTTACAGAAGAAAGTGGGAGTAGTGGGGAGAATCCGCAGGGCGAAAGTCCTGTGGATTTTTTTTGTTCTGCAACGACAGGCTGCGGTCGGTTCCGGGGCAGGATATGGCAAAAAGAAACGGGCGCACCTTTCGGCACGCCCGTTCGCATGTCATTCGGTCGATGACCTCAGCCCATGATCTGTGGCAGTTTCATCGCCACGCTCATGTCACCGTTCACTTTGATCTTGCCGCTCATGAAGGCGGTCATCGGGTTCAGACTGCCACCGAGCATGGCCTCCAGATCCTCCAATGCCACGTCCACAGTGCAATCTGCAGCAGTGGCATCATTGGCGGTCACCACGTTGCCGGCACCTTTTCCGTTGAGCAGGATGTTCTGCTCACCGAAGTTGAACTTGAGGGAACTGCCTAGCACTTTCGCACCTGCGGCCTTCTCCTCGATGGATTTCAAAACGCTTTCGAAGCTCATTTTTGGTTGGTTTGATTGGTTAGTTGATGATTGTTGTTGTGGTTGTGATGCTGGTTTTGCGGCCAGAGGCTTGGGCTGCGCTGGTGCACTGCCCGAACCGGCCCTCTTGTACTGGCGGTCGTCAATGATCATCTTGGCCAAGATCTCGCGCATGATCTCGCTCGTTCCGCCCCCGATGGTGCCCACGCGGCAATCACGGTAGGCACGGGCCATCTTGTACTCCTCCATGAAACCGTAGCCCCCGAAGAACTGAAGGCACTCGGTCATCACCTTGTTGGCCAATTCGCTGGCAAGGAGCTTGGCCATGCTGCATTCCTTCACAGCATATTCACCAGCGGCATGCACCCGGCAGCAGTGATAGACGAACTGCTTGGTGCACTCAATCTCCGATGCCAGTTGGGCCACGCGGTGGCGAAGCACCTGAAACTTGTTGAGCGGACGGCCGAACGCCTCACGCTCGCTGAGGTACTGCATGGAATACTGCAATGCCCATTCGCACGAGGCATAACCAGCGATGGCACCGGCCAGACGCTCCAGTTGCAGACCGCCCATGAGGTAATAGAAGCCCTGTCCCTCCTCTCCGATGAGGTTCTCCACGGGCACTTTCACGTTGTCGAAGGCCAGCTCGGCCGTATCTGATGCGTGCCAGCCCAGTTTCTTGAGCTTGGTGCGTGAGACACCGGGCGAGTCGAGGTCCATGACGATGAGGCTCACGCCCGCTGCACCCAGCTCGGGCTGCGTCTTGCAGACGAGCACCAACACATCTCCATACACCCCGTTGGTGATGAAGGTCTTGCTGCCGTTGATCACATAATGATCGCCCTCGCGGATGGCCGTGGTGCGGATGTTGGCCACATCGCTGCCCGCATTGGGCTCGCTGATGCCGATGCTGAAGATCCATTCGCCAGAGATGGCCTTGGTCAGGTATTTCTCTTTCAGAAATTCAGAACCATGCTTGGCGATGTAGGGTGAGGACATGAACTGCTGCACGGCAGGCAGGATCATGAAACCGCCCGACTCACACTTCGATATCTCCTCCATGAAGATGACCGAGTAGAGAAAATCGGCATCCATGCCGCCATACTGCTCCGGATAGTTGAGGCCGAAGTAGCCCATCTCCCCGAATTTGGGCCAGAGGTCCTTGGGCATGCGCTGCTGCTCCTCCCATTGGTCGATGTTGGGCATCACCTCGCGGTCGAGGAAATCGCGGAGGCCTTGGCGGAAAATCTTGTGGTCTTCAGTGAACATCTGCTTACAACGTGAATGTGTCCACAAAAATAGTACAACCGTACTAATCCATGTCCTACGGCCGCCACTTCATGAAAAATAAGACCCCGGCATTCCACTTTCGCTTCCTGCCGGGGCCACCCAAACTACCGTCTTTGAAAAAATGTTCTTACTGAAAATGATTCCGGTACAAACATCCGTAGCGATTCCCCTCCGGTTCTAAGGGATCTTACGTAAGTGCCATTCGAGTTTACGAAAGGCACATACCAGCATACGGCCTCAGAATTTCACCACCTTCAAGCTGGCATTTGCCATGCGCAGGGTGTAAACGCCACTGGTGAGCGCACTGAGGTCGATGGTGGGATGGTCGGTGGTCGCTGCGAAGGTGGCCACGCGCTTGCCGGCCACGTCCATCACCTCGATCACCGTGCCGCTGCGCACGCCCTCCAGAGTCAGAGCTCCTTCGGTAGGGTTGGGATGCACGCTGATTGTCGATGTGCCGAGATCGCTGATGCCGATGGTGAGACATTCGGCATCGGTGGACTGTGCCAAGGTCACAAACACCTCGTAGGAGCCGCAGATGTCATTGCCGCCACCTCGGGTAGGCAGACCGACAGGAGATACGGGGTTTCCTCCTCCCGCATACACATATAACACCGCCTCACCGAAGTAGGTGCCGTTGTGCGTGAAGGTGTAAGGCGCATCGAACGGGACCTGCTCCTCAAAGTAGGTGGCATAGTTAGGATAGTCATAGATCGAGAAAACCAGTTCTCTTCCTATCGGCAGTTGCACAGAGCCTGCCTCCAGGATGGTCACCGTCTCACCAGGGCAAATGACCGTGCCGTTGTCCACCAGCAGGTTGCCGATCTCGCAGGTGCACTGCACATCGTCAGCAGGGAGGAAGTTGATGGTGAGGATTTCCGTGGCGCAAGGGACTTCCTGTCCAGCATAGTACATCTTCAACTCGATGCGGTATTGACCTTGGAATGAATGATTACCTGGAATACCGAAGCTGCTGAAAACCGGATAGGTATAGCTGGAGAGTGGAATACCATCACCCTGTCCTTCAAGCGGAATGAGCTCGAACGTGAGGAAGCCACCGGGATTGGTGGAGGCACTGCCCCATGATTGCACCTGCACGTACTCGTATGGACAGTAGGTGCCACCATCACTGATGATCAGTCCCACGCTGCAATCGTAGCAGGAAGGGTCACCTACCGGCAGGAAGTTCACCTCCACGGGGGCGGTGAGGCACGTAGAGGGGTTGTTCGGGTCGTAGGCACTTACCAGCCAACTGCCCACCAGCGGGTTGTTAGGGTAGAAATCCTGAACCTGCGAGATCACATGCGGATGCGGAATGGCAAAGGCCATGTCGCCACCGGCCGGGCCACCCGTGCCACCGTTGCTTACGTAACGGACATAGGAAAGCGTACCTCCTGTTCCTTCCTGAAAAAGCGTGGTTTCCTGATCGTTGGAGCAGATGTCCGTTCCGGCCACAAGGGTTACGGTGCCGAGGTTGCAAGTAGGATTGGGGTCCACTGAGTTGTAAACTGATTGCACTTCTGCGTCAGACAGTCCACGGTTGTAGATGTAGAGGTCGTCAATGGCTCCGTTGAGGTATTTGATGGCGTTGATCGCGCTGGCATTGGTGCCTCCGCCCACGATAAGCCCAACTGGTTGATTACTCTGAGCATTCCCTGACACAGGAACCTCAGATACAATGACCCCGCTCTGATAGAGTGTGAGGGTACCATTGGCTTGAGTCATGGCCAAATGCATCCATTGCGTATTCGGACTTACGAAGAACCCGCCCTCTGCAACAGCGAATCCTCCACCAGTGGAAAGGTAGCCGCCTTGTTGTGACAGCACTGTGCCGCCTTGCTGACTGAACAAACGCAGGAAGAGCGACTCATCCCACTCCATCAGGGTAGGGTAGCTTCCGTTGGGCACGGCATTCTCCAGTTTTATCCAGCCCGCGATGGTGAAGTCACCGGTCGGCATGGTCAGAGGCACGGCCATGCTGCCGATGAGATGTGTACCGTTAAGCAGACATGCTTCTCCTGCATTGGGTCTGCCGGGAACGTAAGTCCCCTCCGTTCCACCCCATGTGAGGTTGTGCCAGCCGTTGTGACTCTCAAGGTCGGAATTGAAGTTGTAGTAGGCAAGAAGTCCCGAAGTGGGTACTCCATTAGGTTGTGCCAAGGTCGCTGCACTGATGGCGACAAGGCCGAGGGCGAAAAGTGATTTTATCATGATGGTTTTGTTGGGATGTTTGAACGGGGCAAAATTCCCTGCCGCTCCAAAACCGTTCCCGCACCGTTTTACAAAGCGGCTGTTTCGTTTTACGAAGGCCCTTTCTGAGTTTCCTAAAAAGCCATTTAACACACTGTGTTATAGCTTCCTGAAAACAAAAAAACCCGTAGAACAAGGGCTTCGAGGGTACCGAAGCGCGCATCCGACCCCTGCGAACCGTTCTAAGTGCAGCATATGCGCCCCGCAACCGGGCATGAAGGTCATTTTCTGAGTGATGGAGGCGGGATGCATGGCCACAAGGAGGACGGGCATCCCAAAAGACATTTTCACGTCATCCACCTGCTGACGTAAATTTACGCACCCCCTAAATGCACGTATGTACCGTTTTCTAAGGACCCTTTCCTTTCTCATCCTTGCCATCATCCTTCTGCCGCAGGCAGGGCTGCACGCACAGGCGCTGTTCAACCCGGGCGGCACGAGCTATGTGAACATTGGTGACCTGGATGTGACCGGCAACCAGATTACCGTGGAGGCGCTGGTGATGAATGTCGGAGTGAGCACCAACATTGTTTCAAAACACACCAGCCCCGCGAACGTCAACTATCTGCTGCGGCCAGGGGGCGTGGAGCTTACCACCTCCAACGGTTATATCTCCGCCCCGGCCAACTTCTCCCCTGCCCCGAACCAGTGTTATCACGTGGCCTTCACCTATGATGGGGCCAATCTCCGTTATTACGTGAATGGCTGCCTTGCCTCAACGGTGGCGCATACGGGCACACTGGTGACCAACGACCTGGCCACGGCCATCGGCAATCAGAGCGCGTGCCAATGTGAGCCATGGAACGGTTTCATTGACGAGGTGCGCATCTGGAACGTGGCGCGGCCCGAGGCCGCCCTGCAGGCCAACATGTTCGACCTGCCCAATCCCACCACACAGCCCGGCCTTCTGGCCTACTACAAATTCAGTGGCGACTACACCAACGCGCAGGGCAACCCGGCATGGAACGGAACGCCCGTGGGCGCGGTGAGCCTGCAGGCCAACCCGACCTGCGACAATGCCGATTTCACGCACACGGCCAGCGCTGCGGTGACCAACGTGAGCTGTCCGGGAGGGAGCAATGGCACGGTGACGCTGAGCAGTACGGGAGGTTTTGCCAGCTACACCTACTCGGTGGACGGGGTGAATTTCTCCCCGACCAACACCGTGAACAGCCTTCCTGCAGGCAGCACCACGCTCTTTGCCCGCTCGGGCATAGGCAGCTGCATTGTGAACGTGCCCGTGACAGTGACCGAACCTGCGCCCATCGATGTGACCGTGGTGGGCACGAATCCCATCTGCTATGGCAACACCAACGGCACGGCCCTCACCGTGGTGACCGGGGGAACCGGGCCGTACAGCTATCTCTGGAGCAACGGCAGCACACAGCAGAACCCGACCAACCTGCCCGCAGGGTCTAACATCCTCACCGTCACCGATGCGAACGGCTGCACCGCGCAAGACAGTGCCGTGCTCTCCCAACCCCCGCAGGTGGTGCCGCAGGCCTCGGCCACGTTTGTGAGCAATGTGGGCGTATGCGATGCCACAGGCACCTCCACTGCTTTCGGTGGCACGCCTCCCTACACCTATCTGTGGGGCAATGGCGCGACCACGGCCGTTGCGCAGGGCCTGTGCCAAGACCCCAACACCATCACCGTGACCGATGCAGTGGGCTGCACGGGCCAACAGACCCTGAATGTGAGCGTGCCCGTGTGCCTCACCGATGTGGACTTCAACACCTGGCAGCAATCGGGGGCACCGGCCAACGGCAACTGGGTGGTGCAGCTGGCGGGCGCGCAGGTGCGGCAGACCATCAACGGCAACCCGACCTTCTTCCTCACCCCTGTGGATTACATCAATGTCCGGCTAAAGGGGCGCATGCGTACCACTGATGGTGACGATGACTACATCGGTGTGGTGTTCGGCCATAAGCTACCCTTGGGCAACTCCACAGTGTATGACACCTATCTGTTCGATTGGAAGCAGCGCAACCAGAACAGCAACGGTTTCCTCGGACAGGAGGGCTTCGCGCTGAGCAGGATCATCGGCAACATACCGAACACGGGGCCAGCGCTTTCGCCCACCTTCTGGGGAAGGACGAGCACGGCCGAATTCACTGTGATTGCCACTGACTACGGTCCGGGAAAGGGTTTTGTGCGCAATCAGCTCCACGATATCGAGGTACTCTACACCACCACGCGGGCGGTGATCATTGTGGACAACGACACGATCTTCGACCTGCCGGGCTGCTACGAGCCGGGGCGGTTCGGGTTCTACAACTACTCGCAGCCGGACGTCTACTATTCGAACTTCACCTACGAGCTGTTCACCAATTTCAACTTGGAGAACCAAAGGGTGTGCGCAGGCGACACGGCCCGGATGATCTTCTATGAGCCTTGCGGGCAGTTCAACCTCCTCACCCAGTTCAGCGAGCTGCAATGGGATTTCGGGGATGGCACCACCCTCGTCAACGACAACATCACCAGCGCCAACGCCAACCCTGCGCATGTGTATGCCAATGCGGGCACATACACCGTGCGCCTCATTGCGCTGGACCAATTGGGCTGCCGCGACACCATCTACCGCCCGATCGAGATCTTGCCACTGCCACAGGTCAATTTCACGGTGACGGACCGCTGCCATCAGGACCTGACCACGCTCACGGACGGTTCCATCCCGGGCAGTGCGGCCATCAACGCATGGCAATGGGACCTCGGGGACGGAAATACTGCCAGCGGCAGCGCTACGGCCCAGCACACCTATGCCCAGCCCGGCACCTACAATGTGAGCCTCACGGTGACCAACGCGGATGGATGTTCCAGCGCTACGACCCTGCCCGTGGAGATCTATCAGCTGCCCGACCCGATGTTCGCGTCCGTGTCGGTGTGCGATGGGGAAGCGCTGGACATGCTGGACGTTTCGCAGGACCCCAACGGCATCGCCTCACGCGACTGGCAGTTGGGCGATGGCACCACCGCCAACACCTCGGTGGTATCGCACGTGTACCCTGCCGCGGGCACCTACAATGTGACCCTGGAAGTGACCTCCACGGTGGGCTGTGTGGACCAGATCACGCAACCGGTCATCGTTTATCCGAACCCGGTGGCGGCATTCAGTGCCACGCAGGTATGCGCGGGCCTTGCCACGCAGCTGACCGATGCCTCCACCGTGGCCGCGCCCTCTGCACTGAGCACATGGGCATGGGACATCGGTGCGGACGGGACTACGGATTATCAGACCCAGAGCCCGCAGCACACCTTCGGGCTGGGCGGCACCTATAACGTGCAGCTGACCGTAAGCACCGATTTCGGCTGCCTGCACGACACCACGGTGGCGGTCATCAGCAATCCGATACCCTTGGCAGCGGCCGCGGCCACAGAGGCCTGTCTGGGACTTCCCAACACCTTCACCGACCAATCGACCATCGCCACCGGAACGGTGACCGCCTGGGCCTGGAATTTCGGGGACGGCAATTCCTCCACGGACCAGAACCCGCAGCACACGTATGCGGCCTTCGGCACCTACAATGTGACCCTGACGGTGACCTCTGACCTCAACTGCACCGATGATGTGTCCATCACAGCTGTGGTGCATGAGCTCCCGGTGCCATCCTTCTCCCCTATCGATGTGTGCTATGCCCCGGACATCGCCTTCACGAACACTTCCACCATAGGAGCTGGAAGCATCGCCTCGTGGGACTGGGACCTCGGGGATGCCACCACTTCCGCGGCACAGAGTCCTGTGCACACCTACCCCACCTTCGGCACCTATTCGGTGAGCCTCACGGCAACGAGCAGTTTCGGCTGTGTGGACAGCACCCGGCAAGACATCATTCTGCACGACAACCCCGTGGCCGGTTTCGAGATGCCGCCCGTCTGTCAGCTGGAGCCTGTGCAGCTGCAGGACACCAGCAGCATCAACGAGGGCAGCATCGTTTCTTGGAACTGGGTGTTTGCCGGAGGCGGAAACTCCACACTCCAGCATCCGACCCATTCCTTCCTCGCGGCAGGGAACGTGAACGTGACCCTCACTGTGACCTCCGATTTCGGCTGCACTGGAACGCTCACACGGCCTGTGACCATTTTCCCGAAACCCACGGCCGCCTTCAGCGCGCCCGATGTGTGCCTGAATGAGGAAACGGTGATCACTGACCTGAGCACCATTGCCAGTGGCACTATCGTGTCCTACGAATGGGAGCTGAGCGATGGCACCACGGAGACCCAGCCTGCGTTCAATCACCTCTTCGCTGCGCCCGGTGTATATGACATCACCCTGATGGTGGAGTCGGACCTCGGGTGCCGCGACACCCTGACCCAGCAGACCGAGGTGCATCAATTGCCCGATGCGGACTTCAGCTTCGCAGACGTGTGTCTGGAAACACCCGCCACCTTCACCGACCAAAGCACAGCCAACTCGGGCGCACTGAACCAGTGGCAGTGGGATTTCGGGGACGGGGCAACGGCTACCGGACAGGGACCGCAGGCTCATGATTTCCCCTCGGCCGCAGATTATGACGTGACGCTCATCGTAAGGACCGATGTGGGCTGCTCGGACACCCTCACGCAGACCATCACCATCCACCCGATGCCCGTGGCCGATTTCAGTGCCGACTCGGTGTGCTTCGGGCAGCCCACCACCTTCACCAATCTGAGCACGGTGACCACTGGCATCATCACCAGTAACTCGTGGCTTTTCGGGGGCGGACAGGGCAGTGAGACGGCCAGCCCCACCCACACCTTCCCCAACACGGGCTACACGGACGTGAGCCTGACCGTGAGCACCGCGCTTGGCTGTGCACACGACACGGTGCTGCCTATTCGCGTCTATGTGCTTCCCGAACCACAGTTCGCAGCGTTCGACACCTGCGCGGGCAAGGAGATCGCCTTCACCAACCAGTCCACCATAGCGGAAGGGGCCATCTCCACCTATGATTGGACCATGGGCGATGGCAACAGCTACACGACCACCTCGCCCGACCACACCTATGTGACCCATGGATTCTATACGGTGGAACTGCTGGCCACGTCCAATTTCGGATGCGTGGACAGCATCACGCAGGTGATCGAGGTCTATGCACTGCCCGTGCCCCTGTTCACGCCCGACCCGGTGGAGGGCTGCAAGCCGCTGCCTGTGGCCTTCAACAATGCATCGACCATCCCGGGGGGCTACTCCATCGCGGAGTACAGCTGGAGGCTGGGCAACGGCAACAGTCCGCAGGTGCCCAACCCGACCACCACCTACACGGAGGATGGCAGCTATGACGTTACGCTCATCGCCACGAGCAACAAGGGCTGTGTCGATTCGCTCACCATCAGCGATGCGGTGACCGTGTGGCCCAAGCCTGTGGCCGATTTCATCACCGATACGCTGCGCTATCACATGCGTTTCCCCAAGCCGCGCATCACCGACCTGAGCCAGGGGGCCACCATCTGGGACTGGGACATGGGCGATGGCTACAGCTATGACGTGCAGACGCCCGAACATGCCTATGAGACCCACGGCACCTACGACATCATCCAGACGGTGTTCAACGATTTCGGCTGTTCGGACACCTTCGGCATCACCATCGTGGTGGACCCGAACCTCACGTTCTTCATCCCCAACTCGTTCACCCCGAACGGTGACGGGGTGAACGATGGTTTCTTCGGCACGGGCGAGGGCATCCTCGACTATCAGATGTGGATCTTCGACCGCTGGGGCAAGCAGCTCTTCTACTCGAAGTATCCCGAGCGGCCCTGGATGGGCACGGTGGGCGACACCCCTGTGCAGATAGGCGTGTACAACTACAAGTTCATCATTCAGGACATCACCAACCGCACGAAGACCTATACGGGCGATGTGAAACTCTATCGCTGATGCTGCGGATAGGGCTCCTTTCGGACACGCACGGCCATCTGGACCAGGGTATGCTGACGCACCTCGCCCCATGTGATGAGGTGTGGCACGCGGGCGACATCGGCCCGCTGGAAGTGACAGACCGCCTGTCCAAACTGAAGCCCGTGCGGGCGGTGTATGGCAACATCGATGATGCGCAGACACGGCTCACGTGGCCCGAGGATGCGGTGTTCACGGTGGAAGGCGTCAAAGTGGTGATGACCCACATCGGGGGCTATCCGGGCCACTACACGGCCCGCACCCGCCAACTGCTGCTGAGCGAACGGCCCAAGCTCTACATCTGTGGGCATTCGCACATTCTCAAGGTGATGCCCGACCCGAAGCTGGGCCTGCTGCACATGAATCCCGGGGCGGCAGGGGTGCACGGTTTCCACCATGTGCGGACGCTGTTGCGCTTCACCCTCGATGCAGGCCACATCCGCGACCTGGAGGTGGTGGAGCTGGGGCTGAGGGGAGGGTAGGGAGTGGATCGCTGTTCGCTGAAGGAATCCCCCGGCCTTCGGCCACCCCCTTTAAAAGGGGGAAGGGCGGCAGTGGTGGCCTGCGGGGCTGTGGTCTGATGTCGGTCGTCTGATGGCTGATGTCCATGGACCACGAGTTTCCCGAAAGGAATCCCCCGCCCTTCGGCCATCCTCCCGAAGCAAATTCGGGACAGGCTCTTTAAACGGGGGAAGGCGCGCATGCCCCGTCATTGCGAGGGAGGAACGACCGAAGCAATCTCATGAAGGGAGCTCGCTGCCTTTGCGGCAATCTGTTCGCTGTTCGCTGTTCGCCAAAAGAAATCCCCCGCCTCGTTCCTCGGCACCCCCTTTAAAAGGGGGAAGGCGCCCGCCCCGCCCTTTTCCTGCTTCCTGATCCGCTGACAACCTGATCCGCTGACAACCTGTTCACTGCGTTCCGCAGTAACTCCTTGAAAAAAATCCCCCGCCTCGTTCCTCGGCACCCCCTTTAAAAGGGGGAAGGGCGGCAGTGGTGGCCTGCGAGGCTGTGGACTATGGACTATGGACTATGGTCTGTGGACCATGGACTGTGGACCATGGACTGCCGACATTCATCAATTCTGCATCTGCGCAGCGGGCATAGTTTTGCGACCCGAACCAGATCCCTGTCCATGAGCGACCCGAAGAACCTGAGTGTGGAAGAGAAGCGTGAGCTTCTGAAGAAGATGCTGCTGC
>CAZATP010000013.1:0-82881 GCA_964488095.1 uncultured Chryseobacterium sp.
TATTTGCCATAATGACTTTGTTCACTTTCTCCATGGTCAGGGGACAGCAGATGGTGGAGTACAGTCTGGATTTTCAGTTCGAGGATGGAATTTACCTCGACTTTCAGGATTTCAAGGCCAACAATCCCATTCCGATAACCCACATCATCTCCGTGCACGACATCCGACTTCCCAATTACATGGAGTTGGTGACCGATGATGATGTGATCACTTACTTCGATGGCATGGGTGAACAGCGCAGCGTGGCCACAGTGAACGTTTGGGGCTACGCACACAACGGAAAAGCGTTCATTCAGCACGGTGACGGGTTCTTTCGCATCCCTATTCTTGGTACCATAGCGCATTTCACCGCTGCCGTGACCACGTACAGGATGATGAGTGACCCGATGATGATGGCCGGTCCGGGAATGATGCCCTACAGCGAAGTGCCTGTGCAGGAGCTTAGACAGTTTCTGTTGGATATGCGGACAGGCAGGGTGCTCGCCTACACGGAGGACAATGCTCTTACGCTCCTATCCACCGATGCTGAGCTGATGGGACAGTTCGGTGCGCTGAAGAAGAAGCAGCGTCAGCAGCAGTTGCTGCTTTTCATCCGTAGGTTCAATGACCGGAATCCCCTTTATTTTCCGGAGTAAGCGTTGGATTAATAGGATTACTTGGTCCCGTAGTCCAGACGCATGGTGATGCTGGCAGTCTTCTGCTTGTCGCTGGTGTTATAGGCACCGCCCCAACTGTATTCCTCCGTACTGTTCTGCCCGGTTATCTGAAACACGCCCATCTTGGCAGATTTAAGCTCGCCCAATTCACCGCCCGAATTCTGTGCGATGCTCTCGGCCCTCACACGCGCATCTTCCGTGGCCTTGGCGATCATCTCGATCTTCAGGTCGGCCATGCCGGTGAAATAATATCGTGGGGCGTCAGAATAAAAGGCTACTCCCTTGTTCAGAAGCTCTGTGATGGAGCGGGAGAGTTCCTCAATGCTTTCCACATCCTTGGACTCGATCTGGATCGACTGCACCAATTGATAGCCTACGAACTCCGCGCCCACATACTCACCGCCCTTGTAGAGCGGCCGTGTCTTTTCGATGGTCTCGACTGCGCTGAAGACTATGCTGCTGTCCGGAATGCCCTTCGAACGCAGGTACTCCTGCGTCACCTGTTTGTCCTTCTCCAGACGCACATAGGCCTGTTGAAGCTCGCTGTCCTCGCGGGAGAAACGGCCCGACCACACAATGAGGTCGGATGTGAAGTCCTTACTGCCCATGCCGGTCACGCTGATGGTGCCTTCAGCGCGAGTGCGTTCCACATAGGCTCTTCCCAGGACGAAACTGGAAATGACGATTGCAGCAGAGAAAAGTATGGCCGATAGGTTGCGCATGGAGGGGGATGCTGGTGGTTGTGCAGGATTGTTCACGGTCTAAAATTAGAGCGGGCCATCAGGATTTGATTGGGTTGCATCGAGAAACATTCCAATTCGTGTCTTCAAACCTGTCGTAAAGACGGGGTAGGTGTTGTTAAAGGTGAAAAAATAGTAATCAATCGATTTTTTCAAGGGGGTCATTCATTGATTCTTGATGTTTTCTTTGCGGTCAAATAAAATTCAAGGGGGTATGTCCAGAAAAATGCGTTCTTTCTATGCTAAGTTCAGTTTGGCGGTGCTTCTGATCGTCTGTGCGCTGGCGGTCTTCTATCCGACCGTTCATCCGGAGGCTACTGAGGACTTCGATTCGGGGAATCTGGCTTGGATGATCTCTGCCGCAGGTCTGGTGCTCCTCATGACACCCGGACTCAGTTATTTCTATGGTGGTATGGTGAGCAGTAAGAACATCATCAGCACCATGCTCCAAAGCTTCGTGGCTTTGAGTGTCATCACCATCCTGTGGTTCGTGGTGGGATTCAGCCTCAGTTTCGGGGATAGCATCGGTGGGTTCATCGGCAACCCGCTTTCGTTCTTCCTGTTTGACAATGTGGGCACGGCCGCGCATCCCGAAATCGGAAGTTCTGTGCCCTTCATTCTCTTCGCAGCCTTTCAATTGAAGTTTGCCATTATCGCCCCAGCGCTCATCACGGGCGGTTTTGCGGAGCGTGTCCGATTCTGGGGCTACATGCTGTTCATGGTGCTTTTCTGTCTGTTCATCTATTGTCCACTTGCCCATTGGACATGGCATCCTGAGGGCTTCCTTATGAAATGGGGGGTTCTTGATTTTGCGGGAGGAACCGTGGTGCACATTTCGGCAGGGATGGCGGCATTGGCCGGGGCCATGTTCTTGGGGCGCAGAAAGGTGCATGTGGAGAGCGGCCATGTGAGCGAACCCGTCAACATACCTTATGTGTTGTTGGGTACCGGACTGCTGTGGTTCGGTTGGTTCGGGTTCAATGCTGGGAGTGCACTTGCGGCCGACACACTGGCTGTTACAGCCTTTGTCAACACCAATCTGGCCTCGGCCTCGGCCATGTTGGCCTGGCTGCTCTATGATGCGGCAAAGGGACGCAAGCCCTCGGCCTTGGGGGGATGTATTGGTGCGGTGGTCGGGCTGGTGGCTATCACTCCGGCCGCAGGTTTCGTCAATCTTGGGGCCAGCATCACCATCGGAGTGGTGGCGAGCATCATCAGCAATGTGGCGGTGCATCTCAAGTCAAAATCCACTTTGGATGATACGCTCGATGTTTTCCCATGTCACGGTATCGGGGGTATCGTGGGCATGATCGCCACCGCCATTTTTGCCACGGATGGCGGACTAATCACAGGCGAGACCGACCTATTCTTCAAGCACCTGCTCGCGCTGGTCATCGTGGTGGCATTCACCTTCGTGGGCAGCTATATGCTTTATGTGGTGACGAACGCCATAATCCCCATGCGTGTCTCAGAGAAGCAGGAGGAGGAAGGTCTGGACATCAGCCAGCATGATGAGCGCTACATACCTGCGCTGAAAGGCTGAGGTTCAAGCTGACCGTTCCTTCATCCAGCGCACGATCATTGCGAAGTGATCTGTTGCAGCCTCTCTGTGTGTGACCAGATCGATGTGGTCGTAATCATGCAGGTGGCCGGTCGCCTTGCCGATGACCTTGAAGGTGCCGTCTGCGGTGTTCACCTCGTTGAGCAGATTCTGACAGTCACGCGGATGCCCCAGCACTTTGTCTGCTGAACCGGTGAGGGACAGCACGGGCGGTGCGTTCCATTGGGCAAGGGCAGCGCCATAATCGAATCCGTCCCGAGGGTCGGTCCAAGTGCGATGGTCGAGCCAGAAGTTGGTCTCGTTGAAAATGCGCCCGGTCTCGTTGTCAGCGCCCATTTTCAGCTCCACCGCAGGCAGATATCCTTTGACCCGGATAGCGATAGGCGCCACGACCCGCCATCCGAAGCTCAGTTTCAACAGGCGTTCGGCATTCCAGACTGTTACTCTCCGTTTCACTCCGAAGAGGATGAATCCGCGCACGTTGGCCATGTTCGGAAAGCGTGCGCACGAGGCAAGGGCGAGGTTGCCGCCCCACGAGTGCGCTCCTATCCACATGGCCTCCGATCCCTTTTCCTGCTTCACCGCCTCGATGATGAACGGAATGTCGGTCATCACCATGTCCATCTGCCCGAAATCGGAACCGGGGCCGATGGTCGGAGTGCTTTTCCCACGTCCACGCAGGTCGGGCACGAAAACGTCATAACCCTGATCGGCCAGAAAGGGTGCGAATCCTTTGCCGCTCTCCGAGTAGAAGATCCTTCCGTTCTCAATGGATCCGTGGATCAACAGCACTGCCGGACCGCTTTTCTCCTTGAACCAACGCTTCACGTGCAGTCGGTCCGATGGGTTGAGTTGCAGGAAAATGCTTTCGCTCTGTGCCATGGCGCGAAATTAGCCCTCGGTTCAGTCTTCCACTTCGATGGAATGGCCGTGAACGCGTCTCAGCAGGTCGAGCTGGCGGCTGAATGACCGGTAGAAGTCCTCCTTGTTCAGCCGCAGTCGCTGGAACCTGTCCGGGCTCTCCGAAGCTATGATCTCGAAGCCGAGGTTCTTGTTGTAGTAGAGGGCTATCGTATTGTCATTCATCACCTTGGCCTCAACGGATTGAAGTGGTGTCTGGTTGAAGAAATACTCGAGTATCAGCACGGAGGCACAGACTGGCAGAGGCGTTCCCTGATAGTCCTTTGTCCGGATGAACAGGCCCGACTGGCCGTTTCTTTCCGTCCAATCAATGGCGGAGAAATGGATGAGGCCATGAAATTCACCCTCTGTGCGGATGAGGAAGTAAAAGTCGCATTTCGCATCCAGCGATCTGAACCACCGCTCCTGAGCCTCTTGGGAGATGTGCTCCCTATAATCCATAAAACGGTTGATGCTCTCGTCATTGCGCCACTGGCGCAGCATCTCGATATGATGGGCCTCCAGTCTCACCAACTCTATGCCGTATCCCCTGATGGTCATTCCCTGATCTCGCCTATCAGATATTGTGGCCGGTTCCAGTCTTTCACATACATGCGGCTCACATATTCACCGATGATGCCAAGGCAGAAGAGAATGAGACTGGTACTGAAGAAGATGGCCACAATGATGGAGGTGTAGCCCAACGCCACATCGGCATAGAGTTTCTCATAAATGAAATAGAGACCTATGCACATGGTGATGAACGAGAACAGCAGTCCGGCATAGGTCATCATGCGGAGTGGTAGCACCGTGTAGTTCACCACATAGTTGAGCGTCATGATCACCAGCCTGAAACTGCTGTAGCCCGACCTTCCATCGCTCCGTTCGCCATGTTTCACATTGACCTGTGCCACCGAGCTGGCATGCCAGCTCAGCACTTCGTCCAGCAGCATGTGGCGGTGATAGTTCTGCATCAGGCCTTTGCATACAGAACCTTTGACGAGACGGAACGATGAGCCGTTGCCTGATGTGCTTCCGATGATGCCGAACCCCCAGTTGAATAGGCGGCTGCCCATGTTGCGCACAGCCGAGTGATGCTTCTTCGGGAAGATGCCATAGACCATGTCGGCCCCGGTCTCCGACTGGCGGGAGATGAGAGCGGGTATCTCCTCTGGCAGATGCTGCAGGTCATCATCCATGGTGATGATCCAGTCGCCCTGCGCATGATGAATGCCGCACAGCGTGGCCGATTGTTGTCCGCTGTTCCGTGCCAGACGTATGCCTTTCACCTTTCCTTTAAAGCGGTCGAGCAGCGGCAGAATGACCGGCCATGTGGCATTCGGTCCCGCGTCATCCACCAGAATCACCTGAGCTGTCCGGCCGTCACGTTCCAACACATTGAAAATGCGCCCGACCAGTTCAGTGAGCGCATCCTTGCCCCCGAAAACAGGTATCACCACCGAATAGTCGTAGATTCTCACAGGGGGTGAAAATACAGAAGTTGCAGTGGCCGTAAGAATGCCCTCAGTCCTCGTATTCGGCCCAGATCACGGACTTCATGGCGGGCAGGTCGGCTATCATGGTGGCCCATGAAAGTCCGACACCGAAACCTGACAGCAACATACGTTTGGGCGCTTGGCACAGCTCATCCCTTAGGCAATGGGCCAAGGTGACGGGAATGGAGGCGGTGCCCGAGTTACCGAGGTCCTTCAGGCTGGTTGCCGTCTGCGATTCGGTGAGTCCGGACCGCTTGCGCACCATTTCGTTGATGACGCGGTTGGCCTGATGGAACACGGCATGGTCAACAGAGTCGAGACTGAACCCGATGGAAGCCGCGAGTCTGGACACCTGCTGCGGCCAGCTCTGGGCCGCCTGCTGATAGACGTCAATGCCGTTGAGGATCAGATCGATCGGTCTGCGTACGATTCCTGCTCCATGGTCGGTGGCCTGTAGGCTCTGTTCGTTGAACGGGTTTCGATACCCACCCTCTGGGATCCAGATGGATTCTTTGGCCGCGCCATTGGTGCTGAGTGCAAAGTGCATCGGGCTGCGCTGAGCCAGGTCCTTCACTATGGCGGTGGCAGACCCCGCATCTGAAAAGAGGGGAACGGTGCTTCGGTCGTTGGGTGAGATGCAAGAAGTGGAAACATCGCCTGCCAGCAGCAGGGCCTTCGAACCATCGGGCAGTCCTTGCAGCAGAGATGCCAGCGTCCACAGGCCATAGATGTAGCCCGAACAGCCCAGGTTCACATCAAAGGCAGCACAGTCCGTGGAACATCCGAGTCTGTTCTGGATAATGGCCGCAGTGGAAGGGGTGATGTGATCGGGGGTCTGGGTCACCAGCACAATGATGCGCAGGTCGGATGGATGCCACCCGAGTTGATCCATAAGCTGCTCTGCGGCATGCACGCAGAGGTCGGATGTGCAAGTGCCCTTTGCGGCCACACGCCTGCTCTCGATGCCCGTTGAACGGATGAACAGATCACGTTCTTTGAGCGGAATGAGTTCACAGTCAAGATTGTGGGCCGTCCGTTTCGGAACGGATGATGCTATGCCATCGATCCGGATGTGTTGCAGCTCCGCATGATTCATGCAGGAAGATGCTGCGAAACGTGGTGATGGAGGTCGCCCAATGTTCGGATCCGCGCGAACTCGGATGCAGAGATTTGAACGCCATAGAGGTCATCCACACGGGCAATAATGAGCAGCGCCAGCATGGAACTCCAGTTCGGGAGATCCCGCAGAACAGTGTCGGCTGCGAAGGGACGTTCGTCCGCTTCACGCAGTTCCGGTTCGATGGCGAGGATGAATTCGGTAACGTTCATTGAAGAGGGGGAGGGCGGGCTCGGCCCGTTGGTGCAAACATAATGGAAATCGAGGGTCCATGGTGTGTGCTTCCATGGCGTGGAGCACGGTTCTACCTTTGACCTATGTCCGTGCCACTCACTTTTGCCCACATCATCAATCCCTTTTGGGTGACAGAGAGCAGTGATGCCTGGCGCGTTCAGCAGATTACGCTGCGTTCCCTTGCCGATGCCGTTGGTTTTACGCGCAAGGCGGAAGTACGTCTGCTGACGGCCCAGTTCGAGGAGGACAGGGCCATCGTCCCGGAAGGGTTCACTGCCACTGAGAACCTGAAAAGGTCCGTGGCCGACCTGCAATCGTTCTCAAGGCCGAGGAAATTCCCTCTCATTGCGGATGTGCTCCAACGGGCTGAGCAGGAGTGTGATGCGGAGTTCGTCATCTATACGAACATGGACATCATTGTGCAGCCCTATTTCTACGATGCCGTTGCCACATTGCTGAAGGATGGAGCGGATGCACTCATCATCAACCGCAGAAGGATCCGGGACAGCGGCCAAGTGGCCACCGACCTTCCTTTGATTCTGGCGGATGTGGGATGGTCGCATCCCGGATTTGACTGTTTTGTGTTGCATCGTTCGCTCATTCCCAAACTCCGATTGGACGGCCTTTGCATCGGTGTCCCGTTCGTGGAGGCCGGACTGATGTACAACCTGATGGCCCATTCCGAGGACTGCCGAATTCTGGAACACCTTCATCTCACCACGCATCTCGGATTGGAAGTGATGCCAGAGCGCGACAGGGAATACCATCGTTACAATCAGCAGTGCTTCAACGCTATCATGCCCGGGTTGAAGCCGCTGCTCGTGGGGAAGCATCTGCCCTATGGCCAGCTTGGTCTCTTGGAGCGGACGTTGAAGCGCGGGCTCAATCCAGCGGTGTTCACAGGGCTGCATCTGGAACTGGAGGGTAGAACCTTTCTGCAACGTTGGCGCACACGGTGGAATGAGTTCCGATTCAGGCTGCTGCACCGCTGAGGCGCAGTGCCCCGTCTATCTTTGCCCGGTGGACCATCAGCATTTCATGCAGCGGAGCATCGACCTCGCCCAGTTGGGGCTGGGCAGCGTGGCTCCCAATCCCATGGTCGGTTGCGTGATCGTGCTCGAGGGGAAAATCATTGGAGAGGGCTATCACCGTGTTTTCGGAGGCCCGCATGCGGAGGTGGAAGCGGTCGCTTCTGTAGAGGACAAGTCCCTACTGCGCTCGTCCGTGATGTATGTGAGCCTCGAGCCCTGTGCCCATTTCGGCAAGACTCCTCCTTGTGCCAACCTCATTGTGGAAATGGGCATTCCGGAGGTGCACATCGCCACGCTCGACCCATTCGCCAAAGTGTCGGGCAGGGGTGTGGCGCTGCTCAGGGAAGCGGGCGTCAACGTTCACGTTGGACTTCTGGAACATGCAGCCCGCGCGTTGAACAGGCGTTTCCTCACGTTCCATGAACGGAAAAGACCCTACGTCATCCTGAAATGGGCTGAGACTGCAGATGGCTTCGTGGACAGCCTGCGAACGGCCACTGAGCTGCCCGCATCCATCACCGGAAAGGCGGCCAACGTGCTTTCACACACATGGCGGGCGCAGGAGGCGGCTGTGATGGTGGGCACCGGCACTGCTTTGCTCGATGACCCCTCGCTCACCGTGAGGAATGCCGCAGGTCGCAACCCGCTGCGCATCGTGCTGGACCGGGAAGGCAGACTTTCCCCGAACGCCAAACTGCTCGATCAGCAGGCTGAAACCCTCATTCTGAATGAGAAGCAAGACCTTACTGTTGGCCTGAACCGTTGGGTCAGGCTCCGTTCCCTTGATGATCTGAACGAGGTGACGACCACGCTGTGGAGGTGCGATGTCCAGTCCGTTCTGGTGGAAGGCGGCCCTTCGTTGCATGGGCGGTTCGTGGAGGCAGGTCTGTGGGATGAGGCCCGCAGATATGTGAGCACGGACCGTTTGAAGGCGGGCATCTCAGCAGTGCGGTTTCCGTTCAATCCAGATGAGATAAGGCAGGTGGGAGACGACCGGCTCTATATCTATTCCAATCGCTGGACCGCATGATCGACCTCGCCCTTTGCATTGCGTCCACCACGCTGCTGTTCGTTATTTTCAAGTATTTCAGCCACTTCAAGGTTGAGAACCTGCAGGCCATCATTGTGAATTATGTGGTGGCCGGTTCGCTGGGCCTTCTGCTCTCTGACCACAGCGGCAGTCTTGCGACCGTGACCGGACGGCCGTGGTTCATCGGGGCTATGCTTCTGGGCATTTGTTTTATCGTCACGTTCAGTCTCATTGCGATGTCCGCGCAGCGGGTCGGGGTGGGCATCACTTCGGTGGCCAACAAGATGTCGCTGGTCATCCCGGTGCTCTCGGGCGTGTTCTTTCTGGGTGAGAGCCTGGGCGGGGTGAAGATGGCCGGTGTGGCGGTGGCCGTTGTTTCGGTGGTGCTCACCATCTGGCCGCAGAAGGAACCTACGTTTGATACGAAAGACCTGTATCTGCCCGTGCTCATCTTCTTCGGCAGCGGGAGCATCGATGCTGTGCTCAACTACATGCGCGAAAGCAGGGTAGGAGAGGAGGACTTTGCAGTGTTCACCGCGCTGCTCTTCTTCGCGAGCGCGGTCACCGGGCTACTGGTGTTCTTCTACCGAAGGTTGAGCACCGCACTGGAATTCAACCGCACTTCCGTAATTGCTGGGGTGGCCTTGGGCATACCCAACTATTTCTCCATCTATTTCCTGCTGAAGGCGTTGGACCATCCCACGTTGGAGAGCACCGTAGTGTTCCCAGTGGTCAACACGGGCATCGTCTTGCTGAGCACGTTGGTGGCGTTCTTCCTATTTCAGGAGCGGCCTTCGCGCATCAATATGGCCGGGATAGCGTTGGCCGTGCTTGCCATCGTTATGCTATCGGTCTGAGATGCAGCTTTACAGGCCGAGATGGTCTCATGACCGAGAGCAACATCCGAAATCAGTAGGCGGAGGTGCGCTGAATGGAAAGTTTGCCGAACGTGACCTGCCCCTTGGCATCCACGAACTGAAGCATGTACATGCCACTGCTGAGGCCTACGCCATCCACACTTACCGTGCTTGATGCGATGCCTGACCATTCACTGACCATACGGCCACTGGCATCGAACATGCGCAACCGATGGCTTTCGCTGCCCCACGATGGCAAGGCTATGGTGGCAGCATCGGTAGTGGGATTCGGATAGATGACCAACCCGTTCTCGGTCGTTGAATTATTCGGCAGATGCTTGGCATGATAGACCACCCCGTTGATCCACGGGGCATTTTTGTCGAAGGGGACTTTTGCCAGTGTCTGGCCGGTGGTCAGGTCAAGCACCACGTGATAATTGCTGCCATCGTGTCCCATTCCCTTGAAGAGATAGCGGCCAGGCTCTGAAGGTGTTGTCCCACCTTGAATGCCATGGAATTCGGGCAGATGCACGATAAAGTCGGTGGTAGCGGACATCGGGTCGACATGGACAAGTTGCGCTGCCGATGCTACCGTGTCGAAGAACATCATGCTATAAATGTCGCTGTCAGCGTCATATTCCGGTGCGCTCATGCGTGAGCTGATGGGGGCGGTGCTCACTGTAGCGCCAGTCTCCACATCGATCACATAGAAAAAGTGATCCATATTCCGGTTGCTGGCGCGAAGCACATACTGACCGTTGCGCACCAGCGGGGTGGCAGAATTCACCCACATCACACCGGGAATACTGTCGATAAGGGTAATCTCGGCCGTGAAGGGGTCGAACGATACGAAGTACTCGGTGGAGTCAGCAGTGTCCCACCATACCCCGAAATAGCGGTCGCCATCAGCATCATAGGCCATGCAGTTGATCTGATGGAGCTTGGGCGTCCGGCTCAGTAGCTCACCGGTCTGCGCATCCAGAACGAAGTAGTGGTCTACGCGCGTTGAGTCGCTCCCCGTGAAGATGTAGTAGCTCTTTTCCGTGTTCAGGAAAGATAGCCCACCGATGGTTCGCACATGAGGTATATGGCTGATGGGGGCCACGGAACCTGTGTAGGGGTCGAAGCGCACCAGGAATTCCTGCTCGGTCTGAGGTGCCCATTGCAGCCCGATATACGCGCCCTGCTGCGCCAAGGCCAAATGCGAGCAAGCGAACAGCATAACAGACACACTGGCATTCAGAAGTGCGTATCTCATAGGGATTGTCTTTGATCCATGGTAAAAGTAGGTCATTTCAATTGTGAATGGACAATGCCTTACATGCCAGAATGCGCCATGTGACTGAACACCCTATACTGCGAGTGGTCGACCGCCTACTCTTTCGAAAGGTTGGCCAGCTTGGGCCTGATCCTTCCTTTCTGATAGCGCGCATTGTTCTCGCGCTGCTTTTTGCGATAGGCGCGCTGCTCCTCCTCGCTCATGCTATTCACGGTCACACACTCCGAGCTGCAGCAGCCCTGCATCTTCTCCGCGCACTTGGTGCATTGGATGAAGAGCAGATTGCAGCCCTTGTTCTTGCAGTTGGTGTGGTCGTCACAGGGTTCGCCACACTGGTGGCAGTAGGCAATGATATCATCGCTGATGCGCTCGCCCAGCCGCTCATCGAAAACGAAATTCTTGCCCTTGAACCTGTTGTCCAGTCCCTGCTCGCGCACCTGACGGGCATACTCAATTATGCCCCCATTCAATTGGTGCACCTTGCTGAAACCTTTCGCCTTGAGGTAGGCACTGGCCTTCTCGCAGCGGATGCCGCCTGTGCAGTACATCATCACGGTCCGGTCCTTGGCATCACCGAACTCGTTCTCCACCATCGGTAGCAGTTCGCGGAAGGTGTCGGCATCGGGAAGGATGGCCTTCTCGAAGCGTCCCACCTCGGTCTCGTAGTGGTTGCGCATGTCGATGATGATGGCATCGTCCTGCTCTGCTAGGGCGTTCCAGTCCTTGGCATCGAGGTGAACGCCACCGCCTGTGCCGTCAAACTCGAAATCGGTGAGGCCATCGGCCACGATCTTCTCGCGCACCTTCACCTTCAGTTTCAGAAAGCTCTTTCCATCATCCTCAATCGCCACGTTGAGACGGCAGCCTTCGAGGAACACAATGGTGTTCAACGCATGGCGCAGCAACGAGAGGTTCTGGCTCGGCACGCTGATCTGCCCATTGATGCCCTCGTTGGCCACATAGATGCGGCCCAGCACGCCCAGCGTGTCCATCATAATGTAGAGATGGTCGCGGAAAACGGCCGGATTGCCGATGCGCGCATACTTGTAGAACGACAGCGTGACGCGCTGCTGGCCGCTCTCTTCGAGGCGTTTCATCAGCGTGTCGTGGTCGTAGATGTTGTGCAGTCTCATGGGGCGCGAAGTTACTGTCCAGCAGACCGGGAGGGATGATTTCGGTCAGTGAAGAGCAGTCAGGTACGCCTCTCTTGACGCAAGTCCAAAGGCAACATGGTCAAATGCGGAGGAAGAATGCCCTGATTGGTGACCCTGAGGCCTGAGTACGGCTCCGCACCGGAAAGCGAACGGCACTAAGTGTCCGCTCAGTCCTTCACGCAACGCACCGACAGACCGCTTCTCCGGTTGCTGATATAGCGGCCCACTTGTCCGTTTCCGTAGTAAAGGTTGCGGTTGCGGGCGGTGGTGGTGGTGTTCTCATTAGCTGTCCACCAGTATCCGAAGAGCTTGAACGATTGGAATGTGCCATCGTTGGAACGGAAACCACCTCCCACGGCATTGAAGCCGCTCAGGTTCGTGGCATCGGTGTTCGGGCTGTTCCAGAATGCTGTTCCGCTGGCCTTCAGATGCCCTCCAGCACTCAGGCTTGAAGGATTGGTGTCTGCACGCGCGGAAGGGTCCAGATAGGCGGTGAGCACATCCCATTCGGCCTCTGTTGGAACATGCCAGCCCTCTGGACAGACATTGCGGGCATCGCTCACCGCGTGGAAATTGTAGAGCAGTCCGAACGCCTCTGCTCCTTCCGTGTTTCCGGTGTGAGCACAATAGGCCCCTGTGGAAAGCCCGGTCCAGGCGGTGCTGGCCACCTCGGGAATCGCTTCGCCATTGCGGTAGCTCGTGGTCCTCAGGTTCTCGGCCATCCATTCCTGACCATTGCCCAGAACCACAGTGGCGTAGCTGTTGCCATCCGCATCGGTCACGCCATTGCCGGGCGAGGTGGAAATGTTGAGGTCCTGAGGTCCGTCCTCGCTTTCGCAACTGTTGAAAAGGATGGCGCATGCGCCAATGGCGATCAACTGGGAGATTCTGCTTCTGAACATGGGCCGTTGGGTTGTAGCGTGGCAAAGAAAGCCAAAACGCATCGCACCTGCTACTTCCCGATGCAGAACCGCGAGAAGATGTTGCCCAGCAGGTCGTCCGTGGTGATCTGCCCGGTGATCTCGCCCAAGTGATAGAGGGCCTTGCGGATGTCGATGGCCACCAGATCGCTGGGGACACCGTTCGCGAATCCGTGCAGCACCTGCTGCAGCGATTGTGCGGCCGCACTCAGCGCCTCCACATGGCGTTGGTTGGTAACGATGGTCTGGTCCTGATCAAGGGCGGTTAGGTCCACATGTGCACGCAGGTGGCTCACCAACGCGTCAATACCTGTGCGTTCCTTGGCAGATATGGGTAGCGCACCGAAGCTTTCGAAATCTTTCCGTCTGTTTTCGGGGGCGCGGTCGATCTTGTTGGCCACTGTGATGAGCCGTCCGTCCAGGTCGGGTATGCGTTGTCGCAAAGCGTCCAGTTCTGTGGCCACCTGTTCGGGGGTGTAGGTCGATACATCGAATAGGAACAGCACGATATCAGCCTCCTTGGATTTCTGGAGCGTGCGTTCGATGCCAAGATGCTCGATAACATCGGTGGTCTCCCTGATGCCGGCCGTGTCCACGAATCGGAAGCGGATGCCGTCTATCACCATCTCGTCCTCAACGGTGTCGCGGGTGGTGCCGGCAATCTCCGAAACGATGGCACGCTCCTCGTTCAGCAGCGCATTCAGCAGGGTCGATTTGCCCGCATTCGGCTCACCGATAATGGTCACCTGCACGCCTTCCTTGATTACATTGCCCAGTTCGAACGAGCCGATGAGTCTCGCGATCACCTGTAGGATGTCGTTCACCAGAGCGGTCATGGCCCTTCGGTCGGCAAACTCCACGTCCTCCTCCGCAAAGTCCAGTTCCAGCTCGATGAGCGAGGCGAAATCCATCAACTTCTGGCGCAGGTCCAGCAATTCCCGGCTGAATCCGCCTCGCATCTGATGCATCGCCACCTTGTGGGCCGCGGCCGTTGTGGAGGAGATCAGGTCACCGATGGCCTCGGCCTGAGAGAGGTCCATTTTCCTGTTCAGGAAGGCACGCATGGCATATTCACCGGGCCGCGCCATGCGGCATCCGGCCGACCCGAGCAGTCGCAGCACCTTCTGCTGAATGAACACCGAGCCATGGCAACTGATCTCCACGCTGTCCTCGCCCGTAAAGGACCGGGGGCCTTTGAAAACGCTCACCAGCACCTCGTCCACGGCCTCACCACCGTCCATGATCTTTCCGAAAAGGATGGTGTGCCCTTTGGCATCGGCCAGTCGTTTGCCTGCTGGGTGGCGGAAAACGCTGTCCACCAGCGCAAAGGTGTCTTTGCCCGATACCCTTATCACTGCGATGGCACCTACGCCTGCCGCAGTGGCAAGCGCCATGATGGTATCATCCATATGCACAAGTGAGGAGTTCATTCCGAGTGATGGCGGTGATTCGTGCAAAGATGGGCCGAGCTGACCTCTTGGAAGGTCATGAAAACGAAAAGCCCTGTTCCGAACATCGGAACAGGGCCATTTCTATGGGATCAGAGGTAAGCCTTGGCTTACTTCACTGCGTCAGAAAGCTCGCTACCGGCCTTGAAACGAACCACGTTCTTGGCAGCGATCTTGATTTCTTTGCCAGTCTGTGGGTTGCGTCCAGTACGGGCTTCTCTCGTAGAAACAGAGAAAGAACCGAAGCCTACAAGAGACACACGGCCATCTTTCTTCTTCAGTTCAGCAGTAGTAACACTTACGAATGCGTCAAGTGCTTTCTTAGCATCAGCTTTAGAAAGACCAGCCTCGTTTGCAATTGCTTCAATGAGTTCTGCTTTGTTTGCCATTTTGTTTTGGTTTGTTTAATGGGTTTAACAATGATTTGCCCGACAAATATAGCCGCCTCTCCATACGGGCTGCGGGATTGAGTATGGAACAGGGCTTTTTGTTGATAAAAGCGGGGCTTTGTTCATAACCGTGGTCTGCATGCCCCGTCAATACTGACATTCATGCATTCTCGGCTACGAAAAACACGTAAAATCACCCTGTGATGGCTGTGTCTGAGATGTCGAACCCGTTCAGGAATTCCCCGACCGTCATTCTCCTTTTTCCAGAAAGTTGCACTTCCAGCAGCGAAAGTTGCCCGTCTTTGCATTGCACATGGAGGAAAGTCCGTCCATCAGAACTCAACTGGCCCGGTGCCCCGGATGCGGAATCGGCCACCACCTGCGAGCGGAAGATTTTCAGGACGAAGACTTCGTCCCCCGTTCTAATCTCGGTGAATGCGGAAGGATAGGGCGAAAGGCCGCGGATGTGGTTGAATATATCGGCCGCGCTTCTACCCCAGTCAATGCGGCAGAAATCCTTGAAGATCTTTGGAGCACCGAAAAGCTCTTCCTGGAGAATTCCGGTCTGCGGGATGGCTGCCACATTTCCGGTTGCGATTCTTCGGACCGTTTCTACCACCAGCCGTGCCCCGATGGCCATCAAACGGTCGTGCAGTTCGCCTGCGGTTTCCTCGGGCCCGATAGGCGTTTTCTCCTGAAGGATGATGTTGCCTGTGTCAATCTCCTGCTCAAGGAAGAAGGTGGTGACCCCCGTCTCCTTGGCACCCGAGATGATCGCGTGGTTGATAGGGGCGGCACCACGGAACTGTGGGAGCAGCGAAGCATGCAGATTGAACGTGCCTTTCGCAGGCATGGCCCAAACGGCCTGAGGCAGCATTCGGAAGGCGACCACCACTTGTAGCGTGGCTTTGTAAGACCATAACTCTTCAAGGAACGCTTCGGACCGGAGGTTCGTGGGCTGTAGCACCGGAAGACCGTGTTGCACGGCAAAGGCCTTCACAGCCGAGGGTTGCAGCTTCATTCCTCGGCCAGCGGGCCTGTCGGGCGCGGTGATCACGGCCACCACGTTGCAGCTCGCAGCCACAAGCGCGGAAAGGGAGGCCACCGCGAACTCTGGTGTGCCCATGAATATGATACGCTCATCCGCCAATGCCATGGTGTGCTATGCTATGAGTAAAAGCGAGGTCTATTGGCCTTTGGACCATCATTCGGAAATCACCGGAAGATTCTTCCAACGGCCGCTCCAAAGGTAGAGGGTGGCCAAAATCCCGATGCTCGTGAAATAGACCATCTCGGCCGACCAGACCAGATACAGCGGCCAATGCCAGAGGTTCACAGTGGCCCAGGTGAACGAGAAGTAAAACAGCAGGGTGGTCACCTCTATAAGTAGGGCCATGCGTGTGGCCCCCGTTCCTGAGACCGATGCCAGCAGATTCATGGCCACGGAGAAGAAAAGGATGCAGAGTGATAACATATAGACCACGGGGATGGCACCCTCCACCAATCCGCTGTCGTCTGTGAAGATGTTGAGCAGCAGAGTAGGGGCAAGGAGATTGATTAGCAGCACCGCAGTGGAGCACCCGAGGCTCAGCAGAACGATTCTGACGATGAGTTTGCGAAGCAGCTCCGGGCGGTGCTGTCCCAGCAGATTGCTCACCAGGGTCTGCGTGGCCTGCGAGATGCCTATGAGCGGTATCATCAGCACGGAATACACGCTGCGGGCCACATTGGAAATGGCCAGTTGCCGCTCTCCCATTCCCTCGATCAATGTGAAGAACGCCAGCCACGAGCATAGCGCCACCACGTGCTGCAGCATCACCGGAAGGCCCATGTTGAGAATGGAGAGCGTCACGGTCCTGCCGGGCAGGGGGAATCTGAAACACCTGTAGTCGAGCCCCAGTTCCCTTGCCTTCACCCATACCATGATGAAGATGAGGCTGAGCAGTTCGGCCAGCACAGAGGCCAATGCCGCGCCCTCCAGTTCCATTCTGGGGAATCCCCATTTGCCGAATACCAACAGATAATTGAACAGCACATTGGCCAAGGCCATGGCCACACTGGCATAGGAAATGGCCTTGGTGTTGCTCACACCTGTGAGGAACGCCCTGTATGCGAGAAAGAGGAATGCTGGCAGGAATCCCAGAACGCGGATGTCCAGATAGTCGAGCAGCCCTTGACGGATGGCATCACTGGTGATGACGTGTGCGAGCACGGTGGGTGTTACCAGGGCATGGATGCCCCAGAGCAGCAGCACCATGGCCAACATCAGGTAAAGCAGATGGTCGAACACCTCTCCGATATCCTGCTGTCGGCCTTCGCCATCCAACCGCGCCATGATGATCTGCGCACCGATGCCCAGACCCACTGCGGCCATCAGGAAAATGAGGTAATAGATGCCGCCCAGCCCTACGGCCCCGAGCGCCACATCGCTGACCCGCCCCAGAAAAGCGGCATCGGTCACGTTGATCACAGTGAATGCCACACCGCTCATGATAAGCGGATAGCTCACCTGCCAGATGTTACGGTAGGAAATGGATTCCATTTCTGATGAAATGGCTGAGTGTTAGACTTGGTCCCTTCCCCAATTCAGTGGAAGGAACGGTAATGCCCTATGCGTGGCGGCCATCCGCTCAATGGCCTCCGCGCGAGGTCATTTCTTCGGTTTGCCCTTGAACTTGGTGGAGAAGGGCTTGGCTGCAGCCGCAGGCTTCGGACTTGCTCCGAAACGCTTGGCGAACTTGTCGCGGTTGGTTCCGGAAGCGCTTGCCGGGCGGTCATCGCGGTCGCGGCTGAAGGAAGGCTTGTAGCCACCTTCCCCGCGCGGCTTCTCGTCCCTTGGGCGGTCTTCCCTGCTGCCATAGGTCTTGCGGGGTGCGAAACCTTCGTCCTTTCTCGGATTAGGGGCATACGGCTTCTTGAAGCCGCTGCTGCCCTCGTCCCTGCGACCGAAGGATGGTTTCTGGGAGAAATCCTTGTCCGGTGCATCCTCCAGCACAATCTCCCGACCTCCACGGTCGGCATTCCGAAGTGCGGCCCTGAGGGCATCGGCATACTCGGCATCAATCTCGAATACGCTCACGGTGTTCAACACTTCTATCTTCCCGATCTCCACATCCCTGCGGTTCAGCTGGTCGTTGAGGAAACCGATGAGTGAAGAAGGATTGACATTGTCGCGTCTGCCCACGTTGATCTTGAACTTGGACATCGGTGCACCTGTTCCACGCGCGCTGCTCAGTTTGTTGAACTGTGGCTCGCTGTCCAAACGCTCACGCTTCACTTTGCGGTCGCGCTCACCGGCATTGAGGTCGGGAGCATTCTTATAATAGTTGAGGAACGTGCTGAACTCGTGCGTCACCAGTTTTTTGATGATGGTCTCCCTGTCAAGTCCTTCCAGCTGTTCGAGCACGGCAGGCAGGTATTTCGCCACCTGTTTCTCATCCACTTCGAGGTTGCTGATCTTGTCCATGATGTGGAAAAGCTGCTTCTCGCAGATTTCCTTGCCGCTGGGCACGGGCTGTTGCTCGAATCTGCGACCGAGCTTTTTCTCAATGGCGCGCAGCTTGTTCACCTCGCGGCTGTGCACAATGGCGATGGAGATACCGGTCTTGCCAGCACGGCCTGTTCTTCCGCTGCGGTGTATGTAGGCCTCGGCCTCGTCCGGAAGACTGTAGTTGATCACGTGGGTCAGGTCGTTCACGTCCAGACCGCGTGCCGCCACGTCCGTGGCCACAAGCAGTTGCAGATGGCGCGTGCGGAAACGGCCCATGATGGTATCGCGCTGCGCCTGCGATAGGTCGCCATGCAGTGCGTCAGCATTGTAGCCGTCCGTCATCAGCTTGTTGGCGATCTCCTGCGTCTCTCTCCGTGTGCGGCAGAAGACGATGCCGTATACATCCGGGTTGAGGTCAGCAATCCGTTTCAGGGCATCATACTTGTCTCGGGCACTTACCAGGTAGAACACGTGTTCGATGGTGGCCGCACCGGTGCTGTCCGACTTCACCTTCACCTCCACGGGGTTGTGCATGTACTTATTGGAGATGCTGCGGATCTCGGGCGGCATAGTGGCCGAGAAGAGCAGGGTGCGCTTCTCCTTCGGGGTCTCTGCCAGGATCAGGTCCAGATCGTCTTTGAAGCCCATGTTGAGCATCTCATCGGCCTCGTCCAGCACAAGGAACTGTACATCACCGAGCTTCAGAGCTCCACGGTTGATGAGGTCTACAGTGCGACCGGGAGTGCCGATCACCACCTGTGCACCGCGCTTCAGCCCGCGGATCTGGGTGTCCATGCTGGCACCGCCATACACGGCCACTGTGCGCACCGGCATGTGGGCCGAGAAGGCCTCCATGTCCTTGGCGATCTGCAGGCAGAGTTCGCGGGTGGGGCAGAGCACGATGCACTGCACGCTCATCGAATCGGTGTCCAGCTGATGCAGCACCGGAAGGCTGAACGCAGCGGTCTTCCCTGTGCCGGTCTGCGCGAGGGCAATGAGGTCGCCCTCACCGTTCAGCACCTGTGGGATGCTCTGTTCCTGAATGGGGGTGGGGGTGACGAAACTTAATCCGTCAAGGGCCTGCACCAGCTCGGGGCGCAGTCCCAGTTCTTTAAAAGAAGGCATGGGTATGATTTGAATGTGATGGCCACAGCAGATTGCTCTGAGCCTGATGGGAGATGATTACGCTGAAAGGTTGACAACCGACCCTTCCGGACCATCAATCCCATCAATGAGGGTGCAAAAGTAGTTAAAATCCGATAGGTTCAGCATGGTGCTGATTGCAAGCATGTTAAGGAATGTAAAAACCATGGAAACTTTTTTCATACTGAAAGTTTCCGTTGTTTCCTGTGAAGTACTTTTGCCGCATGGATCAGAAGTGCGAACAGATGCTCAAGCAGGTCGCTGACCTGTTCATGCAGTTCGGAGTGCGCAGTCTCACCATGGATGACATTGCACGTCATCTCGGCATTTCCAAGAAAACCCTCTACCAGTGTTTCGCAGACAAGGCGGAGATGGTGGAGAAGACCATGGCCGCCCATATCGATCACGACACCGCCATGGTGGAGCAGATCCATGCCGGTGCAGCCAATGCCATTGAAGAGATGTTTCTCATCGCCCAACAGGTGGGACAGCACCTGACCCAGATCCATCCCAGCATTCTCTTTGACCTGGAGAAATACTACCCCAACGCCTACAGGCGTTTCACAGATTACAAGCACAAGACCATCCGCAATGTGATTGAACGCAACATGACCGATGGGATGGCGCAGGGGCTTTATAGGGACAACCTGAATCCACACATCATATCGGGGCTTTATGTTGGCCGCATCGATGTGTTCTTTGACCGTGAACTGTTTCCGCCCAATGAGACCAGCCCTGCACAGGTCTACGTGGAGACCATCCGCTATCACATCCGTGGCATTGCCAGCGAGCAAGGCATCGCCTATCTGCAGGAAAAGTTCCGCAACATGGACAATACCCAACTGAATATCTTCTGATGATGAGACAAAAGCTCATTACCATTGCCCTGTTACTTCCGCTATGCGCTGCCGCACAGCAGAAGGAAACAGTGAAACTGAGCCTTCAGCAGGCCAAGGACCACGCCCTGCAGCACAGCTTTGAGGCCAAGGGGGCGGCCCTCGACATCCAGCAGGCCGACAAGGACATCTGGATGGCCACGGCACGCCTGCTGCCCAGAGTGGACGGAGAGGTGAGTTTCAACAACTATCTGGATTTGCCAACCTCGCTGCTGCCTTCCGAGTTTGCTGGCCAGCCTCCGGGCGGAGAGCCCATAGCGCTCCAATTCGGGCAGCCTTACACGATGAACGTGGGCGGTTCGGCCAGCATGCCGTTGTTCAACGGCACATATCTCATCGGCCTGAAGGGTGCGAAGGGGCTGAAACAGTTGCAGGCCACCAAGAGCAAGGTGATTGGGTATGAGATCGTGGCCAAGGCAGAAGAGAACTATTTCACCGCATTGGTGGCAGCCGAGAATGCGCGCATTCTGAAGGATAATCTGGTGAACCTGAAGAAGACCTTCACCGAGACCTCTGCCCTGTTCGAGAGTGGATTCGCAGAGCAGATGGATGTGGACCAGATGGAGCTGTTGGTGACCACCATGGAGAACCAGATCAGCATGGCCGAGCGTCAGGCCGAGGCTGCCAAGAACCTGCTGAAATACACCATTGGTATGCCTGTGGAGACGCCTGTTGAGCTCTCTGATGGGCTCGAACTGCTCTGGCAGTCTGCCAATCCCGAACAGCTGCTGTCCAAGGAATTCAAGGCATCCAGCAATATCAATTTCAATCTGGTGAATCAGGATGTGGTGATGCACAAGTATCTCACGCAGATAGAGCAGTCGAAGTATCTGCCCACGCTGAGCGCCTTTTTCAATTACCAGCAGCAGGCGTTCGGAGACAAGTTCAACTTTTTCAGCAGTGATGGCCGTTGGTTCCCGCTCTCCCTTTGGGGCGTTACGCTCAATGTGCCCATCTGGGACAACCTCGGCAATCTGGCCTCCATCAAGAAGGCCAAGTTGGAGGAGCAGCGCAAGCGCGATCAACGCTCCTACGTGGAGGAAGGCTTGAAACTGCGCCACCTCACCGCCAAAGACAATTTCAGCAGCAGCGTAGAACAGTTGGCCAATGCCGAGAAAGGGTTGCGGTTGGCCCGCAGCGTGCGTTCGACCGTGCTGGTCAAATACACCGAGGGTCTGAGCACCAGCATGGACCTCACGCAGGCCGAGAACCAGCTCACGCAGGCGCAGGCCGATTACATCAACCGCCTTTTCGCTGCACTCGATGCCAAGCTGGAGCTGAGCAGGGTGTTTGAGGAATAGTCATAACCCGCTCACATTCAGATAATCACACGTTTGAACCAACACCTTCACAATTCAACAAGGATGAAAAACCCGAACATTTATCTCCTCGCGGCCGTGCTGCTGCTATCAGCCTGCGGTGGAAACAGCGACACGCCCGAGGCCAAGAAGAAGCTGCTGGAGGCCAAGCAGATGGAACTGGCCAAACTGGAGGCCGAGGTGCGCGGACTGCAGGCGGAACTTCGGATGACCGGTGATTCGACCGCTTCGGATGCAGATGGCATACTGGTGGCCGTGAAGGTGCTCGGGCCAGAGACCTTTGAGCATTATTTCGAGGTGAATGGCAGTGTGGAGGCCATCGAGCAGGCCAACCTGAGCCCCGAACAGGGCGGCCAGATCAAGCGTGTGAACGTGAAAGAGGGCGATGCGGTGAAGGCCGGGCAGGTATTGGCCACGCTCAATACGAGCGTCATCAGCAGCAGCCTGCAGGAGTTGGAGAGCGGACTGGCCCTGGCCCGTACCACCTATGAGCGGCAGGCCAAGCTATGGGAGCAGAAGATCGGCTCTGAGATGCAGTATCTGCAGGCCAAGAACCAGGTGGAGAGCCTGGAGAAGAAGCGTAGCACCCTACAGGCGCAGATGGCCATGAGCACCATCACCGCACCTTTCAACGGAGTGGTGGATGTGGTGCATCAGAAAGAGGGCGAACTTGCCGCTCCGGGCATGCCCATCATCACGCTGGTCAATGTCTCACAACTTAAGGTGAAAGCCGATGTGAGCGAGAACTATGCGAAGGCGGTGCGCAGAGGACAGCAGGCCGAGGTGAGGCTTCCTTCGTTCGGAACGACATTGACCGCTCCCATCACCAACGTGGGGAGCATCATCAACCCTGCCAACCGCTCTTTCAGCGTGGAGGTTCGTGTGAGCAATCCGGACGGCACCTTGAAGCCCAATGCCGTGGGCATTCTGCGCATTCAGGATTTCATGGCGGAGAAGGCCATGGTGGTGCCCAGCATCTGCGTGGGCAAGGACGCCAAGGGCAGCTTCCTGTTCCTGGTGCGCAGCGAGGATGGCAAGGACAAGGCCGTGAAGACCTATGTGACCACCGACCGCAGCAGTGAGGGCAACACGCTGGTTACAGCAGGACTGAAGCCCGGTGACAGCGTGATCGTGGCGGGATACAACGAGGTGGCCAACGGGAATATCGTACGAGTTCAGTAAGGGTTTCAGGTTCAGGGTTTCAAGTTGGGAGCTATTCAGTTGCGATGCGCCCGATCCGGTAGGTTCAACTGATAGCGCATTGAACCTGAAGCATTAGGCCTTAAACGTTAAACACATTGTTTTCATGTCAGAAGAACAGAATAAACCGAGCAGTTCGGGTGTGGTGAAGGAGTTCGGAATCACCTCGTTCGCTGTGAAGAACGCCACCAGTGTCATCATCGTCACGCTGATTATCCTTTTCGGGGGCATGTTGGCCTACAACACGATGCCCAAGGAGCTTTTCCCGGAGATCGTGCTGCCGCAGATATATGTGCGCACTGTTTATCCGGGAAACTCACCGGTGGACATCGAGAACCTGATCACCCGTCCCATTGAGAAGGAGATTAAGCCCCTGAAGGGCCTCAGCAAATTCACGTCCACCTCGGTGCAGGACAACAGTATCATCATGGTGGAGTTCAACACGAATGTGCCGGTGAAGCAGGCGCTTCAGGATGTGAAGGACGCGGTGGACCGTTCGAAAAGTCAATTACCGAGCGATCTGGACATCGAGCCCATCGTGATGGACGTGAACCTGAGCGAGATGCCCATCATGAACATCAATCTCTCGGGCGATTACAGCGTGGACGACCTCAAGAGCTATGCCGACAAGCTGAAGGACCGCCTGGAGCTCATCCCCGAGATATCGAAGGCCGATGTGCGCGGTGCGTTGGAACGGGAGATCAACATTGTGGTGGACCTCCATAAGATGGAGCGTGTGCAGGTGAGCTTTGATGATATTGAGCAGGCCATCGCCTATGAGAACATGAACATCAGCGGTGGCAGTCTGCTCACGGACGGCAAGCGCAGGGCCATCAGGGTGGAGGGCGAGTTCCGTACCCCGCAGGAGATTAGCAACACGATCGTGAAGGCCGAGTTCGGCAACATCATCTACCTGAGAGACATTGCCGAAGTGGTGGACGGATATGCCGAGCGCAACAGCTATGCCCGTCTGGAGGGCAAGACGGTGGTGTCGGTCGATGTGGTGAAGAAATCGGGCGAGAACCTGCTCGCGGCCACGGACCAGATCATGCGCACCTTGGATGAGGCCAAGGAGGAGGTGTTCCCAAGCGACCTGAAAGTGACCATCACCAACGATCAGAGCGATCAGGTGAAAGGACAGCTGCTCAATCTGGAGAACAGCATCTACTCTGGAGTGATCCTGGTGGTGGCGGTGCTCTATTTCTTCCTCGGGCTGCGCAACGCACTCTTTGTGGGCATCGCCATCCCGTTGTCCATGCTCATGAGCTTCATGATCTTGGCAGCGATGGGGGTCACCATCAACATGATCGTCCTGTTCGGCCTCATCCTGGCATTGGGCATGCTGGTGGATAATGGTATCGTGGTGGTGGAGAACGTGTACCGTCAGTTGCAGGAGGGCAAGTCGGTGATCCAGGCCACCAAAGAAGGCGTGGGCGAGATCGCCATCCCTATCATCACCAGCACACTGACCACCTTGGCCGCCTTTGCCCCGCTGCTCTTCTGGGAGGGTGTCATGGGCGAATTCATGGGCTATCTGCCACTGACGCTCATCGCAGTGCTCGGCAGTTCGCTCTTCGTGGCGCTCATCATCAACCCTGTGGTGGCCATCTTCTTCATGCAGGATGAGAAGACCGAGGTGAAGCCCACGCAAAAGCGGCTCTGGATCTGGACAGGGTTGTACGCCCTTCTGGGGGTGCTGTTCTTCTTCGGGGGCTTCAGCAGCGTGGCGATGCTCTCGTTCACCATGGCGGTGCTCATCCCACTGCACCATTATGCGCTCACTCCGGTGGCCGATTGGTTCCAGAACAGCGCCTTGGTGAAACTGGAGAACGTTTATCTCAGACTGCTTCAGGGTTCGTTGGTCAAATGGAGGCCCTATGCCCTGTTCCTCGGTTCCATTTTCCTGCTGGTGTTCTCCATTGTGATGGTGGGCATCGTTTCGCCACCGGTCGAGTTCTTTCCCGAGAACGACCCGAAATACATCAACGTGTTCATCGAGATGGAGCAGGGCACCGACCTTGAGGCCACCAACGAACTGGTGCTCGATATTGAAGAGGAGGTCAACACCATTCTTCAGCCCTACCGTGTGGCCGTCAATTCGGTGGTCACCAACATTGGAGAGGGCAGCAGCGACCCTATGGATGGGGCGCAGGCGGGCGAAACGCCCAACAAGGCCAAGATCACCATCTCGTTCGTGGAGTTCGAGTTCAGGGAAGGCATCAGCTCCAGCGAGGTGATGCGCAGGCTGAGCGAGGACATCACCAGGCGCGCAGGCGTTTCCGTCAATGTGCAGAAGAACAACGAGGGTCCCCCGGTGGGCAAGCCCATCAACATCGAGGTGAGTGGCGATGATTTCGACAAGCTCGTGGTGCTCTCAGAGCAGATCAAGAGCGATGTGGAAGAGGCCGACATACCCGGCATAGAGGGGCTGCGCCTTGACCTGGAGACCGGCAAGCCCGAACTGGTGGTGCAGGTGGACCGTGCCCGTGCCCGTGCGTTCGGCATCAGCACCGGGCAGATCGGAGGCGCATTGCGCACCGCCCTCTTCGGTAAGGAGGTGAGCAAGTTCAAGGAGGGTGAGGACGAGTATCCCATCATCATCAAGCTGCAGGACGATTTCCGCTATGAGCTCACCACGCTGCTCAATCAGAAGGTCACCTTCCGCGATATGACCACCGGCCGCATCAAGCAGGTGCCCATTTCGGCCGTTGCCGATGTGAGCTATACCTCGGGCCTCGGATCGGTGAAGAGGCGCGACCAGAACCGAACCATCACCGTGTGGTCCAACGTGATCGAGGGCTACAATGCCAACGAAATCAATGCTCAGATCAAGGCCAGGTTCGCGGGCTATGCCGTGCCAGAGGGCTTCACCGTGCGTTTCACAGGTGAGAGCGAGGAGCAGGACAAGGCGGCCGCCTTCCTGGGCAAGGCCTTCCTCATTGCCGTAGCGCTCATCCTGCTCATCCTGGTGGCCCAGTTCGACTCGGTCATCAAGCCGCTCATCATCATCGGATCGGTCATCTTCAGCACCATCGGGGTCTTCATCGGCATCGCCACCTTCAACATGACCATCTCGGTGATGATGACCGGCATCGGCATCGTGTCGCTGGCAGGCATCGTGGTCAACAACGCCATCGTGCTCATCGACTACATCGACCTGACCCGCGCCCGCAGACGCGAGGAGCTCGGCCTTGCCGAGGGCATGATCCTCCCGATGTCCGAGACACTGGGCTGCATTGTGGAGGCCGGCCGAACCCGCCTGCGCCCTGTGCTGCTAACGGCCATCACCACCGTGCTCGGCCTCATCCCCTTGGCTACGGGCATGAACATCAACTTCTATACCCTTGCCAGCGAACTCGATCCCAACATCTACTTCGGGGGCGACAACGTGGCCTTCTGGGGGCCGATGGCATGGACCGTGATCTTCGGTCTAAGTTTCGCCACCTTCCTCACTCTGGTCATCGTTCCGGTGATGTATCTGCTGGTAGAGCAGTTCAGGCTGTTGTTCATCAACAAGGAGCGTATCGCTTCTGTGGATGGACGTTGATCGGACGCATTGAACTTGCGGTTGAGGGCCTTCAGCTCCGGACACCACTGCCACGTTCAGGCACCACTGCCATCCGAGCACGTTACATTTGCCCTGTATGAAGATGATCAACGGAATGAGCGCAAGGACGAGATGGGCCATTGGGGTGCTGCTTTTCATGGCCTATGGCTACATGGCCGCAGTCGTTATGAGCGGCCTGATGGCCGATCTGCAGGCCGCTGCCCCTGATGCCGCCTGTGCCAAGCCCCTCGACCTGCACATCTTCGGTTTCACCATGGTCGAGGCCGACCGCGCACTGCAATGCATGGGCGATGCCGGGCGGGCGGTCTATCGTGCGGGCGAGCAGCGGCAGGATGTGGCCTATCCCATCGTTTATGGCCTGTTCCTGCTGTTCACCATCTGGGCCCTGTCGGGCATCATCACCAGGGCGGGGCTCCGTTCCGTACTGATGCTGCTGCCTGTGCTCACTGTGCTGCTAGACTTCTGGGAGAATGCCCTTATCGTGGAGCTCATAGACCAGTTTCCCCAGCTGATGGGGCCTACCGTGGCCCGCTGCTCCATGGCCAACAGTCTGAAGTGGGGCTTTGCCTTCGCCTCCATGATTAGTGTGCTGATGCTCGCAGGGGCCCATGCTCATCGCCAGTGGAAGTCACGCACCATTAGTTGAGCATTCCCCCAACCGATAGACCCGAACCTGTTCATGACCGCCTACGAACTCATCCACGCCCTGCCACAGCGTCTCCATGCTGATAAGGCCCTTAAAGGGGGCCACGAGGCACGTGTGCATTTCATCTTCACGGGCGATGGCGCCTGTGAGCTCACCGCAGTGCTCGGCAATGGGGTATGCACCGTGACCGATGGACTGGAGGGCAGCCCCGACTGCGTGGTCAAGGCCAAGGCCAAGGACTGGGCCGACCTCGAGTTTGGCCGCATCGATGCCAAGATGGCCCTGCTGTTCGGCAAGATCAAAGTGTCCAGACCTGCCAGGATGATGACCTTCATCGGCCTGTTCAAGGGCGCGCGCGAGTGATTGGGCCATCCTACCGCTCAGGCAGGTTTGTCGCTAATTTGGCATCCCTCAGATCGATCATTCATGTGGACGGAAAAGAACGGACAGCTGGTGGGCACCTTCGAGTTTGATGACTTCAATTCTGCCTTCGGTTTCATGACCCGCGTGGCCCTGGTGGCCGAGCAGCGAAACCACCACCCCGACTGGACCAACCGCTACAACCGCGTGGAGATACGTCTCTGCACCCACGATGCGGGCAACATCATCACCAACCGCGACCGCGAGATGGCCTCCATCATAGAGAGCATATACCACGCATGAACTTCGAATCCCTCTTCACCCTTGCCAATGCCGCGGTCATGCCTGCATGGCTGCTGCTAGTGTTCAGTCCCGATGGCCAATGGACCCGAAGGGTGGCTCATTCATTCCTGTATCCTTACCTTCTGGGCGTTTGCTACCTGGTGCTCATCGTCACCACCTGGGGCGGTGATGGCGGCATGGGGTCGTTGGCCGAGGTGAGGCAGGGGTTTTCGCGCGATGGGGTGCTGCTGCTCGGTTGGGTGCACTATCTGGTGTTCGACCTTTTCATCGGTGCTTGGACCGTGCGCGATGCCCAGCGGCATGGCATTGTGCATTTCGCCATCATCCCCTCGCTCGTGCTCACCTTGATGCTCGGCCCCATCGGTCTCATGACCTATGGTGCTGTGCGATGGATGCACCTGCGCTCGTGGCGCCTGTGAGGGCCTCCACTGCGATGCCTATTTTCGCACCTCCTTTGAAAAATCCGCAGGCATGAGAAAGATACTGGTCGCCAACAGGGGCGAGATCGCATTGCGCATCATGCGCTCGGCCAAGGAGATGGGCATTGCCACTGTGGCAGTTTACAGCGAGGCCGACCGCAATGCCCTGCATGTGCGCTATGCCGATGAGGCCGTGTGCATCGGTCCCGCGCCCTCGTCCCAGAGCTATCTCGTAGGGGCCAGGATCATCGAGGTGTGCAAGCAACTGGGGGTGGACGGCATTCACCCCGGCTATGGTTTCCTCTCCGAGAATGCGGCCTTTGCCGATGCCGTGGAGCAGGCCGGCATCACGTTCATCGGCCCATCGGCCAAGTCGATGGACATCATGGGCGATAAGCTTTCTGCCAAGGCCGCGGTGCGCCAGTACGGCATTCCCATGGTACCTGGCACCGAAGGGGCAGTGAGCGATGTGCAGGAGGCCATTGCCGTGGCCCGTCAGATCGGGTTCCCCATCCTCATAAAGGCATCGGCAGGTGGTGGGGGCAAGGGCATGCGGGTGGTAGAGCGCGAGGAGGACGTTGCCGAGCAGATGGGCATGGCCATCAGCGAGGCCACATCGGCCTTCGGCAATGGGGCCGTTTTCATAGAGCGGTACGTAGGCTCTCCCCGCCATATTGAGATACAGGTGCTGGCAGACAAGCATGGCAACGTGGTGCATCTGTTCGAGCGCGAGTGTTCCATACAGCGCAGGCACCAGAAGGTGGTGGAAGAGGCCCCCTCGTCCATCCTCACCCCCGAACTGCGCCACCGCATGGGCGAATGTGCCAAGGACGTGTGCCGTGCCTGCGATTATGTAGGGGCCGGTACGGTCGAGTTCCTCGTGGATGAGCACCTCAACTTCTACTTTCTGGAGATGAACACCCGCCTGCAGGTGGAGCACCCGGTCACCGAGCTTATCACAGGGGTTGACCTTGTGAAGATGCAGATAAGGGTGGCAAGAGGGGAGAAGCTGCCCTTTGCACAGGAGGACCTCAAGATCACCGGACATGCCATCGAGTCGCGGGTCTATGCCGAGGACCCCACGAACAACTTCCTGCCCGACATCGGAACACTGGTGCGCTATCAGCGGCCTCAGGGCCCGGGTATCCGCGTGGATGACGGTTTTGAGGAAGGCATGGACGTGCCCATCTACTATGATCCTATGATCGCCAAGCTGGCCGTGTATGCCAACACCCGCGAAGAAGCCTGCGACCGCATGATCCGCGCCATTGACGAGTATCGCATCAGTGGGGTGCAGACCACTTTGCCGTTCTGCAAATTCGTGATGGGTCACGAGGCCTTCCGCACGGGCAGGTTCGACACCAACTTCGTGAAGCTGCATTTCAGGCCCGAACTGCTTCAGAGCGAGAACAGCGATGAGATGGAAATGGCGGCCATAGCCGCGGCCATGCTCCGGCCCAAGAGTGTTGCTGCACCGGTGGCCATAGGTTCCAATGGCCACGCGGCCGGCCATGAGATCTCGTCATGGAAATTGAACCGAACAAGGAACTGAGTGCGCTCTGCAAGGCAGGCCCCCACCGTCCGATTGGCGCGGTAATTGACTGGAGGGGCACCATGCTGCGTTCTGCATTCCACCTGACCTTCCTGCTGCTGCCCTCCCTGCTCGCTGCGCAGGAACAGGCAGGGGACGACAACATCATCGGCAAGAAGAAGCTCAAGGCCATTCTTGACACCCCGGCCGACTCGGTGCAGACCATCAGCCAGGGCCATGTGCTCATTCAGGGCAAGCTCTATGAGGCGCTCATCATCAATGGCGACACCATTCCGCTGGTCTCGTTGCCGCCTGTGAATGCGGTGGCAAAACGCACTTTTCCCAGCAAGAAGGCGCAGCGGAAATACGAGAAGCTGGTGGTGCACGTGAAAAAGGTGCTGCCCTATGCCAAGCTGGCCGGCAAGCGGATGAAAGAGGTGGAGGCGGAGCTCGCCACCCTGAGCCCCAAAGACCGCAAAAAGCGCCTCAAGGAACTGGAGAAGGAGATCAAACGCGATTATGAGGGCGAGCTCAAAAGGCTCACCTTCACACAGGGACGCATCCTCATCAAACTGCTGGACCGCGAGACCGGGCAGGTGAGCTACGATATCGTCAAGGAGTTCCGAGGCGGATTCACCGCGTGGTTCTTTCAGGGCATCGCCAAGATGTTCAACTATGACCTCAAGGAGGACTATGATCCCGAGAAGGACGACCGCCTCATAGAGAGCATCGTGCAGAAGATCGAGGCCGGGGAATTGTAGGGAGGCGCTCAGGGTTACAGCAATTCAGCTCTTCAGGTGCTAAAGCCTGTCCCCTCAGATCGGGTGGACGCAGTCAGATGCACTTTTCAGAGCATTTGGAAGACCTGATGACCTGACCGCCTGACAACCGGGTGTGCCAACCTTAATTTTCCGATGTTTGTCCAAAGCCGATTCCCATGTCGAAAGGTGATGAACTGCATCGGTTGATCCACTCGCTGGAACTCAACGAGAAACGTTATTTCAAGCTGCAGTCATCGCTGCAGAAGAAGAACAGCAACCTGACCCAGCTTTTCGATTTCCTCTGTACGGTCGAGGCGTATGACGAGGAGGCGGTGCGCTCCCAGTTCGCGGGAGAGAAGTTCCTCGACCAGCTGGCCGTCACGCAGAACCATCTCTATGAGTTCATCCTCAAGTCGATGCGGTCGTACCACCTCAAGCGGTCCACTGAGTTCAAGCTGCAGGGCATGATGCAGGATACGCAGTTCCTGTTCGAGAAGGGACTCAAGGCCCAGGCAGAGACCGTGCTGCGCAGGCTGCGCAAGGTGGCCGAGAAGCACGACAACTTCCTTATCCTGCTGCAGGTGGTGGAGTATGAGACCAAGCTCATTGCCGAAGGTTTCTTCGTGGGCAAGGACGAATCTGACCTGGACGCACTCTCAGAGCAATACTATGAGCTGCTCGGGCTGTTGCAGAACGAGCGTGAGTATATGGACCTCCAGTTCAAGGTGTTCAACAACTACTACAAGATCGGTGTGGAGCGGAAGAACGAGGGCTATAAGACCAACGACCAGATCATCAACCAGTTCGCACTGCGGCACTACGACAAGGCGCTCACCTACCGGTCGAGGCTGGCCTTTCTCAACATCCACGCGCAGTATCAGAAAATCAACGGCAATTGGGAGGAGGCCTACCGCTATCGCAAGCAGCTGCTGGAGCTGGTGGGCGAACACTTTGGCACCTCGTTCGAGTCGGACACCACCAAGCGCTATTTCGTGGCCATCAACAATCTGGTGCCCATCTGCATGAAGTTGGGCAAGTATGACGAGGTGGCCAAGTTGCTCAATGAACTCGACACCATTGAGGAGCGCTCGCTGGCCACGCACTATTCCGTGGAGCTGGGACAGCGCATCCGCATGCAGGGCATGATAGGCCGCCTGGCCCTTTACACCCGCCTCGGCATGCAACAGGAGGGTCTTGCCATGGCCGCAGACATCGTGGCCCGCAAGGACGAGGTGGAGCATTATCCGCGCAGGTATGTGGTGATGCACCTCTATTTCAACCTGGCCTATTTCCTCTTCAGCGTGGGCAAATTCTCGGACGCCCTGCGCTATTGCAACAAGATCCTGAACGACAACGACATCCGCGACATCGAGGACCTCCACGCCTCCACGCGTCTGCTGGCCATGATGCTGCAGTATGAGCTGGGCCGCAGCGAACTGTTGGAATACCTCGTGCGCTCGGCACGCAGATATCTGGTGAAGCTGGAGGGGCTCTATCCGTTCGAATCCATCCTGCTGGCGTTCCTGCGCAGGTCGTCATCGCTCACCGCGGCCGAGACCAAACGCGAACTCACCAACCTGCGCAAGGAACTCGTGGCCGTGGGCTACGAGCCGGGCGACCGCAATGCCCTCTCCACGCTCGACCTGCTCTCGTGGGTCGATTCCAAGATCGAGGGCCGCCCCATGACCGATATTCTGAAAGCCAAGAATGAACTCAGACGAACCCCTTAGCATCGAACAGTTGGAAGCGCTCCTCCAGGGCCGTTTCCGCATCTCCATCTCTGACCTTGATGCCCAGCGCATCGGGGCTGCCGTGGACTATCTGCACGCCAAGGTGTCCGATGAGCATGCCGTCTATGGGGTGAACACCGGTTTCGGGTCGCTCCATAGCACACGCATCAAGGGCGATGACCTCGGTGCGCTGCAGGTCAATCTCATCCGGTCGCACGCCTGCGGCACCGGGCGCATGGTGCAGCCCGAGGTGATCCGGCTCATGCTCGCCCTCAAGGCCCAGAACATGCGCTATGGCAACAGCGGGGTGAGACTCACCACCGTGCAGCGCCTGCTCGACCATCTGGAGGCCGATGTGCTGCCGGTGATCTATGAGCAGGGTTCGCTCGGGGCCAGTGGCGACCTCGCCCCATTGGCCCACCTCAGCCTGCCGCTCCTCGGTGAGGGCATGGTGCATTACGGGGGGCAGATGAGGCCTGCGGCCGAGGTGATGGCCCAACTGGGCTGGCTGCCGCTCCAACTGGGCATGAAAGAGGGCCTGGCACTCCTCAACGGCACACAGTTCATGTCGGCCCACGGGGCCTATGCCCTCATCCACGCCCAGCGCCTGGTGTGGCTGGCCGACCTCATCGGTTCCCTCTCGCTCGATGCGATAGGAGGGAGGATGGACCCCTTCGATGCCCTGGTGCAGCAGGTGCGGCCCCATCCCGGGCAGATCGCCTGTGCGGCCCGTGTGCGCCAGTTCCTTGATGGCAGCGAGCTCATGGCCCAGACCAAGCATCATGTGCAGGACCCCTATTCCTTCCGGTGCATGCCACAGGTGCATGGCGCCTCGGCCGATGCCGTCACCTATGCCCGCAGCGTGGTCGAGCGCGAGATCAACTCCGTGTCCGACAATCCCCTCATCTTCCCCGATGAGGACCGCATCATCTCCGCGGGCAATTTCCACGGCCAGCCCCTCGCCATCACCTTCGATTTCCTCGCCATCGCCCTGGCCGAACTGGCCAACATCTCCGAGCGCAGGACCTTCCAGCTCGTCTCGGGCCGCAACGGCCTGCCCGACTACCTCGTCAACAGCCCCGGCCTCAACTCCGGTTTCATGATCCCGCAATACACGGCCGCAGGCATCGTCAGTCAGAACAAACAGCTCTGCACCCCCGCCTCGGTCGACTCCATCGTCAGTTCCAACGGACAGGAGGACCACGTGAGCATGGGCGCCAATGCGGCCACCAAGCTGCTGCAGGTGGTGGACAATGTGTATCAGGTCCTCGCCATAGAGCTCTTCACAGCGGCACAGGCCCTCGAATTCCGTAGGCCCGCCAAAAGTTCACCCCTCATCGAGCAATGGATGCACAGCTATCGGCAGCTCGTTCCCTTCCTCACGGCCGATGTGCAGATGCAGCCCCACATGCTCGCCTCCAAGCAGTTCCTGATGGAAGCGGAGGTGGAAGAGGGCATATAAACACACAGGCGTGTAATACCCCCAAAAATTGAACAGTTAGCTTCTCTTAGCCAACTGTTCAATTTTTGGGGGTATTACAAACGGTGGGTGCTTATGCGCTGGGTTGCGCTGAATAGTACTGCAAGCCCATTTCCCAAAGAGCATTTCACGTTTAGAGGAGTGGGGTAGAGGCTGACAGAATGCCGATCGGCCCAACTGACAGCCCTGCTACGAGAACTGCCATGGAAGTCAACATCTGCCACACTGGTGGGCCTCCGCTGCCCGAACGCAAATGTTTTACCTGAAATGAAAAACCCGTTGTAAACACTTGGTTCACAACGGGTTTATTCACTCATCTGTGACCCTGTAGGGATTCGAACCCCAAACCTCCTCATCCGTAGTGAGGTGCTCTATCCAGTTGAGCTACAGAGCCGTCCCAATGGGGGCGCAAATATACTATTCGTCCTCTTTGTTCTCAAACGACCTCACAAAATTCCTTTTCTGGATTTCCGTGCTCAGCACGTAGGTGAAATTGGGGGCATCCTTCTCGCCTTTCTGGGTGCGCTTGTCGTCCTTGGTGTTCCGGATCTCGGTGTTGAAATCATCACTTCCGGCAATGGCCCCGAGGATGCCGCGCTGGTAGTTGAAGAAATACCAGATGTTGTCGCTAGGCTCGAGGTAGATGGTGAGAATATCCCCATTGCGCTTCTTCTTGAGTTCGATCAGTCCGAACATCATCTTGTTCACCTGATGGTCGCCAATAGAGGCCACGCCCACGAAGCCTTTGTAGCGGTATGAGCCGTTCTTCGCATCCCATGTCAGTTTCACATCCGTGAGCATGATGGTCTTGTTGAGCTCCTTGGGCACTTTCTTGAAGCTCCCATACAGGTTGAGTTCCTGAATGAGCTTGGTGGTCTGCTCCTTGCCCACAAGTTCGATGAGCGACTTCTCATACTCCGTTCCGAAGAAAATGCCCTCGAGCGGAGGGAAGTGGTTGGAGAGCTTCTCTGCCATCAATCGCTTGCACTCATCGTTGAAGAAGAAGTCCAGCCCCATCATGATGTTGAACGAAGTGGAGTCGTTGTTCATGTTATGCCTCACGGTTCCCAAGGTGGTCAGTTCGATCTGGCCGAAGTCGAGGCCCATCTGCAGTTTGCCCTGTCCCTGAGCTATGCAGTTCTCGCTGAGGCTCACATAATTGCCGCCCACCACAGCGCCCTTCAGCTTTTCCTTGTTGGAGATGCGGTATTCCTTGCTCTCGTTGTCATAGTGCAGGTATCCACCGGCCGCAACGATGTCTATATCATTTGGCTTTAGCTTGTTTGAAAGGAAGGTCGGGTAGACCTTGGTGCTGTCCTTGGCGATGACCACACCGGATGAGATGGGCTTGCCATTGGCATCTTTCGGGTCTTCCGGAATGGGGATGTAGATGTTGGTGGGGTCTATCTCTTCCTTGAATGCCAGCCAGTCGCGGGAGATGCCCGGGCAGTCGTGGCGGATGCGGGTGCTTCCCTCGTAGCTCAGGTGCTGTCTGCTGGCAAAAAGCTTGGCCTTGCCCTTGTAGTCGAAGTTGGGGCTGAGGGTGAATCCCTTGTCCTCGGCAATGATGCCTTCGCCATAGGTCTGTTTCACAGAGTCCACGCGGATATCGTTGAAAACGATGTTCTGCTTGAGTCCGGTAACGTCCGTGTAGTCATACTTGGCAGAGGCGGTGTATTTCCATTTGCCCGCTATGTTCACGGTTGCATCATAGAACGTATGGAACTTGGTGGTGCGGTTGGCCACGATGCGCGCTTCCAGCAGGGGGTCCATCACGGCCTCGGCCCTCACGGTCACGTTGCCCTCGTTGGGGTGCACAATGGCGTCCGCCACATTGATGTAGCCCACCTCAGAGGCGGAGATGGTGTTGGTGGCCAGGTCGAAGATGGCCGAGCGCGAGCGGAACTCGAGCGAGTCCTGCTGTGGGTGTGTGCTCACATAGCGTGAACCCTCGCCCTCGGTGCTCACGATGTCGATGTTCTTCTGGTCGATGTTCCATTTGAACTCATCGATGTAGCAGATGTAGCGGTTCACGGGGAAGTCCACGAAATCGCCACCGGTGTTGCTCCTGAACTTGCCCTGACGTGTCTTGAGGTCGATGTCCATCTTCACGTTCTCCGTGCGGAAGGCGAAGGCGTCAGACCCCGGGCCGCGCAGCTTGAAGGCGGCCTTGTCAGCATGGAAGTCATCGTGCTTGAAGTTGAACACCTTGGAACGCATGTCAGAGTCTGCGAAATCGATCTGCCCGTCACCGTCAAGTCCCTTCGGTGAAAGGTCGAGCATGCCGTGCATGGCCACCTCGCCATTGTACATGTCGAACGCATTGGAGGTCTTGTGGGCATAGAAGTGGTCCTCCTTCGGCATCCAATGCACGCGGATGTCCTTTCCTTTCACTGGCGGATACTGCACCCCGGATGCCTGCGCTGCGATGGTGAAATCCTGAGCGATACCGTTCACAGAATCAGGATAGAACAGGAAATCGTTCGATTTGGACACCGAGGTGAGGTATTCCAACTGGCCATCGCCCCGCAGACCCTCGTGGCTGAGCTTGATGGTGGCCTTGTAGTTGCCCTTCCCTGCAAAAACCGGATATCCGCCTGCAGGGGTCTCCCGCACGAAACCGAGTGAGAAATCGGGCTGTAGGCGCAGTGTTTCATCGAAGTTCGGGAAAATGCCGCCCGATACGAACTCGCCCTCGAAGGCGAGGCCCTCCTTGGTGAAATTGTCGAGCGAGTCGATGCTGAAGGGCTTGAGGTGCATGTAGAACTCCTCTTTGCGGTAGGCCCCGTCCTGAATGGCGCGGCTGTCATAGTACACGTAGGAGTCTTCCAGACTGTTGAAGATGGGATAGCGCGGATGGTCCTTCAGTCCCGACTTGTTGTCCGGGCGGTCCACCAGCAGTTCGCCTTTCAGGTCGCGCAGCAGTGTTTTGACCTTCTTGAGCTTCTGCCGGCCATTGTCATCCATCGGTCCATCGGGCACGGAGAGTCGGAGGGAGTCGATCTTGGTGAGGTCGATCTTGAAATCGTCATAGTGGAAGTAGAATTCCTTTCCGTAGAAGTCAAGACGACCTGCCAGCACCTTGCCGTCAAAGGCGAAGTCGCGGTTCTTTTTCACGGTCAGTTCCTGGTCGTAGGGATAGATGATCACGTTCTGCGAGTCGGAGAGGAACACGCGGCCCACCCCGTTGAGGCCGAGGTCCCAGTTCAATAGGTTCAGTTTCCCGTTAGGCAGACCTTTGATAACTGACTCGAACTGCAGCACATCATAGTCGGCCTTCTTGCTGCGCGATAGCACATAGTGGTGCAGCTTGGATTTGACATCCGCCTCGTCCTTGTCATAGTTGTAGTCCAGATAGCCTCCGTTGGCCAGGTTGATGAGGAACACCTTGGTGTCGCTCAGGTCGGCCTTCATCAGGCTGGCGGCCTCGTCCAGACGGATGTTCTGACGGCCGTTCTTCACGCAGTAGTCGCGTATCTTCCACAGCGGGTGGATGTCGGCCATGCCCTTGACGCGCTCATAGCGGAACTCATCGTAGTAGGTCTCCGATTCGAACATGGCCCCGCTCTGGTCGCCTCCGCTCTTGTTCTCAAACTCCAGCCAGTCCTCGCCCAGTTTCCAGGTGATGGCCTCCACCTGCAGTTCCAATTTGTGATAGGAGTCGTAGAACGGGCTTCTACCGGGGCCTTCCTTGTCCTTGGTGAACACCACGGCATGGTTCTCCACGTTGTAGTTCATCTGAATGCCCGGATGGAAGATGGAGTCGCCTTCGTAGTACATGGCCAGTTTCACGCGGTCGGAAAGCACCTTGTCCTTGCGGATGACGAAGGCCTTGGAGCGCGCCACGATGAAGGGCTCCACCTTCTTGGAGATGTGGTTCTTCTTCTTGAAGATGAACCGCGCCTCCTGATCGGCCGTTCCTGCACCCAGGAATTTCACCCCGTGCTGCGAGAATCCGCCCTCATAGTCGATGTCCTTGAAGATCTCCTTGATCACGATGCGCTTGTCATACGAGTCGAAACGGGGGTAGGAGGCCTTGTCGTCCTTCACATCGGCCAGTATCTTCTCGGTGATGGTGCCGATGTGGGGCTTGGAGAGGTATTTCGGATGGTGGAAAGTGACCGAGTCGATGCGGTAGCCCGGTTTGCTCACATCGATCACGTAGCCATTCAGGTCGGCATAGGTCTCGGTGGCGGGGAATCCTGCGCGGGTCCAGTCCACGCGGCCACCCTTGCCCTGCCATTGCTGGCGGGTGGGGTAGTACACGCCCGAGGTGCCGTAGATGATGGAGCTGTCGCCCTTGCTCAGGGCCTTGAGGTCCATTTTGCCGAAGATGACCTTGGGGATGCTGTCATACTCCAGCGTGAACTGGTCGCTGCCGGCCACCCATTTCACGCTGCGCGAGTCGAACAGCACCAGCTCGGTGAAGAGGCCCCGGCACATCTCCAGATAGTCGGTGAACTGCTTGCGCGAGAGCTGCGTCACCACCTTCTCCAGCCCGTCATGGAAGGCATCGAAGTCCGATGCCGGCCGCGAGCTCTGGGCAAAGGCGATTAGGGCATAGATGTAGTTCTCAAAATCGACCGCCTTCTTCTTCTTGGTCACCATCAGGTTGCTCACCTTATAGACCCTGTCCTTCTGCACCGGTGAGAAATGGCCGCTGTTCCAGATGGGGATCACGGTCTCCTCAAAGAACTTCTTGGCCTTCTTCTCATCGCCCTGGGCGAAGAGGGCCTGCAGCTCCACGATATAGGTTTCGCTGTTGGGGGTGAAGGGTTTCATCTGCTGGGCGTGGGCCATGGGGGCCACGAAGAGCAGAAGCAGAAGGAGGGCAGCAGCAGACCGGATCATGCGATAAGGGGTTTTTGAAGGCTGACAAAGTTGGTGAAAACCCCGCAGCGGGGGAGGCGGCCAAGCCCCGTTGGGAGGCTTGCGCGGGCCTATTTATCAACAATTGGCGGGGTGGGGGGTGTGGATTGTACAAGCATTATGGCGAACTTTGACCGCTGAATCAAATCAAAGCGAATATGATTACCAAGGTTAGAATCCGTAACTACAAGACGCTAGAGGATACCGAGCTGACGCTTGGAAGAATCAATGTCATTATCGGAGTGAACGGAGCGGGGAAATCAAACTTGGCTGAAGCGATTGCCCTTGGGGTTGCAGGTGCCCAAGGTAAACTAGATTCGGAATATCTGACTGCAAGAGGCATTAGACTCACTCACCCGAAGTTCATGCGTTCTGGATTTGGCCCCATCAACTCAGATCCTATCCGAATCGATTTGACCAACGACCAGAATACGTTGAAGCCTGTCATTAACGTTGAATTGAACAATGACGGAAAACCGTATTCAAAATGGGTAAATCCCATATTGGATAGTGATAGAAAATTTCTTGAAAAGATGTTGGTGTCAATTTTCAAACCTGGGGAGCCCGATTTGTCTGAACACCCAGAAAATATTCATGAGGGCTTGTTGGATTTAAAGCGTACCGTTGTGGAGAAAAACAAGGATATGTTTGATGATCCAGAATTCGCTGATTTCATGAGATCAAGCCTTCCAGAATTCGTTAAAAATTTAGTGGAAAGAGGCAGTGAAATTGAGGATTTCGTGATTTACAAACCAGAAGAAACGTTTTTGAGGAAATTCGATTCGCAAGGGCAGTTGGAGCCTCTTGGAATGCGAGGTGAAGGATTGCTAAAACTATTGACTGTTTTTAGCAGTGAGAAGCCAGAGATTTTGGGTGAGTTAAGGAAACATCTTAAGCTGTTTGACTGGTTTGAGGATATTAAACTAAAAGATCAGTTGATAGAAAAGGAAGTGTACTTCGATATTCAAGATAAATATCTCAATCCTGAATTGGGCTATTTTGACCAACGAAGTTCAAACGAGGGATTCCTCTATCTCGCGTTCTACATAAGTCTGTTCCTGAGTGAAACTGCCCCGAAGAATTTTGCAATTGATAATGTTGATAATGCCCTTAACCCGAAACTCTGCACACGCTTAGTGAAGTTGCTGACAACCTTGGCTAAGGAATATGGAAAGCAGGCCATTATTACCACTCACAATCCTGCAGTTCTAGATGGGCTTGATTTGAATGACCCAGAGCAAAAGTTGTTTGTCGTCAGTAGGAAGCGCAACGGTGCCACAAGAATATCAGAAGTGAAAGTGAAGCCTACATCTGATAAGTTGATGAAACTGTCTGAAATGTTCATGTCAGGAATGTTGGGCGGCCTTCCTAAGAATTTTGCGTGATGAATGTTGGCATTATCTCGGAAGGTTATACAGACCAGCTTGTTCTGGACAATATAATCATTGGGTATTTTGGCTCAGATGATTGTGTTGATGTGAAATATTTGCAGCCCCTTCGAGATGAAACTGACCTCTCAGCGCATGATGGCGGTGGTTGGGCGAACCTGATTGATTACTGTTCGGCTGAGGAGAGAATCAATTCTGCGTTGACTACAAGTGATTATATAGTGATTCATTTGGACACGGACATTCTCTCGAATCTGCAAACTGATGTGACTGGGAATGAATCAGTGGAAGAGCTGGTCGAGAAGGCGAAGAATGTTTTGATAGAAAGAATAGCAGGCGACCTGTACAGCCAGAACGCGGAGAAGATTCTATTCGCTATTTCAGTTCACTCTATTGAGTGCTGGATATTGGTTTTGCTGGAGGACCAGCCGAAGAGGCGTAATCAAACTGTAAATTGTTTGGATAGAGTGAATAGAAAACTCAGTCCAAGGGGATATTCAATCGATCCGCGAAACAAAAACCATTTCAAGGACGAGTACCATGAACTTTCAGAGGAATTCTCTAACAAGAGAACACTGAAAAGAGTTAAGGCCAGCAATGATAGTTTGAGCATCTTCTTTGATGCCATGGACGAAAAGTGGTCGTCATTTGACTCTTGCGTAGATACCTAAGCAATTCTTCGCCTTCTTCATCTACCATATCATCCGCGCCAGCCGCAAGTTCGCGAAGCACTGAACCTCACCCCCCCACGAACACCCCCCGTTTCACCTCGTCCTCGGCAAAGAGCACATCGGCAGCGAGCTGAATGCGCTGCACGAAGCTCCACATGTGAAGGAAGGCGCGTTTGCGCTGCGCGGTGAGGCGGGTGCGCACGCGCTTCTTGTATTCGTGCTGCACCTCGGCATCGGTGAGGGCGTTGGCGGTGTCGAGCAGGGCCTGTGTGTGGGCGGGGGTCATGCCCTTGGCGGAGAGCTCGGGGGCGTGGTCGAGGGCCAGGAGGTGCATGGTGCGCACGGCAACGGCATAGTGGGCCGGGGCATAGCGGAACTTGACGAGGCGCTCGAAGCCGAACACCCGGAGGTCGTCCTTGGCGGTGAAGGCGAGGCTGGCATAGTAGCGCAGGTCGCGCACGGCAGCCGCGCAGGCGGCCATCTGCTCGCCCGTGACGGCCGCGCTGATCTGCTGGTCGTCCACGGTGGTCTCGTCCGTGGGCATGGTGAGGGCATCCTCGATGGCCTGCAGCCAGGCATCGCGGAAGGCGGGGCCGAGGTCGGGGTCGTAGGCCTCGAACTCGGGCAGGAACTCCTCATAGACCTTGCACATGCGCGAGGCGATGGTGAGGGCGCGGGCATCGGTGTGGCTGTAGGGGCGGGTGTTGCTCATGGCGATGGGGTGTTTGTTGCGCTACGCACGTTGGTCAGCGGGTTGCAGGTGTTCGGCACGGCTCATCCTGCCGCAGATGGCAGCATGCATGCCACGGATGGTGCTGTTCGTGCATAGGGCGGATGATTGCAGGGCACGGAAACAATATTACAAGACAAATTTATGAAGCCCCACTGATCCGACAATAAACAGCATCCTTTCGTCATAAGAGTGCATGCTTGGTCTGGCAGGTCGCACCGATCCGATGCCGTACATCAGTTGTGCAAAGTGTTTTCCTTGGCCTGCAATGTATCTCCCTTCTTGTGCAATGTATGTTCCCAGAGCTGCAATGTTCATCCTGTTGTTTGCTATGTATGTCCTTTGCTATGCTATGTATCATCCCAACTATGCATGGTTTATTCCTTGGCCTGCAATGTAATTCCCATGGCATGCTATGTATGTCCTATTCACTGTAATGTCTGTCCTTTGGTCTGCAAGACACTATCCTTTTGATGCAGCGTGATTCCCTGCCTGTTGTTGCGGTCATCTGCCGCATGGGCCAAAAAAAAACCGGAACAGTAAAGAAGTTGGGTGAAGCGGGATTTCCAGATTATTGCTTGCGGCAATGAGAACGCTGCGCTAAGTTGCTTCGGTTCCCGAAACAAGTTCGGGACAGGCTGTTCCTCCCTCGCAATGACGGCCATCGGAGCGTCATTGCGAGGGAGGAACGAGGAGTGAAGCAATCTCAAACATTGCCCCAACATCTTTATCAGTCCGAAAAAAAACCGCACCCCGCGCCAAGGCGGGATGAGGTGGGTGGCGCTGTGCGCTGACCGCTCAGGGCATGGGCGGCATGGGCGGCATCGGTGGTGGTGAGGATGGCGGCAGGGAGGCATTGACCACGGTGGGCTGCTTGGTCTGCTCGCGGGTGAAGGGGATCTGAATCAGCGCAAACCCTGCTGCGCTCACCTTCAGGTTGTAATTGCCCGGGGCCACCTGTGCCAGACCGAAGTTGCCGTCCTGGTCGGTGGTGGTGGTCATGTTCAGCTCCACGTTCTGCACGGTGGCGCCTGCCACAGGCACGCCCATGCTGCTCACATTGCCCACCACGCTATAGACGCTCGGGTTCTCCGTTCTGCGCGGGAAGAGGAAGATGTTGTATAGCAGCGGATTCTCGGCATAGATCACCTCTGATGCTTCTCTCACCCGCTGGCTGAAGCCCCATGTGGTGTTGTGCGTCACCACCCGTGCGTTGGTGTCGATGGGCGAGAGGGTGTTGAAGCTGTCCTGCGTGGCATCGAGGGCGATGAAGTTGTCGGTCAGCGTGTTGATCTCTGCCAGCATGGTCGGGGTGAACCCCTTTGCGGCCAGGGCAGCGGCATGCTGGTTGGCCGCTTTGAACATCGACTTCATGAAGACGCGCATGCCCTCCTGCGAACCGTAGACCTCCTGATAGTCATCGAACCCGAACTTGTCGAACACCCTGCGGTTCTGTTCCGAGGCCGATGGCGGGAACGCCTTGTTGGCGAAATACTTCACCTCTTTCACCTTGAGGGTGATGGCCTTCATGGCCGTGTTCACATGTGCGGTATGGATGCCCAACTGGTCGTCCCGCGTTTCGGCCGTTCCCACCATCAGACTGGCATCGATGGCCGCCTGCCAATCGGTCTCAAAGTCGGGGCTGGCGAAATCGGAGTCGAACGCGGTGAAATCGCCCTGATAGGTGATGAAAAGATGGCGATGCATGGATGCGAAAGTCAGCATTGCTGCATCAGATAGATTGTACTGGCGTTTTTCCATAGCTTTTAGATTGAGTTTAGAATGAAAAGACACGCAATTTTATGAATAACGAACAAATGGATGAAAACATGCATAAATATCAGAAGTAAAATGGCGGCCCTCTTCCCGTGCATCTGCATAATGTGAACAAGCACGATCGCCCACACCCACAGAGGTGAAAACTGACTAAGTTTGTACAGAACTCAAACACAGACCCCATGAAGAACAACGTCCTCTCTCTGATCGGAATTGCAGTGGTCATTTCATTCCTCCTTGCCTCCTGTGGCTCGGTAGAGATCACGAAGCGCAGGCACCTGCCGGGCTACCATGTGGACCTTGGCCACAAGCATCAGCAGCCCCGTGCAGCCACCGTTGCCGCGAGTGCGGAACGGAGTGCGGACATGGCCGCCATGGAGCCCACCGGACACACGGCCGTGCTGCCGCAGGCTGCTGCCGAACCGGTGCTGACCGCTTTGCCCTACGAGGCGTCTGCGGCCCATCTGTCGGGAACGGCCGCCCCATCGCGGGTGGAAGCGCTCACCCGGACCCACATCGTGGAGCCCCTTGCCGATCTGCGAGGCGAGAAGATAGGCCGCGAGCTGCGCAGGTCGGTCTTTGCCGAGGAGGGCGATGAGAAGCATGGCTGGAGCGTGTCGGCCATTATGTCGTTCGGCTTCGGTGTGCTGGCGTTCATCCTGATGTTCGTGGCCATCGTGTCGATGATCGGTCTGGGGACGCTGTGGTTCCTTCCGGCCATCCTCGGGTTCATGTTCGGGCTGGCCGCGCTGGTCACAGGGGCCATCGGCCTGCGGCAGACGCGTGCCGGAGGACGCAAGGGACGCGGCTTTGCCATAGCGGGGCTCATCTCGGGCATCATCGGCATGGTCATCAGTCTGGTGTCGCTGCTCATCGGTTTCGTGCGTTCCATCAACAATTGAACGGTCCTTGCGGCAGGTGCAAAGTCCCGTCCGAATGAACTTCGGGCGGGACTTTGTGTTTCAGCCATGCGCTACCTTGCGCGTCCTTTCCACTGGGCATGAACAATCGCAGTCTGCAGCTCGTCCGCGAGAACATCTTCGTGGCCCTCACCTCCATCCGGGGGCAGTGGCTGCGCACCATTCTCACCATGCTCATCATCGCCATCGGCATCACGGCCCTGGTGGGCATCCTCACTTCGATTGACGGCATCCGCGGCTCCATCAACAATAATTTCACGAGCATGGGGGCCAACACGTTCACCATCCGCAACAAGGGTTCGAATGTGCGGGTGGGCAATGCGGGGGTCACGCCCAAGGCATTTGAGCGGGTGCACTATAGGGAGGCGCTGCAGTTCAAGGAACAGTTCAGGTATCCGGCCCGGGTGTCGGTGTCGGCCATGGCCAGTTTCTCGGCCAAGCTGAAGCATGCCTCCAAGAGCACCCAGCCCAACATCAATGTGATGGGGTGTGACGATGCCTATTTCGCGGTGAGCGGCTATGAGATAGCCCGGGGGCGCAACTTCTCGGAGCATGAGCAGCGGTTCGGCATCCCGGTCATCGTCATCGGGGCCGAGGTGGCCAAGGCCATATTCGACAAGAATGTGGACCCGCTGGGCAAACTCATTCTGGTGGGGGCCTACCGTTACAAGGTCATCGGGGTGCTGGCCGAGAAGGGAAGCAGCATGAGTTTCGGGGGCGACAAGACCTGCATGATACCGCTGGCCAACGCGCGGCAGAACTACCTGAAGCCCAACACCTCGTTCACCGTCAGCGTCCTTGCGCCCGGTGCCGACCGGTTGGACGAGGCCATCAGCGAGGCGGTGGGCACCTTCCGCGTGGCCCGCGGACTCCCTGCCAAGGAACCCAACAACTTCGACATCATCCGCAGCGACAACCTCTCGCGCATCTTGGGCGACAACCTCTATCAGGTGCAGGTGGCAGGGCTGCTCATCGGCATCGTCACCCTTATGGGCGCGGCCATCGGTCTGATGAACATCATGCTGGTGAGCGTTACGGAGCGCACCCGCGAGATAGGCGTGCGCAAGGCCCTCGGGGCCACCAAGGCGTTCATCCGGTTGCAGTTCCTTGTGGAGGCGGTGGTCATCTCGGTGATCGGTGGTGCCGTGGGCATCGTGCTGGGCATCGCCATCGGCAACGTGGTGTCCAGCTTCATCGGGGGCGGCTTCATCATCCCGTGGTTGTGGATCACCGTGGGCGTGGTGCTGTGTTTCGTCACCGGGGTGGTGAGCGGCATTTATCCTGCCATCAAGGCCTCGAACCTCGACCCGATCGAGAGTCTGAGGTTTGAGTGAATTGTTTTAAGAGTTCTACTCCAAAACCATTTTCTCCATGAAACCCATCGCCACACTCCTCATCGCCCTGCTGACATTCAACTTGTGCATGGCGCAGAACACATTTACTACTGTGACAAGCGAGAAGGTTCCTGTACAAGGTGATGAGCTGAAACCGGGTTTCTTTACGCTAGTGGAAAAAATGCCTGCCTATCCAAGTGGCGACAATGCGCTGATACAGTGGATCAGCAATGAAATGACCTACCCCAAGGAGGCAAAGAAAAAGAGGATAGAGGGAGTGGTTTATGTGAATTACGTGGTAGGCGTAGATGGATCCATTGATTCTGTATCGGTGTTACGTAGTGTCCATCCGCTCTTGGATGAAGAAGCGGTACGTGTGATAAGTCTTATTAAAGGATACACGCCCGGCTATCAGCGCGGCAAGCCTGTGCGGGTACAGTTCACCATTCCGCTGCGGTTCAAACTGTAGGACTAATTCACATCCTGGCATACATCCTGTCGCTTATCGCGAACAGCGAATAGCCAACAGATCAAAAACAGGTCACCTCCCGAACCAACTCACTCCACCACAACGACCCTCGTCATGTCAACGCCACCCGCGGTGGTGAGCCGCACAGGATAGATGCCTGCCGCCATGCGCACATCGGTCGTGATCGTATGTGTGCCGCCTGCCATACGGCCATCGTGCAACACGTGTACCGACCTGCCTTGCGTATCGAACAGCTCCAGACGCACCGGTCCTTCCTTTGGCAGAGAGATGCGGATACTGGCCTGCCCATTGCTTGGATTCGGAAATACGCTGAGGCCTGCGCCAGTTCCCAATTCGGAGATGGACGTGTGGATGAATCCCTGCTCGGTCTGTGGCAGAACGACCTCATCAATCCAAGCGGCATCGGCACCTCCTGTGCAGCACTCCGCATCTTTGAAGTATTCCCATAGGAAGGTGTGCTCACCTGCGGAGACCGGGTAACTCACCACGTCCCAAGCTACTTCGCCCGTCCATTCGCCCATCAGCGCACCGTCCATGTGGAAACGGAGGAAATCCCAGCCCTCCTCGCAGGAGACTTTTCTCGCGAAGCTGATGGTCTGACCTTCCAATATCGAGTCGATGGTGAGTTCGAGCATGGTGCTCATGCCGTCTCCAACGGCCCCCGACTGGCTGCAATACGATCCCTCGTAGGGCTGCTGGTCGGTGGTGAACCATTCGGCAGCGCCATAGGAGCTCCATTCGTGCTGGTCGAAGGCGTTCGATTCCCAGTCCTCGATAACAAGGTTGAATGCCTCATTGAAGGAACAATCGGTGGCATAGACCCCGGTCTGTGCCTCGAACTCCAGCGACACGGTGCTGCCCGCAGGTATCTGATTCGCCACCGTCACCACCATCTGCACCACGAGCGATTGCCCTGCATTCAATTGGGAGAGCTGCACGGTCGGGTCCAGCATATTCAGATAGGCGCCCGCGTTGTTCAATTGTGCAAGTATGTCGTTGGCGGCAGCATGTCCCGTGTTGCTCAGCTCGAAGCGCAGGGTGGCCGTCTCACCGCTCTCCAGCCTTCCGTTGCCATTTCCTGCGCTGTCATCGATATCGAAACTGCCACAGCTGAGCACCGGTGCGTTCACAAGGAGGCTGAAGCTGGAGGTCCAGGTATTGCCGTCTGTGTCGGTGATGGTGAGGGTGAAGACCGCCACATGCTGGTCGGGCACATCATCGGCCACTTGCACCGCATACGCCCCGGTCTGCAACAGCGAATTGCCGTCCGTGATGTCACCCCAAACGTGGTGGTCGTCCGTGATGGTGATATACGGACTGCTGGTGCTGAGCGTGGCCTCCACGCCATTGGCGGTGCTCAGGCCGAGGTTGGCCAGTGATACGTTGAGCAGGGCCGACTCATTGTAGTCCAGCATCTGATTGTTGTTGGCCAGCAGATCGTTCACCACATGCAGGTTGCTGCTGACGAACGGCCCTTCGGCAGGCACTACTGCAATGTCACCCAAATAGGAAGTGTGGTTGAAAGCCGTTCCTGTGACCACGATAGGGTCGAGCGATGTTAGCGGGGCGATATCGATGGTCACAGAGCCGCCCACCATGTATCCCGTGCCGATGATCTCCCCATTCACCGTAAGGGCCACAAAGGCATCGGGCGTGGGGGAGCTGAAGGCGATCTGCTGCGTAACGAGCGGTGTGCTCATCGCGTGGTTCACCATGAGCGTGGCCGGGTTGGCGGTGCGCATGTAGGCGGTAGGGTCGCCAAAGAGCACCCAGGTGTCCATGATGTCCACCCCGCCATCGCCATAATCGTCAAGCGTCTTCATGATGCCGTTCACCCCGATACCACCAATGCTGCGCTGGATATTGTCCGCATAGGAGCGGGTAAGGATGTCGGTCATCTCCATCTGGCCCGACATGGGCGGTGCCCAGCTCTGGTTGATGGTGGCCCCATAGAATCCGATGGAACCTGCGGGCTGGCCGTTGTGCTCTGCACGCGCCATGCTCTCGGCAATGCAGGTACCTCCGAAGAACACCCCGTTCTGGCAGGCCACCGCCACCCAGAAGGGGTATTTGCCCACGTTGACCAGGTTGTCAGCATCCGTATTGGAGAATCCAGAAGTGCCGCACTGGTTCATCGAGCCATGGCCTGTGTAGTTCACGAAACTCAGTCCTTGGTCCACGGCCTGCGCCACCATCTGATAGGTCGGGTGCTCTGGGGCATCGGTGCCGCCCTGCGAGCCTTCATACATCTCCGCATAACTGGTGTAGGTGAAGCTCATCAGTTTCTCACCGATAAGGCGCGAATGCTCGTAGTCGATCAATCCGTTGTGCCCATACCCATCGCCCTCCTCAGAGGCAATGCCCATGGCCTGCGCATACCAGCCCGCACCCCCGTTGCCATTGTCCGTTTGGGCAAATTTCTCGTAGGCCAAGGTGCGGTTCACCATGGTGGTGACGTGCGCTGCCGTCTCCGCAGAGAACCGTCCCACGATAACCTCCGGATAGGCATCATCGCCAAGGATGTATCCGAATGCATTGTCAGAAAAGCCATAACTGGTCTCGAAAGCGGGGATGTGCTCAAAATCACCCACGATGAGCAGGAAGGTCAGGCCATTGGTGGCGTAGTAGTTGGCCACATAGTCTTTGAGCTGCTGGGCCGTGGTGCCGACCGAGGCGAAGGTCACCATCTCTGTGGCAATGCCCTTCTGCTTTTTCCACGCCACGAAAGGCGCCATCTGCTGCACATAGGCCGGATGGCACACGATGAGCAGCTTGCCCTCGTCCGACACCGGTGTGTAGCGCGAGCCATCGGCACCGTGATTCAGGAAATGACGGTCGTACGTGTGCAGGAATTCTGAAGGGATACGCGTTGGGTCATCCGCCCGTTCGAGGGTATTGATGCCCCCGCTGCCCGTGGTGCGCACCTCCACCGTGATGTCCTGATAAACGCGCATCACACGGGTCACAGGGTTGTACTGCACCGGATGGAATACCACAGTGAGGCCACGATGGTCGCGCAGAATGAACGGGCTGCGCACAGCGGCCGGAGTAGCGGGGAAGAACGCGTCCTGCTGATAGGCCGGGCCATAGGTGTAGGGCACAGTCGCAGGGTCGGTGTTCCTGTACAGATTGCCCTTGGACGGAGCCACGTTCACATCCTGATACTCCACATACCGCGCATCTACAACTTCCACTGCCGATGTCCCGTGGTCAGGTATGATGATGGATGAGGTCAACTTCGGCAGGTCGGGTAAACCGCGCTCCAGCATAGGTGTGCCCTTGCTCAGCACAGGGATGATGGCAGTGCCTTGTGGTGTGCTCACCTGCTGCTGGCGCAATTCGCCTATGGTTGCCTTTAACACCACCACACCTTCTTGCTCACTGAGCACTTCGATATTGGTGATTCCTGAGTTCTCAAGTTCAACCGACTGCTGGGCATTCATGCTGCCGAACGACAGCGAAACGGTGATGAGGGACAGCAGAAGTTTTTTCATGGGGTATTGGTTTGTGGGCGGCAATCGGAAGCGTTTCGTCAAGGACGGTGAAACTTCCAAGCAGTTGCGGGCTTCAGTGAATGGGGTCAATCAAAGACCGCAACGGTGATGCCTTCCGTCTCAGAGGGCCAGTTGCGCACGTTCAACGTCCGGCCATTCATCGTCAGCGTGATGGACTCCGGTTCTGCCGTGGGGAAGAACATGTCCACCCCGGCCAGGAACGGGAAATTGGCGAAGAGGCCAACGGCATTGCCATCCGTCTGGCCGTTGCCATTGTCATAGAGGAAGAACGCGATGGAGGTGTTCTCTTCTGAGGCGAATTCAGGAGTGCTCAGCTCAAGGCCGTTCACGTTCAGGTCGTCCCTTCCCGAAATGACCGCATTGCTGCTGGCAAAGGCGATGACCACCGCCTGCGCATCATTCTCGGGCAGACTGGCCAACAGCAGCCCCGCCAGCGATGACGGGGGCGGCATGGCCCGCAGATAGACCAGATTGTCGGAGGTGAGGAACGGCTCGCGGTAGTAGTGCAGCTTGCGGCCATTGGCCTCGGCAGGGGTCACCTCAAACTCATAGTGCTGTCCTTCCAATGCATTGAAACAGCCCCATTGGCCATATTCATTGGTGGTATAGGTGACCACAGGCTCCTCCGAGCTGCGGAATCCCGTGGCGGCCTCCACGGTGTACACCTTCACGATGGCGTTCACCAGCGGTTCGTTCTCGCCCAGCGTGAGCACCTTGCCACCCACGGCCCGGATGCCATCGCTGACAACGGTGGTCGATGCGGGCGATGCGCCTTGGAAGAACTCGAACATGGCCGCGAACGTCTCTGCCGAGGTCGCCACCTCATAGTGGTCCTTGGCGGCCAGTTGCAGATTCGAGGCCCCGGGAATGTCGGCCCCGGCCGCCACGGCATCATAGGGCGACCATATATTCAGGGTAGGTACTTCGCCATTCGGTCCCGCAGGCCCGGTCTGCGGGTTGGAGCCGATGTGCACGTAGTGCGCCACCTTCGCGGCCCGTGTGGCGTCAGAGAGGTAATCGTAGCCCAGACCGCCACCCGCGCTGTGACCCACGAGGTTCACCTGCGCGGCTCCGGTGCGCTCCAGCACACCTTCGATGAACGCGTCCAGCAGGGCAGGGGAGGAGCCTCCACCGCCCAGACTGTTCCAATCATACACGTAGACGGACTGCCCGCAGTAATCATTCTGCACGAACCGTTTCACCTGTCCGGCATACGTGTCGCCCGAGGCCAGGAAACCGTGGCACATCACGATGGGGGTGAGGGTGGTGTCGCAGGCAGCGGTCTGGTCGCCCGGGTTGAGAGGCGTCTCATCATCAGAACAGGCGGAGATGCCAAGTACAAAAAGAAACAGGAGGAGGTTCAGTTTTTTCATCGTCTTGATTTTCAGGTGGTCAATTTATACAAATACTGTTCGCGGACGCGTCCGCCCAAAGTCCGTTAGCTTCGCGCGCTCAAAACAGCGCGCATGATCGTCCGCATCGTAAGACTCACTTTCAGGCCCGAGCACGTGGAGGATTTCCTCCACATTTTCGAGGAGAGCAAACGGCTGATCCGAGGTTCTGACGGCTGCCATGGCGTGCGGCTGATGCGCGATGTGCAGCAGCAGAATGTGTTCTTCACCATCTCCGAATGGCAGTCGGAGGCCCATTTGGAGCGTTATCGGGAGTCGGAGCTTTTCCGCAGCACGTGGGCGCGCACCAAAGTGCTGTTCGCAGTGCCACCGTTGGCCCATTCCATCAGCGATACTGGCCGATGATGCCTGCCGGACCATCACGTAAGGAGATTCTGGAGCGCGTCTCCGCTGGAACAGGTCTTCTGGACGATGCCGCGCGGCAGGAGTTCATTTCCGCACACGACCTTCCGGTGCCCGTCAGCATCCGAATGAACCCGCTCAAATGGTTCGGCCGGCCAGCGTTGGAGCCAGTGCCCTGGTGCCCCGATGCCTATTATCTGGAACAGCGACCCACGTTCACCTTCGACCCGCGGTTCCACGCAGGGGCCTACTACGTGCAGGAAGCGGGCTCCATGTTCCTGGAGCAGGCCATCCGCGCCACCGGCCTGGCGGGCAGCGGGTGCGTGGTCCTCGATCTCTGCGCAGCCCCCGGGGGCAAATCGACCCATGTGCTTTCCCTCTTGGGCAGGGACGCCCTGTTGGTGAGCAACGAGGTGGTGCGGCCTCGGGCGCGCATTCTCTGCGACAACATCACCAAGTGGGGGCATGCGAATGTCTGCGTCACCGGGAGCGACCCTGCCCTGTTCGATGGGCTGCCCGAGTTCTTCGACCTCGTGGTGGTCGATGCACCCTGTTCAGGCGAGGGGCTTTTCCGCAAGGATGCCGATGCCATGCAGCATTGGTCCGAAGAGGCCGTGGCCCATTGCGCTGTGCGTCAGTTGGACATACTTGGGCATGCGTGGAACGCCCTGCGGCCGGGAGGATATCTGGTCTACAGCACCTGCACCTACAACCGCTTGGAGAACGAGGAGAATGTGGCCCGTGTACTGGAGTGGGGCGGAAGCTGCATCCCCATTCCCGTTGAGGAGCAGTGGGGCATCACCACGGTTCAGGAGCACGGGGTGGTGGCCTATCGGTTCATGCCACACCGCACCAAGGCCGAGGGTTTTTTCCTGTCGTTGATACGGAAGAACGGGGATGCAGGGGGCTTCCGGCCAGCGGCACCGCGCGGATTCTGGAAATCCCTTCCGCAGAAGGAAACGGAGGACTGGATGCCGAGAGGGCAGGAGGGCCTGCGACTCATCAAGATGGACGACCGCGTGGTGGCCATCCCGCCCCTGATGGAAGACCTGTTCCCGGCCATCTCGCGCAGCGTCTATCCGTTGCAGTTCGGCACAGAGGTGGCCCGGTCCGTGAAAGGACAGGTGGTGCCATCGCATGCATGGGCGGCATCCGGGCACTTGAACGATGATGCATTCCCTTGTATGGAAGTGGGTCTTTCCGAGGCGGTGCAGTATCTGCGGGGAAATCCCATCCCCGCTCAGGGAGCGAAAGGTTTCGGACGGGTGAGCTACGATGGGCTGTCGCTCGGATTGGCCAAAGGCGCTGGCAACCGATGGAACAATCTCTACCCGGACCAGCTGCGCATCCGCGACATGCGCACCCCCCTCTCTGAGGTCATTCTTCCGCCTCTGTGACCACCTGCTTACGCCCGAGCACTTCTTCCGCGAAATTCACGGAGGCTCGGAGCACGGCATCCACATTGCCACCGCGCATGTCATTGGTTATCACGTGGCCTGTGGCATCCGAGAACTCCACAAAGCGCTTGCGGTCGGGCGCGGTGCCGAGCTGCGGCATCATCTCGCGCATCGCCTGCACGGAAACGGTGCGGTCCTGCTCGGTCTCATTCTTATAGTAGCAGCCCACGAAAACGGGCTGCATGATTCTTTGGAATGTCCCGGAGTGCATCGTGGCATCGAGCACCGATTGCACGGTGACAATGGATTCCAATCGATAACTGGTCTGCCAGTAGCGCTGAATCTCCTCGCTCGCCTCAAACCCTCGGCTCCTGCCGCCCGAAAGGAGCCTTGCCAGTTGCAGTCCCCACGGTCCTGTGATGAGTTTGGCGTTCGGGTCGAAGATGGCGATGTTGGGCGAGTAGCACACCACCGCTGTAATCTCGGGGTCGTGGGCCGCCAGGTAGAGTGCCCAGGTGGCCCCGGTGCTGGAACCCATCACGATGACCTTCTTCCCGATGACCTTCCCGATGGCGATGGCCTCTTTCGCTGACTGCAGGTAGTTCTCGGGCGTCAGTCCGATCAGTGCATCCACGGTGTCCAGCCCGTGGCCGAAGAGCCTGGGTTCGAACAGGTTCATCCCGAAGGTCCGGGCGAATGCGGTGGTCACCGGGCGTCCTTCCACCTTGCTGGCAGAGAAACCGTGCAGGAACACCACAGCGAATTCCGTCCGCGCCACCGTGTCGTTGGCCCAGGTGATACTCGCCTCATTGTCGGGCTTCAGCGACACATGCTTCGATTCGCGCTCCCGCAGCATCGCATCAAGCTCATGCAGGTTTGTTCGGAGTTCCAGAGGCGTGGCGTCCAGTTCTGCTTCGCTGGCGCGCGGGCCGAGCAGATAGATGGCAACAACGGCCACCACCAGGGCCAGTAGGACTTTGACGGCCTTGCTCATGCGCTGTTATTCCGGTAGGCCAACGCGCAGGGTCACCTCCTCGATGCGCGTGCCTTCCATCTTGTCGATATGGAAATCGAAATGGTCGATATGGATTTCCTCGCCCTCTTGCGGGATGCTCTGGTGATGGGTGATGATGAAGCCTGCCAATGTGCCATAATCCTCCGATTCCTCTATCCCGAGGTCGAACTCCTCATTGAGGTAGGTCACATCGTGACGGCCTGAGAGCCTGAAGACGTTCGGGCTTACCTGTTCTTCCAGCAGGTCTTCCGTGTCATGCTCATCGTCAAAATCCCCGAAGATCTGCTCGATGATGTCCTCCAGGGTGATCATGCCGGCCGTTCCACCGAACTCATTCAGCACCACGGCCACGCTGCGGTGCTGCTGTGCGAACTGCTTGAGCAGGTCCTTGGCCTTTGTGCTCTCCGGCACCAGACTGATGGGCCGGATGATGCTGTGGATGTTCTTGGGGTTCTGGAAAAGTTCGAACGAGTGCACGTAACCGATGATGTTGTCAATCTCATCGCGGTAGATGAGCATCTTGGAATAACCTGTGTCGATGAGTTTCTGGCGCAGTTCCTCCACGGGGCTGTTGATGTCCATGGCCTCAATCTCCGTGCGCGGCACCATGCACTCGCGCACTTTCAGCTCTGAGAAGGCCAGTGCGTTCCGGAAAATGCGCACCTCGTTCTCCACATTGTCCTCCTCCGTTCCGCTGGTGCTGAACTCGTTGACGAACTGGTCCAGGTCGCCCCTTCCGAAACTGATCTTCTCCTCGTTCACCCGCATCTTGAAAACGGCCGAGACCAGCTTGTTCGAGAAGCGGTCGATCACCCAGACGATGGGGTAGAGGAGGGTGTAGATGACCTTGGCCGGAATGGCGAACAGGGTCAGCATCCGGTTCGGGTTGATGCGGAAGAAGGCCTTGGGGATGAACTCAGCCGTGACCAGTACGATGAGCGTGGCCACGACCGTCTGCAGCAGCAGAATGGCCATGTTGCTGTTGATGTAGGGCTGCATCAGCGGTTCCAGCACAGAGGCCATGAGGATGCCGTAGACCACGAGCGCAATGTTGTTGCCCACCAGCATGGTGCTGATGAAACTGGACGGACGCTCAAGGAAACCCGAGATGATGTTGGCGGCCGTGCTCCCTTTCTTGCGTTCCACCTCCAGCTTGAAGCGGTTCGCAGAGATGAAGGCGATCTCCATGCCCGAGAAGAAGGCCGATAGCAGCAGGCAGACCAGTATGGCGATGGTCAGGCTCATGCTTGTCGGTCACTTTCTTTCGCCTCCTTCTCCATACGCAGGCGCATTCTTCTTCGGAAAGCATAGAACACGGCTGCCATGAACGCGCCCAGAAAGAACCACTGCGCGGTTTCCATACCGTAGGTGTTGAAGTGGTAGACACCCATCACCAGCGAGAAAAGGCCGATGGCCAGCCATGCGAACTCAAGGATTCTCAGTACTCTCAGCATCTTCAATGTTTATGGTGCCTTTGATGTTCTTGATGCGGTATTTCGTGAAATCCTGATTGGATTCCAATCCGTGGCCGAAGATAACCTCATCCTCGGTGGTGATCTTCACGAATTCCTCGGTGGTGATGCTCTCGGTCTCCTTGTTCCAGACCAGATGTTCGGTGTTCAGCGTCTCGTTGCGCTCGTTCACCACGATCACGTTCTCCCGCGCTTCCATCACCCCCGTCTGCTCAAAATTGACCGCCCGCTGGGCCCGAAGCTCAGAGCTCACGTTGTTCCGATTGTCGAAGAAGCGCATGTGAACCCCTCCGGACATTTCAAGCCGGGGATTCATGCCTGCATACCTGTCCATCTGCTTCGCATCCAGGATCACACGCACAATGGCAGAGTCTGAATAGATGACGCGGGCATCATAGGCCGTCTCCACAGGCATTTCGGGCGCGTCATTCACAATGGCCGCTATCTGGTCCGGATCGTTGACGCATCCGGTCAGGAAAATGGCCAAAAACAGAAAAAGGCGAGGAGGCCAATGACCTCCTGCCTTTTTTCCGGAATCGTTATGAGCGGGTTCAGTTGGCAAAGCGCGCCTTTGTGTCCACAGCTATCCAGCCGCCCACCGTCACGGTCTGACCTTCCTGAATGCCGAGGAAGAAACAGTCCTTCTGGCTTGGGAAATACCCGCGCACCTTTGAGATCTGCTTGTTGGCCTCCTCGGCCACGCTGGAGTCTATGCTCTTCGCCCGGATGAACATGTCCTCTGCGGCCCAGTACCCGTAGGCCTGTGAACAGGCATCGGAACCACAGGCACGCGATTGGCTGAAATACAGCCCACCTATGTAGACGAGCGGTTCGCCCCAGGATGGCTTCAGGGAGGCAGCCTCCTGAGCTTTCACCCGTGCTGAGGAGTAGGCCCCTTTAGAGCCCAGGATCTTCGCTTGGGTCAAAAGATATTCAGCCCTTGTCGCTGGGTCCTTCTCCAGCTTCGCGGCCTCTTCCAGATACTTCATGGCCTCCGTGCTCTTGTCCACCTTCATGTATCCTTCATACATGCTATAGGCCGCTGTGGCCGATGGGTTGATCTTGTACAGGCTTTCGGCCACCTCCAGATAGAAGGGGTTGGAGGTCCATTTGCGCTTGGACATCATGTTGGCCACTTTCTCCAGAAGAGCTGCGTCAGACGGTGAAGCGGCCACTTTCGGGCGCATCAGTTGCACATATTGATCTTCTTGGGCAATGCGCTCAAAGTTCTGGTCCACAACTTCCTGTGCCTGCAGATAGAACTTATAGTTCTTGTCGGCCTCGCCTTTCGCCAGATTGAAACTGATGACTCCACTCACCTCGTCATAGAGTTCGAAGAGGGTCTCCATTTCCAGTTTCTTGTCGGTGAGCTGTTTCATGGCCGCCTGATAGAGGCGCAGCACGGCCGTGGATTCCGTCTCGTTCTTACCCAGTGTCAGGGCCTTGCGAAGCGTGGTGTAGGTGTCCGACATATCGTCACCTGCATATTGGTACTGGTCTATGCCTTTGCGGCCCAGTGCATAGGCCTCGTCATCCGGATAGAGCTGAATCCGCTTGTCGTAGACCATCATCAGCGTGTCCACATAGGCTTTCATCACAGGGGCATTGTCCTTGTTCTTGTCGATGAAGTGCCCAATGATGGTGGGGCCGTTGATGTAGGCATTCTTGATGCTCGGTGTGCTTGCCGGGCAGTTCAGGAAGGCATACCTCCAACCTACGATGGCATCGTCATAGTTCTTCTGCTTGAAATACTCACGATAGAGGGAGATGTTCTGCAGGCACTCGCTCTGGTCGCCCTGTGCGAATGCACTGCCACTTGCCAGCATCATGGCCGATACCGTGGCGATGTTCTTCAATCCTTTCACTTTCAGGTCACTCAATTTGTTGAACATGGTAAACTGCATTTATGGTTTGTCAATCGTATTTGCGTTTGATGAACCAACGGTCGTTAAGTGTGAATCCGAGTCTGAACACCCAGTAATCCTCCAAAAGCAGATTGTTAGATATGGTACCACGCTGGCCCCATTCCACCGAAACGTTGATCATGCTCTGAACGAAGAGGTCATTCCCGGCCTTCCGTCTTGCCATCGGCAGTCCGAAGCCAATAGTCATGCCATACTCGGAAAGCTGGTTGCCACGGATTGAATATTCACTGCCTCCATAGAATCCACCGACACGGTACTGAATGCGTTTGAAGTAGCCGAGAAAGCCACGGTTGAGTGCATCCCCACCGGGTTTGAACTCAACTCCGCCCCTGACAATCCAAGAGTCGGAGAGGGAATCTGAACCGCCCTGAGGATTCACATACTGACTCCAGAGCTGCTGATTGAATTCTGCACCGAACATCCAACGGTCACCAATCTTCCACGTCAGTCCCACTCCATATTTCCATGGCATTTTGATGCTGCTGCCACTGTTCTCGGTGAAAAGAATTGTATCTCTGAAAATATCAGCGTCAAAGGTGGAAAGCAGATAGGTGCGTGAAAGCCTGCTGGTGGATGCTCCTACCTGCATGGGGTGTGCGAAGGTGACACCGGCCACAAGCGCATGGCGACCTGCGATCCGTGCAGAATACTGCAGCCCATAATCAAGATAGATTCCCCCAACGTTGGTAATGTTGTCCGTGCGAACGTTGAACAGCCCACTGGAAGGGAATTCCACGCGCTGCAACTGGTTCAGTTTCCCGAAGAGGTAGGAGACGTTAATACCGACCGACAGGTTCTTAAATGGCCTCATTCCGATGCCGATGAACACCTGATTGAGACCGCCATCACCTTGGAACTTGTAGCGGATGTCCCCGTTGCTGGTGTCGGAATTAGCATACTGCTTCATGTCCGTCACCGAATACTTGCTGCTACTGTACTCTCGGATGCCGAACGCACCGCCCCACCATTTCGTGATCGGGAAGCCGAGGGTGAGATAGGACAGATTGAAGCGGTTCACCTGCTCCTGCTGTGATGCCGACCTCAAGGTGCCCACGCTGGCATAGGCGCCCACATCGAACGAAGTGAATCTCAAAGAAGTATAGGATGCCGGATTCAGGAAATTGACCACGAAAGGAATGCTGTCCTCGCGGATGGCCACGCCCATGTTGCCCAGACCGGTGGAGCGCACGTTGGCACCGGCCACATTGTTGCCCACACCATAGCGCGCATAGGGTGAGTTGGTGACAGGCTGTGCGATGGAGGTGTATGCCTGACCAACGAGGAGCAAGGACACCGACAGCAGGGCAGGGTGCCTAAGAGTTATGGAGAAGAATCTCATGTAATCCCCGAAGGACAAGAATAGGGTCTGCAAAGATGGGTCTTTTGAATGCACTTTCAAAGAATGGGAAATCACCGCCCGTACCTACGGTTTTCAGGCCCGGGAACAGCTCGGAAAAGCGGTCTACCATACCATCGATCTCTGTGAGAATGCCAAGCTGAACCCCACTTCTGATGCATGAGGGAGTGTCGTTGCCGATGAGGTCGGGCGTGGGACCGGGTGGCAGGAGAGGCAGTTTGTCCGTGTGCTCGGACAAGGCCCGGAATCTCATGCGCATGCCCGGTGAAATACCACCGCCCAGATAAGCCCCTTCGCGCGATACCAGCTCATAGGTGATGCATGTGCCCATGTCTATCGCCAGCACGGGGCTTTCCGGAAAATGGGTCCGGGCCCCTATCGCAGCGCATATACGGTCTATGCCAAGAGTTTCGGGCGTTCCGTAATTGTTGAGGATGGGAAACGGGGTTTTGGAATGAACGAGCAGCGCGTCCCTTTCCCGAATGATGCTCAGAAGTCGGTCATCCAGCTTCACCACACTGGCTATGGCCAAGCGGTTGGCCAGTGGATCCATCAGCAACGAAAGGATGAATTCCGCCTCTGATGGTCCGGTCAGAAGCTCACCTGACGGACCATCCGTGGTGAACCACTGTGCTTTGGTAAGCGTGTTTCCTATATCGATGGTAAGATGCATGTTGAGCAATGAGAGCGGGGCCGGTCTTCAGTGAGCAACTGTGCCGTAGAGGTCGAAATACTCCGCTCCGGTGATGTGCACATTCACGAAGTCACCGATACGCAAATAGTTGCCTTCCGCTCGCACAAGGACCTCATTGTCCACTTCCGGGGAGTCGAATTCACTGCGTCCCACAAAGTACTCGCCTTCCTTACGGTCGATGATCACGCGCAAGGTCTTTCCAATGCGGGCCTGGTTCAGTTCTTCAGAGATCTCCTGCTGTGCCTCCATGATGGCCTCAGCCCTGCGTTTCTTTTCTTTGGATGAGACATTGTCGTCCAGAAGATGCGCATGGGTGTTCTCCTCGTGCGAATAGGTGAAGACGCCCAGCCGTTCGAAACGCATCTCCTTCACCCAGCTCAGCATCGTCTCAAAGTCCTTTTTGGTCTCGCCCGGATAGCCCACGATGAGCGAGGTGCGGATGGCGATACCAGGCACCTTGGAGCGTATCTCCCCGATAAGACGGTCGGTCTTCTCCTTGGTGGTGCCTCTTCGCATGGATTTGAGCACAGGGTCGGAGATGTGCTGCAAAGGCATGTCGAGATACTTGCAGATCTTCGGCTCGCGGGCCATCACTTCGAGCACATCCTCTGGGAATCCTGTCGGGAAGGCATAGTGCAGCCGTATCCATTCTATGCCCTCGACTTTGCAGAGCTCTTTGAGCAGGTCGGCCAGTTTCCGCTCGCCATAAAGGTCGATGCCATAATAGGTGCTGTCCTGAGCGATCAACATCAGTTCTTTCACGCCCTTCGCGGCCAACTGACGTGCATTTTCCACCAGTTGCTCAATCGGGGTGGAAACGTGCTTGCCGCGCATCAGCGGAATGGCACAGAAGGAGCAGGGACGGTCGCAGCCTTCAGAGATCTTGAAGTAAGCGTAGTGCGAGGGCGTGGTGAGCAGGCGTTCGCCCACTAGTTCGTGCTTGTAGTCCGCACCGAGCGCCTTGAGCAGCCGTGGCAGGTCGCGTGTGCCGAAATACTGGTCGATGTTCGGAATCTCTTTCTCGAGGTCGGGCTTGTAACGCTCAGACAGACAGCCGGTAACGAAAACCTTCTCCACCAGCCCGTCCTGCTTGGCCTGCGCATATCGCAGAATGGTGTCGATGCTCTCCTGCTTGGCATTGTCGATGAATCCACATGTGTTGATGACCACGATGTTGGCATCGTCCTCGGTTGATTCATGTGTGGCGTCCAGTCCGCTTCCTTTCAACTGACCGAGCAGCACCTCGCTGTCATAGATGTTCTTGGAGCAGCCCAGCGTGACAACGTTGATGCGGTTCTTCTTGAGAGTCTTTGTTTTCAAGGAAAATGGGGAATTCGAAAATGGAAAATGTAAAGAAAGTATGGCTCACTTGAACAGACTGTCCACGAACTCCTTGCCGTTGAAGATCTGCAGGTCGTCCATCTTCTCGCCCACACCGATATACTTCACGGGAATCTTGAACGTGTCCGAGATGCCGATGACCACCCCTCCTTTGGCTGTGCCATCGAGCTTGGTGAGGGCCAGTGCGTTGACATCGGTGGCCAAGGTGAACTGCTTGGCCTGTTCAATGGCATTCTGACCCGTGGATGCATCCAGCACAAGGAGTATCTCGTGCGGTGCGCCCGGCACGATGCGGTCCATCACTTTACGGATCTTCGATAGCTCGTTCATCAGCCCCACCTTGTTATGCAAACGGCCAGCGGTGTCAATGATGACTACGTCCGCGTTCTTCGCTACGGCACTCTGAAGCGTGTCATACGCCACAGAAGCGGGGTCCGCGTTCATCCCTTGATTGATAACGGGAACGCCCACCCTTTCGCCCCAGAGGATGAGCTGCTGCACGGCTGCTGCGCGAAAGGTATCTGCAGCACCCAGCACCACGTTCAGCCCTGAAGATTTGAAACGGTGCGCCAACTTGCCGATGGTGGTGGTCTTGCCCACACCGTTCACGCCCACCACCATGATGACATAGGGTTTCCGTCCTTCGGGAATGACCACCGTTTTATCTGCCCCGCTTGCATTCTCCTGCAACAGTGAGGTGATCTCTTCCCGCAGGATACGGTTCAACTGGTCTGTACCGAGATATTTGTCGCGGGCCACCCGTTCCTCTATGCGCTTGATGATCTTGAGAGTGGTCTCCACGCCCACATCGCTGGTCACGAGCACTTCTTCAAGGTTGTCGAGCACCTCATCGTCCACGGAACTTTTGCCGACAACCGCCTTCGCCAGTTTCGAGAACACGCTCTCGCGGGTCTTGTCCAGACCTTCGTCCAAACGTTCCTTTTTCTCCTTCGAGAAGAAATCGAACAGTCCCATGGGCTTCCGTTTTGAGGCCGCGAAGTTCGTCATTATCACGAGAGGACGTTCAGCACTGAACCAGGGGGCGATGCCCCATGCTGGGAATTCAGTCCCTGTAGGGAGGCTGCCCCACGAGTTCATCCACTCTGACGATGTTCCTTCCACTTTCGCGCAGTGCACGGATCACCTTCCTTAAGGCTTCAGGGGTGTGTGGATTGGTGTCGTGAAAGAGCAGCAGGCTGGCATTTCCCAGACGGGGCATCACCCTGTCAAGGATCTGCTGCTCGGATCTTGCCACCCCGTCCCGTGAGCGCAGGTCCCAACCGATCACGGCATCGCCCTCGGCCTCAACGGCCTTCATGATCTTGGGATTCATCACCCCGAACGGAGGACGGAAGAAACGCGGTTGTTTTCCGATGATCCTTGCCAAGCTGTTGCGCCCCTTGATGATCTCATCGCTCACCTGCGAGAGGGAGAACATCCCGAACCGATGCGTATGGTGGTAGGTATGATTCCCGACCAGATGCCCTTCCTCCAGCATCTGTTCCACCAGTTCCGGATGAGCCTCTGCATGCCGGCCGATGCAGAAGAATCCCGCATGCACATGCTCTTCTCTCAGTACCCTCAGAATCTGTTGAGTATGAACAGGGTGTGGCCCATCATCGAAAGTGATAGACACATTTTTTCCGTTTCCCTTCCAGTAGGTTCTGCCAAAGAACTGCGATCCTATGTCGAACACGCCCCATCCCAGAACGATCACGTAGCAGAACGCCAAGGGAAGGAATGCCCAAGATCCCACGATTCCCATGGTCACGGCCGGAACCAGTGCGGCAAGCACAGCCAGTGTGATCATGTTCAGTGAGCGGTAATTCATGGCTCAGGGACGCTTCACTAAAATGATGGAAGCCTGCGGGCCGAAGGCATGATGCACGGCCACATGGTTCAATTCCGGTCTTGCATTGATGTATTCAATGGCCAACCACATTCCGAAGCCCTGAGCGGTGAAATACTCACCGCACAGATCCGTGTAGCAGACGTTCGGGGCTACTCCCAACGCGTTGGATGAGTTGGTAAGAATGAGGTCCGCATCGATGAACAGTTCCTTCAGTCGGTCGTGCTGGCCATCGTGCACCATTTCTATCCTTCCGACCTGAGCCACGGTCTGGGCCTTCGGCTCTGTTGATACATGGAAGAACGCGCTCCCTTCTCCCAAAACTGGCAGAGTATGGTGGAACTTTTCGGCCAACGCGGTGATCATGGCCTTCTCATCAACAGTCATTTCGTCAATGGCACCCACAAGCACCTGCTGCGCATCGTCCTCGGCCAAGAGCAGTCGGGCATCCAAGAGGGCATAGGCCAATGACAGGTTGCCCTGCGTGTGGGTCATGTTATAGTTGCGGTTGCCCAAAAGGAGCGCCAGCTGCCCTGCGATGCTGTTGTGTGTGCTCTGAATGAACGCGGTGGGCGATTGTGTGCCCTCCGAGCTCCCATACATCGCCCCCACGAATTTCAGGGTGTCCTGAATGCAGCCCAGCCCCGTGCCTACGATGATGGCATCTGCCTCTGCGTCACCGGCCCTTCTCAAAGCCTCTACGCCAGTAGCCACGCCCATCTTCAGCACATTGCTCATCCTGCGGATCTGCGCAGGCGACACGAAAGCCTTGTAGTCGGGGTGATGCAATGCAGCATCATCACCGATGGGCCGTAGGCTTTCAGTGGAATTCTCCTTGAGAAACGAGTCTTGGAAGGAGATGCAGACGGAGGAGTTGATGAACACCTTGTTGTTATTCGTTTTCTGTGAGAACTGATGGCAAAGGTCTGTAATAGCTTTCACTGCCGATCCATATAGATGTCAAGGCACATGGGACACGGCTGCGCTCGCGATGTTTCAATGGTTCGGCTTGAGACACTGCTCAAACGGCCAGAGTTCATAGAGTCTGATATCCTGTCCTTTAGCACACTAAAAGTGCAAGGACAGAGGGACACGCCTACTCGTCCATTGAAGTACTCGCCAATAACTGTCCAACGATTGGGGAGTACTTCAGTATTATGCAAGTCGTTGGTGTGCAAATACTTATTGAGGCATCGGTGATGAGAACCAGGGTGAAGTGAACGACCTGCAGCGATATGCCCCGGACGGCAGGTGTACAACTCATCTGTGTAAACCGTTTTTCCACACTTGAGCGGATCTAAATTCGGGGGCTGGAAGGCATTGAATAGTATGATGTTGTCCCAATATATGATTCTGTTGGTACAGGTCATCCATGATACATCTCATTGATTCTTGCAACACCTCCGTCATTCTGAACTCCGCATGCAGACCGGTCTGAGCCAACGTGTGCTCCTCATCGCCCCACCGTTCACGCAGTTGAACACGCCCTATCCCGCCACGGCCTACCTGAAGGGATATCTGAACACACAGGGCGTGCAGAGCGAGCATATGGACCTCGGCATAGCCACCATCCTGAGGTTGTTCTCCGAAAAGGGGCTGGAACAGATGTTCGCGGTGGCAGCAAAGGGCATATCTGAGGCCTCGCCCAATGCGCAGCGTATCTACGGGCTGCGAGAGGAGTATCTGCGCACCATCGGTCCGGTGATACGTTTCTTGCAGGAGGATGGTGCCACGCTCTCTCATCGCATCTGCGGAAGAGGATTCCTGCCCGAGGCTGCGAGGTTCGCGCAGCTCGAAGACCTCGAATGGGCATTCGGCACCATGGGCATCCGAGATCAGGCAAGACACATGGCCACGCTCTATCTGGAGGACCTGAGCGACCTCATCGTGGAGGTGGTCGACCCGCATTTCGGATTCAGCCGCTATGCCGAGCGGCTCGGCCTGTCCGCCCATTCGTTCGATGAATTGCATGCTGCTCTCCGAGCTCCCGATAGCCTGATCACTGAGATGATGCTCGGACTTCTTGAGGAGCAGCTGCAATCATCCCAACCTTCATTGGTCTGCATATCCGTGCCGTTTCCCGGTAATCTGTTCGCAGCGTTCAAATGCGGGCAGTGGCTGAAAACGCATTGCCCCAAGGTGAAAGTGGCCATGGGAGGTGGCTATCCGAACACCGAATTGCGCTCGCTCAAGGATACGAGGGTCTTCGACTTCGTGGACTTCATCACCTTGGATGATGGTGAAACCCCGCTCATGCAGCTGCTGGCGCATTTGGATGGGAAATTGCCGTTCGAACAGCTCAAGCGGACATTCGTATCGGTGGGCGGAAGAGTGGCCTACTTCAACGGCAGCACCGTGTCCGATGTGAGACAGGAGAAGGTGGGCACGCCCGACTACACAGGCCTTCCGCTGCGGCAATATCTGTCTGTTCTGGAGGTCACCAACCCCATGCACCGCCTGTGGAGTGATGGCAGGTGGAACAAGCTCACCATGGCCCATGGCTGCTATTGGGGCAAGTGCACCTTCTGCGATGTGAGTCTGGATTACATCCAACGCTATGAGACGGGCTCGGCCACGCGCATCGTGGACCGCATGGAGGAACTCATTGCTCAGACCGGTGAGCGCGGGTTCCATTTTGTGGACGAGGCCGCACCGCCTGCACTCATGCGGTCAGTGGCGATGGAGATTCTCCGCAGAGGCCTTGTCGTTTCGTGGTGGACGAACATCCGCTTCGAGAAGAGTTTTCATGCTGACCTGTGCCGACTGCTGGCCGCATCGGGCTGCATAGCCGTGTCGGGCGGCCTGGAGGTGGCGTCAGACCGATTGCTGAAGCTCATTGCTAAGGGAGTTACGGTGGAGCAGGTGACGCGAGTCAACGATCATTTCAACCGGGCAGGCATCATGGTGCATGCCTATCTGATGTATGGATTTCCAACGCAGACCGCGCAGGAGACGGTCGATTCGCTGGAGGTGGTGCGTCAGATGTTCGCGGCAGGGGTGCTGCAATCGGCCTTCTGGCATCGTTTCGCCATGACGGCCCATAGTCCCGTGGGACTGAACCCCGATGCTTTTCAAGTGAACAGCCTTACAACTGAACCAGGCACCTTCGCCAACAACGAACGGCCACATGTTGACCCGACCGGAGCCGACCATGACCGCTTTGCCGAGGGACTCAGACGTTCACTTTTCAATTACATGCATGCCATCGGACTGGATGAACCGTTGCACAAGTGGTTCGATCACAAAGTGCCCAAGACCTCGCTGTCGCCCCATCTCATTGAAGGTTTTCTTGCCGAACCGGAGTTCCGTGAAACGAAACCCAACCATGTGCTGCTATGGACGGGGGGCGCATTGCACTATGACGCAAAGGCCAAAGTGCTTGTCATCAATACGATGCAGGACACGTTGGAAATACCTTTCGCTCCTGCGGAGGGCCGTTGGCTGGCCGAGATGCTGCCAGCCTTGGCGCCCAGGCAGAGCATTTCCTTCACCTATGCACACCTGCAACAAGCCCACGCGAAGCAGGGGTTGCGCAACTTTCCGCAGCTATGGTTCGGCAATGCGATGGAGGCTCTGAGGGAGGCAGGGCTGTTGGTGGTCTGAGACCTACTTGGAACGGACCTCTTCTTGATTGGTCCGTTGAGCATGCTCGCGCATCTGCATTCTGATCCAATGCTCTGCACTGATGGGCGACTCAAAAAAACGGACGGGGAAGGGGCGAGCCGGCCCTTGTTCCATATACATGTTGCCGAGGGTTCTGCCCAAGGTGGAATTGGAGACGATGCCCACACCTACCACGGTGCCCACCACATCTTCTCCCGAACTCAAGTAATCGCGGGCCGCATCCGTGATCTTGGATATCAAGGAGATGTCATAGATGCCCCCTCTATATGGATGGTCGAGGTCCAACAAGGCATTTGTGGCCTTGATCCAATCCTTGGCCTCTTCAAGGTCAATAAGCGCTCCCGGCTTCAAACTGACGAGGAAGATGTTGCCCGGAAGCATTTCAATCCTGGTCGTTCGTGTTTCGCTGCTCTTGTACATCCCGCCAAATCAACGAGGTCATTGAACGTACAATTATAGGTGTTGTCCATGAATGCGCCTGTGGTCACAGGTGAATAGCGCTGTTGCATTTCTTAGGCAGCATAAGTAATGGACCGATCCTACTTCATGACACGTTGGGCCAAGGCGATCACTGGAATATCTCTGCTATCTTGCCCACCGGTTGAATGAGACCTGATTTTTCCTGTGGTCCAGTGATACCTGTTCTATTTTGACAAACAGCATTTCAAACGATGTCGCACCCCAAGTATCCTCATCTTTTCGAGCCCCTCGACCTCGGTTTCACCACCATCCGCAACCGCACCCTCATGGGCAGCATGCACACCGGACTCGAAGAGGAGAAGGGCGGCTATGAGAAGATGGCGGCCTACTATGGCGAGCGGGCCGCTGGGGGCGTAGGTCTTATCGTTACGGGCGGCATCGCCCCTGACATATCTGGCTGGACTGGCCCCTTCGCCAGTCGCCTCACCAATAAGCGGACTGCCGAGAAGCACCGCATCGTCACTGAGGCCGTACACAGACATGGTGGTAAGATCGCCATGCAGATTCTGCACACTGGCCGATATGGTTATCATCCGTTCTGCGTGGCACCAAGCCCGGTCAAGTCGCCCATCAGTCCTTTCAAGCCATGGGCACTGAGCAAGCGGGGCATCGACCGCACCATATCGCATTTCGCGAGGGCGGCCAAGCTGGCGCAGTTCGCAGGCTATGACGGGGTGGAGATCATGGGGTCTGAGGGTTATCTCATCAATCAGTTCATCGCCAAGCGCACCAATTTCCGCACCGATGAATATGGCGGCAGCTATGAGAACCGCATCCGCTTTGCGCTGGAGGTGGTGCGGGCCGTGCGCGAGGCCACGGGCCGCGAATTCATCATCATCTTCCGACTCAGCATGATGGACCTGGTAGAGGGCGGCAGCACTTGGCCCGAAGTGGTGCAACTGGCCAAAGCATTGGAGAAGGAAGGGGTCAACATCATCAACACGGGCATTGGCTGGCACGAGGCGCGCATCCCCACCATCGCGACCATGGTGCCACGTGGCGCATTCACATGGGTGACGAAGAAGATGAAGGGCGAGGTGAGCATCCCGCTCATCACCACCAATCGCATCAACATGCCCGAAGTGGCCGAGCAGATCCTTGCAGACGGCCATGCCGACATGGTGAGCATGGCCCGACCATTTCTTGCAGACCCAGAGCTGGTCATCAAGGCGCAGCAGGGGAGAGAGGACGAGATCAACACCTGCATCGGCTGCAATCAGGCGTGCCTGGATCACATTTTCCAACGGAAGCTCACCAGCTGCCTCGTCAATCCGCGCGCATGTCACGAGACGGAGCTGAATTATCTGCCTGCCAAGGCGGTGAAGAAGATTGCGGTGGTGGGCGCTGGACCAGCAGGTCTGGCTGCTTCCACAGTAGCTGCGAAGCGCGGCCACAACGTGACCCTGTTCGAGGCAGCGGGCGAGATAGGCGGACAGTTCAATATCGCGAAGCAGATTCCGGGCAAGGAGGAATTCTATGAGACCATCCGCTATTTCAAACGGCAGATAGAACTGACAGGCGTTGACCTCCGATTGAACACCAAGGCCGATGAGACTGCGCTCTCTCAGTTCGATGAAGTGATCCTTGCCACGGGCATCATCCCCAACAAGCCCCGTGTTCCGGGCATAGACCATCCCAAGGTGCTGAGTTATCTCGATGTGCTCCGCGATAAGCGGCAGGTGGGCAGGAAGGTCGCTATCATCGGGGCGGGCGGCATCGGTTTCGATACGGCCGAATTCCTTACCCACAGCGGCCCAAGCACTTCGCAGAACATCGCTGCATTCCTTAAAGAATGGGGCATAGATTCGGAGAATGAGGCCCCGGGCGGCATAGAAGGCGTGCAACCGCATCCCGAGCCATCGCCCCGCGAGGTCTATCTGCTCCAGCGCAAGGAAAGCAAGGTGGGCGCGGGCCTGGGCAAGACCACGGGCTGGATCCATCGTTCCGCGCTCAAGAACAAGAACGTTCGCATGATGAACAGCGTGGCCTATGACCGCATTGACGACCAAGGACTTCACATCACGGTGAATGGAAAGCCGCAGTTGTTGGAAGTGGATAACGTTGTAATCTGCGCAGGACAGCACAGCAACACCACGCTGCACGACAGCCTGAAGGCCAAGGGCGTGACGGTGCATCTGATAGGCGGGGCCAAGCTCGCTGCCGAACTTGACGCCAAGCGGGCGATAGACGAGGGCAGCAGGGTGGCCGCGATGCTCTAATGCATCCTGATGCGAGTCATGGACCGTAGTGAACGGGTTGGCTAATTTTGCCGCCCAACTAAATAGCTCTCATGAAACACTTTCCGCTCTTTGCCTTCGTGGCCTTCTTCCTTATTCAGGCATGTTCACAGCAGCCTTACACCGATGCCACAGCGGAATCTACGGATTCCATCAGTGGATGGTATGGTGAGCAGTTTGAGATCGGAAAGGTGATGACAGCCTCTGAGCTGGCCGCATTGCCGCATGATCAGTTGGGAGAGGAGGTTACTGTGGAAGGTACCATTCTCGAATGCTGTCGCAAGAAGGGCTGCTGGATGACGGTGGATCTGGGCGAAGGCAAGGAGATGCGCGTCTCTTTCAAGGATTACGGGTTTTTCGTTCCGCTGAACGCGGACGGAAGGGCCATCACTATGAAGGGTTTCGCCTATTTGGACACTATTGACGTGGACATGCTCCGTCATTTCGCAGAAGATGCCGGAAAGTCGAAAGAAGAGATCGAGGCCATCACGGAGCCAGAATATGAGCTCAGCTTTGAGGCCACCGGAGTGCACATCAAGTAATTGCCCAGGCACCTATGAGAAAAGCCCAGTGGCCTTTGAGGACACTGGGCTTTTCTTTGTTATAAAGAAGATGTCAGATCAGTTCACGAGGTCTACAGGGTCATCGAATCCGTCAATCTCCTCAAATCCGTCTCCGAACATCTCCTCTGAGATATCGATCTCCTGTTGAAGCGCGGCCATCTTGATGGCGGTCACAGCGGCCTCATCGCCCTTATTGCCATGTTTGCCGCCTGCACGGTCCAAGGCCTGCTGAAGGTCATCGGTGGTCAATACCCCGAAAATGAACGGAATGCCCAGAATCGTATTGAGATCGGTGATGCCCTTGGCAACGGCCTGGCACACGTAATCGAAATGCGGAGTCTCGCCACGGATGACACAGCCAAGGCAGATGATCGCATCGAACTCCAATCGCTCGGCCATCATCTTGGCGCCCAAGGTGAGCTCAAAACTTCCGGGCACCTGACGCATTACAATGTTGTCGGCCAGCGCACCATGCTTGCGGAGGGTATCCACCGCCCCACGGTACAGGGCATTGGTGATCTCTGGATTCCATTCGCTCACAACGATACCGAAACGCATGTCCTTCGCAGAAGGAACCTTTTCAGCATCATAGGAGGACAGGTTCTTTAGATAGGTGGCCATCAGTTGAGCAAGGTCTGAGCGCGTGCCAGATACTTCTCTGCGTTACGGCCCTCGTTGGAAGTTGGGAAATCAGTCTTCAGACGGCCATAGAAAGCAACGGCCTGATCGAACTTCTCCAGTTTCTCTGCGGCAAGACCTGCCTTCATCAGGTAGATGGGCGTGGTGAATTCATTCTCATTGGACTTCGCAGCCTTCTCGTAGAGACTGAGAGCCTGCGCGGCATCGCCCAACTCCATGTGTGCATCACCCTGAGCACCGAGTGCAATGGCACTCAGCATCACATCGTCACTGTCAAATTCCTTGAGATGAGCGATGGCCTCTTCGAACTGACCGAGGCGCAGATGACTGATGCCGGCATAGTAGTGGGCAAGATTTCCTGCGTTCGTCAGGCCATACTGGTCAGCAATGTCAAGGAAACCGATGTATGTGGCATCACCATTCAGGGCCAGATTGAAGCTGTCCTTCTGGAAATACTGCTCTGCAACGAACATCTGGCTCTGTGCCTCATCTTCCAAAGGTGCCAGATAGAACTTCTGAAAGCTGAAATAGCCAAGAATCAGAAACACGATGACCGCCACACCGCCAAGCAGTTGCACCTGGTGCTTGTGGATGAACTCTTCTGTCTTGGAATAAACCTCCTCAACATCAACGATAATTTCTTCCTCTTCTTTGGTGTTCTTCTTGGCCATGGGGGTCAGATTGAGGCGGCAAAAGTAGGTTTTAGAATCATTCGCGGGGAGATGCTGTTCATGATGCCTTGGAGCGTGCCGGGAGCATCAGTCTCGATTGTTCCCGGATCTGTTGACAATGCCTCGGCTGAAGGCCTCGTAAACGGCTTTCAGTTCAGGGTCCATGCCTGAGAGCAGTGCCATATGCGCGTGCATCACCTGTTCGTCTCCACGCTTTGCGGGGCCGGTCTGCACGTCCGAAGGACGGCCTGTCATGGCATTCTCTGCAGTCTGGCGGATGAGCGGACGGAGCACATCCAATGAGATTCCGGAGCGCTCAAGTATCTCATCGGCCATCACATAGCAGTGATTGCTGAAGTTGCAGGCGAAAACGGCCGCCAGATGTACCATCTTGCGCTGGTCTGAGTCAATGAGCTGAACATTGTCTGACATAGACCGCGCCAACTCCATCAGCATACCCTCGGTCCAATTGGAATTGCCCTCGATGCAGAAAGGCACATGGCGCATGTTCACTTCCACATCGCGGTGCATGGTCTGCAACGGGTAGAACACTCCGAGCCGGTCCGAGCAGTCGCCAAGGGCCTCCATGGGCATCGAACCACTGGTGTGTACCACCACTTTTCCCGGACAGAATAGCTGTGCTGCCACTTGACCGATCGCATCGTCACTCACCGCGATGATGACGATGTCCGTCTCGTCAGGAATCTGTTTCAGGTCGGTAGAGTGCGGGCAGCCCAGTTCAAAGGCCAGACGCTCGGCCTTTTCTTCTGTTCTGTCGATGAGCAGCAGCAGTCGGTTCTCCGATTTTTTCAGTGCTCTTCCGAGAACGTGGGCCACATTGCCCGCTCCTATCAGAACGATATTCCTGCTTTCGTAGGGCATCAGGAAAGGGCCTTGTCGAGCGCGTTGCAGATGCCTTGCTCGATGAAACGCAGGTCCTCATTGCTGTGAACGGCACTTATGAAGCCGACCTCATAGCCGCTTGGACCTATGTAGACTCCCTCTTCCAGCAGGGCATGGTAAAAAGTGCGGAAGATCTTCATGCTCTCGGGATCTATCTCGGCTGCCGCGCGAATGCTGGGTCGATTGCTGAATGCCAGCCAGAAAATGGACCCCACAGAGAACATTCTCACGGGATAACCTTTCTCCTCGGCATGCTCCAGCACGTGATTGACCACCGTTCGGGTCTTCTTCTCCAGAACCTCATAAAAGCCTTCTTCCAGGCATAGTTTCAATTGAGCAGCACCTGCGGCCATGGCCACGGGATTGCCGGATAGCGTACCGGCCTGATACACCGCTCCCAGCGGGGAGACGTTGGACATGATGCTCTCGCTGGCACCATAGGCACCTACCGGCATTCCGCCTCCGATGATCTTTCCGAAGGTGATGATGTCAGGACGGATGTTGTAGAGACCGGCCGCACCTTCGAATCCTACACGGAAACCGCTAATGACCTCATCAAAAATGAGAAGAGCGCCCTGTTCAGAGCATACTTCGCGCAGCAGACGCAGGAATTCACCGTTCTGAAGCAGCAGTCCATTGTTGGCCGGGATAGGCTCTATGATGACCGCGGCAATATCGCTGCCGAACTGCTCGAAGGCCGCGTGAAGCGCATGTGGGTCGTTGAGCGGGAGTACGATGGTCTCGTTCACAAAGCTCTCTGGCACACCGGCCGATGAGGAGTTGCCGAAAGTGACGAGTCCGCTGCCGGCCTTCACGAGCATGGAATCCACATGACCATGGAAGCAGCCCTCGAACTTGATGACCTTGTTGCGACCGGTGCAGCCCCGAGCAAGACGGATGGCACTCATCACCGCCTCGGTGCCAGAACTCACAAATCGGATGCGCTCTATGAAGCGGTGGTTGTCAAGGATGAGCCGCGCAAGGATGTTCTCCTGCACCGTGGGCGCACCGAATGATGTGCCGTTGTCCACGGTCTCATGGATGGCCTGAGCCACCACCGGATGGGCATGGCCCAGAATGAGAGGTCCCCACGAGGCGCAGAGGTCCACATATTCGTTGCCATCGGCATCCCACACACGGCTTCCTTTGCCTTTGACGATGAAACGGGGTGTTCCTCCAACGGAACCGAAGGCACGCACTGGCGAATTCACTCCACCGGGAAAACATTGCTTCGCCTCTTCAAAGAGTGCAGCGGAACGAGAGGTGGTCATCATACTGTAGGCTTGCTTATGGAGTGTCGGTTGTCAGGTTCAAAGGTCACAGGCTATTGCGAGGTGGACATCTTTTTCAGGCGACCTTTTCCGCTTTTTCACCGATGACCAGGCCCACAACAATGCCTGCAAGAATGGACCGCACCAGATTGAAGATGAATTCCAGAATGACCCAGTCCGGGGATTTGATCTCGAAATCGCCATAGTATCCCGTCACGGCCAGCCCGGTGATCATGCCCATGAGGAAGCCGAACTTCAGTCCTTTCATCACTGGGTTTCCACCTGCATAGAGCATGTGATAGACGTATACGAATACCATGCTCCGCATCAGATAGGTGATGAGGAAGTATGTGACCGGCAACTCGAGCCGCTCTATGCCGAAGACCCATTCGTTGTATTGTTGCTCGAAAAGAACCTCGTGCCAGAAGGCCCCGCCAAGGGCGAAGATGACCCAAGTTAGCACAAGGGCCAGTGTATAGCGTAGGAGAATCATGGGGGCGCAAGTTTAGTCAATGTGCCTCACGGCCCACTATGGTTGTAGTCTGATAAATCAGTTCTGATCGAGGGACTGGAATCCTACCTGTCGGGGCCTTACAGAGGTGCTGCCGTCCTCCTCAATTCCCTCTAAAAGTATGTGCGCAGAGAGCGGCAGGGCAAGAGCCTCGTCCAAACTATTGATTGCCCCTGCGGGAACAGACCTCTTAAGCAATTCTGCAAGGAGAGCATCTCTGGTGGTTCTGGAGGCGGCTTCCTGCAGTAGTTCGAGCAGCGCTTCACGATGGGCGACCCGGTGTTGAACAGTGTGGAAGCGGTCCTCATCCGGCAGTTGGGCACAGCCAAGCGCCTGGCAGAGTTCAACGAACTGATGGTCCGTTCCAGCGGCCAGCACGATCATCTTCCCATCGCCACAGGTGAGCATGTCACCATAGGGGCAGATGTTGGGGTGTGTTCCCCCGCAACGTCCTGCCAAATCGTGGCACATCAGCCAGTTGGTAGCATAATTGCTCAGAGCCGAGATGGCTGCATCGAACAGGGATGCCGTGACATGGCAGCCCTCACCAGTTCGTTGTCTGGTGTAAAGCCCCAGCAGAATGGCCTGTTTCAGCTGATGGGCAGCAAGCATGTCAATAACCGCCAATGGGAATTTCAAGGGAGGTCGGTCCTCAAATCCATTGATGCTCATGAATCCGCACTCCGCCTGAAGCACAACATCGAAGGCAGCCCTTGGATTATCTGACCCGTAGCCGTTGATGCTTCCATAGATGACCTTTGGATTCACTTTGCGTATGGTCTCGTAGTCCAATCGCAGTTTCACATCATCACCGGGTCTGTAGTTCGTAATGATGATATCCGCCTCGGATGCAAGCTGCATCGCCTGCGCATGACCTCCATCACTCTTCAGGTCTAGGAGCAGATGTTTCTTACCCCAGTTAACCGAGCAGAAATAGGCGGAATGCGCCTGTTCCTCCGGTTCGGAGGGCAGTTTCCATGAACGGGTGACGTCACCTCCAGTTCGGGCATTTTCCACTTTTGTCACCTCGGCCCCCAGTTCTGCCAAAAATGTGCCTACGGCTGGTCCGGCAAGTACTGACGCCAACTCCAGCACTTTGACTCCCTTAAGTTCAGTTCTCGTGTTCGCGTCCTTTCTGTCCACTGCTTCCTTTCACCTGTAGTTCAAGCTCTATCATCTGTTCCTGCTCCTCCGGGGAGATGCCTTTGTCATACAGCGGCCTAAGGTCGGGCTGCCCGGCATTGACCCAGGCGGTGTACCACAGACTGCCTATGGCGTGCACGCTGGCCCGCATCCTGCGCTCCACCTGTCCGCCCAGTCGCTTCTGGTATTCTGCGGAATACTCCCGAGAATAGACCTGCATGGTGGCCTGTCCCCGGTTCTCGATGGTGTATTTCAGGTCCGTGGGCCATGTCGCGTTCAGCTCGCGTTCAATCCTGAGCACGCTGTCAACCGCGTTGTGGCTGGCCTCTATCACTTCCCAGGCGAAATCGAGCGGATCTTCCACGTATTCTGCCCGCCCTACCAAGAAGTCGTAGTCCTCATGGAAGAGTTCTGGGATGCGACTCTCCCAGAATCCATGGATGCCGTCCTGGCCGGTCATCTTCCCGTTGTAGTTCTTAGTGGTATGAAGGGGCACATGCGCATCGCCCAGATAATGCCCCAGTTCGGTACTCACCCGCAGAATCCTGTCAAGATCCATCTCCTGAAAGGCCTTGGTGAGCCGGAACATCATGATGTCGATGTGCCATGGCACGATGCCGTAGGCCTTCAGGGTATCCTCGGTGAACTTGTCCACCGCATCCTTCCATTTCCTTGGCATCACCTTGAAAGGCTCTTCACCATAATGGTCGATGTCGATATAGTGGCGGGGCGCTTCATCCTTGCCGATGTAACGCCTCTTGTCGGGGTCCACTGCGTGCTCACTGATGAAATTCAGGTTGCGCTTGTAGAGCCCCATCATCTCATCAGGCAGCGTGAATACCGCCAGTTTGTTGATGTGCCTATGGCCGAAGAACCCCCATGGCAGCACTACGTTTCCTCCTAAAAGGATCAGCAGGACGGTCATACAGGAGCGCAGTAACCAACGGTTGGTCATGGGGTCAAAGTTAGGGCCTGACCATCCGATCGGCCGTGAAGGAAATCTTAAGGTTCCAGAATCGGCCCGTGCGTGCACACCTTAGAATACAAGTCTTTGAACACTTGATTTTTAGCAATAATTCTCATTCGGTTCGTTTGGGAGTTGTGTATAATTGCAAGGCCTTGTTCACTGGGTCGCTTCCATACCCATTATCCTCTGAAAATGAATTCGATAGCGCGAAGCATCGCACTTGTTTCTCTCTTCTCGGCATCCGCATTCGCGCAGAAGACACCCTACACCTGGAAAACCGCAGTGAACCCCGACAGTGTGACCATCGTCCGTGATGCATGGGGCATTCCGCACATTTTCGGCAAGACCGATGCCGATGCGGCCTACGGACTGGCATGGGCCAATGCTGAGGACGATTTCTTCACCATGCAGGAGCTGATCGCTGCCGGCAGGGGCATGTCGGGAAAGCTGATGGGCAAGGAGGGGGCGCAGCGCGACTTCTTCATCCATGCCATAGGCGGATACAAGGTGGTGGAGGAGAAGTTTGCCGAGGTGCCCGAGGATTATCTACGCTATTCGGAGGGCTACTGTCAGGGAATCAATGCTTTTGCGGCCAAGCATCCGGAAGAGGTGAGGGTGAAGGGCCTGTTCCCCATCGACCCTAAAGACGCGATGGTGGCGTACATCTTCGCCATGAGCGCACTTTCGGGCGCCACAGGGCCATTGGGCAACATTGTAGACGGCAAGTATGATGGCGATCCCTACGAGTTCGGTTCCAATGCCTTCGCGTTCAACAGCCGCAAGACGGCCGATGGAAGCTCCATGCTCTGCATCAACCCCCATCAGCCGGTGGAGGGGCCGTTCTCCTGGTATGAGGCGCATCTGGTGAGCGATGAGGGTCTCAACATCCATGGCGCCATGTTCCCTGGCGGCACGTCCATCTTCCTTGGGACGAACGAGCACCTCGGTTGGGCACACACCTACAATCATCTGGATGTGGTGGATGTGTTCAAACTGGAGATGCATCCGAAGAAGAAGCACACCTACCGTTTCAATGACCAATGGCTGAAGCTGGAGAAGCGTCCCATCTGGCTCAAGGTGAAACTGGGCGGCATCGTCATTCCTGTGAAGATGACCACCTATTGGAGTGTGGCCGGGGCCACGCTCAAGTCGAAGGGCGGTGAGTTCTATGCCATGAAGTTCGGGGCCAACGAGCGCATCCGCGTGGGCGAGCAATGGTACCGCATGAACAAGGCGCGGAATTTCACCGAGTTCTACCGCGCTGTGAGCTTGGGCCAGGCCGCCAAGTACAACATCATCTATGCCGACCGGAACGACACCATCTTCTACATCAACAACGCTCTTGTGCCGAAGCGCAATCCCGACTTCAACTATCGTGGCGTGGTGGGCATGAACAGCACCTACAGCCTGTGGACGGAGTTCCACCCTGCAAAGGACCTGGTGCAGTACGTCAATCCGAAGAGCGGGTATGTGTTCAACACCAATAACCTGCCCACCAACGCCACGGCCAAGGAGGATCAGCGCAAGATCACCGAATGGCCCGACTATTTCGGTTTTGATAAGGATCTGGGCGATAACAACCGTGCAGAGCGTTTCATGGAGCTGCTTTCCCTCTCCGACAAGATGACCTTCGAGCGGATGAAGGACATCAAGTTCGACCATGAGGTGAAGAGCTGCAGTAAGATGTACGAGAGCATCGAGCATCTCGTGTTCATGGACCCACGGAAATATCCCGATGTGAGCGACCTGCAGTCCGAGATTGTGAAGTGGGACGGCTGTGCCGACCGCTACAGCCTTGGGGCCGGCACTTTTCTGCTGGTGTTTCAGAACGTGTTCGACAAGCTGAAGCTCACGGATTCAGATTTCAAGCAGTCCATCAATGTGCCGGAAGAGGTGTACGTGCAGGCCCTGCGCGATGCCCGAAAGCATCTGGACGAGCATTTCGGGGGGCGCATCGTGCCGCTTGGCGAACTTCAACGCCATGTGCGCGGAGAAGTGAACCTGCCGCTCAACGGTTTCGGGGATGCCCTTGCGGCCAACTACAACCAGCCCCACAAGGACGGGATGTTCAAGCCTTATGTGGCTGATTCCTACACGCAGTTCGCACAGTGGAAGAAAGGGGAGCGGCTGCCGCACATCGAGACGCTGCACCCGTTCGGGGCCAGCACACGCCCCGATTCACCGCACTATACCGACCAGATGCAGCTCTATGCCGAGCAGAAGACCAAGGTGATGACCTTGGATGTGGAGCAGATCAAGCGCGAGGCCAAGAAGACCTATCACCCGAAGTGATCTGATCACTGCACGGTTCATTCATGTGTCGGCAAAGACCTCATCCAGCTTTCTGAGCACTCGGATGGGGTCTTCCGGCTCCAAAGAGGGGCATCTGAGTACTCGGATAAGGCCCTACTCACCTGCAATGATAGCAGCGTACTTTACCTGAAAACCACATAAAGCCCCACGGTGGCCGCCAGCACCAGCGCGCTCCAAACGGCTATAACGGGGTTGATGGCCGTGGGGTAGTCGTGCTTCACAGGCATCACGGCAGCCACTTTTAATGGGCGGACGAGCGTGGCGATGACGATGTAGGTGGCCACACAGCCGAAGGCGATGGCCATGTAGTGTAGGAACGCCAGTTTCTCTCCCTCCGGGAAAACGAACTCATCCACCAGCAGCAGCGCAGCATAGATGGGAATGTTTATCACCATCGCCACATTGACCGCGTGGGCCGGTACTTTCTTCCACAGGATTCCGAACAGGAAAGCCCCGAGAATGCCCGGCTGGATGAGTCCCCCGAACTTCTGGATGTAGTCGAATACGCTGTCGAAACTGCCCACCACGGGTGCCCACAGGCAGCCCACGATGACGAGGGTCAGGGTGGTGAGGCGTCCGGCCTTCACCAGTTGTTTCTGGCTGGCATCGGGCGCGAAGTAAGGGCGGTAGATGTCCATCGTGAAGATGGTGGCGGCCGAGTTCAGTAGCGAGTCGAGCGTGCTCATCACCGCACCGAAAAGGGCCGCGAACATCAGTCCGAGCAGACCCACAGGCAACACCTGCCGCAGCAGATAGGGATAGGCGCCATCGCCTGTGCCCGTGGCAGCGATCACCTCATCGCCATAAAGCTGAAACGCCATGATGCCCGGAAACACCACGATGAAGGGGATGAACAGCTTCAGCGTGGCCGCGAAGAGAATGCCCTTCTGTCCCTCCAGCAGGCTCTTGGCCGCCAGGGTGCGCTGTGTGATGAATTGGTTTAGACCCCAGTAATAGAGGTTCGGTATCCACAGCCCACCGATGAACACGGCCACCCACGGCAGTTCGGGATGGTCGGCTGGCAGCACGGTGTGCAGCTTATCGCGGCTCTGCTCAAAGAAACTGGTGATGCCATGACCGATGTTGGTGATTATGCTGCCCGTATCGCCCCCACCGAACACGATGCCCATCTCGTTGAAGCCGAGGAACATGACCAGTGTTCCGCCCAGAATAAGCGCGGTGCCCTGAATGAGGTCTGACCATACCACGGCCTTCAGTCCGCCATAAACGGTGTAGCCGCCTGCCAGGATGCCAATGACCCAGATGCCGAGGTTGATGTCGATGCCGAAGATGGACGAGATGGCCAGTGCGCCCGAATAGAGCACCGTGGCGAGGGTCACCAGCACATAGAACACCATCATGTAGCCCGCCGTGATGAGCCGCGAGGTGCGCCCGTAGCGGTATTCCAAAAACTCGGGAATGGTATAGATGCCGCTGCGCAGAAACCTCGGCAGGAAGAACAGCGCCACGATGATGAGCGTGATGGCCGCCATCCATTCATAGCTCGCAATGGCAAGACCGAGGGTGTATCCCTTGCCCGACATGCCGATGAAATGTTCGGACGAGATGTTGCTGGCGATCAGCGAGAAACCGATGAGCCACCAGCTTAGCCCGCGGCCCGCGAGGAAGTAATCCTCTGCCGTCTCCTCTTTGCGGGAGGCGTAGAGCGATACCCCGATCACCACCACGAGGAAACCGATGAAAGCAATGATGTCGAATGCGCTGAACTCCATGGGCTTTGGATAAGTGGAGCGTCAAAAATAGGGTAGGGGGCAAAGGGAAAATGGGAACGATGAAAATGGAGAATGGGAAGGAAGAAAATGGTGGGCAGCAAATGGTGGAGGTGTCTCTCTGCGGGTTATTGGCACAACCATCTTCCATTTTCTATTTTCCATTTCCCCCATCTCCCCCTTCTGGTCGCAGCCCGCCTGCATAGCTACTTTTGCGCCCCCACAAGGAAAAACAGCATGAGCGAGATCGCCAAGACCTACGACCCCACCAGCGCGGAGGAGAAATGGTACACCTACTGGATGGAGCACGGTTACTTCCATTCAGAGCCGGACGAGCGGGAGCCTTACACCATCGTGATACCCCCGCCCAACGTGACGGGCGTGCTGCACATGGGCCATATGCTCAACAACACCATTCAGGATGTTCTGGTGCGCAGGGCACGGATGCAGGGCAAGAACGCCTGCTGGGTGCCGGGCACCGACCATGCCTCCATTGCCACCGAGGCCAAGGTGGTGAAGAAACTGGCCGATGAGGGCATCAAGAAATGGGACCTCACCCGCGAAGAGTTCCTCGGTCATGCGTGGGAATGGACGCACAAGCACGGGGGCATCATCCTCGAACAATTGAAGAAACTGGGCGCGAGCTGCGACTGGGAGCGTACCCGTTTCACCATGGAGGACGACCTGAGCGATGCGGTGCTCGATGTGTTCATCGACCTGCATGAGAAAGGGCTAGTATATAAAGGTCACCGCATGGTGAACTGGGACCCGAAGGCGTTGACGGCCGTTTCGGACGAGGAGGTGTATCACAAGGAGGTGAACTCGAAGCTGTATTTCATAAGGTATGAGATAGAGACCTCCCCTGACCCCTCCTTACTAGGAGGGGAATTCGTGACCATCGCTACCACCCGCCCGGAGACCATTCTCGGAGACACCGCCATCTGCATCAACCCTAACGATGAGCGCTTCAAGCATCTGCACGGCAAGCGCGCCATTGTGCCGATGGCGAACAGAAGCATCCCCATCATCTTGGATGAATATGTGGAGATGGAGTTCGGCACGGGCTGCCTGAAAGTGACGCCCGCCCACGATGCCAACGACTATGAGCTGGGCAAGAAGCACAACCTCGAGACCATCGACATTCTGAATGCCGATGGCACCATGAGTGCGGCCCCTGGGTTCTATGTGGGCGAGGACCGCTTCATCGTGCGGAAGAAGATTGCCAAGGAGCTGGAGGAGCTCGGTAATCTGGTGAAGACCGAGGACTACATGAACAAGGTGGGCTACTCGGAGCGCACGGATGCCGTCATCGAGCCGCGCCTGTCAGAGCAATGGTTCGTTAAGATGTCGGAGATGGCCAAGCCTGCGCTCGACAATGTGCTGAACGGCAACATTCAGTTCCACCCGCCCAAATTCGTGAACACCTACCGTTATTGGATGGAGAACGTCCGCGACTGGTGCATCAGCCGCCAGCTGTGGTGGGGGCAGCGCATTCCCGCGTGGTACGCCCCCGATGGCACGTATGTGGTGGCAAAGACTGCCGAGGCCGCGCTCGACCAGTTCAAATTGAAAATTGAAAATTGCAAATTGTCTATTGCAGATCTGAAACAGGACGAAGATGTCGTTGACACCTGGTTCTCCTCGTGGCTGTGGCCCATCTCGGTGTTCGATGGTTTCAAGAATCCCGATGGCAAAGACATCAACTACTACTACCCGACCAACGACCTTGTGACCGCCCCCGAGATCCTCTTCTTCTGGGTGGCGCGGATGGTGATGGCGGGCTACGAGTACCGTGGCGAGCTGCCGTTCAAGAACGTGTATCTCACTGGCATCGTGCGCGACAAGCAGGGCCGCAAGATGAGCAAGAGCCTCGGCAACAGCCCCGACCCGTTGGACCTCATCAAGCAGTACGGGGCCGATGGCGTGCGCGTGGGCATGCTCCTCTCATCGCCTGCGGGCAACGATCTGCTGTTCGATGAAGGGCTGTGCCTACAAGGCCGCAACTTCACCAACAAGGTGTGGAACTCGTTCCGACTCATCAACGGTTGGGAGGTGGATGCCACCCTCGCGCAGCCTGAGGAATCGCGCATCGCCATCGAGTGGTTCCGCTCGCGGTTCAGTGTGGCGCTGGCTGAGATGGACGACCACTACGGCAAGTTCCGCCTGAGTGACGCGCTGATGAGTGTCTACAAGCTGGTGTGGGACGATTTCTGCTCGTGGTATCTGGAGATCATCAAGCCAGGATTCGAGCAGCCCATCGACCCGAAGACCCTTGCCGCGACCAATGCCTTCCTCGGTGATCTGCTTAAACTGCTGCACCCATTCACCCCGTTCATCGCGGAGGAGATATGGGACCACCTCGGTGAACGCACAGAGAAGGACCGCATCATCATCGCCCCTTGGCCCAAGGCGGGGCAGACCGATGCCACGCTGCTCGAAGCCTTCGACCGCGCCATCAACGTGATCATGGAGGTGCGCAGGGTGCGCAATGAGAAACAACTGGCCCCCAAGGCACCGCTGCAACTGCTGGTGAAGGGCAAGGCCGATGCGCAGATGAACCCCGTCATCACCAAGCTGGCGTTCTTGCAGGAGATATCCGCCACGGACAATGCCCCTGCCAACGCGGCCTCGTTCGTGATCAAGGGCGCGGAGTTCTTCATTCCGCTCGAAGGATTGCTCGACCCCGAGGAGGAGAAGGAGAAGCTGCGCAAGGAGCTTGAATATGTGCAAGGGTTCCTCCAGTCGGTGATGAAGAAGCTGGGAAACGAGCGTTTCGTGGCCGGTGCGCCCGCTCAGGTGCTGCAACTGGAGCAGAGCAAGAAGGCCGATGCCGAGAGCAAGATAAAGGCATTGGAGGAGCAGTTGGCCGCACTCGCCTGATATGGGATGAAGCCGTTCTACACCATCGGTCTATTGGTGCTTAGCAACGTGTTCATGACGTTTGCGTGGTACGGCCATCTCAAGTTCAAAGAGATGAGTTGGGCACAGAACCTGGGGCTGTTCAGCATCATCCTCATCAGTTGGGGGCTGGCGTTCTTCGAATACAACTTCATGGTTCCGGCCAACCGCATCGGCTATGCGGGCAACGGGGGGCCGTTCAGCCTCTTCCAGCTCCGCATCATCCAGGAGGTGGTGAGCCTTACGGTGTTCACGCTCATAGCCGTAACTGTGTTCAAGACCGAGACCTTCCGGCTCAATCACCTTATCGGGTTCATCTTCCTGGTGCTGGCCGTTTACTTCATTTTCAAGAAATGACCATGGCGGGCAGACAGGTCAGCAGTAACCGCGCACCTTGTAGCTGACGAAGCCTACCCACTCGTGCAGCAGTGCGGCCCATTTGCCGAAGTTCTCGGCCTTGGGCACCAGGAGGAAATCCAGTTCCCATCTGCGGATGCCTACCCGCTTCTGCACCGCATAGGGCTGCACATCAATGCCTTGATGTGCGAAGCAGGCCAACGCTCTGCGCATGTGACTTGAGGAGGTGACGAGCAGATAGCGCTGTTCCCCGAGCTTTTCGAGTATCGGTCTCGACAATGCTGCATTCTGGAACGTGTTAAGGCTCTGGCGCTCCACGATGATGTCGCTTTCGGCCACGCCTGCATTGAGCAGGAACCGTTTGAGCAGGTCCCCTTCGCGCGTTTCGGGCTCCAGATAGTTGGCCGCTCCGCCCACCA
>CAZATP010000014.1:0-4720 GCA_964488095.1 uncultured Chryseobacterium sp.
GAATCAACGTCTATGACGTCAAGGGCAACGAGCATACCTACCGTGGAAGGGTGACGCTGTTGAGATAGCGATGCCGCAGATGTAACTTCGTGGCATGCCTGCCAACAAGTATGCGCTGCTGCGCTTCCGGGTCATAGACCGTTGTCTCACCAACCGTTTCCGCCCCTACCCTACCCTTGAGGATCTGCAGTATGCCTGCGAGGAGGCCCTCTACGGCAGCAGCAACGAGCGCATATCGCGCAGCACCATTGAGAAGGACCTCCGCGCCATGCGCACCGAGGAGGAACTGGGCTATTTCGCCCCCATCCGCTACAGCAAGCAGCACAACGGCTACTACTACGAACAGGAGGGCTACACCATCCGCGACATCAGCCTGAGCGATGAGGAGCAGGAGGCCATCAAACTGGCGGCTGCTACGCTGTTCCAGTTCCGCGACCTGGCGATGTTCAAGGACTTCGGTTCGGCCATCCGCAAGATTTTCGACCGGATGAACATCTCGCCCGAGATGCAGGACGAGGCCGTGGAACGCCACGTGCAGTTTGAGACTACCCCCGAGGCCGTGGGCACCGATCTGCTGCCCGCCCTGCTGCAGGCCATCAAGCAGCGGCAGCAGGTGCGTTTCCGCTACCATTCGTTTCTGGACGGCCGCGACACGGAGCGCACCCTGTACCCCTATCTGCTCAAGGAATACCGCAACCGGTGGTATGTAATCGGCAAGGACGTGGAACGCAACGCCACCCGCACCTTCGGTCTGGACCGCATCAGCGACCTCGCACTGATGGAGAAGTTCTTCGCTGCTGACGCGGGCTTCGACCCCGATGCCCTGTTCCGCCACAGTTTCGGCATCACGGCCGGGGGAGACCCCGTGGACGTGGTGCTGCGGTTCGGGCAGCGGCAGGCGCAGTTCATCCGCACCCAACCGCTGCACCCCACCCAGCAACTGGTGCGTGAGGATGCGGACACCATCACCGTGAGCATACGCGTCATCCCCTCGGCCGAGCTGAGCATGGCCCTCCTCTCGTTCGGGGACAGCGTGGAGGTGATCGCCCCCGTCACCCTGCGCGATGAGATTGCGGCCACGGTGAAACGCGCAGGCAATCTTTACTGAGGTGTCTGTGCCTCGACCAAGGCCACATCCGGAAACAAAAAACCCTGCCTTACGGGCAGGGTTCCTTCAGTTCACCAAGCCACTAAGGCTCAATATTCGTCCTCGTTGAAGAAGAAGTCCTCCTTGGAGGGATAGTCGGGCCAAACGTCCTCGATGCTCTCGAAGATCTCACCGTCATCCTCGATCTCCTGCAGGTTCTCGATGACCTCCATCGGGGCCCCGGAACGCATGGCGAAGTCGATGAGCTCATCCTTGGTGGCAGGCCATGGCGCGTCTTCCAGTTTTGACGCGAGTTCGAGTGTCCAGTACATGATCCTTCTGTTTAAAAGGGAACGGAACGCCCCCTGTGAATTTCGCGCAAAGCTAAAAATTCCATGATAGAATCAAAGAAGCTGTCGATGAAAATGGGAAATGCGTGAATCCCTTTATTTCCGTGGCTTCCATGGCACCTCGGTGGCGTGGGTGTCCATGCTCAGTTTCCGGCTCAGCACAAAGAGATAATCCGACAGCCGGTTCAGGTAAATGAGCACCAGGGGCTCGATGGGCTCCGACTCGTTGAGCAGCACGGCCAGCCGCTCGGCCCTTCGGCACACGCACCGGGCCACATGGCAGAAGGCCACGGTATCGTTGCCTCCCGGGAGCACGAACGACCTCATCTCGGGGAGGGTCTGGTTCATATGGTCGATCTCGCGTTCGAGGAACTCCACATCGCTGGCATGCAGGTCGGGCACGCTGAGATTCTTCTTCGATGGGTCGGAGGCGAGAATGGAGCCGATGGTGAACAGACGGTCCTGCACCTCTCCCAGCACATCCTTCTGCCGCTGCTCCATGTCGCGGTGACGCACCAGTCCGATGTAGGAGTTCAGCTCATCGACCGTGCCATAGCTCTCGATACGCATGTGGTGTTTCGGCACACGTGCACCCCCGAAAAGTCCTGTGGTGCCCTTATCACCTGTTCTGGTATATATCTTCATGCCTTCTGTAGCACTGTGGTGATGTTCGTATTGCGTATGTCACTCTCTACCAGCCCGTCCTTCAGCCGGATGATGCGGTGCGCATGTTGCGCGATGTCCTCCTCGTGGGTCACCACTACGATGGTGTTGCCGTTGCGATGGATCTCCTCGAACAGGCCCATGATCTCCACGGAGGTCTTCGAGTCGAGGTTGCCCGTGGGCTCATCGGCCAGCAGCATGGCCGGATGGTTGACCAGCGCACGCGCCACGGCCACCCGCTGCCGCTGACCTCCGGAGAGTTCATTCGGACGGTGGTCCATTCTGTCGCCCAGCCCCACCTGCTCCAACACCTCCTTGCCCCGCTTCAGGCGCTCGGACTTAGGCTTTCCGGCATAGATGAGCGGAAGGCATACATTGTCCAAGGCAGTTGACCTCGGCAGCAGGTTGAAGGTCTGAAAAACGAACCCGATCTCCTTGTTGCGCACCTCGGCCAGCTGGTTGTCGTTCATGCGGCTCACGTCCTGACCGCTCAGGTAATAATGACCTGATGACGGGGTGTCCAGGCAGCCCAGCATGTTCATGAGCGTGGACTTGCCCGAGCCCGATGGGCCCATGAGCGCTACGTACTCCCCTTTGAGAATGGTGATACTGACATCGCGGAGGGCGTGCACCTCCTCGTTTCCCATGCGATAGACCTTCGCTAAATGCTCGGTGCGGATGACTTCTGACATGGGGCTAAATTACTGCTTGGTAGGAGTGCAGGGGAAGGAACGACCCGCTGACGCTGCATGGAACATCTCAGCCGCCATTTGGTTCTGGCCTACCGGGCCATGATGGGCACGTCCATAACTTCGCACCGCTCTGAACACCCTTCGACCCGACCACTTTCCGAACCTCAACCTGCCGCCCCACCCGCTCAGAGTGGAGCAGCGGGACGGCCGGCCCATGGTGCTGTGCCTTGCCCGCAGAAAATGGGTGGTGCTCACCCCCGAGGAGTGGGTGCGCCAGCATCTGGTGGCCCATCTGCACTTCGACCTCGCCTACCCTCTTGCACTCATGAAGATGGAGCGCAGCGTGCGCGGCAGCGAACGCCAGCAGCGGGCCGATGTGAGCATCCACGACCGCCAGGGACGGGCCTTGATGCTGGTGGAGTGCAAGGCCGCAAGCGAGCCTTTGAACAATGCGACCGTCTTTCAGGCCGGGCGCTACAACCGGCATCTCGCAGCCCCGTTCATTCTGATGAGCAACGGACTGGACATCTTCTGCCTCCGGATCATTGACGGGTCTATGAACTTTCTGGACCGCATTCCGTTGCATTCCGAGCTCTCTGCCGATTGAAGTAATTTCATCCTGTCAAAACCACTCCCATGAGACATCTTCTACTTGCCCTGCTCATCATGCCCCTCACCGTGTTGGGCCAGATGGACATCGTTCCCGGAATCCTCATCCTGAAGGTGCGGCCCGAACACAAGGAGGCCGTCCAGCGTCAGGGCATTCAGTGGGAGACGCTGCAAGGGACCGGAGCGCTCTCGGTGACGCAGATGTTCCCCCGTGCCGAGGACCCCAAGGGCCGGACGGACCGCTTCGGCAACCCGCTCGTGGACATCAGCCGCATTTTCAAGGTGCAACTGCCCGAGCAGGCCGATCTGGGAGAATGGACGGAGAAGCTCGCAGCCTCCGGGAAGTTCGATTGGGTGGAACCCACCACCTGGTCCGTATCGTTCAGCACACCGAACGACCCGCAGATAGGCTCGCAGAATCACCTGACGCAGATCGGGGCATTTGCAGCCTGGGATGTGACGCAGGGCGATACGAACGTGGTGATCGGAGTGACCGACACGAGTTTCGACCTGTTGCATCAGGATCTGCAGGGCAATCTGAAGAAGAACTATGACGACCCCATCAACGGCAATGACGATGACAACGATGGCTACATCGACAACTTCACCGGATGGGACGTGGTGGATGACGACAACACGCTCTTCGTGGCCAACAATTACCACGGCACCGGGGTGCTGGCCGTGTCATCGGCCACCACGGACAACGGAGTGGGCATCGCGGGCGTGGCCTACGATTGCAAGTACCTTCCTGTGAAGATCGGCAACAACGCGGGCACCATCGTCACTGCCGATGGCTACGAGTCCATCATCTACTGTGCCGACCGCGACTGCAAGGTGATCAACTGCTCGTGGGGCACCGTCACCTTCAGCAATCTGGGGCAGGATGCAGTGAACTATGCGACCATCAACAAGGATGCGGTCGTGGTGGCATCGGCAGGCAACAACGCGGTGGAGGAATACCGCTACCCGGCCTCTTTCGACAACGCCATCAGTGTGACCGGAGTGCACAACAACGATGTCTTCAACAACGGGACGAACCCCACCTTCACATGGTCGGACAAGGTGGACATGTGCGCGCAGGGCTTTAACGTGTTCAGCACGGCCACCGTTAATGGCAGTCCTGTGTACACCACCACTGGTGGAACCAGCTATGCCGCGCCTCAGGTTTCCGGTGCTGCGGCATTGATCAGGTCCAAGTTCCCGTGCCTCACGGCCATTGAAACGACCGACCTGCTGCTGGAGCACGCGGTGGACATCGAGAGCATCGGCACCAACTCCAACTATACAGGCAAGATCGGCAAGCGTCTGGATATGGCCGC
>CAZATP010000014.1:4820-76032 GCA_964488095.1 uncultured Chryseobacterium sp.
TCGGCACCAACTCCAACTATACAGGCAAGATCGGCAAGCGTCTGGATATGGCCGCGCCTCTCTCCATTGCCATCGACCCCTGCGAGCCTGTGGGAGTGGACCAGGTCACCATACGCCAACAGGTGGTGGTGTATCCCAATCCGTCCAACAGTGAAGTCACGGTGCGCACCCCGTTCCATGGCGACTGGCAGCTATCCGTTATGGATACTCAGGGCCGGGCTGTTCGCAACGATGCCTTCGTGGGTCAGGAACAGACCTTGACAGGACTGCCTTCCGGGCTCTACACCATAGCGGTGAGCAACGGGCCGTTCCGCTCGGTGCAGCGCATCGTGGTGTCGGGTCACTGACCCAGTGAACGGAGAATATCGTCCAGATAAGTGCGGTCGTTATTGAGCCGTGGCACCTTGTGCTGTCCGCCCAATTTCCCCTTTGACCGCAGCCATGCATAGAAGCTTTCCGCGGGGAGGCTCCTTACCAAGGGCGGCTGAAGCACCATGTCGCGGTAGCGTTTGGCATCATAGTCCGAATTGATGGACTTGAGCCCCGTGTCCAGTGTCTCGATGAAATAGTCCATGTCGACAGGCACGTGCGCAAACTCGATGAGCCACTCATGGCGCCCCTTGGATTTCCCTTCGAGATAGAGCGGCCCGGCCGTGTATTCGCGTATCAACGCACCCGTGCGTTCACAGGCCATCTGGAGGGCCTGCTCGGCATTCTCGATGATGACCTCTTCCCCGAAAGCATTGATGAAATGGCGGGTCCGCCCCGTGATGCGGATGCGATGCGGCCGAAGGGAAGTGAAGGTCACTGTGTCTCCGATGCGGTAACGCCAGAGCCCCGCATTGGTGCTGATGACCACGGCATAGTTACGCCCGGTCTCCACCTCCTCCAACAGCAGCGTGCGCGGGGCAGGACTTTCCCATTCTTCCATCGGAATGAACTCGTAGTAGATGCCGTAATCCAACATGAGCAGCAGCTCATCCGATTCGGGCCGGTCCTGCATGGCGAAGAAGCCCTCGGAGGCATTGTAGGTCTCCATATAATGGATGCCAGGGTTTCCAATGATCGCCTCGAACTGCTTCCTGTAGGGCAGAAAACTCACGGCACCGTGAAAGAACACCTCCAGATTGGGCCACACCTCTCGGATAGTCCTTTTTCCTGAGGCTTCCAGAACCTTGTTGAGCAGCACGAGCGTCCATGACGGCACGCCTTGGATGTTGGTGATATCCTGCTGCAGCGTGATGCGGACCATTTCGTCCAACTTGGATTCCCATTCATCCATCAACGCCACCTCCAGCTTCGGGGTGCGATAGAGCTCGGTCCAAAGGGGAAGATTCTGAAGCAGCACGGCCGACAGGTCGCCATAGAAGACCTCGGCATTCGCCTCGTCCACCCTGTGACTCCCTCCGATGGAAAGCCCTTTTCCGGAGAACATGCGGGTATCCGGAAAGTTGTGGCAGTAAATGCCGAGCATATCCTTCCCGCCTTTGAAGTGGCAGTCCTCCAGCGCTTCCTGACTCACAGGGATGAACTTGCTGCGGTCGCTCGTGGTGCCGCTCGACTTGGCGAACCATCGGACAGTGGTCGGCCAGAGCAGATGCTGCTCTCCCTTGCGCTGACGCTCTATGTAAGGCTTCAGTGAATCGTAGTCCTGAAGAGGTACACGCTTGCGGAAATCATCCTTTGAATGAACGGACGTGAAGCCATGCTGCCGCCCGAATTCCGTGGAAGAGGCCTTTTCCAAAAGGTGCCTGAGCACATCTGCCTGAACATCGAACGGGAATTGAAGGAACAGGTCGCGCTGATGTTTCCGTTTCCGCATCAGCCATGTCACTACTGAATTGAACATCTCGCCCTGGGATTGTTCTCGCAAGTAAACGAAAAACCCCGTCCGACCTTGGCCGAACGGGGTTGTTCAAAGAAGACTGGAAATATCAGTCGATATAGATGGTATAGGGCATCCGCGCCTGAACACCGCGCATGTTCATCATCGACTCCACATCGCGCATGTAAGTATAGTAGTTGCCTAGGCGGGCCTTCAACAAAGCCTCCTCTCCTCCACCGGTCAGATCCTTGATGATCTGCTCCATGGCATCCTTCTGCTCAGGGAGCTCAGTAACGCGATAATCTTCCAGTCCGGCCATCTTGGCCGCAATGGCGACTGCATCATTCAATCCTCCGAGCACGTCCACAAGGCCGATACGCAAGGCGTCCTTCCCGCTCCATACACGACCTTGGCCGATGCTGTCCACCTCGGCAGTCGTTAATCCACGGCCCTGGGCCACCTTACCGATGAAGTCGAAATAGATGTCGTTCACGCTTTCCTGAATGATCTCACGTTCCACTTCGCTCAGAGGACGCAACGGGCCACCGAGGTCCGCAAAACGGTTGGTCTTCACGGTGTCCACAGTGATGCCGAATTTGTTCTGTAGCATTTTCTGAGCATTGAACAGTACTCCGAACACACCAATCGAACCGGTGATGGTGTTCGGCTGCGCTACGATGGTATCTGCTGCACAGGCAATGTAGTATCCTCCTGATGCGGCCACGTCACCAAAGGAGACCACGAAGGGCTTCGCCTCCTTGGCGAGCACGGTCTCGCGCCAGATAACGTCCGATGCGAGCGCACTTCCTCCCCCGCTGTTGATGCGAAGCACGATGGCCTTCACCTTGTCATCGAGACGGGCCTTGCGGATCTCGCTGGAAATCGTCTCCGAGCCGATGCTCTCGTCATCACCTTCCCCGGTGTCAATTCCTCCAACAGCATAGATGACAGCCACTCTGTCACGACCCGATTTCGCATCCTCCTTCGGCTTGGCCGCTCCCTTATATTCTCCCAAAGCGATGAAATTGATCTTCCCGTCCTCCTTCTCGATGGCCAGTCTTCCGCGCAGGTCGGCCAGCACCTCATCCTTGTATTTCAAACCATCCACCAGACCGTGATTCACGGCATGCTCGGCCTTCCGGATGGTCGCATGCTGAGCCATGGAGTCCAGCTCAGCTGCACTCTTTCCGCGTGAGGCGGCCACTCCTTCCAACATCTGATCCCAGAGGGCGTCCATGTAGGTCATGGTCTGAAGACGGTTGGCCTCACTCATCTTGTCCAGCATCAATGGTTCCACGGCACTCTTGAATTTACCGTAGCGGATGATCTGCGGCTCCAATTCAAGTTTCTCGAACATGTTCTTCAGGAACACCACCTGCGAACCAAGACCACGCCACTCCACGAGTCCTTCAGGATTCAACCACACTTCATCGGCAACAGATGCCACATAGTAGGCCTTCTGCGAGTACATTTCACTGTAGCTCACGATCCACTTACCACTTTCCTTGAATTTCAGAAGGGCATTGCGTATCTCCTCTGTGGAAGCCATCCCTGCAGGAAGTCCCTGCATATCGAGATAGATGCCCTTGATCCGGTCATCGGTCGCGGCCTTTTCAATGCTGGCCAGTATCTCATTGAGACCCAGGCTGGTTTTAGGTTTGAAAGTTGAGGGGTCGATATCAAAAGGCTTGTCTATGCCACGCTCTTTGATCTCGGTGTCCAATTTGATATGGAGAACAGAATTCTCCTCCACCTTCACCTCACCCTTGCTTCCGAGCATGGCCCCGATTCCGCCAAGGATGATGAACAGCAGGAAAATTCCCAGAACCAGGCCAAGGGCGCTGGCAAACATGAACTTGAAGAATTGCTTCATTTTTTTATGGTTTATGGAGGACAAAGGTAGACACCCGAGAAAGTTGCCGACAGCGTCCCCGTTATCGAATGTTAAAACCCATATTCGCGGCCATCACTTCCAATGAAGCACTTGTCGGGCGCAATTCACACATACGTTCTGCTGCTGGGCTCCAACCTTGGAGAATCCCGAAGGATGCTCGAACAGGCGCGTGCCGGAATCATCCGCTCGATAGGGCACATTTCAAGTGTATCAGCTGTTTACAGCTCACAGCCATGGGGATTCGATGCTCCGGAAATGTTCCTGAATCAGGCAGTGATTCTGGAAAGTGACTTGGAACCGCAACAACTTCTCCGCTCCATTCACACCTTGGAGAATAATCTTGGCCGTGTCCGAGATTCGGGTCCACGATACAGCTCTCGAATCATCGACATCGACATCCTGCATTGGTCAGGAGGGATTTTCTCCTCAGGTGACCTTAGCATACCACATCCGCTCGTCCAACAGCGAAGGTTCGCACTCATCCCTTTGAATGACTTAGGAAGAGAACTGATTCACCCCGTGCTGAACAAGCCCTATTCGGTTCTTCTCGAAGAGTGTGATGATCACAGTTCAGTGACCAGATGGGAAGCAGAATGAGCGATCACCCTCGTCCTACGTACGATTATGTTGTGATTGAGGGCAACATAGGTTCCGGGAAAACCTCGTTGGCTCATTTGGTCGCCCAGCAATGGAATGCCCGGCTGATGCTGGAGCGCTTCAGCGACAACCCCTTTCTGCCAAAATTCTACGAGAACCCAGAGCGTCATGCGTTCACGCTCGAACTTAGTTTCCTCGCAGACCGCTACAATCAGAATCGGGAAGAGCTGAGCAGGACAGACCTCTTCCAGCCCACTGTCGTCTCGGATTATTCGTTCGCTAAGTCCCTGATCTTTGCAGGCATCAACCTTCAGGAAGACGAGTTCGAACTCTACCGAACGCTCTTTCATATTATCCATGGCCGACTTCCAAAACCCGACCTCCTGGTTTACCTGCATTGCTCTGTGGACAAGTCCCTGAGGCAGATCCACAAGCGAGGGAGGTCTTTCGAGCAGGAAATCACCAGCGAATATCTAGCTCAGATAACTAAAGGCTACTTGGAGTTCTTCCGCCAGTTGAGCGATGTTCCCATTGTCATTCTGGACACGGAGCGCATTGACTTTGTGAACTCGGAACTTGATTTTGAGTCAGTGCTCTCCGTAATCGAATCACAGCACCCTTTGGGGACAACCCGAATCGCGCTTTAGGGACGGGTTTCATATTTTTTTTTCGGCCCATGGTCAATTCGCCTCTTTGGTTACTTTTGCAGCGCGAACGTCATTTGCTGACCACGTAAAATTCAAGTCAAACAATACGAACACTATCACGGGTAGATATGAAAAAGGGATTACTGCTGTTAACTGCGATTGCGTTCTTGAGTGCTCCGGCCTTCGCTCAGGAGAAAGAAGGCAAGAAGAAGGAGGGCAAAGAAGCCAAGCAAAAAAGTGGCAAAATTAAGTTCAACAAGTTCTCCATTGGCGGACATGGCGGCCACAACATCTTCTATGGTGACGTACGTCAGTATGATTGGTGGTTGACCGACAACGCAGAAGAGCGTTGGAACTTCGCTGGTGGAGGCTACGTGGCCTACCAGATTTCCCCTGTGTTCGGTGCCAACATCAATGTGATGGGCGGTACCCTTGGTGGTGTAAGAAGGCTTGCGGTTAATTCGCCTGCGGGCAACTCCACAGTACCTTCAAGTGAGTTCACGAACGTAAAGTTCAAGAACCACTACATTGATTACACGCTGAACTTCACCTTCAACTGGGTGAACCTCCTCTACTCCGACAGGACCAAAGAGAGACGCGTTACTTCTTACTTGACCGGTGGTATCGGATTCATCTCTTTCCGCTCGTTGAAGACAGGCCTGTATGACGATTCATTCGTGAACAGCGTGGGCTACATCAATCAGGGAACAGAGAATTATAAGTCCCGCACCACTGAAACTGTATTCCCGATGGGTATAGGTGTCAAGTTCAGGCTTTCTCGCAGATTCGACCTTGGCCTCGAGTACACGCACAGGTTCACCTTCTCTGACAAGCTTGATGCAACTGTCGGAAATACTGGTGCCGATGATAGCTACAGCTACGCATCTATGATTCTTGCCTTCAAATTCGGAAAGAATAAGAGCAGCCAAGAGTGGGTCAACCCTTTCCAGTCGCTCAACTCAAAGATGGAAGACATGGAGACCAACATGGCCGGACTTACTGTTGACAGCGATGGCGATGGTGTTTCTGATCTGTTCGATAAGGAGCCTAACACCCCTGCTGACATCGCAGTGGATGGTAGCGGCCGTGCATTGGATGCAGATGGCGATGGTGTGCCAGACCACTTGGACGCAGACCCTTTCACAGCCAAAGGTGCTCGTGTTGATGAGTCAGGCCGTGAGTTGGATTCTGATGGTGATGGTGTAGCAGACAGTCAGGATCTTGAGCCAAACACTCCGAAAGGTAATTTGGTGAACTTCCAGGGTAAGACCATTGACGTGAAAGCAGGTGAGAAATCTGAATCCAGCTCCAGTTCATTTGCCAGCGGTGGAACTCTGATGTCCATCTACTTCAAAGTGAACAGCTCTCGCATCGACTACTGGAGCAGCTACGACAAACTGGCTGAGGTTGCCAAGGTGATGAAGGCTAATACCGGTGTGAAAGTCAACGTCATCGGACACGCAGACAAGAGTGGTGCTGAAGACTACAACAAGTCTCTTGCTGAGAAGCGTGCACAGTCGGCTGTTGATCACCTCGTGAAAGTGTACGGAATAGATGCTGGTCGCTTCACCGTGGTGAGCGAAGGGACGTCCAATCCTCTGGCAAAATCTGATGATGCTCTCAACGTGAACAGAAGGGTTGACTTCATTGTGAAGTAATCAGCCATCAATAATCGATAAGGGCCGTTCCAGAATCTGGAGCGGCCCTTTCTATTTCAAAGAATAGGAGAATAAAGACTTAAGCATCTGTCCTGAGCTCCATTCTAGCATACAGCTCCCATAGCACAATCCCAGAGCTTACTGCCACATTCAGTGAGTGCTTCGTTCCAGATTGTGGAATTTCCAGGAACTCATCACACAGGTCAAGTACATCCTGTGCCACACCGTGCACCTCATGTCCAAAAATCACAGCATACCGTACCCCATTCTGAAAAGAAAACTCCCGAGGCGAGATACTCCCCACCACCTGCTCAGCCGCTATGATGACGTAGCCCTGTTCTTTAAGGCTTTGTATGGCCTCTACCGTTGAAGACCAATGTTGCCAAGCCACCGTCTCAGTTGCTCCCAATGCTGACTTTTCAATTTCACGATTGGGAGGTGTGGCAGTAATGCCGCAGAGATAAAGCCGCTCCATAGCAAAGGCATCACAGGTGCGGAATATGGACCCAACGTTGTGCAGACTCCGCACATTGTCCAGAATAACAGTAATAGGTAATCGCTTCACCTTGGCAAACTCCTCCTTTGAAGGCCTGCCCAAATCGTCCATTTTCAACTTCTTCACTTTCTCCATACGCTGAATGGCATGCTATCTTAGCCACCCCTCAAAAATACCCCATGGCATTGGCCAAAGCAGCTAAAGACACGGAAACACCGCTGATGAAGCAGTTCAATGCCATCAAGGGCAAATACCCTGATGCCATTCTGTTATTCCGGGTGGGCGACTTCTACGAGACCTTCGGGCAGGACGCGGTGCGGGCATCGAAGGTGCTGGGCATTGTGCTGACCAAGCGGGCCAACGGTGCTGCCGCCCACATCGAGCTGGCGGGATTTCCATACCACTCGCTTGAATCGTACCTGCCGAAGCTGGTGCGGGCGGGTTTCCGCGTGGCGGTATGCGACCAGTTGGAAGACCCCAAGATGGTGAAGGGCATCGTGAAGCGCGGGGTGACCGAGCTGGTGACCCCCGGCCTCAGCATGAACGACAACGTGCTGGAGCAGCGCAGCAATAACTTCCTGTGCAGCGTCCATTTCGACAGCGAAAGTGTTGGCATCGCGTTCCTCGATATCAGCACGGGGGAGTTCCTCGTGGCCGAGGGCGACACTTCCTATGCTCAGAAACTGGTGCAGAATTTCTCGCCTAGTGAATTTGTGTTCCGCAAGAGCTTCAGAGGACGATTCCACGAGGTGTTCGGGGAGGGCCACTGCACCTTCACGATGGAGGATTGGGCGTTCACCACGCAGTTCGCTGATGAGACGCTGAACCGCCATTTCGGGACGAGAAACCTCAAGGGCTTCGGGGTGGAGCATCTGAAATACGGCATCATCGCAGCGGGTGCGGCCGTGCAGTATCTCAGCGACACGGAGCACAGCCGCACGGCCCACATTTCCGCCCTATCGCGTATCGAACCCGACCGCTATATGTGGGTCGATGGGTTCACGATGCGGAATCTGGAGATACTGCATCCCGCCCATTCCGATGGCAAGAGCCTGCTCTCCATCCTCGACCAGACCGTGACCCCGATGGGCGCACGGATGATGAAACGTTGGTTGGCCCTTCCGTTGAAGGAGAAACATCTCATCGAAAGAAGGCTGGAAGCATTGGAGGCTTTGCTTTCATCGGAAGAGACGAGGAACACGCTGCTCTCGGCCCTCAACGAGACGGGCGACCTCGAACGGTTGGCCTCGAAGATCTCGACCGCCCGCGTGAATCCGCGTGAGTTGCTGCAACTGAAACGTGCGTTGCAACGTCTGCCCGCCATCAAGGAATCGCTGTCGGCTTTGGGATGCGTGCCGCTGCTCGAAATGGCCGACCGCATCCACCCCGTTTCCTCAGCCTTGGAGCGCATTTCTAAAGGAATAGCAGAAGATGCGCCCGCTGTGGTGAGCAAAGGAGGCGTGATGCGCGATGGCCTCTCGCCAGAACTGGATGCGCTGCGCGACCTTGCCTACCGTGGCAAGGACAAACTTGCGGCCATCCAGCACCGCGAAACCCAAGCCACGGGAATCACAAGTCTGAAAATCGGGTTCAACAATGTGTTCGGCTACTACCTCGAAGTGACGAATGCCCATAAGGACAAAGTGCCGCAGGACTGGATCCGCAAGCAGACGCTGGTGAATCAGGAGCGGTACGTCACGCCCGAACTCAAGGAGCTGGAGGAGAAGATACTGGGCGCGGAGGAGAAGGTGCTGCGACTGGAGTCGGAGATGTATCAGCAGCTTGTGCTCGATCTGGCCGAAAGCATCCCCGCCATTCAGCAGGATGCGGCCATCATCGCGCAGCTTGATTGTCTGCTGAGTTTCGCGCAGGTGAGCGAGGCCAATCAATACACCCGCCCGCGCTTCGTGGAGGGCAGTTCCATCCAGATACAGGACGGCCGCCACCCTGTCATCGAGCAGTCGCTGCCTATCGGTGAGGAATACGTGGCGAATGATGTGCTGCTGGATAACGAGAAACAGCAGGTGCTCATCATCACGGGGCCGAACATGAGCGGCAAGAGCGCGCTGCTGCGGCAGACGGCCCTCATCAACATCATGGCGCAGGCAGGGTGCTTCGTGCCTGCCAAAGGTGCCACGTTGGGCATCGTGGACAAGGTGTTCAGCCGCGTGGGTGCCAGCGACAACCTCGCTCAGGGCGAATCGACCTTCATGGTGGAGATGAACGAGACGGCCAGCATCCTCAACAACATGACCTCGCAGAGCCTCATCATCCTTGATGAGATCGGGCGTGGCACCAGCACCTACGATGGCATCAGCATTGCGATGGCGATCGTGGAATATCTGCACGAGAGCCCGAAGGCGAGGCCCAACGTGCTCTTCGCCACGCATTACCACGAACTGAACGACCTGGAGGGCCGCTTCCCCCGTGTGCGCAACTTCCATGTGGATGTGAAGGAGATGGGCAGCAAGGTGCTGTTCCTGCGCAAGTTGCGACCAGGTGGCACGGCCCATAGCTTCGGGATCCATGTGGCGAAGATGGCGGGGATGCCCACCCTTGTGGTGCAGCGCGCCAACGAGATTTTGTCCGCACTGGAGGCATCGCGGGAGGAGAAGCCCACTGGCGCATCTTCAAGCGGAAAAAAATCCAAGACTGCCGATGACGGCCTCCAGCTCAGCTTCTTCCAGTTGGACGACCCCGTGCTGGAACAGGTGCGCGAGGAGATCCTGAAGACCGACATCGACACCCTCACGCCTGTTGAGGCGCTGATGAAGCTGAACGGGATAAAGAAGGTGCTCACTGGCGGGAGAAGATAATCCCTCTACCTCCCCTTCCCTACCCCATACTCCTCCATGAGTCCATGGCCGTAGTCGCGGAGGTACTCTATGACCTTGATGGCCCGCTGGCCGCGGTCGGTGAGGGAGTATTCCACACGGGGAGGCACCTCTGCGAACACCGCACGGTGGAGGAATCCGTCCTCCTCCAACTCGCGGAGCTGTGAGGTGAGCACCTTGTCTGATATGCGGGGCACATCCTTCTTCAGTTCCCCGTAGCGCATGGTGCGGTCGCGCAGGCGCCACAGGATGGGCATCTTCCATGTGCCCCCGATGCGGTCCATCGCAAAGTCAACGGGATTGTAATAGACCTTCTGGTTGAACAGGAACTCGGGCATGATGTGGCTATAACGCAGTCGGAATCAAATACTTTCCCAAAAGTATGTATTGCACACTTCGGTAAGTGTCCTTGAGTTGGGAGGGCGGTTGGGGAGTTTTGCATCCGCATTCAAAAACCAAAAGATCATGGCACAAGTGAAAGAAGTTAAAGGCTACGCCCACGCCCATGGGCAGCCCAGCAAAGGGAAGATACTGATGGTGGCTGGCAGCCCTGCGGTGTCCACACAGACCGGATGGCCTATCGGGTTCTGGGCAGCGGAACTGACCCACCCGCTGCGTGCATTCCAAGAAGCAGGCTATGAGGTGGAACTGGTTAGCACCGCTGGCGGAAAGCTGGAAATGGACGGCTACAGCGACCCTTTCCATGAGAGCGGCTACTCGGCCCACGATGTGATCTCCATCGGCTACCTGCAGAAGGACGAGTTCAAGCAGATGCTCGCCAACACCCGTAAGCTTACCGAGGTGAACGCGGACGACTATGTGGCGGTGTTCCTGGTGGGCGGACAAAGCCCAATGTTCACCTTCAAAGGCAATGCCGACCTGCAGAAGCTATTCGTGAAATTTTACGAGAGCGGAAAGCCCTCAGCAGCCGTGTGCCACAGCACCACGCTTCTGTTGGAGGCCAAGACCTTGAATGGGGAGCTGCTGGTGAAAGGCAAGATGTGGACCGGCTTTGCCGACAGCGAAGAGCAGTTTGCCGACAGCTTCGTGGGTATCAAGATCCAACCCTACTGGATCGAGGAAGAAGCCCGTAAGATCAGCGGCACCACGTTCAAGGTGGAAGCGGCCTTCACGCCCTATGCCATTGCCGATGGCAACCTGATCACCGGCCAGCAGCAGAACAGCGGGGCCTTGGCGGCAGAACTCGTGCTCGAACAGTTGGGCAAATAAGCCTTGGATATCAAGGTATCGGATAACACGCGGTCGGGTCGCAGTTCCTTGTTCGGGGCTGCGGCCTTGCTGCTGTTACTGGTCTGTCCGCTGTTCACACGGGCCCAGCTCACCGAAGCCGACACGCTAAAGTTCGGTTACCGCCTCACGCTCAACGGCAGTTGGATCACAGGCAATCTGGAACGGCTGCTGGTGACCGCCACGGCCGACCTGAGCACTGTGCACGACAAGTGGGCCTTCCGCACTTCGAACAGCTACCAGCACGGCTCTTTCGGGAAGTTCCGAACGGAGAACGACCTCTTCTCAAAGAACTTTCTCTATCTCTTTCCCAAGAAGGCCGTCTATCCTTATGTGATGGGCTGGATGGAGACCAACCTGCGCAGGAGCATCGCCTTCCGGTATCAGGTAGGACCGGGCGTGAGCTGGGCGTTCGTCCGCAAGGAGCATCATTCCATGAAAATATCAGCCACAGCCACCTTTGAGGAGACCCGCTTCGATCGCGACACCTTTGAGATGGCGGCCTATGATGGCACGTTCCGCCTACAGACGGCACGGGCCACGGCACGGCTGATAGGACAGCACCGCGTGGCCAACGGACACCTGCGCATACGCTATGAGCTGTGGGGCCAGCCCTCGGTGCTCGATGCCGATAACTTCCGGCTTCATGCCGACCTGTCGGTGGAGGTGCCGATACACAGGCTGATCGCGGTCCGAACGGCCTTCAACTACAACTACGAGAGCGTGGTGGTGTCGGGCGCATTCCGACAGGACACCTTCTGGATGTTCGGCCTCACGTTCGCCAATTTCAAGTGAGTTTTTGATTTCACGCAGAGAGCGCAGAGGAAAAACATGCAAAGGGCGCAAAGGAGAACACCGTGTTTGAAACAAAAAGCATCAAATCGTTGAGGAGTTTCCGCTAAACTGAGAACCTGAGTCATGATCGTTAAAAGGAATTTCTCCCCTCTAAAAGTCTGGGGCTATGTGAAAGGCCCAATGAGCCTATCGCTGGGCTGGTCGCTCGCGGTATGGCTCACTTTTCATCTCACGGGATGGAAGGAGCTTGCGCTCAACTTCACGCCCATCGGTGTGCTGGGCTCGGCCTTGGCCATATTCGTGGCCTTCCGCAACAACTCGGCCTATGGTCGTTGGTGGGAGGCACGCACCTTGTGGGGAGGCATCGTCAATTCGAGCCGGGTGCTGGCAAGGCTGGTCATCACTTTCACTGACAGCCACGCCCTTCAGCCCAACTTCGATAAAGGACGCAGCGAGGACTTCAAGCGGGTGATGGTGCTGCGGTGCATAGCGTGGGTGCATGCGCTGCGCCTACACCTGAGGCGTGATGACGAGCGTGAGTGGACTGAGACGCTCCGTCCGCTGCTGCCTGACGATGAGTTCAACACAGTGATGGGAGCACAGAACCGTCCGAACATCATCCAACAACTGCAAGGGCAGCATATTTACCGCGCTATGGCCGATGGCACGCTGGGCGGGTTCGACAGCTTTCAGATGGAAGGCCAACTGCTGGCACTTGCCAACCATCAGGGCGGGTGCGAGCGCATCAAGAACACCCCGCTGCCGCGGCAATACGACTTCTTCACGCGCATGTTCGTTCTGCTGTTCGCCTTGATGCTTCCTTTCGGGATACTCGGCTTCTTCACGGCCGAGCACATGCTATGGCTCTCATGGCTCACGGTGCCGCTGTCGGTACTCATTGCGCTGGTGTTCATCATCATGGAGCGAACGGGTGCAGCTAACGAGGACCCGTTTGAGAACCTTGTGACCGATGTGCCGCTCAGCGCGCTCTGCAACACCATAGAACGCGACCTGCGCGAGATGCTAGGCGAAAGGGAACTGCCTACTAAGTCGACACCCATTGACGGGTACCTTTACTGAACCTTCAAAATCCATAAAGACATGAAAATTGCCATCATCGGGGCCGGCAACGTAGGCTCGGCATTAGGAAAAGGCTGGGCTACGGCCGGCCACAGCGTCACATTCGGAGTGCGCGACCCGCATTCGCCCAAGACCACTAAGGCATTGGAGTATTTCCCCGAGGCGGTGGTCAGCACCGTAGCTGAGGCTGCCCGCAAAGCAGGGGTCATTGTAATCACCACACCGCCCGAGGCCATCATCGGCCTCATTCCCCAACTGGGCGACCTTAGCGGCAAGACCGTGATCGACACCACCAACAGTATCCGCACGCGGCCCGAGCCGTACGCCACGGCCTACCATGCCATCAAGGCACTGACGGGAACGGAGAGCGTGGTGAAGTGCTTCAATAGCACGGGTTTTGAGAACATGCGCAATCCAATCTACAAGGGAGAAGGAATAGACATGTTCATGGCGGGCAACGATGCCAAGGCCAAGCAGCTTGCCGCACAGCTCTCTGCCGACCTCGGCTTCGGCCACTGCTACGATTTCGGGGGCGATGACAAAGTGGAGCTGCTGGAGAAATTCGCCCTTAGCTGGATCAATCTGGCCATCATGCAGGGGCATGGACGCGACCTGGCCTTCAGACTGGTGAAGCGCTGAGATCGGTGCATTGAAAAAATTGATGCCCCTGTTTGCACAATCACGGATTCAATTACATTTGCAGCCCCAAACGCGAGAGTAGCTCAGTTGGTAGAGCACGACCTTGCCAAGGTCGGGGTCGCGGGTTCGAATCCCGTCTCTCGCTCCAGAATTAAAAGCAGATCCTCCCCAGTGGAGGATTTTCTTTTTGTGGATATTGCAAGTCCATCCTGCCCGGATGGTGGAATCGGTAGACACGCAGGACTTAAAATCCTGTGGCCATTGCGGTCGTGCGGGTTCGACCCCCGCTCCGGGTACATTTTGACGGACAGGCACGAGGTTCTGGACAAGTGCTCCGTATTTTCGTGGGCACCATCTCATGGCAAGACGAACCTCCAACCAACAGCCGCTGAAAGACGTAATTGATGACTGGTTGAACAGTCATCCGATGGCCAACCGGGCCAAGGAAACACAGGTGACCCACATCTGGGGCGACCTTCTGGGACCGATGGTCCGCAAGCACACCTCGTCCATCTCATTCAGGAACGGCAGACTCACCGTCAAACTCGACAGTGCCGCCATCCGTCATGAACTCTCCTTCGCCCGCACCCAAATCATTGAAGGCATGAACAAGGAACTGGGCAGCGTCCTGGTGACCGAACTGGTGCTGAACTGAATCCATACCGACCGAAACAATTGAACCACACCTACATGCGTCTCACATTCCTACTCCTCCTGCTGCCCCTGCTCTCGTTTTCTCAAGAGGCATTTGAGGAAAAATGGCCCAATGGCAACCTGAAAGAACAGGGCACAACGGTCAATGGACAGAAAGACGGGATATTCAAATCGTGGTATGAGGGCGGTGAACTGTTCTGCGAAGGGAGCTACAGGGCAGGTGAGAAGACAGGTCATTGGAAATGCTTCTATCGCAATGGCAAGCCCCTGAGCGAGCAGCATATGGAGAACGGTCGCAACTTCAGCTACTACGATAATGGCAAAGTTGAATTTGAAGGCGAAATCAAGGACGGACTGCGCCAAGGGCCCTGGAATCACTTTTTCCCTGACGGGAAAAAGCAGAAGGAGCTGCAATTCAAGGATGATGAGGAGAACGGTCGCCACTTGGAGTATTTCCAGAATGGGCAGTTGAGTGTGGAAGGCAACGTGGTCAATGGCAAGAAGGAAGGGCCGTTCAAATGGTACTATGAGAATGGCAAGGTTGAGATGGAAGGTCCTTTCAAGGCCGACCTGAGAGAAGGTGAATGGCATTTCTACTATGAGAACGGGACCTTGGGCAGCAAGGGAAGCTTCGCTCAGGACAAGATCACCGGAACATGGGAATACTACTACGAGGAGGGCGGTCAGCTCTGGAAACGCGGTAATTTCTCCAATGGTCTGAAGACAGGTGAATGGAACCGGTTCTTTGAGAGCGGCAAGCCGTTCAGCCGAGGCAGTTTCAACAATGACAAGGAGACCGGGACCTGGGTCTCATGGCACCCCAACGGCAAGGAGAAGGAAAAGGGCGAGTTCAGTGATGGTAAGATGGAAGGCAAATGGCTCGGCTTCTTCGCCAACAGCGAACCGCATTTCGAAGTGGACTACAAGGACGGGCTGCGCCACGGAAATGCAAAACTGTGGTATCCGAGCGGCATCGTGCAATATGAGAAGGGCTATGAGGCCGGACTGGAGCATGGCTACAGCAAAGAATGGCACGACAACGGCCAGCTACGTGCCGAAGGCAATTATCTGAAAGGGTATAAGGAGGGGCTGTGGAAACTCTACTATGTGAACGGGAACAAGTTCCAAGAACTGAACTACATAGGGGGCAGACAGAACGGAATGGCGCAGGGCTGGTATGAGCGTGGCGAGAAATGGTTCGTGACCTACTACAAGAATGGACGCCTGCACGGCACCAACACCTACTGGGACAGGGAAGGCGCTGTCACACTGAAGATCAAGTACAAGGACGGCATCATGGAGAAAGTGCTGGAGAAGGCCGAAGGAGTGGACAAGTTCTGACCTTGTGTCCTTTCTGAATCAGCATTCCAATCGCTTTGAATCGATAAAACGCTCAAAACCCCACCCCAATGAAACTGCCTGTTGTTCTTTTCCCGATGCTGTTTGCGGCTGTGTTTGCAGGCTGCGAGTCGGACACGGATGACCAAACGCCCCAAGGGCCTCAGCTTGTTTTTCGCTTCAAGTTCGATTCACAGCAGGAAAGGCTCAACAATTTCGGACAGCCCAGCACCGTGCCACAGGGCAATGCGGCACAGTCGCCCATCTTCAAGAAGATGGCCGCACATTATGTGGAGATGGTGCCCACCGCACTCACTCAGCTCGGTAATGGGCAGGTGCTATATCACGCTGAAGGGACCACTTTGGGAGGAAGCACCGCTATAGATTTTGACAAGACCACGGTCGTAGGGGAGAACGAGGTGTTCCTCTCTGTGCCGTTGAGCTCCATTGCAGCCGGCACCTACCCTTACATCAGGGTATCGCTGAGCTATCAGAAATACGATATCAAATTCAACGCCTCCGGTTACAACCAATTGACCGGAACCCTGGCCTCGTTCCTTGGCTATAACACTTACATCCGCAAGTATGTCATCGGTCAGGAAGAGGTAACGCTGAACGCCAATGAACTCCAGGGTTACTGGGGCTTTGAGACGGTAGTTCCGATTCCCGGATTAGGAAACTATGTGTCGGTCACGGAAGGGCGCGTGCCCGCAGGTGCAATCACTGTGCCCAACCTCTTGGCCTCGACCAGCCCCATTCCTGCCGGAAGCTGCCTGGTGACCGGAAGCTTCGTCACTCCGCTCGTCATCACCGGTAACGAGACCTCCAATATCGAAGTGCTGATATCCATCTCCACCAACAACAGTTTTGAGTGGAGCGATCCTGACGGTAACGGGCAGTATGACCCTTTGGACGGGGACGTGCCTGTGGACATGGGGGTTCGCGGACTTAAGGCCATCGTTGAGTAGATTCTCTGCTCCCGTTCATCGGGCCGGCATCTAAACGGTTCTTTCACATTAAAGGCTTTCACCATGTCCCTTAGAATATCTATTGCCTTGGTGGTCATGGTGGCCACTGGACTAAACACGTTCGGCCAACGGAGGACCTTTCCCTTCAATCCGAAGGTGACGATCGACCCTTCCAAGATTGATATCGTGAGGGACAGCTACGGAATCCCGCACATCTTCGCAAAGACCGATCCCGAGGTGGCCTATGGCCTGATGTGGGCCACGGCAGAGGACGATTTCGACACCATGCAGTTCCTGCTGATGGCCGCCAAGGGCCTGATGGGTGTGAGGGAGGGTGCCAATGGTGCCCGCATCGACTATGCGGTGCAGCTCATGGGGCTTCACGATTTTGTGGAGAAGAATTACGAGGCAGAAATATCGGATGATTTCAAACGCGTGCTCGAGGCCTCGTGCCTGGCAGCGAACGCCTATGCCGCAGCGCATCCCGAAGAAGTGTGGTATGCGAAGGCATTTCCCGTGACCCCACAGGAGATCGTCATCGGCTACATGTTGGGCCAGAGCCTCATGGCGGGGGTTGACGGTGTCATCACCGGCATCATGGACGGCAAGTACACCCGCATCTTCAAACGGGAATACAACGACACGGGCATCGGCTCGAACGCATATGCCATCCATTCGTCTCTCTCAGGAACCGGAGAGACCTATTTGGCCATCAACTCACACCAGCCCATCGAAGGCATCCTGAGCTGGTATGAGGCCCACGTTTGCAGCGAGGAGGGCTGGAATATTCATGGTTCGCTGTTCCATGGCGGAGTGAGCATCTTCCATGGCACCAATGAGCATCTGGCCTGGGCACACACCACAGGCGATCTGGACATGGCCGATGTGTATGAACTGGAGATGCATCCACGGAAGAAGAACCTCTACCGTTTCGATGGGGAATGGAAGAAACTCGAGACCCGAAGAGCGAAACTCAAGGTATGGTTGGGCAAGAAGCGCAACTTCAAACTCAACATCACCAAGAAGATGTGGTGGAGCGTTTACGGCCCCACGTTGGTGACGAGGAAACATGGCACGTTCGCATTCCGCATGCCAACACTGTTCGAAGTGAAGCCTGCAGAACAATGGTACAGGATGAACAAGTCCACCAATTTCACGGAATTCTATAAGGCGCTCGAGATTCAGGGCATCTCCATGCAGAATATCACCTATGCGGACAGGAACGACACGATATTCTTCATTGCCAACGGGAAAGTGCCGCGCAGAGACCCGAACTACGATTGGGAACAGACCTTGCCCGGAAACACGTCCGCCACACTATGGACGCAATACCTCCGCGAGGACGAGCTGGTGCAGAGTATCAACCCGGAGTGCGGCTACCTCTTCAATACCAACAACAGCATCTTCGACCACAGTTGCACGGCCGAGAACCCTGACTGCAAGAGCTATCCTGTGTCCATTGGATACAGGCCGGAGAAAAAGACCAACCGTGGCATTCGGACCCAGGAGATCTTCGATGGTCTGTCGCAGGTGGACTATGAGAAGCTGAAGGAGCTCAAGTTCGATGTGCAGTTTCCGGACACGTTCGTTTTCCTCAAGGATTTCTCGATTGCCGACATGCTGCACTACACCTCAGAGGATGCGCCCGACCTTGCGGATGTGTTCGATCATTTCCGCGCATGGAACCGGAGGGGCGACACCACCAATGTGCATGCCGGGCTGATCTACACCACATTCTACATGGTGTATAACGACAACTCGGTGAGCGCAGAGACCATACGAGACAGTGCCGAGGTTCGGAAACAGATGTTCCTGAAGCACATGCGAGCAGCCAAGGAACGCTTCATCAAGCATTTCGGACGCATTGACGTGCCATTGGGACAGGTGCAGGTGCTGTCGCGCGGAGGGAAGGAATATGCCGTGGCCGGAGGACCCGATGCCATCCGTGCAGTGTATTGCAACCTGCGCGATGACGGGAAATTGCAGATGTGGCTGGGAGACGGTTTCGTGCAGATGGCACGGTTCAACAAGGAAGGGGTGAAGATTGAGAGCGTAAATGCCTATGGTGCAAGCAACAAGCCCTCACAGGCCCACTACAACGACCAAATGGAACTCTTCGTTAAGCACAAGTTCAAGCCCAACACCCTGAACAAAGAGGAGATTTATAGAACCGCGTCACAGGTCTACCATCCCGGTAGCAGATAGACCGGTCAGTCCTCAGAGCCTGAAATGGATCGTACCGACTTTATCTCCTGCAACTTGCGCTGAATACTCAGACGTTTCTCGACCAATTGAAATTCATTGTATTTCCGGAGATGCGACAAAGCTTCTTCGGCATCACCAATGATTTCATAGGTCTCCGCTATCTGCTCATGCATTTGGGGCAGAATAGACCCGAAATGAATCTTCTCAGCATAGGCGAGAGCACGATTCAGGTATGAAATGGCTTCCGGAAACTTCCCTGCCTTCCGATAGGTGATGCCCAGATTCATGAGGGTGACTGCTGTTCCTCTTGTATTCCCCAACTCTTCGTCTATCAGAAGTGCCTCCTCCAATTTATCAATGGCACCGTCATACTCTCCCTGAAAGACCATTACTCCGGCAATTGCACCCAGCATGTTTGATACGCCCTGCTTCCCTTCCTCACCGAGTTCGCGGTCAATTCCAAGTGCCTTAGCAAAATACTTGAGAGCCGTAATGTAATCCTCTATGTTAGCATAAATATGCCCAATGTTCCCAAGATTGTGAGCCAACATCACATCGTTGCCTGCCCGCTTGGCTGCCGCTGCACCTTTTTCGAAAAAGTCGAGTGCGTTGGCAGAGTCCTTCAAAGTACCATGCACGATACCGAGACCACAGTAGGAGTTTGAAAGCCCATCAAAATCCCCAAGTTCATCATAAATGACAAGGCACCTGGCGTAAGTTTCCTGAGCCCCCTCATTATCACCTGACTTCCACTGAGCATTGCCGAGTCTACGAAGAACCTCGGCCAAAAGTGCCATGTCATCGGTGCTTTCAGCAAGCTCAAGTGCTTCTTGGCAGACCAATAATGAGCGGAGAAAATCCGTGCTTCCTAGAGCCTCATTCAAATTCAACAACACATTGATACGTGCCTTTGCTTCCAATTGGGTTAAAAGCAGCACCTCCAATTCTGCTACACGCTCCTTCTGCATCATGTGATTATGTCGTCAGCTTAAACGCGATTCCTGATAAAGGTTTCAACAAATCACATTTCTAATCTGAACCCATCATTCCCGAAAACAATGGGGTTGCCCACCGCGCGGTCGCGGTGCGATGGGCCGTTCTCCAGATTCAGCACACCACGTGGACAAACCGTGGCGCACATGCCACAACCTACGCACGAGGCACGAACGATGTTCTCGCCCCGCTGCGCATAGGCCTTCACATCGATTCCCATCTCGCAGTAGGTGCTACAATTGCCGCAGCTGATGCACTGCCCGCCATTGGTGGTGATCCGGAACCGGGAAAAGTATTTCTGAAGTAGGCCCAAGTAGGCCGCCATTGGACAACCGAATCGACACCAGACCCGCGTCCCCAGCAGCGGGTAGAATCCCACCCCTATGACCCCCGAGAATGCTTGGATGATTATGAACGCGTAAAGCTTCGACAACGTGTGTGAGAGCTCTCCAAAAATGCTGCCTCCGAGCAATGAATTGACCCAAAGCAGCACAGTGATGCCGATAATGACAAGCAGCACACTATGAATCATCCACCGCTCCACCTGCCAAGCCTTCAACGACTTATCAGAAAGTTGGCGGAACGGGTCTCCGGCCGTGTTGGCAAGTCCACCGCAGCCACATACCCAACTGCAATACCATCTTTTCCCGAAAAAATAAGTGAGAATAGGCGTGGCGATGAAGGTCATGACCGCAGCGAACAGCAGCATCCACAGACCAAGACCGCCCTTGTCGAGTATCCATTGAAAACTGTAGTAACCGCCCTCGGGCCAGAAGTAATCGGGTTTCAGCGGCCAGAAGTAGCTGAAGTAGAACTCCGGCTGATCCATCGCCTTCAAGAACTGCGGAATCAGGAACGCAAAACCGAGCTGGAAGAACATGATGCTGCCCGTGCGCACCATCTGATAGTTGGAATGACGGTACTTGGCCATGGCGCGGAAACCCATCACCAGCACCGCGATGGTATAGACTGCTCCGTAGAGGAACCAGCGGTCGGCCGCGCTGCCTGTGATGAGCTTGCTGAGAGGGTCGAAAATGCGCACGAGCGAAGCCTCGCTCCAATAGCTCTCCGGCCCCCAATAGAGCGCAACATAGAATCCCGTAAGCACCAGCCCGAACACCCAAGCTGCCATGCCGCGATTTAACAATGAATGATGCCACACGCCCTCATTCCGCACACCCTCGGGCCGCATCAAGAAACTACGCACGGCATAGACGGTCCCTCCCATGGGGCCGAGCACCACCGCCAGCCAAAAGAACAGCTGAGGGAACTCACCTCCCGGCCCGAATGCCGCGATGACCAACGCCAACAGTCCTAAAGCAAATGCCGCAAGGGCGATCCGCTGCACCACATCCTGCCCTTCGGGATAAGGATTGACGAGTGAGAGAGATGGAGTCATTGAAAAATTGAAATAAGAAAGCTGAATTAAGAAAATCGTCTTTTATTAGAAAAGCTACGATCCGACTTGAATTTTTGATGAGAACTCAGGATTGAAATCAGCCTTCTTCAATTCGCGCAATACTTTGTCAATGGACGCGCCTTCTCGTATCCATTGCTCGCAGACCGTGTGACGTAAACGGATGCCCAATGAATTGAAACCCAGCACTGCCTTGGTGTGGGCATCAAAAACTATACGCAACCCGTGTTTCCCTTTGGGATGTTCCCACCAGATGCTGTCCTGCCCTTCGGTCGGTTTCCTGGGAACGGTTCCGTAGGTGTGATACTCGATGTCGAAGAACTTGGCACTGTTGAACCAGATGCCGGGGCGGTATTCGGTCGGCTGCCCGCAGATGGTGGCGGCCACGGTCTCTCCCATCATTCGGCCTGTGTACCATACTTGCTCAACAGCCGCACGCCCGGGCAACGGTTCGCGATGCTGCACACAGTCACCGAGGGCATAAACGTCAGGTATGTTGGTGCGGAGGTAACGGTCAACGAGAATACCACGGTCGGTTTCCAACGTGGTGTCTTTCAGGAATGCGATATTGGGATGCACCCCGGCCGTGAGCCCCACGAACTGGCAGGGCACTTCCTCTCCTTCGCTGGTGATGACAGCCTTTGCGCGGCCATTCTCATCGGAAAGGATTTCTTTCAATTCGGTGGACAGTCGTAGGTCGATGTGATGCTCGCGTATATGGCGGGTCACCATCTCCGATTCCTCCTTTGGTAGGACGTTGTTCCAGAAAGCGTTCTCACGGACTAGGAATGTGACGGGAACCCTTCGCGTGGCGAGCATCTCGGCCATCTCAATACCAATGAGACCCCCGCCAACGATAACTGCACGGCTGATGCCCTGCGTGTCGCGCTCCATGCTTTCGAGGTCTTGCAGGCTGTAAAGTCCCTGCACGCCCTTGAGGTCCTGTCCCGGCCATCCGAACTTGTTGGGAGATGAACCTGTGGCGAGGATGAGGACATCGTAATCCATGCTTCCGCCATCAGAGAAAACGAGCTTCTTCCTCCCGAAATCAATCTCTGAAACGTGGGCCTTTTTAAGCGAGATGCGGTTCTGCTCCCAGAACCAATCCTCATAGGGTTTGGTGTGTTCAAAACGCATATGGCCCATGTAGATGTACATGAGCGCGGTGCGCGAGAAGAAATGCTCACTCTCGGACGAGATGACCGTGATGGCGTCATCACAACGCTTGCGAATGTGCCGCGCAGCGGTGATGCCACTGATGCCGTTGCCGATGATGACGATGTTCCTCACGCTGCTGCCCATTTTCCAAAGGAATGGTCAAAGGTAGCCGAGGCGGGTCAGGCAGATGACGAACCTTCGGAGACGCGATGATTCACGTCTCTACAAAACGGACGATGCTGCAGCTATGGCCGCATCCAGTCCGCTTTCATCGGTGCCGCCAGCGGTGGCATAGAACGCCTGTCCTCCGCCCCCGCCCTTGATATGCTTGGCGAGTTCGCGAACAACCTTACCGGCATCCAATCCTTTCTCCTTCAACAACTGCTCACCGATGGCGACATGCAGCGTGGGCTTGCCGCTGCTCACAGTGCCCAGCACCGCAAAGATGTCGGGAATCTCCTTAAATTGGAAGCAGAGGTTCTTGAGGGCATTGGCATCGTTGAGCGACACACGCTGCGCGATGAGACGATAGCCGTCCTTCTGCAAGGCTTTGCCCAAAAGCTCATCCTTAAGTCCGGCCGCAGCCTTGGCATTGAAACTCTCCAACTGCTGTTGCAATTCCTTATTCTTAGCAATGAGCTGCTCCACCGCCTTCATCGGATCTGGCGATTTCAACACATTTTTCAGCTCGGCCACCTTGCGTTCGGCATCATTCAGCACGGTGAGGGCTTTCATCCCTGTCACTGCCTCTATTCTACGAATGCCAGCTGCCACAGATGCCTCTGACACAATCTTGAACAGGCCTATCTCGCCTGTGGCAGAGACGTGCGTCCCTCCGCACAGTTCCACAGAAAGGCTACGGTCGAATGCGATCACCCGCACGTTATCACCATATTTCTCTCCGAAGAGGGCCATTGCTCCCATGGCCTTGGCCTCCTCGATAGGCATATCTCGGAATTCTTCCAGCACGATATTGGACTGGATATCCAGATTCACATCCCGCTCTATTCGGGTAATCTCATCCTCTGTCAGTTTGGAGAAATGGGAGAAATCGAAGCGCAGACAATCACTGTTCACAAGCGACCCCTTCTGCTCCACGTGTGTGCCCAAGTGCTCTCGCAAGGCGGCATGAAGCAGGTGTGTGGCAGAGTGGTTGCGTTGGGTGTCTCCACGCTTGACAAAATCGACCTCGGCATGAATGATTCCAGATGGATCCGAGGGCAGGGCATCGCAATGAAGCACCGCAAGGTTGTTTTCTTTGGTAGTGTTGAACACTTCCACGAATTTCATGTCGCGGATGAAACCCGGGTAGTCTTCCTTGGCGTTGCAAAGCACCCCCACGTCCCCCACCTGACCGCCACCCTCCGCATAGAACGGGTTCTTCTCCAGAACGACCTGATAGAACTCCTTACCCTTGCTCTTCACCTTACGGTAGCGCAGCATCCGGGTGAAAGATTCGTCCTCTTCGTAACCAATGAACTCACTTTCACCTTCGTGAACAATCACCCAATCACTGTTGTCGGTGACCGCAACAGCCCGTGAGCGGGTCTTCTGCTCAGCAAGTCCTTTCTGGAAACCTTCGCTGTCAACGGTCAGTCCACGCTCTCTGGCCATCAGTTCCGTGAGGTCGATGGGGAATCCGAAGGTGTCATACAAATCGAACGCGAATTGCCCGTCCACCACCTTGCCGCTCATTCCATCCACATGCGCATTGAAACGCTCGATACCTTTCGAAAGTGTGCGGAGGAAGGACTGTTCCTCCTCTTGGATCACCTTCTCCACTAGCTTTTGCTGCGCCTTTATCTCAGGGAAGAACGGCCCCATCTGCTCTGCGAGAACGGCCACAAGCCTATGCATGAACGGCTCGTGCACATTCAGGAAACTGTAGCCGTAGCGGATGGCCCTGCGCAGGATGCGCCTGATTACGTAGCCCGCACCGTTATTGGCGGGCAACTGCCCATCGGCTATGGCGAAACTCACCGCGCGTATGTGGTCGGAAATGACGCGGATGGCGATATCCTGCTTGCTGTCAGTGGATGTGTAGGGAACTTTTGTAATCTCTGAGATGGCTGCGATGATGGGCGAAAAGACATCAGTGTCGTAGTTCGAGGTCTTGCCCTGCAACGCCATGCACAGCCGCTCGAAGCCCATGCCCGTGTCCACGTGTTTGGACGGCAGAGACTCGAGCGAACCATCGGCCTTGCGGTTGAATTGGATGAAAACGAGGTTCCAGATCTCCACCACCTGCGGATGGTCGTTGTTCACCAGCTCACGGCCAGGCACTTTGGCCCGTTCGGCACTCGATCGGAGGTCCACATGAATCTCTGTGCACGGTCCGCAGGGTCCCTGATCACCCATTTCCCAGAAGTTGTCCTTCTTGCTGGCGCGCAGAATGCGTTCCGCAGGCAGATACTGCTTCCAAAGTTCCTCGGCCTCCGTATCAGCAGGCAGGTTGTCCGCATCGTCTCCTTTGAAGACCGTGGAATACAGACGGTCGGGGTCGAGTCCATAGACCTTTACCAATAGCTCCCATGCCCAATCGATAGCGTCCTTCTTGAAGTAGTCACCGAAGCTCCAGTTGCCAAGCATCTCGAACATGGTGTGGTGGTAGGTGTCCACGCCTACCTCCTCCAGGTCATTGTGCTTGCCACTGACTCGCAAACATTTCTGAGTGTCTGCAATGCGGGTGTCCTTCGCGGGGCGGTTGCCCAAGAAGATGTCCTTGAACTGGTTCATCCCCGCATTGGTGAACATCAGCGTAGGATCGTCCTTCACCACAAGAGGCGCGCTCGGCACAATGGCATGGCCCTTTTCCTTGAAGAAATCGAGAAAGGTCTGGCGGATATTCTGAGAGGTCATCTTGACTTTGTTCGGGGATAAACTTCTTAATGAATCCAAATGGGATGATGTTTCGGGGCCTGTGATTTTCGATTTAGCTACTTTCGCCCGGCCACCCTTTCCCAAAGGGTGGCCAAAAGTAGAGAATAGCGAGGCATGGGCAGGGCCAAGTACCAGTTTGACAAGCGCACACTCACCTACAAGAAGGTGACGCTCTCGGTGCAGCAGGTGCTGTGGAGGGTGCTTAGCTATGTGGCTGCAGGGGCGGTGTTCTCGGCCATAGTGCTCGTCTCGTTCACAGCATTCTTCGACAGTCCGAAAGAGAAGCAGCTCAAGCGGGAGATAGCTCAGTTGGAGCTGCAATACAAAGTGATGAACGACCGTATGATCCAGATAAATCAGGTGCTGGCGGAACTTCAGGAGAAGGATGACAACATCTACCGCGTGATCTTTGAGGCGGAGCCCATTCCCCGCAGCATGAGGGATGCGGGTTTCGGGGGCGTGAACCGCTATCAGCACCTCGATGCGTTCACCAACACGGAACTGATAAAGGAGACGGCCGTGCGGTTGGACCGCCTTACCAAGAAGATGGTGGTGCAGTCGCGTTCATTCGATGAGGTGATAGAACTGGCCAAAGGAAAGGCGCAGCTTTTGGCAAGCATCCCGGCCATTCAGCCCGTGAGCAATGATAAGCTGACACGAATCGCTTCGGGCTTCAACTATCGGGTACATCCCATCTACAAGATCATGCACTTCCATACGGGAATCGACTTCACCGCGCCCATGGGCACTGAGATATTCGCCACAGGCGATGGCAAGGTGACCGCAGTTGAGCGCGAGAGCCGAGGCTACGGTAATCACGTGGTAATCAACCACGGGTTCGGGTATGAGACCCTCTATGCCCACATGAGCCGCTTCAAGGTGAGCGTGGGTGAGAAAGTGAAACGCGGAGACGTCATCGGTTACATCGGCAGCACCGGCACCAGCACCGCACCGCACCTGCACTATGAGGTCATCAAGAACGGAGAGAAGATCAACCCGATCAACTTCTTCTTCAACGACCTGACAGCCGAGGAGTATGACAAGGTGGTTGAACTGAGTTCACGCTCCAACCAGTCGTTCGACTGATGACGAAGACCTATGGCAAGTGCTGACCACGTGCATTGAACTGATTCTGCGATTATTTTCGTCCATCGCTTCCGCTTAACCTCAACCCCTCACGCATGGCACCCTACAAGGAAAAGGAAATCACCAAGATGTATTGGACCATCGGTGAGGTGGCCACGATGTTCAATGTGAACACCTCGCTCATCCGTTTCTGGGAAAAGGAGTTTGACATCCTGCAACCGAAGAAGAACAAGAAAGGCAACCGTCTTTTCACGGAGAAGGACCTGGAGAATCTCAAGTTGATCCATCATCTGGTGAAAGAGCGAGGGTTCACCCTTGCAGGCGCCAAGAAGAAAATGACGGAAAACCGCACCGACACGGTGAACACCACCGAAGTGGTGGCCCGGCTCAAGGAGATCCGCGGGTTCCTTGTTGAACTTCGGGACAATCTATGACGCTTGAGGCCTCGACCCAAGGCCCGACTTCTCCCTCACTACCTCCGCGAAATTCCTTCCGCTCACCTTGGCCTCCGCCCATGAGACGAAGTCGAAGTATTCGAAGGCGTTCTTTTCGAGCGGGTCGCTCTTCAGGTCTTTCACCTTGTCCAAGAAGACCTGATAGTAGCCTCGTTCAGAGTTCACATCGCCCGTCTTCAGAAGCTTTGCAGTGAGCTCGAGGAAGGATGCCTCGAACTTGAAATAGCGGTTGCGGGTGCTCAGATACCGTTGCGTGTTTCGCAAGGCGTAAGGCAACAGGTCCTTGGACTCACGCTCGATGTGAATGAGCAGGTTCAGCAATTGACCGAAACAGTAGATATCAAGACTCTTGCTGATGTCAATGTCATTCAGCAGGCGGTTGGTCCATCGAAGGGCATCATTGTAACGGCCTGCACCGAAATAAATGATGGCGATATTGAAGAAGAAGAACGCCTTGCGCACGCTGTTCAGCTTGTGGTCATAGAGCATCAGACCGTTCTCGATCTGCGGAATGAGCTCCAGCCCTTTCTCAAAATCACCTGTCAGATAATAGATGGTCAGCTCAATACTGTTGGCCGATGAGAACAGCTTGATCTCCAGGTCCTCATTGTTCTTGATCTCCAATGTCTCAGGCAGTTCTCGCAGTTTTTTGAGATAGCGGAACACCTCATCATACTTCTGCAACTGACTGGCGATGTAGACAATGTTGGTCAGCACCGAGAAATAGACGTTCGGTTCCTCACTGAACTTGTCAAGATTGGCCTCGATGTGATTCACATTGGCCTCCAGATACCTGTAGGAATTGGCATGGTCACCCACCCCGAAATAGTAGGCGCTATAAATGTGATTATAGAGATACTCCGACTCGTGGAAAAGATGGTCGGGGTTGCGGTCCAACAGCGTTCCATCAATGATGCTCTTGAGCTGAAGCAGTCCTTCCTCGGTGCGGGCCTTGCCCTTTCGGTTCAGAATATGGAAAAGGCGGCTCTTTATGCCCCAGAAGTCGTTGTAGACCTCAATAAGCTTGATGATGCGCTGGTTCTCGGCCATCATCCCTTCCAGCTCGCTCTCGCCCACATTCTCATAGTTGTCCTTCTCTATGAGCATCTTCTCCCACATGAATATCTCCAGTAGCGAAGTGTGTTTGTCATACTGGTAGGCCAGTTTCTTGGCGCCCTCCAATAGTTTCATGGCCTGCTGGTAGAGCGTCTTCTTGTATAGGATCTCCACGAAATGAAGAGTCCTCTTCAGTTGCGCATCTATCGAACTGTTGGCATGATAGGCATCCAGCGCCCGAAGGATGGCATCATAGAGCCGGGCCTTGGCGATGGGGAGCGAACTGGAGATGTCCTTGCTCTTCATCACCGCCAGCAGCTGGTCCTCGTCATACGCCTCCATGGCATCAATGGCATCGAACAGGACGTTGTAGCTGTTCTTGTCAGTCCCGTGCTTGCCCACGTGCAGTCTGAAATAGCGTTTCTCGGCCCTTGTAAGGGACCGGATGAGCTGAAATACTTTTTCGGAAGTTTGCTTGGACATGTAACTTATAGTTGAATTATTGTTCGGGGATGAAGGCTCAGAACTGTAATCATGAGGGCTTGGAAATGTCGTGAAGAACAGGCGGCCAATCGGCTGAGATTGCCCTGTGAATGCCGAACTCCCACTCTTACACCCCGCTCTGGAATTGAACTATAACAAATACAAGGTAAGCATTAGTCCTGACCTGAACATCACCCAAAGCGCCCTGATATCGGCCCATGTCAGACCCTTAGAACTGTAATTTATGCATAGAAGTTGTAAATCGGTCTGAACTGATATTTATGAGAGTCGAATAAAACACACAATTTATTGTTTTTCAATTACTTAAAACTAATTATACATTCAAAGTCATCATTTGGAATGGATATCAAGTCCCACTCTTTCGTTTGCACGGCCCGTACCCTGTGTGTAATTTCACGTCACCAAATCGGGAAGGACACCTCAGCAGTTCTGTCCTCACGATTCATTGACAATACGCAGTCGAACTGGAATTAAGTGCACATCCTATAAATAAGGCCTACCATGAAACAACTCTACTCCTCCTCCATGATGAAAGGTCAGATCCTTTTGAAGGCAGCCGCAGTGGTTGCACTTGTTATGGTCTGGATACTGATTGACAAGGGCAACGCGCTCGGTCAGGAGTCCAACATAGTCAGGCAGTCTGTCAAACATGCGCAGCAGACGACTGGAAGTGCAACACCCTTGCTACGCGATGGCAGTCGCGATGGTGGCATTGGGGAGGATGGCGAGGACGGTTCGGGCGACTTCAGCGTGTTCCCCAACCCGGTGAAGGACGATGCCGTTTTTGACTTCGGATTCACGGTTCGGGGAGAATTGCCCTACCAGATCACGGATGCCTTGGGCAGATTGGTCGATCAAGGCACTTTCGTCCCAGACCTCAAACGTCAGACGGTCGATTTCTCCCGCTACAGAACAGGAATGTATCTGGTGCGCGTTCAGATGGGCAACAAGGCCGTGGTGAAGCGCATCATCAAGCAATAATTCTCTCCCAATTTCCTGTGCATCAGGTTTCACCCCCGCTTGGCAGAGCGGAGGGCAGGGAGTCTACACGCGTTCTTTGACATACTGGTAAGAAGACAGAATGGCCCCAAAGGCCCTGTCCGTCCGTCAGAAAAAGGCACCTTTCGAAAGGTATCCGGTCACGTAATCGTTCACGCCTTCCTCCAAGGAATGGAATGGACGTCCGTAACCGATGCCCCGCAGCTTGGCCATGTTGGCCTCGGTGTAATATTGGTACTTGTCTCTGATGTCGGCCGGGGTATCAACAAAATGGATGTCCTCTGCCCTGCCCATGGCCGCAAAGGTGGCCTGGGCCAGGCTTAGGAAGGTGCGGGCTGTGCCCGTGCCGAGGTTGTAGATGCCATTGTTCCCACGGTTCTCCATGAGGAACAGGCAGACATCGACCACATCCTTCACATAGATGAAGTCCCGCAACTGCTCACCGTCTCGATAGTCGGGATGGTGAGAGCGGAAGAGTCTGAGCGCCCCGGAATCGCGAATCTGGTTGTAGGCGTGAAAGACCACGGATGCCATCCTTCCCTTGTGGTACTCGTTGGGCCCATAGACATTGAAGAACTTCAATCCCTGCCAGGACGGAGGTTGCTTCGTTTGCACTAAGGCCCACTTGTCGAATGTGTTTTTCGACTCACCGTATGGGTTCAGTGGAATGAGGTTAGGAATCACGGAATGGTTGTCCTCAAACCCCTGTTCGCCCATGCCATAGGTCGCGGCAGAAGATGCATACACAAGCGGAAGACCGAATTCGGCACAGCATTCCCAAACACGCTTCGAGAAGTCGACATTGAGGCGCTGGAAAATGCTGCGGTCGGATTCGGTGGTGTCTGTGCGGGCTCCCAAATGGAACACGAACTGCACCATGCGCTGGTTCTCGCGCAACCAAGGGATGAAGTCATCACGATGAACCTTGGCTGTGAGCGGTTTGCCTTCGAGGTTGGGCAGCTTGTCCTCGCGGCTGAAATCATCGACAGCGACAAGGTCTGAATAACCTGCATCACGAAGTCCTGATAGCAGGCAACTGCCTATGAAACCCGCTGCGCCTGTAACTACGATCATTTCAGTTGGTGATCCACAGCACGTTGCCGTTGAATGAGGTGTTGTACTGCAGCAGTCCCAAGGCTGCCGGTCCTTCCGTTGGCGACCCGTCCACGATAAGGAACTTGGAGTCACAGCATTCGGTGCACACCGCAAAGATGTCGGTGTCATCCATGGTTACACGGCAACCCTCCTGCGGCATGAAAGTGCAATGGCGGTCGTAGGCCCTGAACTCATCAGGCGATGCCCGGTAGATGATGATGCCGCGCGAACCGCCCGTTATGGAAACAAAGCCACCAACGGCCTGCAGGGCAACGAAATCCGGATTGGAGACTACGATCTGAAAGTTCACCGGGGCATAGGGAATGCCCGTAGTGTTCACGTTCTCGCAAGAGATAATCGTGGTCATCGCCAAAATGAACAGCAATGCTCGTGTGTTCCAACGGTCCATGAGCGCAAAGGTAGTCCCCTTACCTTCGCCCGCCATGCTCCGAATCACGGTAGCCCTCCTCGTGCTCTGCCAATTGGCCCACGCTCAACTTGCGATACGCAACGGTGTGGGCATACCCACTCGGGACACCTTGCGCATACTGATCGTATTCGCAGAGATCGATTTCTCGCAGGGCCCATGCAATGGCAGTATCGTAGAGGATTTCACTGGAGATTGGCCGAAAGACCGCGCTGGCAGAACACTTCCCCCAACATTCGCAGGCGATTTTCTGGATGCCACCATTGATGGGCGGAATCCAATGAGAGGATTCATCACGCGGTTCTACCATGAGGCATCGTTCGGACATTATGTGCTGCTGGGCGACCACATTCCTGAAGTGGTGAGCGTGCCGTGCAGCGAGGTGCAGAGCGGTAACCATGGGCTCGAACTCATCCTGAAACAACTGGCCGAATCGCGCCCAGGGTCGCCTACCCTTCACACTTCACGCGGCTTCCCTCTGGAACATTTCGACCAATGGACCAACACAGGACAGGGCAAGGAGAAACTGAAAGAACCCGATGGCCTCATCGACCTGCTCTACATCGTTTGGAGGAACAACAATGTGCTCACTGGCAAAGGCACACGCGACCATGCAGGATTCGGGGTCACCACCTCCAAGGGCAGAGCTTTCAAGGACATGAAAGGAGTGGCCAACATGGCATCGTTCAATGTGAGTTCCAATCCCGACAAGGCCCAGCACATCACCATGGCAGAGCACCTGCATGGCATTTTTGGAGGCAATCATTGGCACTCGGCCGGAGGTCGCGGCATGCACACCTTCCTGATGCCGCCCGCATCGTATGGACTCACGGCCCAGTCGGGAGGAACCATGCTCGCTGCCAGCGGTTGGGACAGATGGATGATGGACTGGCGGCCCGAAGGGAAGAAACACACCATCAGTGCACTGAACGAGCAACGGAAAGAAGTGAACACCGAACACCTCGCCCTCGGACAGGCCAGAGGAGAGCAGACCTTCATTCTCCGCGACCACATGAGTACGGGTGATGCCCTGCGCATCAAGCTTCCGTTCATCGATTGGAAAACGGACGGAGATGTGAAGAATCAATATCTCTGGATAGAGAACAGGCAGATGACCGCATTCAGCGACCGCTATCTCGAGGCCGACTGCGCCAACAGCGATGATGGGCGTTTCCCTCGCGGCACACCGGGCATCTATGCCTACATTCAGGTGGGCAAGGACCAATCGGAGGGCGATGCATCCATCTACAGCTCCAAGGCCTCGCATCCCAACGGACTTGCAAGCCCGTTCTTCCCGCTGCCTGCTGAAGGACGCTTCGACTTCCACTTTCGCACAGACCGATTGCAGGCAGGCAACTTCGGCATAGGCTGCAACTGGGGGATTGAGAATGTCCCCAAGGATATGGCCCGCAGCCGACCGAATCCGCTCTCCGGCCTCTCAGACCTCTATTGCCAAATGGACTACAACGAAGATGGCAAGCTGTATTCGGGCGACAGAATCTATACTGGCCTCAGCAAGATGAGTGGCGACAGCGCAATCCACGACTACCACATGAACGGTGACTGGCTGGATGCTTTCTCATCGGCATCAGGGAAAATGGAGATGTCATTGAGCACCAACCCCGCACCGGTGCCAGTGGTCACCTACTCAAGCAACTTCGAATTCGGACAGTTCGGATTCAGGAACGGTGAGTTCCAAAGCCATGAGAACCGGGTGGTACACCTCAATGGCATCCGTCTGAAGTTTGAAGAACTGGCGAACGGTGAAATAAAAGTGCTGCTGCGATGGGATGATTTTGATGTGAGGAATGATGTGCGGTGGTGCGGTACCATCGTGCAGCACCCGCATCCATTTGACACGCAACTGCCGACTCTGAAACTTGCCCCGAGAAAGAAACTTCTTTTGGAAAGAGGGGACAGCCCCGAATTTCATGAGAGCCAAACAAAAGACAAGCACGGCAAATGGGCATTCACGGCCCCTACCTCCTACACCGTCACCAAAGGTTCCATAGTAGAATTGGGACCGCGAGCAAGAATCATCATCAACGATGACAGTCACCTCCTCTTCGAGGATAGTACAAAGCTCATCCTTGGCGAAAAGTCCACCATCGTGGTAGGCAAGAACGCCAGATTAAGCATCTCCTCAACAGAAATTCAATTCGGCAAAGGCGCCAGGATCATCCGAAAGTGAGCCACAATCAGTAAAAGTCGCAGCGCTTGCATACATCGCCCGAACACATCTACCATCTTTGACCCCATGCGCAAGCTTATCGCCATCACCGTCTTCTTATCAGTATGCTGCACTTCTCCAGCATTGGCCCAAAGCCAGGCAACGAAAGCGCAGAAGGAGACAGAAAAGAAGCAGGCCGCTCTCAAGAAAGAGGAACGGAAGGCCATGGAGGCAGGATTGAAAGCGCACATGAAAGCGCAGGACAAGGAGACCAGAAAGCGGATGAAACGATCGAAGAAGAAGGCAGACAAGGGCAACAGGCCCAAGAGTTGGAAACAGAAATCGAAAAAACAGAAGTAGACAGGATTGAACGGCAAGTGCCGTGAGACCCTCACCACATTACAGAATCAAAAAAAGCAACCATGGAAGAGTTGATATATCTGGCAGTGGCGGTCGGTTGGATGATCTTCAACGCCTTCAAGAAGTCTCAGGCGCAGAAGCCGAAAGAGATACCGGGTCAGCAGCGCAGGCCGGCACCTGAAGCGATGGAGACCGATGCTCCCATGACCATCGATGATATGATGCGCCAGCTGATGGGAGAAGAGCCGCGAGAGAAGCAACGCCCTGCCCCTTCAGCACCGAAGGCTGAACCGATTCAAGCACCCGTTCATGTGCACCGGCCATTGCAGCCAGTTGCTCCTCGCGTGTCCAGACTTACCCCAAGAACATCGACCAGACGAGACCCATCTGTGAAAAGGGAGATCAATGAACCCATGCGACCGATAGAAGTAGAGGTTCTGGCCGATGAACGCTTCGACCTGAGAAATGCCATACGCTACAATGCGATACTCCAACGACCTTACGCTTAGCCCGTTAACAGCCTTTAACAATTGTTTAATGATTCCCGTGACCCGAATTGATGTTTTCTATTTTAGCCGCGCTTTTTTGGGAAGCATCTGAAACCGCACAGATATGATGAGAAGACTCCTACTACTTGCTACGATCTCTCTGTTCTCAGGGGCTGTTGCACACGCACAGATCGGCACGGGAACCCTTCAAGGGACCCTTACCGATGAGAACACGGGTGAGACCATCCCATTCGCCAACGTGGTGGTCATGCAGTCCGGACAACAGGTCACCGGAGCATCGACCGACTTTGACGGAAAGTACCGTATCGCGGCTCTTAAGCCGGGTTCAGACTATACTGTTAAGGCCTCTGTTGTAGGCTATGGTGCTCAGGAGAAGACCGGTGTGAAGGTCAGTGCCGGTCAGATCACCTTCGTTGACTTCAAGTTGGGGGCAGGTATCAAACTCGGTGAGGTCACCATCATTGAGTATGAGGTGCCCCTCATCGAAAAAGACGGTGGGGCCAAGACTACCGTCACCGGCAGGGACATCGAGAAGATGCCCAGCCGTGGTGCTAACGCTGCTATTACCTCCGTTGCAGGTGTTCAGGATAATGATGGTGCCATCGGAAGCGTACGCGGTACACGTGAGGGCTCCACTGACACCTACATTGACGGTGTGAAGGTCCGTGGCTCGTCCAGTCTTCCACAAGGTGCCTATGAACAGGTGACCGTTCTCACCGGTGGTGTTCCCGCACAGTTCGGTGATGCGACCGGTGGTATCATCTCTGTGACAACCAAAGGTGCTTCGCGGAAAACGACAGGCAGCATTGAATTGTTGAGTTCAGGAGGTATCCGTCTCAGCGACAAGAACAACTATTTCCTCGACCCACAGGGCTACCATCTTATAGGAGCGAACATCTCAGGTCCGCTGATTAGCATCAAGGACAAGGCGGACCCGGAAGGGAAAGCCAAGCGTCCACTATTGGGATACTTTCTTGCTGGTGAGATCAACTACACTCAAGACCCACGGCCATCGGCCATCGGTCACTATTACGTGAACGATGAAAAATTGGCTGAACTTCAGGCAAATCCTATCATAAGGAACCCGAACGGAGGAAGTTTCCTTGCTTCTGAATTCGTTCGGACAAGTGACTTGGAATTCGATAGTCAGCGTAGAAATGTGCCCAGCCGTGGGGTTGTGGCCTCAGGCAACATTGACCTGTATACTACCCCGAACATCACATTCAAGGTCGGTGGCTCATTGGACTTCAATGATCGCAGGCTTTACGACTACTCGAACTCTATGTTCAACTATCAGAATAACGGTGAGGAGATCAACAAGACTTGGAGGGTGTTCGGTCGCTTCACCCAGCGTTTCAACAACGCAAAGCCCGAAGAAGGCAAGAAAGGCGGTGTGATCTCCAACGCATACTACAGCATTCAGGCCGACTATGAGCGCTTCACACGCATCCGTCAGGACGCCCGACATGAGGACAACCTTTTCCGCTATGGATATGTGGGCAAGTTTGAGACATTGAAAGAGAAGACCTACGCATTCGGTATTGACGAGGTGACCGGTCTTCCAGGGTTCCTTCAGGGTCCGGACCGCGATACAACTGTGCTCTTCACCGCTTCGGACATCAACCCACAACTTTCTGCCTACACGCAACAGTACTACAACCTCTATGATGACCCTACTGGCCGCTACGAGAATCTGACACAGATCAACCAGGACCGGGGTGCATTGCGGAATGGTGACCTTCCTTTGAACGTCTACAACATCTGGAGAAATACAGGCTACCCTTACAACGCCTACAACAAGCTGGATCAAAGTCAGTTCCGTGTATCCGCCACCGGTGCGTTCGACCTCAAGAACCACAGCATTTCCCTTGGTTTCGAATATGAGCAGCGCAGTGACGCGTTCATCAGCTACACCCCTTACAACCTTTGGGAGCTTACCCGTCTGTACGCCAACAACCACATTTCGCAGCAGGACCGCACCAATCCTATCCTGCACTTTGATGCCAACGGCAACTATACTGATACTATCAGTTACAACCCGCTATACACGCCTGTGGACCCAAGCAATCCTCTTTTGGGCGGTGTGGGCCAGTCGTTCATCGACTATAACATGCGTGTTGCCTTGGGTCTGGACCCTGCTGGAACAGACTGGTTGGACATCGACTCCTTCGACCCGTCCTTCTTCCAGACCTCTTGGTTCAGTGCGGACGAGCTTTTGAACAACGGTAACTACCGTGCTCTGTACTACGGTTTCGACCACACTGGTCAGCGCCTTTCTGGGACTCCGACCTTTGAGGACTTCTTCACCGAGAAAGATCAATACGGACGCTTCACCCGTAAGGTGGCTCCATTCGAACCTATCTACATGTCCGGTTTCATTCAGGATGAATTCACCTTCAAGGACCTCATCTTCCGTGTCGGTGTGCGTGTGGACCGCTTCGATGCCAACCAGAAGGTGCTGAAAGACCCGTACTCACTGGTAGAGACCTTCAAAAAAGGCGATGTGAGTTCGCTGCCCGGTGGTATCGCAGTATCTCACCCCAGCAACATTGCTGATGATGCTGTTGTCTACGTGAATGATCGCACAGCTCCTACCGCTATCGTAGGCTACCGTGAAGGTGATACTTGGTATAATGCTCAGGGTGTAATCATCACCGACCCATCTGCCCTTCGCACAGGCACTGGTATCGCTCCTTATCTGGTGAATGCCAACTACGGGACCGGTGGAGAGACGAGTGCTCCGAAAATCGAATCCGGAGCGTTCAAGGATTATGACCCTCAGGTCAACGTGATGCCACGTATCTCTTTCTCATTCCCTATCTCTGAGGACGCCTTGTTCTTTGCCAACTATGACGTGCTGACACAACGTCCACTTGACGGGAACAGACTGAGCCTGGTGGACTATCTGTTCATCGAGAACATCGGCAATGACATTGTGAACAACCCTGACCTTCGCCCTGAGACCACAATTGAATACGCGATCGGTTTCAAACAGAAGCTCAGCAAGCGTTCGGCCATTGAACTGAACGGTTTCTATCGTGAGATGCGCGACCAGATCACAGTGTTCCGCGTGAATGAGGCTTACCCAAGAACCTATCTTACGTTCCGCAACCTTGACTTCGGAACAGTGAAGGGTCTCACGCTGTCCTATGATCTCCGCAGGACCAACAATATCCAACTGCGTGTGTCCTACACCCTGCAATTCGCAGATGGTACCGGCTCGAACTCGACCACCAGCCAGAACCTGATCAATGCCGGTTTCCCGAACCTCCGTGTGACACAGCCACTCGACTTCGACCAGCGTCACAACATCGTAGTCAGTGCAGACTACCGTTTCGGTGGAGGCAAGAATTACACCGGTCCAAAGACTACGACCAAGAATGGAAAGGTCATCAACTGGTTTGAGAACTTCGGGATTTTCGCCATCATACGTGCCGGCTCAGGAACACCGTACTCTGCGCAAACGAATACCACTGCTGACGCTCTGATAAGTGGTGGTGCCTCAGGCTTCCTTGAAGGCTCCATCAATGGTTCGTCCAAGCCTTGGCAGTTCCGTATTGACGCGAGGATAGACCGTGACTTCACCATCAAGTGGAATAAAGGCTCAGAGGGCAAACCTGCCAAGACCTCTGTGCTCAATTTCTACTTGGACCTTCAAAACCTCTTGAACACACAGAACGTGATCAGTGTGTACCGTGCCACTGGTAATGCTGACGATGATGGTTATCTGGCTGCCGCCCAGAGCCAGGTGGATATTGCCAATCAGACTAATGAACAATCATTCCGTGATCTGTATTCCGTGAAGGCCAACAACCCGGCCAACTTCTCCATTCCGAGGAGGTTCAGGGTCGGCCTCATGCTCAACTTCTAATCTGGAACGATTAAAAAAGAAATGGTCATGTCGAAACAAATGAGAATACTCGCAACAGCCTCGTTGGCCGTGCTTATCGCACTGCCTGCATTCGCTGAGAAGTCAAAGGGCATTGATGGGAAGAAGTCTGCGAAGGCCGCTGGTCCAAAGGACATAGCTGCGGAATGCGCACCGCCTTCCGCATCCATTGAACTTTCACTCAACAACGTGCGCGCCACCATTCACAGCGGTGGCGACATGTGGTGGGACCTTTTGGGCACGCCTCGCTATGAGGTCCCTAAGGGCGGTGGGGTGCATGCCCTTTTCGCTGGATCACTTTGGATGGGTGGAACGGACGTGAACAACCAGCTCAAGCTGGCCGCCATGCGTTTCCGTCAGGTAGGTTTCGACTATTGGCCCGGCCCACTGAGCACAATCACTGCGGAGATCGATCCTGAGACCTGTGCGGCCTACGACAAGTTCTTCAAGATCACGCGTCCGGAGGTGGATAAGTTCGTTGCATGGTATCTCTGCAAGACCGACCCTGAATGTGACGAGAGTGTTGACCACTCCGGTTATGTTATTCCACCCTCCATTCTCAATTGGCCGGCACATGGCGACATCGGGATGGGTCAGGATTACAACCTTGCTCCATACTATGATGCTGACGGCAATGGAAGCTACAATCCCGAAGACGGTGGTGACTATCCGTACTACGACCTGAATCCTACTGAATTTGACTGCCTGCGTGAGCGCTCGGTGAAACTTTTCGGTGACGAGACCCATTGGTGGGTCTTCAACGACAAGGGTAACATCCATACGGAGTCAGGCGGAACGGCCATCGGTATGGAGGTGCGTGGTCAGGCGTTCGCATTCTCGACCAATGACGAGATCAACGACATGACGTTCTACAACTACGAACTCATCAACCGTGGATCATTCACCTTGGCCAACACCTATTTCGCACAATGGGTTGACCCTGACCTCGGTTTCGCTCAGGATGACTACGTAGGCTGTGATGTGCGCAGAGGTCTCGGGTATTGCTATAATGGTAGCCCGATTGATGGTACTGGTGGACCTCTTCAATACGGGGCCAACCCTCCGGCCGTTGGAGTTGACTTCTTCCAAGGTCCTTATCAGGACAATGATGGCAATGACAATCCGCTGTACACGAACTGTGAGGTTTCACAGGCGTTCACAGAAGGTGGAATTGTCTACGGTGGCATAGGTGTGGGTTATGGTGACGGCATTGTGGATAACGAGCGTTTCGGCATGAGACGCTTCGTTTACCACAACAATGATGCTTCCGTGTTCGGAGACCCACAGACCGCTGCTGAGTACTATAACTACATGCGCGGTATCTGGAGGGACAACAACCCGATGTGCTATGGTGGCAATGGTCACCCGAACAGCGGTTGCAACGTAGGCGTACCCGCAGGATACATGTTCCCAGGTGATTCTGACCCTTGTGGTTGGGGTACGAGTGGTCAACCACAGGCCCTTTGGACAGAACAGACCGCAGGAAACCTTCCCTTCGACCGGAGGTTCATGCAATCAGCAGGTCCTTTCACCTTGGAATCTGGAGCTGTGAACGACCTCACTGTGGGTGTGGTTTGGGCAAGAGCCACCAACGCCAGCGACCCATACGCTTCTGTTCAGAAGCTCCGTTTGGTGGACGACAAGGCTCAGGCTCTGTTCGACAATTGCTTCGTGTTGATTGACGGACCGGATGCGCCAGACCTGAGCGTCATCGAACTGGACCGTGAGCTGGTGCTGTTGCTTTCCAACCCCGCCACTTCCAACAACCGCAACGAGGATTACGCGCAGATTGACCCGTTCATCGTAAGCCCTGATGGAGAGACTTGGGACAATGTGTACCGTTTCGAGGGATACCAGATTTATCAATTGAAGAACCTCACCGTCTCTTCTTCTGATCTGCAGAATCCGGATGTGGCGAGATTGGTAGCACAGTGTGACATCAAGAACATTGACCCACTGACCAACGCTCCCATTGCCCAGTTGATAAACTTCACTTTCTCGGAGGAGCTGAATGCGAGTGTACCCGTGGAAATGGTAAATGGATCGAACGAAGGTCTGAAGCACTCCTTCAGGGTAACTCAGGATCTTTTCGCGACTGGCGACCGTAGGCTTGTGAACCACAAGACCTACTACTACATGGCCGTGGCGTACTCCTACAACAACTATAAGACCTACAACCAGAATGATCCTTTTGCCCTTGATGGTCAGAAGACCCCATATTTGGCCGGTCGTAAGAATGCCTCAGGCGGTGCTATTGCACCTGTTACTGGTATTCCTCACATTCTCGCCCCTGAACAGGCCGGTACGATTGTGAGCGTGAACTACGGTGATGGCCCCCGACTGACCCGCATCGAAGGCCGTGGAAACGGAGCCCGTGACCTCGTTCTGTCCCAGAAATCCTTGAATGACATCGTTACAAGCAACGAAGGACGTGTGAAAGAAATCACATACGACTTTGGCAAAGGCCCTGTTGAAATCAAGGTCATCGACCCGAAGAGAGTTCCTCTGGCCGATTTCGTTTTCCGCATGCTTGATACCATTACCCCGGGCAATCTCACGGATGCCTACTGGTCATTGGAGTGTGTCGGTTCTGGTTGTCCAACGGTAAGTGGATCAACCACTGTTTATGCAAGCAAGCCAATCGGTCTTTCAAACGGTGATGAGAAACTTATTCCTGAGTGGGGTCTGTCGGTGTTCCTAACACAGACCATCGATCCGGGTGACGAGGCAGCAGGCATGGGTCTGATTGATTCTCGCATCAGTTTCTCAGGCACTAACTTCTGGCTCACCGGCATTCCGGATGTGGATGGTGTGAGTCCGTTCAACTGGATTCGTTCTGGTTCTGTCGCTCCCAACGAGCCGCCCACCGGTGATGAGGACTATGGTGACCCTAATCAGGTGTTTGAGACCGTCCTTAACGGCACATGGGCACCCTACAAGTTGGCCAGCCATAAAGATGATGTGATGTCGCCAACCTGGAGCCAATTCAAGGCCCTGAATGACCTTCGTAACCTTGCGGGCGTGGACATCATCATCACCTCCGACCGTAGCAAGTGGTCACGCTGCCCCGTATTCGAAGTGGCAGATGAGAGTGTGCCGCGTATCGGAAATGCACGGAGATTCAATCTGCGCATGAGTCCCTCAGTGGATCAGGACGGTCGTCCGGACGGCTCCGGCACCAACGGCATGAGCTGGTTCCCAGGCTATGCGGTGAACGTAGAGACCGGTGAGCGCCTGAACATCGCATTCGGTGAGAGCTCTTGGCTCATTCAGGAGAACGGTGGCGACATGATCTGGAATCCGACCGGAAGTGTTCTTGACAACAATTTCAACCAAGCTACAGGTTTCCCGAACGTGCTGTTCGGTGGTGGTCACTACATCTATGTGTTCGGACATAACGGGGATAACCCCACCAATGATGTTCCTGCCTACGATGAAGGTGCGTTCATCTTCTCCAAACTGTCCGAGAACAACTACAACCCGTCAAATGCTGAGAAGCGCAGGGTATTCAAGGACTGCATGTGGGTAGGTCTTCCACTCTTGGCGGAAGGTGGTCGCCTGTTGGCGAGCGATGTTCAAGTTCAGGTGCGGGTCACCAAGCCATTCCGTTCTGACATGGCTGTCGGATGGACTGTTGCTCAGCCTGAGAATGACAACCTACCTATGTACACCTTCAGCACAGGTGATTTCGCCACTGTTCGTGGTGACCTTACCACTGCGCAGAACGCTTTGGACATCATCCGTGCGGTTCCGAACCCGTACTACGCCAACTCAGGTTACGAGCGCACGCAGCTGGACAACATCGTTAAGATTACTAACCTGCCAGATGTATGCACCATCCGCATCTATACTGTGAACGGCATCCTCGTCAGAGAGATCAAAAAGGACTCCCCTATCACTTCGGTGGATTGGGACCTGAAGAACCACAAATCTGTGCCAGTGGCCAGTGGAGTATATCTGATTCACATCGAGGCTCCGGGCATAGGTGAAAAGGTGATCAAGTGGTTTGGAACGGTACGCCAATTGGACCTCGATTCCTTCTGACCCTTCGCAATTGACCAGTATCAAACACCAGTTTGAAGACGACTGAAATGAGAAAAGCTCTAGTAACATCAGTAATCACCCTTGCATCGGTCATGTCCATGCAGCCCACGATGGCCGGTAACTCGGACCGTGCGGGTCAGGCTGGGGCCACGGAACTGCTCATCAATCCTTGGGCGCGTTCAAGTGGATTCGGCAGTGCCAACACCGCATCGGCCCGTGGTCTGGAGGCACAGTGGCTCAATGTGTCTGGCATGGCCTTCACCAAGAAGACAGAGGTGCTTTTCGCCAACACGCAATGGTTGGTGGGAAGCGGTGTGATGATCAATTCCTTCGGCCTGTCGCAGAAGATAGGTGAGGCCGGTGTGATCGGCATCAGCGTGATGAACATGAGTTTCGGGGAAATCGATATCACCACCACCGAGATTCCCGATGGCGGTATCGGCACGTTCTCCCCGAACTATCTGAACATTGGCCTCTCTTATGCCAAGAGCTTCTCGAACAGCATCAATGGTGGTCTTACGGTGCGCGTCATCAACCAGAGCATCCAGAACCTGAGTGCCACAGGGGTCTCCTTCGATGCAGGTGTTTCATATACCACGCGTTTGGGCAGTCGTGAGAAAGAGAAGAACAAGGACAACTTCCAGTTCGGCATAGCACTGAAGAACGTGGGGCCACCGATGAACTTCAGTGGTGATGGTCTTGGAGTTCGAGGAAGTGTTCCCGGCAGCGACCGCAGCCTGACCCTCGAGTATCGCGCTCAGCAGTACGAGATGCCTTCATCCTTGCACATCGGTGTCACGTATCACTGGCGGAATGCCACCTTGGCTCACCAGGTGAGCGGTGCTCTCAACTTCACTTCGAACAGCTTCACCCGCGACCTGTTCAATTTCGGTCTCGAGTATTCATTCAAAGAGCTGTTCATGCTGCGTGGCGGATACATCCTTCAAATGGGATCGAGCGGTGCGGACAACAACATCGCCATCTCCGCACTCACCGGTCCTACAGCAGGTCTCACTGTAAACGTGCCTCTTGCAAAGAAGGACAGCGGCAAGGACAGCAAGCTCGGTGTGGATTACTCGTTCCGTGCCACCAACCCCTTCTCCGGGGTTCACTCTGTCGGGGTGCGTTTCACGCTCTGATCACCCTTCAGGAAATTCCATACCTTTGACATGGCAAAGAGTCCCGCTAACGCGGGATTCTTTGCGTTTATACACCTAAGTGATACTGCCATGAGTACCTATCTCACCCAGGAAGGACTGGATAAGTTGAAAGCCGAACTGGACCAACTCAGAAGAGTGGAGCGTCCGAAAATCTCTCAGCAGATAGCTGAGGCAAGGGACAAGGGCGACCTTTCTGAGAATGCTGAATATGATGCGGCCAAGGAGGCTCAAGGCCTTCTGGAAATGAAGATCTCCAAACTGGAGGCACTCGTTGCCGATGCCAAGGTCATTGATGAATCGAAACTGGCCGGTGATCAGATTCTTATTCTGAGCAAGGTGAAGATCAAGAACGTATCCAACGGCATGACCATGAGCTACACCCTTGTCCCGGAGAAAGAAGCGAATCTGAAGGAGGGTAAGATCTCCGTGGAATCGCCCATCGGGAAAGGACTGTTGGGCAAGAAGGTCGGTGATATGGCCGAGATTCAGGTGCCCAATGGCAAGGTGAACTTTGAGATTCTTGAAGTGGGCAGATAATGGCGAGCATCTTCACCCGCATCATCCAAGGGGAGATTCCTTGTCACAAGGTGGCAGAAACAGAGGACTGTATCGCCTTTCTTGACATCAACCCTATTGCCAAGGGACACACGCTCGTGGTGCCCAAGAAGGAAGTGGACAGGCTTTTCGACCTGGACGATGAGACGTACGTGCGACTTCAACTCTTCGCGAAGGATGTGAGCATAGCCATTGAACAGGTTGTGCCATGTAAACGGATCGGAGTGGCGGTGATCGGACTGGAAGTGCCTCACGCCCACATTCATCTCATTCCGATAAACAGAATGAAAGACATGGATTTCGCGAATGCACGCGTAAGCATGTCCGAAGGCGAGCTCGCTGAACTCGCCCAGAACATTGGCTCAGCCTTGAAGGCCTGAGAGAAAGCATCACGCCTTACGCTCTGGGTTCTGCTTGAGAAAGGCCGCCCAACCTGACACCTTCTTCCCTCCTGCCCCGTTGCTTTTCACTACCGAGGCCGTGCCCGCTGTGAAATGATGACAGACCGCAGCAGCCAATGCATCGGTGGCATCCATCGCGTAATCGTCCATGGACACCTTGAGGATGCTCTGAAGCATGGCAGCCACCTGCTCCTTTGAAGCGGCACCATTGCCCGTGATGGACTGCTTGATCCTTCGGGGAGCATACTCCTCAATCGGGATATTGTGCGAGAGGGCGGCTGCAATGCACACTCCCTGCGCCCGACCAAGCTTGAGCATCGATTGCACATTCTTGCCGAAGAAGGGTGCTTCGATGGCCAACTCATCTGGATGATACTCCCGGATAATCTCACTGGTGCGGTCGAAAATGACCTTCAGCCTCGTGGCCTGGTCTTTGAACTTGTCCAGCTTCAGCACACCCAGCGCGAGTACTTTCAGTCCTTCGTTGGTAACGTGAAGCACCCCGTAGCCCATGACCACGGTTCCCGGGTCGATGCCCAGAATGACTCTGTCCTTCTGTGGTTTACCGCTCATGCCCGCTTCGCATTCCGGCCAATAGGATCCCTGTGGCAACAGCAGCATTGAGCGACTCGACCCGGCCACCACCAAAGTCAGGGATTCTCACTTCACAGTCACACACTTCCAGCACCTGGCCACTCACTCCATGGGACTCGCTTCCGATGACAAGCACCGTTGGACCACTGATATGAAGACCACTCATGGGTTCACCATTTAATGTGGCGCACAGCACCCTGTAGCCTTGACTGCGTGCCTCATGTAGCGCGGCCGTCAGGTCGGAAGAGATGATGGAAGCGTGAAAAAGCGCGCCCATGGCGCCTTGAACCACTTTGGGACCGAAGGCATCCACACTATCATGAGAACAGATGATCTGACGGACACCGAACCAACAGGCTGTTCGGATGATGGTGCCCAGATTACCAGGGTCGCGGATGCCGTCAAGGGCAAGCACCACATCGTTCCAGACCGGCTTCCTTGCCTGCGGGATTCTCGCGATGGCCAAGGTGACATTCGGAGTGGTGAGCAGCGACATGCGCTCCAGTTCCTTCATGGAAACAACCTCTGAACGGAAACTACCATGGAGCCCGTTCAGGAAGTTCACGTCCGTGGAATAGACGGTTTCGACTGTCAAAGGCGACTCTAAGAGTTCGCTCACTACCTTCACGCCCTCAGCAATGAAACATCCCGAGGCTTGGCGTTCCTTTTTCTGCCCAAGAGACCTGACATACTGAATGTCTGCGCGTGAAATGGCCAATAGTTGGAGCGGTGTTTGTTCCGCTGCCGGAAGATGCGACAACGGTGGCTAAAGGTCTGAATTTCTCCCTTCTGATGGTCTTGAGAAGGCATGTGCCTAAACTGATCGTGGCCTTGGCCCTTGCGGTGTCTGCGTGCTCTCCTACGCGGAAATTACAGGAAGGTGAGTATCTGCTCGTTAAGAACAGAGTTGAGAATGACAGCAAGGTGGTGACCAAGAGTGAGCTGGAGGGATTCATCCGCCAGAAACCTAACCGCAAGATTCTGGGGTTTTACCGTTTCCACCTTCAGGTTTTCAACCTGGTGAATGAGGAGAAGCTGGAGGTCGCCTCGCAACGTATTGCCGACAAGAATGATGCACGGAACCGCAGAAGGGCCGCCAAAGGCAAGGACCCCAAGGAAAGAAGAAGGTCTTTCTGGGAATGGCTACGTGACATTGGCGAGGAACCTGTACTCTATGATGCCCTGACAGCCAAGAAGTCGGCTGAGCAACTGCAGACCTACCTCAACGGCAAGGGCCACTTCAACGCCATTGTTTCCGACTCAGTGATACTGGACATTGCCAAGAAAAAGGCACGGGCTGTTTACGTTGTGAAATCGGGCACACCCTATCGCGTGCGCGATTTCAAGTATGAGGTCACAGACCCACGGCTTTCCATACTTGTGCGCCCAGAGACCGGGAAGTCCAGAATAATGCGGGCAGGGATGAACTACGATGTGGAGCGCTTTCAGAAGGAGCGCGAACGCATTGACCGCCTGCTCAAGAGCAACGGATACTATGCCTTCGATGACAGCTATGTGCGCTTCAGGGTGGATTCTGCACTGGGTTCTCATGAGGTGAACATGACCCTGTATCTGGAGGACCCAGTGAGAAAGGACACAATGCTTGTCCGTACAGAAGGCCATCATACCTATACCATCCGCAACATCTATGTGCTCACAGATTACGACCCGAAGCGCCCTTTCGCATCGAAAGACACGCTTTTCTACAACGGCATCTATTTCATCACCAACGGTAAATTCAAGCACCGGCCGGACATGCTTTATGACAAGCTGTTCTTCTCGGAAGGCGACCTCTTCCGCGTACGCAGGTCAGAGCTCACCTACCAGTATCTCTCTGGTCTGCGGGCCTTCCGACTGATTAACGTGGCTTTCAGGGATGCGATTGAGCCCGATGGTGACCATGTGCTGGACTGCTACATTCAGTTGTCCCCTGCCCTGCGTCAATCCTATTCCATAGAGGCGCAAGGCACCAACACGGAAGGCAACCTCGGAATATCGGCATCGCTCAGCTACCAGAACAGGAACCTGTTCCGCGGGGCGGAGATACTTGAACTGAAGCTGCGGGGCGGTATCGAGACCCAGGTGGTGTCCACGAACGTTGCCGACCGCCCCATTTGGGACGGACTCCCCTTCAACACGTTGGAGTTCAGTCCAGAACTGAGTCTGACCATCCCCAAGTTCATTGCACCGTTCAGAACCGACAAGCTTTTGCGCTACGGCAACCCGAGGAGCATCATTTCCCTGTCCTACAACTTCCAACAACGACCCGACTATACCCGTTCCATCTTCACAGGACGGTTCGGCTATCACTGGTCGCAGGGGCTGAACCTTCAACATAGGTTGAATCCGCTGGAGGTGAACTTCGTGAACATCTATAACGAGGATCCCCAATTCATCCAGCGCATTGAGAACCTGCGTGACGAGTTGCTGCGGAACAGCTATCGTCCCCACTTGACCACCACCACCAACTACACGCTTACCTACTCGGGCCAGAAGCTGAACAAGCGGGAGAATTTCTCTTTCCTGAGGCTCAGACTGGAAAGTTCGGGCAATCTGCTGCGCGGAATCTTTGCAGCCGCTCAGGCCGACAAGGACACTACTGGCAGCTATCGCGTCTTCAACATTCCCTTCGCCCAGTATCTCAAGTATGAGATCGATTTCAGGCGTTATCTCATTCCCAATGCCCACAGCCAAGTGGTGCTGAGAGCCTATCATGGCATGGCCTATCCGCTGCTGAACCTTGGGGCGGTGCCTTTCGAGAGCAGCTTCTTTGCCGGTGGTGCCAACGGCATCCGGGCATGGCCGGTGCGCTCCCTTGGTCCAGGCTCCCTGCCCGATTCACTGAACCTGCGTGACCAGTTCGCAGACATAAAGTTGGAGTTCAACATCGAATACCGCTTCGACATCTACCGGTGGTTCAAAGGGGCCGTGTTCGCAGATGCCGGCAACATCTGGCTGGTGAAACCCGACAAGGACCGACCGAACAGCAACTTCGACTTCTCCCGTTTCTACAAGGAGATCGCTTTGGGAATGGGGGTCGGACTGCGACTGGACTTCAATTTCTTTGTCATCCGACTGGATGTGGCCACTCCGTTTCACGACCCCAGTTTCGATGAGGGCGACCGCTGGGTAGTGGAGCGTTTCAAATGGTCTGATGTCAACCTGAACATCGGTATCGGCTATCCATTCTGATGTCACATCGGCAAAGGTGGATGGACGGAAACCCGCCTGTGAATTTCTTTAGCTTTGCCGACCTCATAAAAATCCGCGTAAAAAGATGGCATACAACAAGATTGTAGAACTGCTCGGTGACAAGGCCGACTCTTTGCTCAACCATACCTGCAACACTTTCCCGAAGGAATCGCTGACCCTTCCGAGCGGTGATTTCGTTTCGCAGCATTTCACCCCAACGAACCGTAATGCCCGTGTGCTTCGTAATCTGGAGTGGATTTACGGTCATGGACGCTTGGGCGGAACGGGATATGTGTCCATCCTTCCGGTGGATCAGGGCATAGAGCACTCTGCCGCTGCAAGCTTCGCCCCGAACCCTATCTATTTCGACCCGCACCGCATCGTGGAACTTGCCATGGAAGGCGGGTGCAACGCAGTGGCCTCCACGTATGGCGTTCTGGCCTCCTGCTCTCGGAAATATGCCCACCGGATTCCGTTCGTGGTGAAGATCAACCACAACGAACTGCTCACCTACCCCAACAAGTTCGACCAGATCATGTTCGGCACCATTGACGATGCCTACAACATGGGGGCCGCAGCAGTGGGCGCCACCATCTATTTCGGTTCGGAAGAGAGTGCCCGTCAGATCGTGGAAGTGGCCGAGGCATTCGCCTATGCCCACGAACTGGGCATGGCCACCATCCTGTGGTGCTACCTACGCAACAGTAATTTCAAGCAGGGCGGTGTGGACTATCATACCGCTGCCGACCTCACCGGGCAGGCCAACCACATCGGGGTGACCATTCAGGCCGACATCATCAAGCAGAAACTGCCGACCAACAACGGAGGCTATAACGCGCTTCAGAACTACGGCAAGACCCACAAGAAGGTGTACAGCGAACTGAGCACGGACCACCCTATCGACCTGTGCCGCTATCAGGCCGCCAACTGCTATATGGGCCGCATCGGTCTCATCAACAGCGGTGGAGCATCGGCCGGGGCAACCGACCTTGCCGAGGCGGTTGAAACAGCTGTCATCAACAAGCGTGCTGGAGGTCACGGGCTCATCTCGGGCCGCAAGGCTTTCCAGAAGCCTATGAACGAAGGCGTTGAACTGCTCAATGCCATACAGGACGTGTACCTGAGCAAGGAGGTGACCATCGCCTAAGTCAATTATCAATTGGCAATTATCAATGAACAATAGCGTCATGAGGCTAATTGGTTCTTCAGGCATATCGTTCATTGCCCATTGTTCATTGTCAATTGAATTAGGATGAGCTGGTTCAAACGCATCAAGGGCGGAATTCAAACCTCCACCCAGCAGAAGAAGGAGACGCCTGAGGGGCTGTGGCACAAGTGCCCGTCCTGCAAGCACGTTTCCCCAACGGCCGACAATGAGGCCAATCTCTGGGTATGCGTCAAATGCGGCCATCACCAGCGCATCGGTTCCAAGGAGTATTTCCACCTGCTTTTCGATGAAGGACACTTCGAGCTCTTCAACGAGAACATCCTCTCCAACGACCCACTGCATTTCTCCGACTCCAAACCCTATGGTAAGCGACTGGAGGAGACCCGCGAGAAGACCGGGCTGAACGATGCCATCCGCACGGCCATCGGCACCGTGGACGGTGAACGGCTCATTGTGGCGGCCATGGACTTCGAGTTCATCGGTGGCTCCATGGGCAGTGTGGTGGGCGAGAAGTTGGCCCGCGCCATAGACCGATGCATTGAGGAGAACGTTCCTCTCTTGGTCATATCCCGTTCGGGCGGGGCCCGCATGATGGAGGCCGCCTACTCGCTGATGCAGATGGCCAAGACCTCTGCCCGGCTCTCCTTGCTCTCGCAGAAGAGGATTCCCTACATCTCCCTGCTCACAGACCCGACCACCGGTGGCATCACGGCATCATTCGCCATGCTGGGCGACCTGAACATTGCCGAGCCGGGCGCGCTCATCGGCTTCGCGGGGCCACGGGTCATCAAAGAGACCATCGGCAAGGACCTGCCCAAGGACTTCCAGACCTCAGAGTTCGTTCTGGAGCACGGTTTCCTGGACAAGATCGTTCACAGAAAAGATCTGAAACCGTTCATCGCGAACATGCTTCGGATGATGGCGAATTGAAAATTCCGGGGATGATTGGAATTTTCCTTTGAATCATTACTTTTGCCCCTCGTTTTTCACAGACCTATACAATCGCATACGATGTATCTGACATCAGAAGTTAAGAAAGGCATTTTCAAGGAACACGGTGGTTCTGAGACCAACACGGGCAGCACGGAAGGACAGATTGCTCTGTTCTCTCACCGCATCAACCACCTGACCGGCCATCTCAAGAACAACCGGAAGGATTTCGGCACACAGACCGCCCTCCTCAATCTCGTAGGTAAGAGACGCAGACTGCTCGACTACCTCAAGGCACAGGACATCGAGAAGTACCGCTCCCTGATCAAGGAGCTCAATCTCCGGAAGTAATCTTACTGAAAGCACGAAGAGAAAGGCAATTCCCGGATTGCCTTTTTCTTTTTGCACCCATTCGTACCGCATCAAGAGGCACAGCAAAGAAGAATAAACAACCAACCGACTAAAGAGGTCAAACAAAGAAGAGTAGATGAAAGCAATTGAAAAAACATTCGAGACAGGTGGTCAGAGCATCACTATCGAAACCGGCAAACTGGCCAAGCAGGCCGATGGTGCCGTAGTAGTGAAAGTGGGCAACACGATGCTGTTGGCCACAGTGGTTTCCAGCGTAGGAGCGCGCGAAGGCGTTGATTTCCTTCCGCTCTCCGTGGACTATCAGGAGAAATACTTCGCTGTGGGCAAATATCCCGGTGGATTCTTCAAGCGCGAAAAACGCCTATCAGACTATGAAGTGCTGGTGAGCCGTCTGGTGGACCGTGCGCTCCGCCCCATGTTCCCATCCGATTACCACGCAGAGGTTCAGGTGCTCATCAGCCTCATCTCTGGCGACAAGGAGACCCTTCCTGATGCATTGGCCGGTCTGGCCGCCAGTGCCGCATTGGCCGTATCGGACATCCCGTTCGGTGGTCCGATCTCTGAGGTCCGTGTGGCCAAGATCGATGGTCAGTATGTGATCAACCCTACCCGCAGCGAACTCGCCAAGGCGACTCTTGAGATCATGCTGGCCGGCACAGCCACCGACATCACCATGGTGGAGGGCGAGATGAAAGAGGTTTCGGAAATCGAGATGCTCGAGGCCATCAAAGTAGGCCATGAGGCCATCAAGCTTCAGGTGCAGGCTCAGCTCGAGCTGGCCGCGATGGTCGAGAAGTCGAAGGTGAAGCGCGAGTACAGCCACGAGGACAACGATGCCGACTTCGAGAAGAAGGTGTTCGATTTCTGCTACCCGCTGGTAGTGGAGATGGCCAAGAGCGGCTCTGGAAAAGAGGCGCGCTCTGCCAAGCTAAGCGAGATCAAGGATGCTTTCGTGGCCACCATGACCGATGACGAGAAAGCCACCAAGAAGCATCTGCTAGGTGGTTACTTCAAGAAGGCTCAGAAACGTGCTGTGCGCGATGTGGTGATTTCAGAGCGCGTGCGCCTCGATGGCCGCAAACTTGATGAGATCCGCCCCATCTGGTCGGAAGTGGACTACCTTAAAGGGGCCCACGGTTCGGCCATCTTCACCCGTGGTGAGACGCAGGCCCTGACGTCTGTCACCCTCGGTGGAAAGACCGATGAGCAGAAGGTGGACGCGGTGACCTACGAGGAATCACAGAAGTTCATGCTGCATTACAACTTCCCTCCTTTCAGCACCGGTGAGGCCCGCATGATGCGCGGCACTGGCCGCCGGGAGGTGGGCCACGGCAACCTGGCCGAGCGCGCCCTCAAAGGCATGATTCTCGATGAGAACCCTTACACCGTCCGTGTGGTGAGCGACATCCTCGAAAGCAACGGCTCATCATCCATGGCCTCTGTGTGTGCAGGTTCGCTTGCACTGATGGATGCCGGTGTGAAAATGAAGACCGGAGTTTCGGGCATCGCGATGGGCCTCATCTATGACGAGGGCAAGTATGCCATCCTCTCCGATATTCTCGGTGACGAGGATTTCCTTGGCGACATGGACTTCAAAGTGGCCGGTACCATCAATGGTATCACCGCTGTGCAGATGGACATGAAGGTGGACGGACTTCCCTACAAGGTGCTGGAGGAGGCCCTCAACCAGGCCAAGGCCGGTCGTCTGCACATCCTCAACGAGATGAACAAGACCATCAGCGAGCCACGTGAGGACTACAAGCCTCACGCTCCGCGCATGGTGGTGCTGACCATTCCGAAGGACATGATTGGTGCCGTTATCGGGCCCGGTGGCAAGATCATTCAGGAGATGCAGCGCGAGACCAACACCACCATCAGCATCGATGAGGTGGACGGACGCGGCATCGTGCAGATCCTCTCCGATGACAAGGCTGGCGTGGAGGCCGCCCTCAGAAGGATCAAGGCCATCACAGCCGTTCCAGAGGTGGGCGAGGTCTACACCGGCCGTGTGAAGAGCATCATGCCCTTCGGTGCGTTCGTTGAAGTGATGCCCGGTAAGGATGGTCTGCTGCATATCTCCGAGATTGAGCACCGCAGGCTGAACACCGTGGAAGAGGCCCTACAGGAAGGTCAGGAAATCACCGTGAAGCTCATTGCCGTGGATGAGAAGACCGGCAAGCTGAAACTGAGCCGCAAGGTGCTGCTCCCAAAACCTGAGAAGCAGGACTGAGCGTTCATACCACGTTGAAAATGAAAAAGCCCTTGGAGCAAAAGCTTCGGGGGCTTTTTTCTTTAGCATTGCAGCATGGCCATCGTCTCCCCCTTCGGTGGCTACCTTTGCAGGGTCTCAATAGGTGCGAAGCCATGGATATTCAAATTTCAGTGGATGACAGCAAGGCCAAGAAGTTCATTGCCTTTTTGAAGGAACTGGATTTTGTGGTGGTCCGGCCCTTATTCAAAGAAGCATCCCCTAAGGCAAGAAAGACCCCGAAATTCTCCTATTTTGGTTCCTGTCCGGATTGGGATGTGGACGCTCAGCAACTCCGTCAGTCCGGTAATCGGGACAAGGCCCAATGGTGATTGCAGATACGGACATCTTCATCGCAGCACTGAGAAACCACTCCATTGCAAAGAGCCTTCTTGAAAAGTATGGCTCTGCGGTCAGTCTTTCCGCAGTGACCGCAATGGAACTCTATGTGGGTGCCAAGTCAGCTGAGAAGAAGCAATGGGTTGCCGCCATTCTCGATGATCACGAGCTGATACCCTTAGACAGGGCCACAACCCTTACAGCCATCAAGCTTGTGAAACAGTACAATTCTCATTCGCGGTCACTGTTCATTGCCGATGCGTTGATTGCGGCAGCATGTTTGGAGCACTCGGCCTCACTCCTCACTTTCAATACTGGTGATTTTGATTTCATCAAGGGCCTAAGACTGGTGAAGTGAGGTTTTTACACGAAAATCATCGTCCCACTATCCATTCACGTTCATGGCCATCATCTCCCCCTCCATCCTTGCAGCAGACTTCGCCCGATTGGGTGAGGAACTCGAAATGATCAACCGCAGCGAGGCCGATTGGCTTCACGTGGACGTGATGGACGGAGTGTTCGTGCCCAATATCTCGTTCGGTTTCCCATTGATGGAGGCGATGAAGAAGCATTGCACCAAGCCGTTGGACGTGCATCTGATGATTGTGGACCCCGACCGCTATCTGGCCGACTTCAAGAATGCAGGGGCCGACTGGCTGACGGTGCACTATGAGGCGTGCCCGCATCTGCACCGCACAGTTCAGGCCATCCACGAACTGGGCATGAAGGCAGGTGTGGCGCTTAACCCGCACACGCCTGTGAGCGTGCTGAAAGACATCATCCACGATCTGGACCTGGTGCTCATCATGAGCGTGAACCCCGGTTTCGGAGGGCAGAAGTTCATTCCCCGCGCCATGGACAAGGTCTATGCCCTGCGCCAGATGATAGACCGGGCCGATGCAAAGACCCTCATAGAAGTGGATGGCGGGGTGAACAGCACCAATGCCGTTGGACTGCGCGACATGGGCGCACATGCCCTGGTGGCAGGCAGTTTCGTGTTCCGGTCAGAGGACCCGGCCGCTACCATCGCAGCGCTCCGCAAACTCTAATTGCTGCCGTTCAGGTAGTCCTGCAAATACCCGAAGTAGCGCGTGAGCTCCCCGTCATTGCAGATAGTGGCACGCTCCAACACGCGCTCCGCATCGCCCTCCAAGAACAACGGGATGATGCGCTCCGCCAACTCTGCACCGAAACCCGTTGACGCATCGGCAGGAATCTCGCAGGGCAGGTTGTCCACTGCCATGATGGTGATGCTGTTCTCATCCCGCGGGTCTGTCTCCACACCCGTGAGCCGGTCGTAGCCATACACAGGCTGTTCGATGGAGGATGAGCGCAGCGTGGTGGGCACAGAACCGTTGATATCGCACGTGATGTCGGCAATGACACGGACACGGAAATCATCCTTGCGCACATCCGCTGGCTCAAAGAAACGGCCCGACCTCCCATCCCAGAAATGCGCGGAGATGAACACATCGGCCTTGGAAAGGAATTTCCGGAAGGTGCATTCATATCCCGCAGAATCGCGGATGAACGCCTCCACGCTCTCGGGCGGCCTACCGCCCCTCTCGTGGTAGTCCAGAATATCGGCATTGGCCCAGACGGGATGGTCGTAGGTCTTTGAAAGGAAATCTGCCACAGGAACCTCGGTGACACCTGCGGCCGTGAGGGTCTCACGCACGCCCGTGGCCACCTTGCCTCCTCCCGAAACGATGATACGCTCCCGGTTGAGCTTCACTCTCCTCAACTCCTGATGCATCTCGGCCACGCCCGAACACTGATAGGCGGGTTTCAGAACGAAGCTCCCGCTGCGCAGACCCACGGCATTCAGCGCATTATAGGCGCCCACGATACCCGCATACTTCCCAAAACCCAGCAGGCGCCTGCCGAAACTGTCGGTGAGGCACTCGTAGTCGATGAGCCGGATGTTCTTACGGACGACCTCCTGCAGCAACCGCTGATTGTGGCGCTGCTTCTTGATGGTATGCGAGAAGAACATCATGGTGCTGCCCTCCACCAGCATGGCATAGGGCACTTCCTTCACCCCCAGGATCAGGTCGCAACCCGTCAGTTCATCCACCACGGATATGCCCGCCTCCAGATAGGCGGCATCGGAGAAACAGCGCACATCGCTGCTCTGCACCTCGATGGACAGCTGCGGAAAACGCCTCATCAGCGCAGCGCAATGCTGCGGGGCAAGGGGTGTGCGTTTGTCTGCCGGGGCCTTTCCCTCACGGATGATACCGATCTTCATGCTCTGCGCCTGTCTCTGTTGCCAATGACCGCAAAACTAAGCCCCAATCACCTCCCCATCCTCCATATACACCAGCAGCCCCTGCACCTTCGTGTGGCCGAGGGCGGTGAGGGCATCGCGGTAGGCCACTATCTGACCGTGGCGTTCGGGGCGTTTGCCGCCCGTCTTGCAGGCAGGTGCTATCACCGTGTAGCCGCCCGCCATCAAGACCTCGGCACAATTCGTATCCCATTTCCGTTTCGGCCTATCTTTGAAGGCATGAAGCCCGCACAGACACTCATCAGCAAAATCGAGTCGCTGACCCCTCTTGAGATGGAGCAGCTGGACCGCTATCTGGCCGAGATGATATCAGGCAGGAAACCGCGCAACGGCAAGAAGCTCAAGCAAGGCTGGGCAGGCAAACTGGACGATGCCATGTCCGCCATCGAGCTTCAGAAGAAGGCTTTGGAATGGAGGGGCAGCTGAGGTATCTGGTTGATACCAACGTGTGGTTGGAGCGGATGCTCGGACAGGACAATGCATCTGCCGCTGCGAAGTTCTTCGACACCGTTACCACCGACCGCATCGTTATCTCTGATTTTGCGCTGCATTCCATCGGGGTCATCCTTCACAGGTTGAAGCGGCTCGACCTGCTGACCGAGTTCATTGAAGACCTTTTCATTCACGGAAGTGTTGAGCAGGTCGCAATCCGACCGGAAGACCTGAAGGCTGTTGCGCGGAATGTGCGTGAACAAGGACTGGATTTCGATGATGCCTATCAGATGACGGCCGCACACATCCATGGTCTGACCATCGTAACCTTCGACAGGGATTTCAAGGGCAAAGGCGTGAAGGCCCTTTCTCCGTTGGAGGCGATCGGCAAGTAATCCAATCCCTTCTTTTCGCACGCCCGGAACCACCAACTCCAGAAAGAACCGGGCCTCATGCCGCGCATCCCCCCGTTCGGATAATGTATTTAGGTTTGGAAACCGTCTGCATTTATCCCCCTCATTCGGTGGGACAGGGATGACCGGAGAGGCAGAGAGTCACACCGATAAATGAGTTAATGGACATTGCTTAATCTCTACCAACGAGCTATGAAAATCTTCCTCGGAATCATTGTAATCGTGTTTTTTTTCTCTTGTGGGAATCGCGTAGAAAAGGAGGAATTACCTGGAAGATATGTTTTTAGCCATTGGGGAAAGGATACTTTAGATCTGAGATCCGATGGCACATATCATCACCACACATTTCAGGATAGCCAACTTTTAGAAAACAGGGGAACGTGGATATTGAATAACAACGGTACCGAAATAACTTTTGCGAACTTTTCATCCTTAACTGATGGCACGGGACCTGGGAACTGGATTTCAAGACTAAGGGTTCAAGGTGGAAAAGTTCACTTGATGTATGCCTCCGATATCAATGCTTACTACATCAAAACTGAGCAGCGAATGGAATAGCAAACCCAGACGCAAGGTTCCGCACCTGACGACTATTGGGTGACAGCCTGCGCTGAGCGGGACATAGCGGTTCCTCACCCCACCACCACCTCCCCATCCTCCATATACACCAGCAGCCCTTGCACCTTCGTGTGGCCGAGGGCGGTGAGGGCATCGCGGTAGGCCGCTATCTGGGTGCGGTGCTCGGGGCGTTTTCCGCCCGTCTTGTAGTCGAGCACGTAGGTCATGTCGGGCGTGGTCACCACACGGTCGGGGCGTAGCCACTGCCCGCCAGGCATCTGTATGTCGGCCTCGGTGCGGATGGTCACGGTGTCTGAGAAGAGCCGTCCCAGTTCGGGCCTGTCAATGATGCTTAGGATGCGCTGGCGCAGGCCGTCCGCTCCGCTTTCGGGTATCCTGCCGTCCTCCACCAGCCGCTGCACGGCAAGCGGCACATCGGCAGCGGTGCGCACGTGGGCCAGCGCATCATGTACAAGGATGCCGAAGTCGCGGGCCGCACTGTCGCCCCACTCGCGCAACGATGGACGGGCAATGGCGATGCGCGACATCCAATCGGGCCCGCCCGTTTCTCGAAGCTCAAGACGCTGTGTCTCCTCTTCCTTATGCGGGCCGGGGGCCTCCCGCTCGCCTATGGTAAGGCTGTTCTCCGCTATCACATGGCCCAGTTTGGGAAGGGTGCGGTAAAGGAAACCCGCAGCCGAATTGGTAGGCTTCTCCGCAGTCGCCTCATCGGCCTTCACCCGCCCGCTGATGTAGAGCCGCTCCTGCGGCCGTGTGAGGGCCACGTAGAGCATGTTGAACATGTCCATGGTGGTCAGTTCGCGCTCACGTTCGAGGGCGGGTTCGTGGTCGGTGTCCTCCAGTTCCTTCGTGGCCTTCACGTAGAGGCGGTTGAGGGGCTGCGCCTCCGGGTCGTTCACTTCCAGCCAGATACTGTTGCGCGAGGTGTCGAGGTCATAGTCGGCAAAGGGATGGATGACCACGGGAAACTCCAGCCCCTTGCTCTTATGCACGGTGAGGATGCGGATGGCATCGCGGTTCTCGGTGAGGGCGATGCTGCGCTTGCCGCGATGCTCGGCCCAGTGTTCGAGGAAACCGTTGAGGTCGTTGCCCTCCTTGCGGGCATATTCCAGCACCTCGTCCATGAAATAGACGAGATGCGGCTGCTTGATGTGCCCCAGCACATGGTGGCGCATGGCCTCGAACAGCGAGAACAGTGGCAGCTGACGCAAGCGCGAGAGGCGCAGTTCGGGATAGAGCTCCTTCAGAAGAACCTTGAGGCCCCTGTCCTTCTCCGCGCCCACCATGGCGAGGCGTGCGCTGACGAGGCGGGTCTCCTCGCGGGCCATGCAGAGGTGCTGCACCAGCTCGGCCTGGTTGGTGGTGTCGTGCGGGGCGATGATGAACACCGCCAGATTGACCAGCAGCCGCACATAGGGAGAACTGTTGATGAGCAGCGACTCACTGCTCACCACGCTGTGGCCGCTCTCTATGAGGAACTGGGCGGTGGCGATGCCTTTCTCGTTGGAGCGACAGATGATGGCGATGTCGCCCGGGGCGTAGCCGTCCGCGATGCACTCCTCCACCCATTCCAGCACCTGCTCCAGTGTGTCGGGCACATAGTCGGGATAGCTGCGCTGCCCTTCGGGAACGGGCATGAAACGCATCGCCACCCTGCCGCCCGTCTTTCCATCGGGGGTGAGCTGCGCGACTCCGTCATACATCACGCGCAGCGTTTGGGGCATCTCGTCCTGCATGGCCGCGAAGAGTCGGTTGTTGAAGTCAACGATGGTGGGCCGAGTGCGGAAATTGTGGCGCAGGGCGTGTTCCTGCACATTGGTGACGAGGCTCCTTTCGCGCTGCGCGAGGGTGACATCGAGCTGCGGGTCGGCCTCCAGATGGCCGCGCATGTATGCGGTGCGATGCACGGTGGGCAGCTCCACGAACTGCTGCACCTCGCCCCCGCGCCAGCGGTAGATGCTCTGCTTGGCATCGCCCACCACGAGGCAGAGGCCGTCCGTGGCGAGGCTCTCATCAATGAGCGGCAGCATGTTGAACCATTGCAGCACGTTGGTGTCCTGAAACTCATCCACCAGAAAATGATGGTAGCGATGGCCCAGCCGCTCGTAGATGAACGGGGCCTGCTCCTTCATCACCACGCTGCTCACGAGGTGGTTGAACTCCCCGATGTGGAGCACCTCCTGCTCCTGCTGCAGGTCGCGGACGATCTCGGCCATGCGGTCGAGCAGGGCGATGCCATAGATGTTCTTTACGATAAGTCCCAGCCGCTTCATTCGTTCGATGCGGGAGAGGATGCTGCCATAGGCGTCCATCATGGCGGGAACAAGGGCATCTATCACAGATTTCTCTTGGGCCTTGGCCTTGGAACCGTGCCATTTATCAGCTTCCAGATTCTTGAGCACCGTGGCGTTGGGCATCTCCAGCCTTCCATTCACAACCTTGACAAAATAGCCCGCCATACCATCCTTTCCTCCTGCAAAATGGCCCACTTCCAGCCCTGCGGCCGCTATCTGTCGCAGGATGTCGTTGGCGGTGGCCTGCGCCTGTGCCTCATCGGCCTTCACCAGCCCGACCAGTTTCCTGCGGATGGCGATGAGGTCGCTCATGCCCACGTCCTTCATGCCCGCGAGGTGGAAACGGCCCTCCTCGTTGAAGATGGTGGCGGCCATGTCGGTCAGCACCTGGTCTATGCTCCAGCTCTTCTCGTCCTCGGCCTGCGCCAGCGAGAGGTCTATAAGGGCATCGGTGACGCCCTTGTCCACGCCCACCTGCCCGAGGAGGCGGTCGGTCATGGCGGTGATGAGGCGGTCGGTGTCCAGCTCCACCTCGAAGTTCACGGGCAGGCCGAAATCCTGCGCGAAGGTGCGGATGACGCGGTGCGTGAAGCTGTCGATGGTGCTGATGCCGATGTCGGCATAGTTGTGCAACATGCTGCGCAGCACGCGCTCGGACTTCTTCCTGAGGTCGTCTGTGCCGATGCCCAATTCCTCGCGCAGCAGGTTGGCCATGGGGCCATCGGGGATGGCGGGGTCGGCCAGTTCGCGGAGGGTGTTGAGCACGCGGGCCTTCATCTCCTCTGCCGCCTTGTTGGTGAAAGTGATGGCAAGGATGCCGCGATAGGCGGTGTCGCCCGTGCTGCCGAGGGCGATGCGCAGGTATTCCTTCACCAGTGTGAAGGTCTTGCCCGACCCAGCGGACGAACGGTAGATCTTGAAGGACATGGGGGAAAGGTAGAATGGGGAAGGGGAAATAGGAAAATGGAAAATAGGGAAATGGTGCCGTGACAGCACGACCTGTCTCCAACCTTAGACCTTCACACAGAACCCTCTGCTCCCTACCGAATGAGACTGACCCTCCGCACGGCAGTGCCTGCCACTGTTTCGAAGCGCACCATGTAGAGCCCGCTGGGCAGGGAGCTGATGTCCATGCGCAGGCGGCCATCGGTGGTCTGCTGGCTGTGGAGCAGGCGGCCGGTCATGTCGATGAGGGTCACATTGGCAGGCATGCCAAGGGTTCCCTGAACATCGAACACGCCCGCGGTGGGATTGGGGAAGACCTTCATTTCCTGCGGGGCAGCGGCCTCTTCCATCCCAACGGGCACGGTGAAGGTCACATCAGTGCACCACTGGTTGTCATCGGAGAAGATGTCCAAATGGTCGTTGGGACTGATGGCCACGAGGCAGATGGTCTCCGAATGAACACTGTTCTCTGTCATTGGCCCATTGATGAGATAAAGTCCGTTGAACGGTATCGTTGCAGTGTCACCGGGTGACAGGTTCAGACCGTCTGCAATGATAGTCTGGCCTGGTGTGCCACAGAAGGCCATGCCGTGCTGAGCGAAGTATGAAAGCAGCACTCTATCGAGGGTGTTTCCTGAATGGTTGACCACTTTCACCGTTGCGTGGGCGCGAAAAGTGTAGATAGCACCGAAGGCAGGGGAGTAATACTGGCTCGATGATATCGAATCCACTGTGCCGAGCAGTTCCACATCGTCCTCATGGGCCACGGTGGTGCCATCCATCCGGTAGCTTTTCATCCTACCCCCGAAACGGCCATGATGCCCTACGGAGCTGGCGGTCATCACAAGGCCGTCCCGGTAGGCCATAGAACCTGCTCCCGTGAAGAGCACTTGTTGCAGATCCGTCTCACCGATGGCAAGAAGCGCACCTCCTGCTGAGAGCCAGACCTCCTCATTGGCATCGACAAAACCGTATGGAGCGACCGAGGTGGGGATGCTGATCCAATCCTCCAACTCCAACTGATCGGAAAGCACTGCGATCATGGTGGTGGTCAGTGCCAGCACCCGGTCGCCATCCTTTCGGATATCGATGATGTACTCCGCATTGTCCAAGCTCACTGATGCCAGCACTGTGCCGTCCATGTGGGTTCGGAAAACCGCGCTACCGGCACCCACGAGCAAGGTGGTGTCGTTCTCCCATCGCATGCAATGGACAGGCTGGGCCGGGGCCAGCCAACGGTGCAGCACCTCACCGTCATCGTTCAGGATGATGATGCTGTCCTCGGATGCGATCGCATGGTTGACGCTCGCACCATCTGCAAGACGGTCGAAAATACCCGCATGACTTCCTGGGATATGATTGAAATCTGAGAAGGTGAACCCCCATTGCCACATTGGCTCACCAGCATGGTCAAGCCGAATCACTGCCCCCTGCCCCGACACTACATCACATTCGTCATACACTCCTACAATGAGCACGCCCTCATCATGCAGAACCGAAACCTGCTTGGCCTTATTGAGTGAAGTGTTGCCCCAGTAGGTGTTCGGCATCAGAATATGCCCGAATCTCCAAAGGGGTGTTCCGTTAGCAGAGCATTTGGCCAAAAAGTATGTGTCCGTTGGCTGACCACCGGAGACATTCCCCCTACCTGCAAAAAGCCACGCATCCTCACCAATGACAAAGACCTCATCATATTGGACGATGTCCGTGTGCTGGTCCACACGGTCGATCGGGGTCTGCCCGAAACTGACGGTCGGTAGCAGGAGTGCCCAAAGCATCAATCTCAATAGGTCCCGTTCCATCGTCATTAGTTCAATAGGTCACGGGTGGATAAGGTTCACCCTGCGCACCACACTGCCCGCGCTGCTATCGTACCGCACCAGATACACTCCGGTGGGGAATGCGCTGATGTCCATGCGGAGGCGGCCATCGGTGGTCTGCTCGCTGTGGAGGAGGCGACCTGTCATGTCGGTTATGGATACGGTGGCCTCCACCCTATCGGCAGCGATCACGTCAAAGATTCCGTTGGTAGGATTGGGATAGATACGCAGGTCGGCCAGGCGGGCATCCGAAATGGAGGTGATAGCATCCAGCACTTCGAACTTCCACCAGCCCTGTGGCGCGGTGATGGGCCTCACCTGCTCCTTGCCGTTGTTGGCCTCTGCGTGGATGTAGTAGAACACCTCCTCGCCCGCTGCCTGATAGGGGATGTGGCCCGTCCAAGTGGCATTGACGGGGTCGGTGAGGGTCATGGGCACGGGCTGATAGCCCACTGCGGTGTCGATGCTCCAATAGACCTGTGCCGACTGGATGCCTGATGCATGGCGGATGAGGGCGTTCACGGCATAGTCCTGTGTGACGTAGGGCGTGTCGTCCAGCGGTTGGTGCGAGATGAGCAGCGGGTCGTTGCTCTGCACCGCCTTGGTGATGCAATGGATGGCCCCGCTGGCCGAGATGATGGTGTTGCAGTCCAGCCCCACCACCTTGTAGCCCGGCAGTGCCTCGCGGTAGATGCGCAGGGCGGTGGTGTCATACTGTTGTGTGTAGGTGGGCACGAGGATGGTCTTGTTGACGAACACCGAGTTGGTGTAGGTGCGATAGTCGCCCCCGTTGTTGGGATACTGGTTCCCATCGGGCGGCATGGGGATACGGATGACCTTGTAGGGCGTGCCGTAGACCGACATGAAATTGTTGAGCACATACTGGAGGTTGGCCTCTATCTGCGGGCCATCGGCCACCCCGGCAGGGTATTGGCCCACGAGCAGGGTCTCCTCGTCCAGCAGTTTCATGTGCATGTCGATGTGGTGGATGCCGTCATAGGGCAGCGTATTCATCTTTATATAGCGGTCAATGCCCATGAAATCGGAGAGGATGTCATCGATCTGGCCTTCGGTCTTGGCACTTACCCCGTAAGGATTGCCCGGCTCGTTCTCCTCCAGAATCAGCTCGGAGGCGAAGGCGGTACCGAAACCATCGACCATGAAATTGCCGCCCGTGTTCACCAGATCGGTGGGGGATACGGTGGTCTCATACAGCGGGATGTCGAGCAATTCTGACAGGGCCACCGGGATCACATCGTCCAACGGGCGCGGGCGGTTGTAGATCCAGTCCACCCACATCAGCTCGCCCACTTCATCGTCATAGATGTTCCACTGGCCGTAATCGCGGAACCAGACGCTGTTGCTGGGTTCGTTCACAAAGACCACGTTCTGCGTGTTCACCCCGCCCTGAGCAAGATACGTGCTCACATCGTTGGCGAATTGAGTCACGATATAGACCGTCACCTCTTCCTTGGCATGGCGCACAATATTGCGCAGCAGCACTTGATACGCGCTGGTCCACCGGATGCAGAGACCATCGCTCTCCTCCCACTCTGCCGGGGTGCGCACAGGCCCGGCAGGCGGTGTGGTGAATCCTCTGGAAGAAAGCGCAGGCCGTGCGAGGGGCAGCATGGTGCGCTCCTGTTCCGTGAGGCCCTTCGGGAGGTCCTGTGCATGGGAATGGGCGGCAAAAAGCAGAAGGAAGGGCAGAAGGAGGAGTGATTTCCGCATTGGCAGGTGGTGGGTGATGTGTCAAATGTACAGAAGTGACATCACCACCGTGCAAGCTGACGGACAACAGCAAACCATGCCAAAAGTCAAGCCTACGGCCCCATGGCGGGGTATCTTTGCCGCCCGCATGATGAAACAACGCACATTGACGCTGGGCGAGGAGATGGCCAACGCCATTTCGCACGGAGTGGGATTCCTTCTGGCACTGGTGGCCCTGCCGGTGCTGATGGTGGTAAGCTATCAGAACTCGACCACCATTGGTCTGCTGGGCACGGTGGTCTATGCGTTCTCGCTGCTGCTGATGTTCGCCTCATCCACCATCTACCATGCGCTGACAGGCCCAAGGTCGAAGATGGTGATGAAGAAGATGGACCACATCAGCATCTACTTCCTCATCGCAGGCAGCTACACCATCGTCATCCTCAACCGCATGCTGAACCCCACGGGATTCACCTTCCTGGCGGTGCTGTGGGGCATGGCGGCCGTGGGCATCTGGTTCAAGGCCAAGTATGCGCACCGGTTCAACTTCTTCAGCACCATGGTCTACATCTTCATGGCCTACATCCTGCTGTTCAGTCCGTGGGAATTTCTGGGCGCCCTGTCGCGCGATGGGGCCATGCTGCTCATTGCGGGGGGCATTCTCTACACCATCGGGGCGGTGTTCTACCTGTGGAAGAGCCTGCCGTGGGGCCACACCGTGTGGCACATGCTGGTGCTGGCCGCGGCCGTGTGCCACTATCTGGGCTTCCTGCGCGAGCTCGCCCCGTAGCGGGTCGGGGTGTCAGGTTTTCAGCAGATCAGCTTTTCAGAAAAGCTCATTCAGACATGCCCTGAACTGTGGACAACCTGATGTGCTTAGAACCTGATCTGCTGAAAACCTGACCACCTGATATGCTGAAAATCTGACCGCCTGATTACCTGACCGCCTCACAGCAGCTTCAGCAGTTTCGACCCTGTGCGTCTGATCTCGAAATAGGGCATCTGCATGCCCCCGAAAGCACGGAAGAACCGCTCGATGGGCTCGTTGATGCTGCCCTCGAAATTGAATGCGCGGGTCACGGTGGACGAATGGCGGATGGCCTCCCACAGCAGCAGGCTCATCACCCCCGATGTGCGCGCCTCCGGAAGCACGGCCCCGGCCAGGTAGTAGGCGCTGCTGCTGTCCCACACGATGAAGACGGCCGACACCGTGCGCCCGGACGCATCGCTGGCATGGAACACCGCCCCTGACCCCGCTGCCTGCGCGGCCTTGAAGATGCCCGTGAGGTACTTCCGGCTGATGGGCAGTTTCTCCTTCTTGAGGTCGAAGTCCATTTTGAGCAGGTCGAACAGCGTGTTCACCTCCTCGGCCCGGGTCACGGTGAGCTGCGCCTCCGCTTTCTTGATCTCCCTGCGGATGTTGCCCTGCAGGCCGTCATACACCGCATCCATGTCGCTGAGGTCGGGCAGGATGTACGTGTAGCGGGTGGTCTGCGTGAAGCCCTGCCAATGGAAGGGCAGCCAGTTGGTCACGGCCGGGTGGAAATACTGCACAAAGCGGTCGGTGGTGGGCAGCTGCGCGATGAGCGCGTCCATCATCTTCTTCTCGAATGAGAGGCGCGAGGCCTGCTTCTGCCCCTCCGGATAATGTAGCCACGGCCCGAGGTAGGGTGTGAGCGGGGGCATGGTGATGATGTCAAAACCCATCTTCCGCTTGTGGAAATAGGGCAGGAATGCCTGCACATCGTTGGGCTGGCCCACCAGCGCCACGTCCCAGTGCGCCTCATCGGCAATGGTATCGAGCCACTCGGCACATAGGAAGAGCGGGATGTCGCTGCGCTGCGCGCACCATCTGCGGAAAGTCTCGCGGTGGCTCATCGCTGAGGTACAGACCGTGGGAAGACCTCCTGCAGCGCCTTCACCTCCTCGGCCTTCTCCGGGTTGCCCATCCGGGTGTACGACAGCACCAGGTTGTTCGTCATGCGATAGACCATCTCCAGCGGGGTGGCCGGCCGCAGGATGCGCTCATCGGGCTCCACGTTCATCTTCTTGAGGAACCGCAGCACCTCGGGCTTGCCGAACACCGCGCCCCGGTTGAAAGGGTTGATGTAGAACAGCATCGCGGTGGGGTCGGGCTGGTGGATGTCGCGGTAGCCGAGCGAGAAATGCTCGGGCAGGTTGATGCCCACGATGGGGATGTCGAGCTGCCGGGCCAGGATCACCGTGATGATGCCGAGCGACAGCGGATTGCCCTTGTGGCTTTCGAGCACCGTGTTGATGAAGGAGTTCTGCGGGGCGATGTAGTTCTGCGTGTTGCCCGAGAATCCATGCACCTCATACAGGATGTGGTTCATCACCCTAACGGTCTCCAGGGCGGTGAGGTTCTCGTTGAGCTCGATCCAGATATCGGTGCGGATGCGGGCCAGATGCTGGCGGATGTGGGTCTCGTCCAGGTCGGGATACTGGTAGCGGGCCACGATAAGGGCGCCTTCCAGCAGGTCCTCCGCCCCGCTGTCCACCCACGCCTTGAGCGCAGCGCGGCAGCCATCGAACTGGATGCGGTGAATGATCTCCTCGATGCGCTGCTGCTGGATGTGGTCCAGACTCCGCTCCCAATGCGACTCCAGCACGGGGATGGCCTGAGAACCGTAGGAGAGCAATCGGTCACTCACGTTGGCGAACACGTTGCTGTCGGGGTCGTCCAGCAACTGGCACAGGGCATTGAGTTCGGAGTAGGTCATCCCCTTGGTTTGTGATGCAAATTAGGCGAGACCGTTGCCGCCTATCCCGATGATAGTCAGTGGCTTTTCAGCACGCGGGTGTTAATTGACGACCGCAGACCCCTCTGGGCCGATCAGCGCGGACAATGCCTTCATTTGCAGGGGCATCCCGCGGATGCACCGCACACACCATGGAGGGTTCCTCTGGCTTCCGACCCATCTACGACCGCCACGCGGCCATGGTGTTCAACCTGTGCCTCAATTACCTGCACAATGTGCATGATGCCGAAGAGGTGACACAGGACGTTTTCGTCAAAGTGCATGGACGGCTGGACCAGTTCCGGGGCGAGGCCGAGGTGAGCACCTGGATCTACCGCATCACGGTCAATGCCTGTCTCGACCGGCTGAGGGCGCGCAAGCGGAGGTCGCGCTTCGGGCTGCACCTTTTCTTCGGATCCGACATCCGGGAGGACGCTCACGAGTTCCCGCAGTTCAACCATCCCGGTGTGCCGCTGGAGGACCGGGAGGCCACCGAGCGCATCATGAAGGCCATAGGCACCCTGCCCGAACGGCAGCAGACCGCACTCATCCTCAAGACCATGGACGGGCTTTCGCAGCAGCAGATCGCAAACGTGATGGGCCTCTCGGTGAAAGCGGTCGAATCCCTGCTGTCGCGGGCGCGGGCCACTTTGAACGAAAAACTGCGGGGCAGCGAAGGTTGACCGTGAAACGGACGTCAAATGAACGAGATGAAAGAGCCAATGGAATATCTGGAGCGGATAGCCCCCGTGGCCCCGCCCCCGTTCCTCTTCACACGGATAGAGGCCCGCATCCGCACGCAGATGGAGCAGCAGGTGCCGATGGGCAGGCTGGTGGCCATCTTCTGCGGACTGGCCGTGCTTCTGGCGGTGAACGGCCTGGCGATGCTGGGCGATCGTAGGGAGACGCAGCCGCAGCGCTCGGAATTGCCGACACTCGGCACCGCACTGGGCATCCATGTCTCCAACCAGCTCTATAATGAATAGGACCACACTGCTCACGGTCGTGGCAGCCCTGCTGCTGGTGGCCAACCTCGCCATGGTGACCATGATGTTCATGGACAAACGGCATGCGCCCGGACATGGACGCCCACCCCATCATGCCGGACCTCGGGACATCATCATCGAACGGCTCGGGTTCGATGACGCACAGGTGAAACAGTACGACCGGCTCATTGAAGGCCACCGCATCCGCATCCACGACCTCGACCGCCAGATGATGGATGCCCGCAGTGCGCTCTATTCCGGACTGACGGAAGAATCCACCATGACCAGCGACTCGCTGCTGGGCGTCATAGCTCAGATTCAACTGCAGGTGGAGCAGACCCATGTGCTGCACTTCGCGGACATCCGCGACCTGTGCCGCAAGGATCAGTTGCCGCAGTTCGGGGAGATGACCTCCGACCTTGCCCACTACTTTGGTCATCCCCGTCCCCCCAAGAGGTGAGCGGACTGCCCCGATATGGACGCCCGGAATGCCGCGAACCAATAGCTTCGCGGCCATGGACACACCTTATCGTTTCGTAGACCATTTCATCCGCACGTTCGGCCCAAGGAGGCCCGGCTCGGAGGCCGAGCGCAAGGCGCAGCGCTTCTTGGCCGAGGAGCTCAACACCTTCTGTGACCGTGTGGAGGTGCAGCCTTTCGTGGCGGCACTCACAGCCAAATTCAGCTCTCTGCGCATCTTCTGCGTGCTCTTCTGGAGCGCACTGCTGCTGCCGGTGGTGAGCTTTCCGTTGGCCTTCGCGGTGGCGGCCGTCAATGCGGTGCTGTATGTGGGCCATTTCGTGATGTATCGCAACTGGCTCGACTTCCTGTTCCCGAAGAAGGAGTCGCGCAACGTGTCGGGCATCATTGAGCCCACGGGCGAGGTGAGGCGCACGCTGCTCTTCGCAGGACACATGGACAGCACACCCGAGTTCATCTGGTGGTACTGGTTCAAAGACTGGGGCATCCGCATGATGCTGGTGGCGGGCATTTCCTTCGCACTGTTGCCCATCTTCTATCTCGTGGCGATGATGATGGACATGGAGGTTTGGATGAGCGTGGGCTGGTGGATTTTCGTGGCCCTTTCGCCCTTGGCGCTCACGTTCTTCTTCATTCACGGGGAGCGGGTGGTGGACGGTGCGCAGGACAACCTCTCGGGCGTGGCGGTGGCCCATGCGGTGGGCAAGCGGCTTGCTGCCGAGCGGCTGAAGCACACGCGCATCGTGGTGGTATCGTTCGGGTCGGAAGAAACAGGGCTGAAAGGCAGCGGTGCGTTCGTGAAACATTATCGGGAGCAACTGGAGGCCACGCCCCATTTCCTCATCAATCTGGACGGTATGCTCGACATCGACAACATGTTCATTATCAAGGCCGAGCCGAGCATCCCGGCATCACACGACAAGAGGGTAATCGCCAAGGTGAGCGCGGCTTTCGTGCGCAACGGGCTGGAACCGAAACTGGGGACGATACCTGTGGGGGCCACCGATGCCAGCAGTTTCTCGCGCAACGGACTTTCGGCCATGTCCATTGTCGGATTACCTATGGACCGCCTCCACCCTACCTACCACACCCGATTGGACACGATAGACTGCCTGACGCCCGCCACCCTGGACCGGATGGTGGACATACTCGTGGACATGGCCAAGGATTGGGATGCGAACGACTGAGCGCACCTTGTCCTCGCGCAGCCTTTGGGCCATGGCTTTTGTGCTGATGGCGTTCTCGTGTGCGGCACAGTCGCCCGCTGTGCGGAGGTCGCATCTGGGCGATCGGAAAGCAGCCGTGCTGTTCACATTCGCGCACATCACCGACACGCACATCGGAGAACGGACGGCAGGCGGGGATTTCGGGACAATTGGATTTCTGAACGATACGTTGACCGGATCAGAAGCGGGATACACCATAGACCGACTGCGCAACACGATGCAGCATCTGAACGAGATGCCCTCGGCAGCAAGGCCTGCGTTCATCATCCATTCCGGAGACCTCACCGACAGTGGTGAACGGTCGGAACTGCTGATGACGCGGCAACTGCTGGAAGGGCCGATCCCTTGCATTCCGCTGATGGGCAACCACGATGCATGGCCCTACAACCGCTTCGGCACCGAGGCCGCCACCGCCTGTGGCGACAGTATGATGAATGTGGTGTTCGGAGATGTGTTCGCCCGCCTGCAACAGGGGCTCGCTTGGGACGATGGTACGCGCACAAAGCCGTTCACCTGCCCCGTGAGCGGCAACAAGGCCTTTTTGCAGAACTACGCCTTCATCCAAGCGGATGTGCGCTTCGTGTTCCTCGATTTCAACCCCCGCTACAACGTGCCAAAAGATGCCCCCGGCATCGGCCCGGAGGCCTACCTGACGGAAGGGGAAGGCGGCACATTGCCTTTTCTGAAAGGTCAATTGGCCTTGGCCGAGCAACGGAACGAACGGGTGATACTGATCGTGCATCACCCGCCCGTGACCTCGGTGGTGGGCAAGCGGTTCGCTTTCAGCAAGGGGGACAAGAGCCGATTGGCCGAACTGCTGCGGCCGCACCGCGACAGGACAATGGGCCTCTTCTGCGGGCACCTGCACCGTTGGGCGCGTTACCGTTTCAGCAAGGCGGGCATCGCTGTGTTCGAGACCAAGGCCGTGAAATCGGCCAAACTGGGCGCGGTGCGTATGGTGACCGTACATTCGCGCTGACATGAATGCCCTCCTGGTTACTGCACTGGTCCTGGTCCTCTCCGTTCCCGCACTTCGGGGTCAGGACTATGAGCGTTACCGTGTGCTCTCTGCCAACGACACACTCCCTTCGACCCATCTCAATTACCATCGCAACATCTCGGTGACCGTGCCTTTGGAATTCGACTCGACCACCGAGGCCAGATTCCCATTGGTCGTTGTTTTCGACAGGCAGAATGCACGCAGCCATGGTTTCATTCTTCGGGCCATCGACTACCTTACCTCCAACGAGCAGATGCCCTCATCGGTGGTCATAAGCGTGGAGTCCACAATGGAAACTCGCTACAAGGAGACGCAACTGCGCGTGTCAGACCCCGCTGGGCTCGGAGAATCCAATTCCCGTTTCATCATCGATGAACTCATTCCATACGCCCGAAAGCGATTGAGCGCGGGCGGGCATGTCACGCTCATAGGACATTCGCGCTACGGGTACTTCACCACCTATATGCTAATGTCCCATCCTGAAGAGATAAGCGCTGTGGTGGCGCTCAGCCCGTTCTTCCGGCAGAAGAACGTGAATCTCGCTGACTCTGTGCCCGGTTTTCTGCGGAGGATTCCATCAGAGCGGCAGACCTATTATCGCATGGCGGTCGGCAATGACTATCCTGATGATTTCAAGATGATGGAGAAGACGCTCTCCGCCACGACCATGGAAACTCGGCTGGACTGGGCCGGAGAACTGTTCCCGCAGGCCGACCACAACGTGGTGCCGGGCATCGCCATAACCACTGCCCTTTACAGTATCTACGAGGAGTGGTCGCGCATTCAGGGCGTCTATATGAAAGACACGACTGGCGGCACATCCATTCTCCATTCGCTGCGAGGCATGGTGATTGACCACTATGGCGAGGACATCCCCTTCTCATTGGGGGTGCTGAACGGCAAAGGGTGGCAGTATTTCAATGATGGTCGCTACATGGACGCCATCACAGCTTGGCAGGCCATGACAGCGGCCTATCCATCTTTCGCAGAAGGGCACCTCTACATGGCCGAGGCAGGATTGCGTATAGGGCTGGATGTAAGGCCATACCTGAACCGATTCAAAGAAGGCATCGTCACCTCTCCGTTCTACAACGATGATGAGAGGGCCGAACTGATGGGCGAGTATGAGGAACTTCTGTCCAGATCGGAGAGCGATGTATCGAATCCCCACAGCAAATAGCGCATTGCGCATTGACAATGAAGTTTGAAGATTACGACATAGCCCCCGGCATAAAGCGCAGCTTGGAGAAACTGGGGTTCAAGAAACCCACGGACATCCAGTACCGCGCCATCCCGCCCATCCTGAAAGGTGAGGACGTGCTTGCCATAGCGCAGACCGGTACGGGCAAGACGGCCGCGTTCGCCATTCCCGTCATCAGCACCATAGACTACCGCAAGC
>CAZATP010000015.1:0-30642 GCA_964488095.1 uncultured Chryseobacterium sp.
TGCGCAACAACGGTAACACCATCACTAAGCGCATGAGCGTGAAGTAATCGGTCCCTTCCATAAGGGAGAAGCCCCAGGCCGCAAGGTCTGGGGCTTTTTTTTGCCCTGCCTTTCAGCGAGATGTTATCATTTGCCCAAGCGTTGCTATGAGGAACCCAGCAGGAGCACAGACCTACAAGTTGGCCAAATGGACAAACGAGAGGCAGTGAATCTATGCGAGCCTTGTAGCCGTTAGGCGCGAGGCAAATCATAGGTTATGGGGGAAAGGTGCGTTCACTGGTCAAGTTCAATGTCGAATCAGGGCACAAAAAAAGCCTGACCGCTCTGGTCAGGCTTTCCTAAGATTCACAATGCAGGATCAACGCTCGGCTTCCAGACCCTTTCTGTCTTTCACCTGCACGGATAAACGGTTGAAGTCAATCAGCTTCTTCTTGCGCAGATCGTTCATGACACTTGTCACGAACTGACGAGAGGCACCGGTAAGCCCAGCTATATCCTGATGGGTCATGTAATGATAGGCCTTGCTGCTCTCTGCTGTCCTGTCCAATTCGAGGATGAAGTCAATGATACGCCTACGGGAGTCGAACAGCACGTAGTCTTCCACCAAGGACTCGGTCCACTTGACCAATTTCCCCAAGTGATCAATGAATCTGTTGGCCAATTCGGGAACATGCTGAATGGCCGCACGCAATTCGGGTGTGCGCACTGCCACAAATGTGGCCTGCATTTTCAGAGGAGTAGCAAAATCGGTTCGCTCAAGCTCGCCACCTAAGAGCACCATTTCACCGAACATCTCGCCTGGCAGGACGACACGTTTGATGATCTCACGTCCGTCCGGTGAAAAGGTGGAGATTTTCACTCGACCCTCCACGAGAAAGAATACATTGTCAGCAGCATCTCCGGGGAAATAGATTCCCGAACGTTGAGGTCTGACCCTTAGCGTTATGCATTGGGCAAGGCCTTCAAGACTCTGATGAGGAATGCCGGAGAAAAAAGGAAACTGTTCTAAATGACTAAGAGGTAGCTTCGTGACCATTGTCGAGGTGTTTGGGCATCACAAAGGTGAAAGAATTTTGTTTCCAACATGCATTGAGCACCTACTGTCTTGAAAAAATTACGTGATATACGTAGCCAGATCCATTAGATCACTCAACCCACCAGCCCCACCAACGCCTGTTTCTCTGTTAATGACGGCATGGCATACACCTGTTCCCGGATGATGGCGCCTACCAGCTCATCAGCATTGTCCGGATAGTTCACCCTGACTTTGGAGGTCTCATCAAGCCATGTGTGCAGTTTCAGATAGTGCTTCCGTTTTAAGGATGACAGCACCGTGATTCCCATCTCACCGAGCGCCTTGGCATTGCACTGCTGCTCGAACTGCCCTTTCATGGGTATGACACAGAGTTTCTTGCGCAGAAAGAGTGCCTCGGTGGTCGTTCCAAAGCCTGCTGCACAGAGCACTCCGCTGGATGAAGCCATACTATCGAGAAACGCATTTGCCATTATCGGATGCACTGAGATGTTACCGAAATCTTCCACATCATGGGCCCGCTTCGCGAACACTTCCCAGCGTTGGTTGGGAAACATGGAAAGGAAACGGATGATCTTTTCTGTGTCGTGAGCCGGTAGATAGACGGTTACATGACCTTTGTCTGAGACAGGCATGCTTCTCACCTCTTTACGGATTATCGGAGTGCTGACCGATGGGTTGTAGCGTTGAAAATGAAAGCTGTACGCGTGAGTTGTCGGGGCGTAGTGATGCAGAATGAAACGCCCAACGGGGTCGATCACATCAGCCATCGGCACACCCTCGGTGAACAATGCGGCCTGATTACTGAGCCCGATGCACGCTTTTCCATGCATGAGGCAGGCCCATGACGAAATAGGCTCGAAATCGGAGACCACAAGATCATAGTCCTGCACTGGCAGACTGTTCACCTCCCTGAGGAAACGCCTGAACCGATTGGAGGCATAGGTCGCATAGAGATCGATGCCGCCTTTCTTTCCAAAAACAAAACTCAGACCGTGAAACCTGTAGCGCACTGGAAATGGGAGTTGCAGCTCGCACTGCGTGCCACTGAGCAGCACATCCACCTCTGCACGTTTCTGGAAGTGAGGAATGATCTCCATGGCACGGCTCAGGTGCCCATTGCCTGTTCCCTGTATCGCGTAGAGGATTCTCAAGACCGCTTGCCTATGTTGAACTCCGTGAGCAGTTCGGCATACATCTGCGTAGCCGTGAGCTCAAGCATCACATCGGACTCTCTTGCCTGATACTGCTCGGAGAACTCCTTCTCATCATATACATAAAGCGTCCATTCCCGGTCGTGGTATTCCAATGCGGTGAGGTTCTCCACCCAATCGCCCGAGTTCATATACTCAATGGACCCTTTCTCTGTGGTCACAGTCGTTATTTCTGGCCGATGGATGTGACCGCAGATCACATGGTCATACCCATTGTCGATCCCTATCTCAGACACGGTGTTCTCAAAATCGTTGACATGGGCAATGGCGGCTTTCACACTGTCCTTCACCTTCTTGGAGAGGGAGACCTTATCTCGGCCCATTTTCTCCAGCATGACATTGATGGCTCGGTTCACAAGAATGAGCAGGTCGTAGCCGAAACCGCCCAGCTTGGCGATCCACTTCGAGTGTTTCATAGACACATCGAACACATCGCCATGGAAGATCCACGTGCGTTTTCCATCAAGTTCAAGGACTATCTTGTTCTCAATGATGAGATTACTCATACGCTGTCCAACGAATTTCCGGAGCATCTCATCATGGTTGCCGGGTATGTAATAGACTTCCACGCCCTTGGAAAGATGCTTCATCAGCTCCTTGACCACCTTCATATGCGCAGGAGGGAAATAGCTTTTGCTGAACTGCCAGATGTCTATGATGTCGCCATTCAGTACCAATCGTTTGGGTCTGATGCTCCTCAGATAATTCACCAGCTCGTTGGCATGACAGCCATACGTTCCGAGATGCACATCGCTGATCACCACGGTGTCCACCACTCTTCGCGACTCTTTCTTCATGCTTTCTGAGGGGTATCGTATTTCTTGGACAATCTGAGAATGAACGTGACGCCCCATCTGAGCACGCGTCCGAAGCGCGTGACCGAACCTTGCTGACGCGCCACATGGCTGCGTCCTGCCGTTGTTACGCTGCTTTTTCTTGAGGGAGGGATTTCTGCTGACGCTGCCGTCAGGAATTGAAACTCTTGGAAAGCGGTGCATTCCGCCCTTACCATACGGTCTTCCCTTGTTGCGAGCAAAGTATGCCCAGCACTTTCTCCTCACTATTGCCCTCCGGTTAAGGCTTGATTAACGAATTGGGCCTTCCACATGACGCATGGGGTAAACCACTAAAACGGCATATGTCCTATTCTGTATCCATTGCTCCGGATGATGAACTTTACATTTGCCCATCCAACGGGATGATTTTTTTTTCATTCCGCTGAAATAAATCGGAAACATCTCCGTTAACGTCCCATAGGCCATCGGCCAGTCACCTCAAAAACACACAGCCATAGCAGGTTTCTACTCTTACCGATTCATCCGATCACCTAAAGAGGGAAACCATGCGACTGAGTGCACTGAGCGATCATCAGCTTGTGAAGCTGTACATCAATGGGAATGAGAAGGCCCTTAGAGAAGTTCTCGACCGCCACCGCGACCGACTGTTCACCTACCTCGTGCTGCTTTTGAAGGACCGCCAACTGGCGGAGGACTTCTTTCAGGACACCTTGGTGAAGGTGATAGATACCATCAAGGCGGGCCGATACAACGAGGAAGGCAAATTCAAGCCTTGGATGATGCGCATTGCGCACAACATCGTTATTGACCACTACCGGATGCAGAAGAAGATGCGGATGCAGCACAGCACCGATGAGTTTGACATCTTCTCTGTGATGGCCAACGGAGACCCGACCCGCGAGGAGGAGATGCTGCTCGAACAGCGCAACGAGGACCTGCGCAGGCTGGTGGCCCTGCTGCCCGAGGAAAGGCGCGAAGTGGTGATCATGCGCATCTATGCCAAAATGCCGTTCAAAGAGATTGCCTGGGTGACCAATACGAATCTCAACACGGCCATCGGTCGCATGCGATATGCCCTCATCAACCTGCGCGAGCTGATGGAGGAGCACAATGTGAGACTGGTGGCCTGACCGAAACAAAGGAGGGGTGGGTGTCGCGCGGGAAACTGCGCGGCACCTTTTTTTTGGTGCTAAGTGGCCATTGCAGGCGGCTACTTTTGCACAGATGCTACTACCACGCCAGAATACCTTCCGCTCCTATCGCGAACTGTTCAGAGAAATTCTGGACAGTCTGTATGACCGCGATGAGGTGGACGCCATCTTCCGAGCGGTCATGGAAGAGAAGTTGGGTGCACCATGGTCGCATCAGCTTCTGGATGCCAGATTCAGCGAAAGCGACATCAACCGCGTGTCACCGCTGTTGGAGCAGCTGGCCACGGGCAGACCCCTGCAGTACGTGCTCGGTCACACCGATTTTCTGGGATGCCGGATCAGGGTGGATGAGCGTGTGCTCATTCCCCGGCCCGAGACAGAAGAGCTCTGCGAGACCGTGCTTCGCGAGCAGCCCCAAGACAGGACACTGCGTGTGCTGGACATCGGCACCGGCAGCGGCTGTATCGCCATTGCATTGAAGAAACATGCACCCGCATGGCAGGTAAGCGCCTTGGATGTGGACTCAGGAGCGCTGGCCGTTGCCGCACAGAATGCCATGGAAAATGCTGTTGATGTGCAATTCCATCAGAACGACATTCTGAATGCGCAAGAGCTCAAAGGGCAGTATGACCTCATCGTGAGCAATCCGCCCTATGTGGCGGAGGAAGAGAAAATGGACATCCTTGACAACGTGCTGGTGCATGAACCGCACTTGGCACTGTTCGTTCCAGACACCGACACGATGCTCTTCTACGGCAAGATCGCTCAACTGGCGGCCACGGCATTGGCACCCGGAGGTCGGCTCTATTTCGAGATCAATTGCAGGTTCGGGGCCGATACCCTTGCCGTGATGGAAGAGGCCGGACTGCGCAACAGCCGACTGATAGTGGACCTGAGTGGCAAGGAACGATTCGCTACAAGTGGTCTCTAACCTGTCGGACCTGACGGGCAAGTTCAGTGACCCTGTCTGAGTCGGGTTCCGCCATGCAACATATGCAGGCTTCTTCCCTTTCTGGTCTTCAGCGTCCGCTCGCGCAGACTCTTGGAATACACCCACGTGGCCGAGGCCCTATCCTTCGACAGCTCGATGAGCATGTAACCGTGATCCTTCATATTGGCGTAGCGAATGTGAGGATTGCGATGTCTGGCCTTGATGAAACTTGCTGCCAGAGTTGCCACGAACTTGCCGCGAATCTCATCGAGATTGAAAGAGGAAACGCTCTGCACCACGAACTCGGCCCCAATCACCCCTTTGCCTGAGCCTGGCCGATACACATCTCGGTCATGCGGATTGCGCGCAAGCTCCATACCCCATGCGGTATGAATATCGCCCGTGAGCACGAGGAGGTCACGTATACCGTGCGTTTCCAACGTATCGAATATCCTGTTGCGATTGGCGGGGTAGCCATCCCATTGGTCCATATTCCACCTGCGTTCCTTGGCGAATTTCCCGAAGTCCACGGCCGAGAACATCACATTGTTTCCGATTACCTTCCACCGGGCTTTGGAATCGCGTAGTCCGGTGGTGAGCCAGCGAGTCTGTTCTTCCCCCAGTTTACTTCTTGTGGAATCGTAGCGAAGAGGCGAGGTGTAATCTTCAACAGGCGGATCGCGGTGAAGGCGGCCATCCAGCATGAAAAGGTCGACCATGCCCCCGAAATTGAAACTGCGCACGATGCTCTGACGCTCTGGATACTCAACGGGCATCCATTCGAAATAGGCCTTCTTCGAAACCGCCTTGCGCACCTCCCAATCCCCTTCGTCAGGTTGATGGTTGTCCGCCCCATCGCGGTGGCTGTTGTTGGCATTCTCGTGGTCATCCCAAATGACGATGAAGGGGTGCAGCCTGTGCGCCTCCATCAGATAAGGGTCGAGACGGTACTGCGCATAGCGGCTGCGATAATCTGTGATAGAGACAATCTCGTGAGGAGGAATGTGCTCCACCATTCCCGTCTTGCGGCTTCCATATTCATAGATGTAATCGCCCAAATGGATGACCGCATCAATATAGTTTCGCTTTGCAATGAGGCCGTAGCCATTAAAGTATCCGGCCGGTAGGTTGGCGCAGCTCACCACCGCGAATCTGACATGCTCTGGATTCGCAGGGGCAGTCCGGGTGCGCCCCACGGGCGACTGTTGCCCATCAGCCAAGAAACGATAGTAATACGTTAATCCCTGCACAAGGCCAGTGGCCAACACATTGACCGAGAATGCCGATGCGGAGTCGGTCACCGCGATGCCTTGTGCAGCCACATCGGTGAAGGTCGAGTCGAGTGCCATTTGCCAGCTCACCTCCACCTTGGCACTCAGGTCACGGGGCAGCACCTTGGTCCAAAGGGTCACCTGCTCCTGTCGCGGATCACCCGAGGCCACCGAAAATGGGAACAGCCCCTTCTCCCCTATCCGTTCCGTAATGCCGCTGTGATAGACTGACTGCCCATTCACTGAAGCCTGGATGATGACCAAGGTGGCAATGACCAGCAGCACAGGGATAGAACGATACCGCATCATCAGAATCTGGCCACAAGTTTAACGTTCAACTGCCTCGATGTAAGGTAGTTCGGAACTGCATACTGACGGTTGGTGATATCTGATATCCACAGATAGGACAGGGTATTGTTGGTCCCCAACAGGTTGAAAACCTCCAAGCTCACCCAGAGCGACTTGAGATAATGCAGCGGATTCTTCTTCGGATAGACCTTCTTCTCGCCTTTGATCATGTACGAGAAGCCGATGTCGACCCTTCTGTAGGGTGGAATGCGCAAGGTGTCCTGATAGCGCTGGCTATCGGGCGGACCGAAAGGCATGCCCGTGCCCAGCACCAGATTGAGGTGCATCTTGAGCATCGGTAGTCGGGGAACATAGTCTTGGAAGAACAGCGAGAAGTTCACACGCTGGTCCGTGGGACGCGGGATGTAGCCAGGTTCCACGCGTGTGCTGTCCACGGGTACATTGTTCTCAGTGATACCGAACTGGATGCGCTCTCCATCCGAATTGAAGTAGTTGTAGTAGAAATCGTCCTTGATGTCCTCCTGCACCGTCATCACACTCAGGCTGGCCCACGATTCGATACCCTTCACAAATTCACCGTTGATTTTGAGGTCTATGCCCGTGGCATATCCCCGGGCATTGTTGGTGGCATAGTAGCGTATGCGCACGTTGTCTATCTCGTAGGGCACAATGTTGTCAAGATACTTGTAGTAGACCTCGGCAATGAGCTTGAACGGGCGCCCCCAGGCAAAGAAGTTGTAGTCTGTGCCGAGCACCGCATGGTAGGACTCCTGCGCTTTCAGATTTGTGTTGAGCTGGCCGTTGAGGTCGCGCAGTTCGCGGTAAAAAGGCGGCTGATAGTACATGCCGCCCGACAGGCGGAACACCACATCGCGCTTCCACTTCGGGTCGAATGCATAATTCACACGAGGCGTGGCGATAAACTGTCCGTTCACATCCCAATAATTGAAACGCACTCCGGCCGTGAGGGTGTGCTTGGAGGTATCGGAGAAGTGCCATGTGTTCTGCAGATGGCCCGAAATGCGGTTGCTCTGCAAACTGAGCTGTGTTTTCAGCACGTTGGACAAGGTGAGTTCGTTCGGATTGAGCGGAATACTGTAGCCCGATGAGTCAATCATATTCCACTCATTCAGCTCATCGGTGATATACTCGTGCTGATACTGTAGGCCCCAATCCAGTTTGCGATGGCCGTCCAGCCAATGGCCGATGTGTTTCACCGTGCCCACGTTCACTGTGAGATAATTGCGCGCATGGTCGAGAAACGTACCTATGCCGCGGTTGAAGGCCACCTCACCCAGGCTCTCCGACCCGAAATTGTTGTCGAGCACACCCAACCAGTACTGCCCCTGCACATCGAAGGTCTCGCTCTCATTGCTGCGATAGCCCGAGGCGATGAACTTGTAGCGCAGTTTCTGATTGGGGCGATACTCTGCCGTGAGCGCACCGGTCATCGTCTCAAACGTGTTCACCTCCTGCCCATCGAAGAAGACCGTGAAACGCAGCGCCTCGCTGATGGTGCCGAAATCGGTCTCCCTGTTCTCCGGAATGAAGCGGTACTGGTTGAGCGAGTAGTGTCCGAGAAAACTGATGTTCCACGTGTCGTTCACCTCATAGTTGAGCAGCGCCTGCGCATCCCAGAACTGCGGTCGGTACTGTCCATCGGTATCCAGACTGCCCAGCACATACGAGTTGCTGCGGTAGCGGAATCCACCGATCCACGAGAACTTGTAGTCCTTGGTCGCACCTTCCACGTGCACGCCACCGCCCAACAGGCTGCCCGATGCCGTGGCAGCGAACGACCTCGGCCGTCTATATTTCACATCCAGCACGGACGAGAGTTTGTCGCCATACTTGGCCTCGAAGCCACCTGCGGAGAAGCTCAATCCCTCCACCATGTCAGGATTCACGAAGGTGAGGCCTTCCTGCTGGCCGCTGCGCACCAGGAACGGACGGTAGATCTCCACATCGTTCACATAGATGAGGTTCTCGTCATAGTTGCCCCCACGCACATTGTATTGCGAGCTCAGCTCGTTGTTGCTGCTCACTCCGGGGAAGGTCTTCAGCAACGCCTCGATGCCACCGCCCGCAGAGGGAATGATGACTGCCATCTTAGGGTCGATGCGCTGCATCGTGCCTTTGCGGTTGCTCTCATCAGAGATGAGCACCTCATCCACCACATTGTCCTTGAGCTTGAGGATGCGGTTCAGGGTGCGGGTCTCCCCGGCAGTGAGTTGCAGATCATAGATCTGTGTCTCATGACGGATATGGGTGAATGCCAACTTGATGGCCTGACCGGCCGGGACGGAGATGCTGTACAACCCTATGCTGTCCGATGCACTGCCTGCGGAAGTACCAACCACCGAAACACTTGCATAGGCGATCGGTCTGCTCTGCTCGTCCAGCAGACGGCCCTTCACGGTAGCACGCTGCTGCGCGGCTGCCGTCATCATGCAGCAGACGATGCACAGAAAGCTCAGACCGACCCTCAGTAATGACGCGAATGGAGACAAGTGTTCAGCTATGGTTGGTAAATGCCGGGTCTGCACGCCTCACTTGTCCTTCTTCTCTCTCCTCTTGAACTCCCCATTCTTCCACGCCTTGATGAAGCGTGCCCAGGCCAGCGGGTTCAGCAGGTTGTTGGGCGGGAGCTGACCGGCATAGTAGAGTCTTGCCGCGTGCTGCTGCATGGCGAATTTGAAGTTCTCGCTGCCATCCATGCCCATGGCATCGGCCCGCTCGCGCATCTCGAACCACTCCAGATTGCGGGCAGCTATCTGCTTGTCGTCCTCCGGGAGGCGCAAATCAAGGAAAGCCTGGCGGAACTGCTCCTTGGTGGGCCATGGATAGATCACGGCCTCCTGCAACAGGAAGGTGTCCACACTCATCATCTGAATGAGCGAGTAGTTCCGGCTGTGCAGCGTATCAGGAATAACGAACTCGCTGTCCTTGAAGCCGATGTAGGAGAAGATGATGGTGTCTCTCGGCTCGGCCACGAAAGAGAAATAACCGAAGTAGTCGCTGATGGTGCCTCTGCGCGAATTCTTCACGATGATGTTGGCAAAGGGAACCGCCTCCAGGCTGTCGGCCGTGAGCAGCACGCCCGAGAACTGAATGAGTTTGCGCGGCTCCTCTGTCTTCTCCTGAGCAATCGCGCCCGAAATCGGAACAAGTGCAAGGAAGGCAACGGATAGCAGGGTAAGTTGAAGAGAACGTATCATGCGCGGTCGCTAACGGTTTGTTCGGACGGATATTTCAAACCGCCCTGATCATTGGACAATAAATCCATTCAGCACCTCGATGATGCTCATGTAGAGATCCTCCGATTCTGTCACCTCCAATTCGGAGATCGCATCCTTGAAGCGGTGAATCTCCTCCTTCAACGTCAATTGGTCGTGAAAACCGTCCCAGTTCTCGATGATGGTGAGCACCTCCAACACTTCCATATAGTCGCCCAGAAGCGCCACATTAAGGAACACCGGCAGTCTGTGCGAAGTGTCGAGGCCGCTCTGCCAGCAGGCGGTGAGCATCTGCACCCGGATGGACTCGAAACGCTCGTCCATCAGCCGATCGATCATGGCATCGAGGGCCACCGGGTCCTTCAGGTCGAAGAAAGTCTGGGCGATGGCGTTGGCCACGGCCATGTCATCGGTACTGGCCAAAACAGTCAAGAGGTCTGGGACGAGTTCGGCATCACCCTCCTTCTTCACTGTGGCAATGGCGTCTGAAAGCTGCTGCTCGTCACCGCTTCGGAGTTTTTCGAGAAGTTCCTCGCGCTGGGTCTTGTTGAGTGTCGACATGTGTGACCCGCAAAGTTAACCACCCGTTGGGGTTGGCGCTGTCCGCATAGAACTTCATATAGGGTCACTTGATCAGAAAAAAATCTGAGCTGATGAGTAGCGCAGTCATTTAATCGTAATTTTGCGATTGATAATGGGCCTCACCAAGTCAGCACTTTACAACGAATCGCAGAACCGCATGGCCGAATTGGCCAAAGCGCTCGGTCACCCTGCGCGCGTAACCATCCTTCAGTTCCTCGCCAAGCAGCAGAGCTGCGTGTGCGGAAGCATTGTGGAGGAAGTCGGTCTGGCGCAGGCCACCGTTTCCCAACATTTGAAAGCTTTGAAAGAGGCCGGACTGATCACAGGGACGATTGAAGGCACCAGTATCTGCTACTGCCTTGACCCGAAAGGTATCCAAGAGATGCGCCAACTGCTGAACGGACTGCTGCAGGAATGCTGCACCCCTTCCTGCTGCTGAAAAAAATTTCACCCGAATCATCGTAATAAACCGATAACAAACAATCAAAAACCGACACCATGAACACGCCAACATTTCCCCGCATGCATGTGAGCCTTTACGTGGCCGACATCAACAGAACCGTCCATTTCTATGAGACCTTCTTCAACCAGAAGGCGGAGAAGGTGAAGCCCGGCTATGCCAAGTTCCACCTCACCGAGCCATCGCTCATCATCTCCTTTGTGGAGAATGCGAGGGAGGTCGCGCCCCTGTTCGGTCACCTCGGTTTTCAAGTGGAGACGGGCGAGCAACTGGAGCAGCGCCTCCAAGCCGTGAAGGCCGCAGGACTGGGCATCCTTGAAGAGAAGGGCACGAACTGCTGCTATGCCACGCAGGACAAATTCTGGGTGGCCGACCCGGACGGCTACCGTTGGGAGGTCTATCATTTTCATCAGGATGTGGAATGGAATGACCCACATTACCAACTGGAGGCTGAGGCCTGCTGCTCACCCGCCATGGTCACCGCCCCCGAACCTGTCAAGGCCGAAAGCTGCTGCACACCGGGTGGTGGGTGCTGCTGATCCGATCAGTTGTCGAACCAGTCCTCATAAGATGAACATCGAACAGCTCATCTCCCAATCGCATCTTATTCTGCCTGAGCGCATGGAGCAACTCAACGCCCTTGCAGCAATAGCCGTCAAGCAGTTGCAAGAAAAAGGTGTGCTGCGGATGAACTTCATCTGTACTCACAATTCGCGAAGAAGCCACATCGCGCAACTTTGGGCATGGGCCGCTGCCGAGCATGCAGGAGTGGTCCCACTCGAGAGCTTCTCGGGAGGAACAGAGGCCACGGCCTTCAACCCGAACGCAGTGGCTGCCATGCGGAGGGCGGGTTTCCTAATCGGGAATGCTGAAGGAAAGAATCCTCGCTATCCTGCACGCTTACAAGAGAATGGCCCCACCATCACATGCTGGTCCAAGACCTACGATGACCCCGCCAATCCCTCGAAGGATTTCATCGCGGTGATGGTGTGCACGGATGCCGAGCAGAACTGCCCGTTCGTAGCGGGCGCATCGCACCGCTTCGCCCTCCCTTATGAAGACCCGAAGATCTCGGACGGCACTCCACTGGAGGCGCAGACCTATGATGACCGTGTTCAGGAGATCGGGCGCGAAATGGTCTTCCTTTTTCAGCAGATCAGCGGGTCAGCAAGTCAGGGCTTCAGCTAATCAACAACAGAACTCTGTTCGGGTTGGCATAGACCCTATTCCTTTTACCCATTTTCCACATTCACTTCTCCATGAAAGACAACACGTCCCCTCTTGGTTTCTTCGAACATTATCTCACCATCTGGGTGGCGCTTTGCATTGCTGGCGGTGTGGGCATCGGTGTGCTGATGGGCGAGCGGATGCAAGTGCTCAGCGATATGAATCTCTTCGGCATCAACCTGCCCATCACGGTGCTCGTGTGGCTCATGATTTTCCCGATGATGCTGCAGGTCGACCTTTCGAAAGTGGGCGAAGTGGGCCGTCAGCCCAAGGGCATCCTACTCACTTTGGTGATCAACTGGCTCATCAAGCCGTTCAGTATGGCGTTCATCGCGTGGCTGTTCTTCAGCAAGGTGTTCGCAGCATGGCTCACGCCCGAGCAGGCAGAGCAGTATCTCGCAGGGGCCATCCTGCTGGGTGTGGCACCCTGCACGGCCATGGTGTTCGTTTGGAGCTACCTCACCAAGGGCAACCCGCTCTATACGCTGGTGCAGGTAAGTATAAACGACCTCATCATCCTCGTGGCGTTCATCCCACTGGTCGGCCTGCTGCTGGGTGTGAGCGGGGTGGAGATCCCTTACGGAACACTGGTCACATCGGTGATCCTGTTCGTGGCGGTGCCCCTGCTTGCGGGTTATCTGGTGCGCAGGTGGCTGTTGGCCTCAAAGGGTGCACCATGGTTCGAGAACACCTTTCTCGCTGCGTTGAAACCTGTTTCCATCTTGGCGCTGCTCACCACGTTGCTGTTGCTGTTCGCCTTTCAGGGCGAGACTATCATCGGGCAGCCGCTGGTGATTCTGCTTATCGCAGTGCCACTCACCATTCAGACCTACCTCATCTTCTTCGTGACCTGGGGTGCCGGCAAGTGGCTCAAGCTTCCGCACAATGTGTGTGCGCCCGCCAGCATGATCGGAGCCAGCAATTTCTTCGAACTGGCCGTGGCCGTGGCCATCGCGCTTTTCGGGCTGCACTCCGGTGCGGCACTCGCCACGGTGGTCGGGGTGCTGATTGAGGTGCCTGTGATGCTGAGTCTTGTGGCGTTGGCGAACCGTTGGAGGTATTGAGCGAACTTCGTGCATGCACAGAAGTGTCATGCCGCAGGTCTTCCCCTTCCACTATCCGCCCGAGACCGACCAGTTCTATTTCCGGCCCATCAGGCCCGATGACCGGGAAGTACTGGCCCAGGCCTTCACCGAATTGAGCCCGCAGTCGCGCTACCTGCGGTTCTTCCAGAGCTTGGCACGGTTGAGCAACTACCAGTTGGACTATCTCACCCGACCAGATGGTCACACGCATGTGGCCTGGGGCATCCTGGAGGCCACAGGAAGCAATGATGTGGGTGTGGGTGCCATGCGTTTCATCCGACTGCGCGATGATCCTGACGTGGCCGAGGCTGCCATCACCATCATCGACCGTTATCAGCGCAGAGGACTGAGTTATGTGGCCTTCAGCGTGATCAATCTGCTGGCGCATCGGGAGGGCGTCAAAAGGCTATGACATCACGTGCTGCACGGCAACCGCTTCGTTCTGGACATGCTGACCATCATCGGGCCAGTGAGCAGCACCACCGAGAGTGGTGTACACATCCTTGAAACCCCCGTGATACCCGATTATTCAACTATTCCCGACCTACTGGAACTGCAACGTCTGCGCAGCGTGATGAAGAACGTGGAGGAACTGATGCTCGGAAGCCGCTGACCTGGACCCGGTTCAATCCAGTTTGACCCCGAGCTGGCGCATCACTTTCATTGTTAGATCATCCGATTCGGGAGCAACGATGATGATGGAGTTGCCTGTGCCATCGGCCGAGTTGAGCACGTGGGTATAGCCTTCCTTGGCGGCCACCTCTTTCATCGCCTGCTGCATCTTCTGGGCAATGGGACGGATAAGGTCACCGCGCTTCTGCGCCAACTCCTGTTCGGCATTGGCCAACGCGGCATCATAGGCGGCCTGCATGGCCTTCAGCTCGCTGCTGGCGATGATGCGGCCCGCATCGGTCAACTCACCTTTCTTCTCCTTGGTCTGGAAAGCCTCATACTTCGCATCCAATTGCGCCTTCTGCTGCTCCAGTTCGGCCTGTTTCTCCATCATGAAGCGGTCCAGTATGCGGTTCATCTCCTGCGCCTCGTTCATGCGCGAGAGCACCTGTTCCATATAGACATGGCCTATGCGCTGGCTGTTATCGACCGACATGGACAGGGCAAGAAATCCTACAAGGAGAACAATGGCAGCATTTTTCATGGGAACGTTCAAGTGGTTTAGTATTGCTTATTTCGCCTGCAAGTTAGGCTGTTGACCGTATGCGCTATGTTCTGCTGTTTGTAAGGTTGCTGGCCTTTGTGGTCTTGACGCTGGGGTGCACGCTCACGGTGGTCATCGGGCGTCTGTTAGGTCAGCCACACACGTTCTCGCTTTCGGTGCAGCAATTCTGGAGCCGCGCCATGCTGTGGAGCTGGGGAGTGCGCACGGTGCTGCATGGCACTCCGCCCAATGGCGGCCTCATCATGTCGAACCATCAGAGCTACCTCGACATCTGGATGATTCCGAAGTACACCATCAGCGTGTTCGTGGCCAAGGCCGAGGTGCGCAAGATGGCGCTGGTGGGCTGGGGAGCCAGCTCGGTGAACACCGTCTATGTGGACCGCAACAGCAAGGAAAGTCGCAGCCACACCCGCAACGCAATAGCCGACCGGTTGCGCAAAGGCCGGTCGGTCATCATTTTCCCGGAAGGGACCACGCATTTCGGCAAGGAGATGCTGCCGCTGAAACCGGGCATGTTCTACGTGGCGGCCGAAGAGGATTTCCCTATCATCCCGGTGGCCATCGCCTATGAGGACGAGCGGCTCGCATGGGTGGGCGATGAACCTATCGGCAAGAACTTCTGGAGGAATTTCGGGCGATGGAGCAACACGGCCCACATCCATTATGGTACGCCTATTGTGGACACCGACCCCGAAAGGATGATGCATCACGTGAAGACGTGGATCGAGACAGAAAGGGACCGCATGCTGGCCGAGGCGAGAGGCCGTTAGAGGCTCTTCACCCAGACGACCGACTTGGTCTCGAAGTATTCGCCTTCAAAAAGCGTGGCGATAGGAATGAGCCTCGCCTTCATCTCGGCCTCGATGACCTCTTCCGTGAGATTGCCACCCTTCAGGGCGAGGAGTCCACGCGTGTGCCTCTTCGACTTGGTGTCCAGCCGACCGCGCAGCCACTGTTTGAGCTGAATGAGCGGGGCCACTGCACGGGTCACCACCACATCGTAAGTATGCGGCAACTGTTCCACACGCGCCTGCTCTGCCGTCACATTGCTCAGGCCGAGCGCTTGGAACACCTCTGAGACGACCTTGATCTTCTTGCCTATGCTATCGACCAGATGAAAGGTGCAGTTGGGATAAAGGATGGCCAGAGGAATGCCTGGGAATCCGCCTCCGGTGCCTACATCCAGCACTACGGTCCCATCCTCGAAAGGGGCTGCCTTGGCAATGGCCAGGGAATGGAGCACATGATGCACATAGAAGGCGTCTATGTCCTTGCGCGAAATCACATTGATCTGGGCGTTCCACTCCAAATAGAGCGGCAGCAACTGCGCGAACTGCTTTTTCTGTCGGGCGGAAAGCTCCGGGAAGTACCTGAAGATGAGTGAGACGTCCTCAGCCATGTGGTGTGCATGATCGGGCAACCGTGAAAATCGAATGCAGGACCATTCAGATTTTCTCCTTGCTGTTCTTCAGGATGTTGTACAGGAATTCACGTGCCCGGAAAAGCTGCGCTTTCACCGTTCCGAGCGGAAGGTCGAGCTCCGTGGCAATCTCCTCGTAACTGTATTCCTTGAAATAGCGCAGCTCCACCAAGGTGCGATAGCGCGGCTTCAAACGTTCCACCAGTCCCTGCATCAGGATGGCCTTCTGGGCCTTGATGTAGGTCTCCTCGGGGTCAAGGGTGTTACTGGGCACATCAAACGTCATCTCGCCACCGTCCGTGCCCTCAATCGGCTTATCGAGCGAATAGACATACTTCTTCTTCTTACGGATGAAGTCGATGCAATTGTTGGACGCGATCTTGAACAGCCACGTGCTGAACGCATAGTTGGGTGTGTATTGGTGCAGCTTGTTGAACGCCTTTCCGAACGCCTCGATGGTCAAATCATCCGCATCGTCCTTGTTGTTCACCATCTTCAACAGCATGAAATAGATGCTATCACGATAGCGGTCCATCAATAGCGCGTAAGCCTTCTGATCGCCCTGCTCCACGGCCGCCTTGACCAGAATATAGTCGTACTGGGCCTTCTCGGACAGATCGGGGTTCATCTCTACTTCCATGAAGTGGGTGATTTGAAAACGACAGATATACTCGCCATGGCGTTGAAGAACGGTGAGAACACATCACCCAACAGCGAAAATAGGAAAAGGTCCTGCTCTTTCATGAGCCGTGTGGCAGACCGCATCACCACGAGATGCAGCAGCCACTTGATTGCCAAGGCCACAAATGCCGACCAGAAGAACATTTGCACCGACAGAACCGCCACAAACGCCCCATAGAAACTCAGCGCGGAAATGTGGTAAAGACCCAGAAAGAATTTCGACTCCCAACGGTAAAGTCCCGGTGTGGTGAGGTGCCTGCGCTTCTGGTGCCACCATTCGGACCATGTCTCCTTGGGCGCGGAGATGGTGTGCGAGTCCTGATGCACCACAATGGTGGTGTTGTGCCCTGTGGAAACCTCATTCACCAGCAGGTCATCATCCCCAGATGCCACATGCCGGTGCTTGATGAACCCCTTGGTCTTGTAGAAAAGCTCCTTGCGATAGGCCAGATTGCGACCCACACCCATGTAGGGCCTGCCTGCCAGAGCATAGGTGAAATACTGCAGGGCAATGTGCACCGCCTCATAGCGATAGAACCTGTTGAGCAGACCGGGCCGCTTCTCAAATCCGCCATAGCCCAGCACCACCTCATTGCTGCCCTGCATCGCTGTCCCCATGCGCCTCAACCACTGGTCGCTTCGCGGATGGCAGTCCGCATCGGTGAATACCAGCCTATCATACTTGGCTCCTTTGATGCCCATGGACACCGCGAATTTCTTGCCGCGCATGTTGGCATTCTCCCGATTGAGGTTGATGGCATGCAGATGCGGGAAGGCCTTCTGCCATTCGAAAAGCAGGATGTCGGTCTCGTCCGTGCTATGGTCGTTCACCACGATGACCTCGAACTGCGGATGGTCCTGATTGAGCACCGCCTCCAAGTGCTTGCGGAGATTGTCCTCCTCATTCCATGCACAGATGATCACCGAGACCGGCTCGATGCCCGTCTGCTCGTTCTCCACCTTGTAGAACGGTAGGCGAAGGAAGAAGTACGCATAGTAGAACAACTGCACCACCAGCGCACCGGCCAGCACGCCCAAGGCGATGAGTTGCCAAGGGGGCAAAAAGGACATGTCCGGGAACTGGAGCTCCATAGGTCAGATGCGCGGCACAGAGGATTGAACAGCGCACCATTGCGGAACAGAGCGCCAATTCAGGGTTTCAGACCTTCTACACATGGTCTCAAAACTACCTGCACCCCCGATGGCCCTTGGATTACCTTTGGCCGACTTATGAACATGGGGCTGGGATTTCAGATTAACGCCACGGACAGGGGTTCCAAGGCTCGGGCAGGTACATTCAAAACCGCTCATGGCGAGGTGCAGACGCCCATTTTCATGCCCGTGGGCACCATTGGCACCGTGAAGGGTGTGCATCAGCATGAGCTGCGCGATGACATACGGGCACAGATCATCCTCGGCAACACCTATCACCTGTATCTGAGGCCTGGCATGGAGACCTTGGAGCAGGCCGGTGGGCTGCACCGTTTCATGAACTGGAACGGCCCCATCCTCACCGACAGTGGCGGATATCAGGTCTATTCGCTGGGCCACCGCAGGAAGATCACCGAGGAGGGTGTCACCTTCCGCTCCCACATCGATGGTTCCAAGCATTTCTTCAGTCCGGAGAGTGCCATGGACATCCAACGCACCATCGGGGCCGACATCATCATGGCCTTTGACGAGTGTACCCCCTACCCTTGCGACTATCACTACGCACGCAGGTCGATGGAGATGACACATCGTTGGCTGAAGCGCTGCTGCGACCATTTCGATGCCACCGGACCGAAATACGGCTTCCATCAGGCGCTGCTGCCCATCGTGCAGGGAAGCACCTATAAGGATCTGCGAGTGAGATCGGCCGAGACCATCGCCTCGTTCGACCGGGAGGCCAATGCCATTGGCGGACTGAGCGTGGGCGAACCCGATGAGGAGATGTACGCCATGACCGAGGTGGTGTGCGACATTCTGCCGCAGGACCGGCCCCGCTACCTCATGGGTGTGGGAACACCCGCCAACCTGTTGGAGAACATCGCCTTGGGCATCGACATGTTCGACTGCGTGATGCCCACCCGCAACGCCCGCCACGGGCTGCTTTACACGTGGGATGGCATGATCAATATCAAGAACAAGAAGTGGGAGCAGGATTTCGGTCCGCTCGACCCCAGCGGTACCTCTTACGTGGACAGCACCTACTCCCGCGCCTATGTGCGCCACCTCTTCCAATGCAAGGAGCTGCTCGGCCCTCAGATCGCCAGCATCCACAACCTCGCCTTCTACCTGGACCTGATGCGTGCTGCCCGACAGCACATCCTGGCAGGTGATTTCCGCGAATGGAAGGACGCTGTAGTAGGCAGACTGCTCCAGCGACTCTGAAAAGGAGTGTTTTAACGGATCAGGTTCACATGCCCCACATACTGGTGCGGGTCGCCCTTGATGTCGATGATGTTGAAGATGTAGGCGTAGACGCCCTGCTGCACCGGGTTCCCGTTCTTGGTCCCATCCCACGTGTTGTCCATGGCGTTAGACTCGAATAGCTGTGAACCCCAACGGTCAAAGATGATCATCTGATATTCGATCACGCCCACTCCCGTGCCGAAGAAGGTCTGGTTGTGCAGGTCGCTGTTGGGCGTGAACGTGTTGGGGATATAGAAGTAGAACTCGGGGTCCACCTTCACCGTTGTCTCCGCAGTGTCAAGGCACCCATACTGGGTGGTCACATACTGCGTGATGGTGAACGTGCCCGTGTCCTGATACACATGCAGCGGATGCTGAACGAACTGGTGCAGTCCCTCATCGAAATCATATTCCCAGCCCGTCACATTAGGGCTGCTAAGGTCCGTCACCTGCATCCGCGCAAAGAGCAGCTCGGCCCGTCTGGGCGTCACATCGAACCATGCCGTGGGCTTCGGATACTCCGTCATGTAGTCCACGTAGGTCTCTGTTGATACGCATCCGTTGGCAGACGTGACCGTCAGCGTCACGCTGAATACCGCCTCACCCATCGGGTCCATGGTCGGATGATGATACGTATGCACGGGGAACTGACCCTGCACCACCTCCGAACCATCCCCGAAATCCCACTGCCAATCACTGATGAAATAAGGCGCGGGAATGGTGCTCTGATCCATGAACTGAGCCCTGAACGGCTGGCATCCCCGCGTGGTGTCGGCCATGAACATCACGCGGGGCAAGGCATACACCTCCACATCATGGGTCATGGTGCCCACGCAGCCGTTGTTGCTGGTCACCGTCAGCGTGGCCGTCTGCATCCCTTCCAGTGTGAAGGTGTGCGAGGGATGCTGCACCGTGGAGGTGGCCCCATCGCTGAAAATCCATTGCCACGAGGCGATCACGTCCTCGGGCACATTCTCCAGCGTGCTGGAATCCATCAGGTCGGTCACCTCCCCGAAGCAGTTGGCCAGTCCGTTGCTGAACTGTACGCTGGGGTTGGGATGCACCACCACAGGGCCGTCCGTCACCTGGTCCGTGCACCCATTGTCCGTGGTCACCATGAGCGACACCGCGTAACTGCCCCACTGCGGATAGGTGAAACTCGGGGCGGCACCCTGCCCCGCGGCACTGTTGCCATAATCCCAGTCCCATTGCACGATCTGACCGCCCCCTGCCACGGTCGACTGGTCCACCAGAGGGGTCGGGATGCCCTGACACACGTTGGAGAACGAGAAATCCGCCACGGGCATCGGATGCACCGTCACCGGCTTGGACAGCACCGCCACGCAGCCATTGCCGCTCTCGGCCGTGAGCACCACCGTATAGGTACCGAAGGCATACGTGTGTGGCTCGGGCTGCGCATCGGTAGAAGTCGTCCCGTCCCCAAGGTCCCAAGTATAGGACACGGCTCCCGTGGACATGTTCGTGATAACAACCGGGTCGATCTCGCACACATCGACCACCGAGAAAGCAGGCGTGGGAAGTGGGAACACCGCCACCGTCTGGCTGGTCTCATCCGTGCATCCCTCATCGGAGGTAACGGTGAGCGTGACCAGATAACTGCCCTGTGCGGCATAACCGTAGGTGGGGGACACCTGGTCCGACACCCCTGCACCATCCCCGAAATCCCAGTCCGTGGACATGATGGCACCACCGGTGATGCCCGATGTGCCGGTGAAGAGGTTCTCCTCTCCGAGGCATACCTCCGTGAACTGGAACGATGCCACCGGCACCGGATGCACCGTGATCTGCTGCTGCGAGCTGTGCGAACAACCATTTGCAGTGGTCACCGTGAGCGACACTGGGTAGGCCCCGGCCTGAGCATAGACCTGAGCAGGCGGCACGGCCAGCGTGGAAGTGCCAATCCCTGTGTCCCACAGATAATTGGTGATGGAACCGGAAGATACCGTGGAGGTGTTCACAAAAACAGCTGGGGCAGATGCACAGACATCCGTTAACGTGAAGCTGCTCACAGGGATCGGATAGACCGTGGCCTGCTGCGTGGAACTGTGTTCGCAGCCGTCCGCTGAGGTCACCGTGAGAGTCACCGCATACGTTCCATCGGTGGCAAAGGTGTGCGTGGGCGATGGCTGGGCCGAAGCGTTGCCATCACCGAAATCCCATTGCCACGCGCTGATCTGACCGGGCTGCGCCACCGTACTCTGATCCGTGAACACAGAGGCCACCCCATCGCACACGGCCGTGAGCGCGAATTGCGACACAGGCACCGGATACACCGTCACCGGAAGCGTGATCGCATCCGTACAGCCCTGATCAGTGATCACCGTCAGCGTGGCGTTGTAACTGCCATCACCGCCATAACTGTGAGAGGGCGACTGCTGCGCAGAACTTCCACCATCACCAAAATCCCATTGCCAGGCATTCACCTGACCTGCTGTCACCGTGGAATTGTCGATGAGATCAGTGGCCACCCCCTCGCAGACAGACAAGGCCGTGAACTGCGCCACAGGCATGGGATGCACGGTCACCTGCTGAATCATCACATCGCTGCATCCGCTGCCCGTCTGGGCCGTGAGCTGCACGGTGTAGGTGCCCGAAGCATAGTTCTGAGGGTCCGGCTGCTGCAAGGCCGAGGTGACGCCATTGCCCAGATCCCACGCATACGAGGCCGCCCCTGAAGAAGTGTTCACGAAGGTCACAGCATCGTCCTCACACACATCTGCGAAGGTGAACGAGGCCACTGGCAGGGGATACACCTGCACCTGCTGCGTAACCTGACCGGTGCAGCCGAGCGCGGAGGCAACTGTCAGCGTCACCGCGTAGGTCCCATCGGCCGCATAGGTATGCGCTGGCGATGGTTGGGCAGACGTGATGCCATCGCCCAGGTCCCATTGCCATGTGGCGATGCTTCCGCTGGAGATGCTGTTCTGATCGGTGAACACGGTAGCCTCGCCCAGACACACTTCCATGAAGGCGAAATCGGCCACCGGGTCGGGGTGAATGACCAACTGCTGCTGCGAGGTATGCGTGCAGCCGTTGTCGGTGGTCACCGTGAGGATGATGTCGTAGGTCCCCGCCTGAGGATAGGTCTGCGCGGGCGGTGTGGCATCTGTGGAAGCGCCTACTCCGAGGTCCCAGTCATTCGCGACAATGCTTCCCGATGACACCGTGGAGGTGTTCACAAAATCGGCCGGGGACGACACACACACATCCGTGAAGGTGAAGCTGCTCACCGGGGTCGGGTAGACCGTGGCCTGCTGCGTGGAACTGTGTCCGCAGCCGTCCGAAGTGGTCACGGTGAGCGCGACAGTAAACGTCCCGTCCGTGGCATAACTGTGCGTGGGCGACTGCTGCGCGGAAGTGTTCCCGTCCCCGAAATCCCACTGCCACCCACTGATCTGCCCGGGCGCATCCACTTGGCTCTGGTCGGTGAACACCGAGGCCGTGCCCTCACACACGGCCGACATCGTGAACTGCGACACGGGCACGGGGAACACCGTAACGGGCAGCGTCACCGCATCTGTGCAGCCATTGTCCGTGGTCACCGTGAGCGTGGCGCTGTAGCTCCCGTCAGCAGCATAGGTGTGCGCGGGTGATGGCTGTGTGGATGAATTGCCATCCCCGAAGTCCCAGTCCCAAGCTGCGATCTGACCAACGCCTGTCAAGGTGGAATTGTCCGTGAACACCGAGGCCGTCCCCTCGCATTCCTGCGTCACCGCAAAAGCCGCCTGCGGAGCAGGATGCACCGTCACCTGCTGCTGCACCATGTCGCTGCATCCGCTGCCCGTCTGAGCGGTGAGCTGCACCGTGTAGGTGCCGTGCGTATAACTGTGCGGAGTGGCGTTCTGCTGATTCTCTGTCGTGCCATCCCCGAAATCCCAAACGAAAGAACCCGCGCCCGAAGAGGTGTTGGTGAACACCACCGCATCATAGGCGCACACATCGGCCAGCGTGAACGAGGCCATGGGCAGCGGATAGACCAGCACGGTCTGAACGGTCTGATCCGTGCAACCGAAACCGGATTCGACCATGAGGCTAACCGTGTAGCTTCCGTCTGTGGCGTACGTGTGGTTCGGGGAGGGCTGGGTCGAAGTCGATCCGTCACCAAGGTCCCACTGCCACACCGTGATGCTTCCGCTCGCAATGCTGCTCTGATCGGTAAGAACCGTCAGTTCGTTGAGACACACCTCCGCGAACTGAAAGGCCGCCACGGGTTCTGGATGCACCGTAATCTGCTGCTGCGAGGTGTGGGTGCAGCCCTGATCGGTCATCACGGTAAGTAACACATCGTAAGTGCCCGGCTGCGAATAGCTCTGCCCTGATGGATCGGCCACGGTGGACGTTCCTTCGCCCAAGTCCCAATCATAGGAGGCGATGCTTCCCGATGAGACTGTGGATGTGCTGGTGAACGTGGCCTGCCCGGAGTGGCAGATGTCCGAGAAGGTGAAGCTGCTCACCGGGGTCGGGTAGACCGTGGCCTGCTGCGTGGAATTGTGTCCGCAGCCGTCTGAAGTGGTCACGGTGAGCGCGACAGTGAACGTGCCGTCCGTGGCATAACTGTGCGTGGGCGACTGCTGCGCGGAAGTGTTCCCGTCCCCGAAATCCCACTGCCACCCACTGATCTGCCCGGGCGCATCCACTTGGCTCTGGTCGGTGAACACCGAGGCCGTGCCCTCACACACGGCCGACATCGTGAACTGCGACACGGGCACGGGGAACACCGTAACGGGCAGCGTCACCGCATCTGTGCAGCCATTGTCCGTGGTCACCGTGAGCGTGGCGCTGTAGCTCCCGTCAGCAGCATAGGTGTGCGCGGGTGATGGCTGTGTGGATGAATTGCCATCCCCGAAGTCCCAGTCCCAAGCTGCGATCTGACCAACGCCTGTCAAGGTGGAATTGTCCGTGAACACCGAGGCCGTCCCCTCGCATTCCTGCGTCACCGCAAAAGCCGCCTGCGGAGCAGGATGCACCGTCACCTGCTGCTGCACCATGTCGCTGCATCCGCTGCCCGTCTGAGCGGTGAGCTGCACCGTGTAGGTGCCGTGGACATAGCTGTGGGCGGCCGGTTGCTGCTGCGTAACGGTGGCCCCATCCCCGAAATCCCACACATAGCTCGCAGCACCTGACGAGGTGTTGGTGAACAGCACGGGAGCATCGGCACAGCCGTCCGCAAATGTGAACGAGGCCACCGGAAGCGTATAGACCTGCACCGGTTGCGTCACCTGATCGGTGCAACCGAAATCGGAGGTCACCGTCAGACTCACGGCATACGTGCCGAAACCAACATAGGTGTGCGTGGGCGATGACTGGGCTGATGTGGCACCATCGTCCATGTTCCATTGCCAGGTTGCGATATTTCCGCTGGTGATACTGCTCTGGTCGGTGAACACGGTCGCCTCGCCCAAACACACCTCGGTGAATTGGAATGCCGCCACCGGGTCGGGATGAATGACCACCTGCTGTTGCGAGGTATGCACACAGCCCGCGTTGGTGGTCACCGTCAGCGATGCGTTGTAGGTGCCCGCCTGCGGATACGACTGAGCGGGAGGCGTGGCAGCAGTGGAGGTCCCCGCGCCCGTGACCCACGCATAGGAAGTGATGTTCCCGGAAGAGACGCTCGAAGTGTTCACGAACACGGCCTGCGAGGACGCGCACACCGGGGCCACTGAGAAACTGCTCACCGGGGTCGGGTTCACTGTGGCCTGCTGCGTGGACGTATGCTGGCAACCATTGGCCGTGACCACCGTGAGCGTCACCTGATAACTGCCTGCCGCGGCATAGGTGTGAGCCGTGGACGGCTGCGTGGCCGAGGCCCCATCACCGAAGGTCCAGTCCCATGACACGATCTGGCCGGGTGCTGCCACCGAGCTCTGATCGGTGAACACCGTGGCCGTTCCCTGACACACCGGGGAGATGGTGAATTGCGACACCGGCACAGGATGCACCGTCACCGGAACGGCCAGCAACTGGCTGCAACCGAGGTCGGATGTGGCCGTCAGTGACACATTGTAGGTGCCAGGGGCCGAGAAGGTGAAGTTCGGAGCAGTCTGCGCAGAGGTGCCCTGCCCTGCGAAATCCCATTGCCAACCCGTGATGCTTCCGCTGGCGATGGAACTGGTGTTCGTGAACGCCATGGCGAGGCCCGCGCACACCGGGGCGGCAGAGAACTGCACCACAGGCCGCGGCCGCACGGTCACCTGCTGCGTCACTTGAGCTGTGCAGCCCAGGGCCGAGGTGGCGGTGAGCGTCACGGTATAGGTGCCCGCAGTAGCGTAGGTGTGTGACGGGGTCTGCTGGGCGCTCGTGGGCGTCCCATCCCCGAAATTCCAAAGCCACGTGCTCACGCTGCCACTTCCGATGGTGGTTGAGTTGACGAAGTTGGTGGCCTGTCCCACGCATACCGGACTTGCAGAGAACGTCACCACCGGCACCGGCCGCACCGTCACCGACTGAGTCACCTGATTCGAACAGCCCAAGGCCGAGGTGGCCGTGAGCGAAACATTCAAAGTCCCGAACTGCGAATAGGTATATGACGGGGACTGCTGACCACTCGTGCCAGCCCCATCTCCGAAGTTCCACTGCCAAGTGCCGATGGAACCTGTGGAAATGGAACTTGAGTTGGTGAAGACCATGGACTGACCGAGACACACGGGATTGGCCGCGAACGATACCATCGGACGCGGGTTTACGGTGACCTGCTGCGTCACCTGATGGCTGCACCCAGCGGCCGATGTCACCGTGAGCGAAACGCTGTAGGTGCCCGCTGTAGTGTAAGTGTGCGATGGCGAGGCCTGATTGGACGTGGCCCCTCCGCTCCCGAAATTCCATGCATACGTGCTGATGCTGCCGCTGCTGATGGTGCTGGTGTTGGTGAACACCGTGGCCGAACCCTGACACACGGTCGTGGATGTGAAGGCCGCAACGGGTGCCGGGTTCACCGTGGCCGACACCACGTTGGTCGTCACGGTCTGGCAGGCATTCGACACCTGTGCCCTGAAGAACGTAGTGGCCGTGAGGCTGGGCCAGGTGTACGTAGAGCCCGTGGCCCCACCGATGTTCGCCCAAGGCCCACCCGCAGCGGTTGCGCTCTGCCATTGGACATTGCCGCTGTGGCCCGTGAGCGAGAGGTTCACCGGTTGGCCTGAGCACACGCTGGCAGGGGCCACAGCGGCCGTTCCCGCCACCGGTGCGGGCGTGGTGCTCACCGTCACCGAGGTCGTGGCCGTGCGGACCACGGGGCACAGTCCGCCCGGGTCAGTCACAGTCAGCGTGTAGCTGGTGGTGGCGGCCGGACACACCGACACCGATGCGCCCGCTCCGCCCGGTGACCAACTGTAGGTCGGTGTGCCGCACGCCCCTGTGGACGAGGCACTCAGCGTGGCACAACCTCCCGGACACACCGATGTAGGGTTGGTCGTGGCCGTGGCCGTCAAAGGCGCTGGCACACCTGGCACGGTGAAGTTGTACGTGGGCGTGTAATTCCCATAACCGTCCGGACTCTGCTCTCGGGCCCTCCACTTCAATTGAGTTCCCGGACAATAGGCACTGAGGTTGATGACCACCTGCTGATAGGGCATTGCACTGGTTGTCCAAGTACCTGTGCTTGAACTACCAGTGCCTTTACAAAGGGAGTTGGTGCTGTGCGTGTGAGTACCGGTGAAAGCTTGTGCGACACATCGCAGCTCAATCCTACCATTGAAACAGCACTGCCAACCTGTGTGACTACTGAGATTAATGCGCAGTTCATTCCCCACCACCGACCACGTCACCGACATATCGGAAAATGGAGAACAGGCCCGCGCATCCTCTAAGGCAATCCAGCCCAAAGCGAAAATCGCCACAAGGACATTCCTGAGAAAGTGCAGGCCTGATAATCTCAATGGAAAAACGACTAAGGGGGCGGATCAGGGAGGTTAACTTTGTCAATCACAAAGCCTGCACAAGTGTACCGAAAAGCGTTGAGAACAGCAACGGTCCTGACAACGCTGTGCGTAACATTTCATGTGGCTTTTAGCTTCGAGCGAAACGCGGGTCAAGTGCATGATGGCAAAGGACATAGCCGACCCGATGTGCATTTTATCCATAGGTCGGACAACTATTCCGTTCTGCTTTTGAGCGATCGCTTCTCCTACCAGTTCCAGACCGTATCTAAGGCAGAAGAACCCTCTGCCGAGACCGAGTTCCAACTTCGCTTTCATCGCATAGATGTGACCTTTGAAGGAGCACTTCCAGCTCCTTCCATTGTGGCCTCTGCCCCACGCTACAGGAACACCTATTATCGGGAATTTGATAAACGCTTCGTCTCAGATGTGGTCGACACTGTCATCTACCATCAGATGTACGAGGGAGTTGATATTCGATTCGTTTCCTTGGACCGCACGTTCAAATACGACATCATCTGCGCGGACCAAGAAGCTCTGGAGCGTGTGAAGCTCCATTTCCAAGGTCAATTAGGTCCGCTGGAGGTGTCGAAGAGCGGTGAACTCATCTTCTCCACGGTGTTCGGAAGCGTTGCGGAGCAGATTCCTGTGAGTTTTATGGAATCGGACAATGCCAAACGATCGGTCGAGGTGCTGCCATGGGTGAATCGGAATGGATACACGGTCGGATTCACGATGGACGGCCCTTGGCCAGCAGGCGAACGATTGGTGATCGATCCTGTGCCTCATCTTCTGTGGTCAACCTATGCAGGTGGGGACGGGATGGACGAGCTGCAACAGGTGGAACTGGATGACGATGGCAACATCTATGTCAGTGGATTCACCACAAGCCTGAGCACCATTGCCACATCAGGCGCGCACCAAGGCTCTCTGGTCGGATTTCAGAACTGTTTCCTCCAGAAATACTCCGCGCAGGGACAGCAACTCTTCGGTACGTATTTCGGGGGCCAGTCGGCCGACCGTTGCTATGGAATGACCCGCGAGTCGGCCACGGGGAACCTGTATATCTCTGGCAGCACCTTCAGCGCAGGGATGGCCACATTGGGCACACACCAGCAGGCGCTGGCCAGTCCTGATGATGGGCTACTGGCGAAGTTCACGCCCGATGGCAACCTCCTCTGGGCCACCTATTTCGGGGGCAATGCGCACGATTTCATTGCCCAGTTGGATGTGGACATCCACGGGGATCTGCTGTTGACCGGGCACACCAGAAGTACCAACGGCATCTCCACCGGCCTCACCTTCCTTCCCGGCAATGAGAACACGTTCATCGCCAAATTCTCGCCCGATGGTCAACGGCTCTGGGGCACCTATCTGGGTGGAACCTTTGACGAGGGATGGGGCATCGACAGTGATACCGATGGCAACATCTTCGTTGCGGGTGAAACATCTAGCGTGAGCGGCATCAGCACTCCCGGAAGCCATCAGCCTGCGTTGGGCGGAGCGCTCGATGCCTTTCTAGTGAAATATGACACCCATGGCCAACGGCTTTGGGGCACCTACATCGGTGGGACAGGCAACGACCGCGCCACTGCCCTGAAAGTCTGTGCCGATGGAGATGTGGCCGTGGTGGGCAACACCGAGAGCCCCAACGGCATCGCCTCCGTCTCCGCATTCCAGACCCAGCCGGGCAGTTTAGACGATGCATTCCTGATGCGCTTCTCCCCAACCGGAGAGCGGATCTGGGGCACCTACGTGGGCGGGGAAGGCGTGGATTATCTGACCTCGGTGGATGAGACAAATGGCGGAGACCTCGTGATCGCTGGCCGTTCGGAAAGCTTCGCCCAAGTGACCTCCTCTTCAGCATTTCAGCCCCAACCCGCAGGGGAGTATGATGCCCTGCTCATGTGCTATGCCGATGATGGCAATTTCCACTGGGGAACCTATCTGGGCGGGGCGGCCACGGATTTTGCCAATGATGTGGCCTTCGAGCCGGTTTCCCAACAAGTGGTCATGGTCGGTATGACCAAAAGCTCGGAAGGGGTTGCATCGGAGAATGCCGCACAGGACGATTATCTGGGCGGTCTCTACGATGGCTTCCTGGCGCGCTTCTGCATTCCGCCAAGCCCATCGGTGTTGGCACCTGAAGGCCTGTCGGTCTGCGGGGACGGCAGCCTTCCACTCACACTCTCTGCCGAAGGGCTCAATGCGCAGTGGAGCAACGGGCAGCAGGGCCCTATGCTCCAATTCTCCCCGCCCTCTGAAGGTGCCCACGCACTTTTCGCGGATGTGACGGATGCCTACGGGTGTCCGGGAAGATCGGACACGCTGACGGTGCAGGCATTCGCAGCCTTTGAGCCGGACGTGAATATCGTGACCGATCCGTTGGCCTGTATCGGTGTGCCCACCGTGCTCAGTCTCTCGGGGACATTTGTGGCACAGACGTGGTGGGACGGTTCCACGGGTGTCAGCGCAAACTTCACGTCTGCGGAAGAATCGGAATATTGGCTGCAGGTCACGGTGTTCAATACCGATGGATGCGCACACACCGATTCTGTTGCCGTGCAGGCGGTGTTGTGCACATCCGTTCCCACAATGGCGACAGGCACATCACCGACCCTGTTCCCCAACCCTTCCAGCGGGAACCTTACGCTCCGTTGGGCCGATGGCCCACAACTGCAGTTCCTGCTATCCGTCTTTGCACTGGACGGTAGGTTGGCCCTGCGCACCACCGCCACCGAAGGTCAGGCACTCCTCCTCAACCTCGCCCCCGGCACGTACCTGACGCACTGCACCGACCCCGAGGGCCGTACCTTGGCGCGCATGCCTCTTGTCATCGTGCAGTAATGACGAGTTCCACGGTGCGGCCCTGGATCAGGCCGAGAATCCTCCATCAGAACTCGATCCCCACCACCAGCACATCGTCCACCTGCTCATTGGTGCACTGCCAGTCAGAGAAGATCGCTTCGAGCTCAGTGCATTGTTCTGGCATGGATAGATGCTGCAGGGCAGCAAGAGTGGACCTGAACCTCGATTTCAGGAACTTCCGGCCGCTTGGTCCTCCGAACTGCGAGGCGTAGCCATCGGAGGTGAGATAGATGCGCAGACCCGCTGCCAGTGACAACCGGTGATTCTCAAAGTGCTTCTTCGCCTCGCGCACAGCACCGCCAATGCAGTGCCGCGACCCCCGTATCTCTCTGATGCCACCATCGGTGTCGGTGATGAAGATGGGCCGCAACGCCCCCGCTAAAATGAGTTCGTTGCTTGTCGTGTCCACCACGCAGAGCGCAAGGTCCATCCCGTCCCGCACCTCGCCAAGGTCGCCTTGCATCACCTTTTTGAGTCGGATGTCCAGTTGCATGAGAATCTCAGACGGGTCCTGAATGTTGTCATGGATGATGACCTCATTGAGAAGATTGTTGCCGATGATGCTCAGGATGGCGCCCGGCACCCCATGGCCGGTGCAGTCGGCCACCACAATGTATCTGCGGGCCCCTTTCTCGAAGCACCAGAAGAAATCGCCACTCACAATATTGCGTGGTCGGTCGAGGATGAACGACTGCTCGAAAAGCGTGACCAATTGCGAGAAGGGCGATAGCAGACTTACCTGAATGCGGTGGGCATAGTTGATGCTGTCCATCACATCCTTGTTCTTGGAGGCCAACTGTGCGGTGCGCTCTTCCACGCGCTGTTCCATGGCCATCAGCAGGTTGTCGCGCTCAAAGTGGGCCTGTTTCAGCTCCTTGTTGGTGGCAATGAGCGCTGTGGCCCGTCTT
>CAZATP010000015.1:30742-72948 GCA_964488095.1 uncultured Chryseobacterium sp.
AAAGTGGGCCTGTTTCAGCTCCTTGTTGGTGGCAATGAGCGCTGTGGCCCGTCTTCCCTTTTCCTTGTTCTGATAGACCAGCTCCTCATTGGCGATGACCAGTTCCAAGGCACGGGCCTCCTTCTCCTTATTCTGATAGACCAGCTCCGCATTGGCGATGGCCAGTTCCGAAGCGCGGGCCTCCTTCTCGTTGTTCTGATAGACCAGCTCCTCATTGGCGATGACCAATTCAGAGGCTCGGGCCTCCTTCTCCTTATTCTGATAGACCAGCTCCTCGTTGGCAATGGCCAGTTCTGAGGCGCGGGCCTCCTTCTCGTTGTTCAGGAAGAGCAGTTCCGCGTTCGCAATGACCAGTTCGGCCGCGCGGGCCTCCTTCTCGTTGTTCTGGAATGCCAGTTCCGCATTGGCAATGACCAGTTCGGCCGCACGTTTATCCCGCTGCTCATGCTGGATGCGCAATTGCTTCTCGGTGGCCAGCCTCTCCGTCACATCTTTGGTCATGCCATAGATGCGGATCCTCTCGCCATTGGCATCCAATTCCATCTCAGAGATGCTGCGCATGTTGCGCATCTCCCCGTTGTCGGCACGCAGAATGCGATAAGTGGTGCTGAGCTGCTTCCCGTTCACACGGCTCTTGACCATCTGCTCCATCATCAACTTCCGGTCTTCGGGCACCACCACGGCAATCGTGCGCTGCGGGGTGATGTGCCCATCGGGCGGCATACCGTGAATGACAAACATGCCCTCGGACCAGTAAACCCTATTCCTCACCGGGTCGAAGCTCCAATTGCCCATCCGGGCCATGCGCTGTGCGTCCTTGAGCAGCTGGCGCGTGTGCAGCAGGTTCTCTATGGCCTGCTTGAGCACCCAGCTGTCGTGGTGCGGTGTCTTTGCTGGCGGGGGTTGGGAACAGGGCAGCACCCCGTTGTCCTTCACAGTATCCCCCAAGGACGACTGCTCTTTGCTGTGACCTGAATCCCCGGCCTGCATGGGACTGGTGTGCTGGTCAGGCGTTGTGGTGCCTGCGGTCAATTCAATCCGTGATTCCCTCGCCATGGTGCGTGCATTGGGTGCTGATGTAAAAATCGCCCGGCTGGGAGGCCCCAAAGTTTCAAGAGAAGCGGTGATTCTTACATAGTCCACAGGTGCTCACAGAGCCAGCGCATCATGAAGGATGGAACACCGTTCACATGGATTTCACCCTGTCACGGTCAGTGCAATATGGGCCGTCCTTCAGATCCGTGTTCAGAATGGATGCGATTCTATCGGAACTCACCAGCGGTCAAGCCAGCATGCGTTGACCTCGATGGAAGGGAAGCGGGCGGCTCATGAATAGCACGGACCACAGAACCTCAACCTGCGCTGGCCGGGCTGCGAAGCACAGCCGATCACCCTCTCCATCCTCAGCGCAGACGGGTGCCTCATTCGCACCATGGCCACCTCGGTGGGCACTCCGTTCCACCCATCCCTCGCTGCATGCATGTACCTCCTTGCAGCATCTCCTTCAGGGACGTGCCCTGCGGTGGACCTGCCGCTGGTCATCCGAGCAGAGAGTCATCCTACCGCACCAGGTTCACATGCCCCAAATATTGATGCGGGTCACCTTTGATATCCACAATGTTGAAGATATAGGCATAGACCCCCTGCTGCACCGGATGACCATCTTTGGTGCCGTCCCAGTGAAAGCCCATCTCGTTCGATTCGAACACCTGCGAGCCCCATCGGTCAAAGATGACCATCTGATAACTCACCACCCCAACGCCCGTCCCATAGAAGGTCTGGTTGTGCGCATCGCTGTTGGGCGTGAACGTGTTCGGGATGTAGAAGTAGAATTCCGGGTCCACCTTCACCGTGGTCATAGCAGTATCAAGGCACCCGAAGGGCGTGGTCACATACTGCTCGATGACGTAGGTGCCCGTGTCCTGATAGACATGGAAAGGATGCTGCACATCATACCAGCTCCCATCCCCGAACCCATACTCCCAGGCCGACACATTGGGGCTGCTGAGGTCCGTCACCTGCATACGCGCATAGAGCAGTTCGGCCCGTTTCGGGTCCACATCGAACCAGGCATCCGGCTTGGGATACTCGGTCATGTAGTCCACGTAAGTGGCGGACGAGACGCAGCCCTTGCCGGAGATGACCGTAAGTCCGACCGTGAAAACGCCCTGATCGAACGGGCCGAGCGTATCGGTCAGATAAGTGTGCACGGGAAACTGCGCCATGACACTGTCCGTCCCATCACCGAAATCCCATTGCCACGATGCAAGATTGTAGGGCGATGGAATGGTGGTCTGATCGAAGAACTGCGCACTGAAAGGCTGGCAGCCCCGTGTGGTATCGACCGAGAAGGCCACGCGGGGCAGCGGATAGATCTCCACCGGATACGTCACGGCATCGGTGCAACCGTGGTTGGTGGTCACTTCCAGTATGGCCGTGTAAAATCCCTCATCGGCATACAGATGTGACTGCTGTGACAGACCTGAGCCACTGCCATCCCCGAACTGCCACGACCACTGCACCAATGAATCGCTCGGATGATTGGCCACCGTGCTCAGGCTTTCGAAAAGGGTGGTGTCCTGATGGCAGTTGGCCATGTTGGGCCGGAAAAGGGCAGTCGGCCTCGGGTGCACCCGCACCGGCCCCATGAGCGTGTCATGCACACAGCCGTTCCCGCTCGTCACGGTGAGCCGCACCTGATAATCTCCCCACACATCATACGTATGCACCGGGTGCTGATCGACCGTGTTGGTCTGCGCATCACCGAAATCCCAAAGCCAGTCGGTGATCTGGTCTGGCCCGGCCAAGGTGCTCAGATCGGTGAAGTTGGAAGGCAGTGTGAAACATACCGAGTCCACAGCGAAATCGGCCACCGGCACCGCAAAGACTTCCAAAGCTTGGTCCATCGTGTCGCGGCAACCATGGTCACTCACCGTGATGAGCCGCACATCATACACCCCGAACACCGCATACTGATGAGGGGCAGGCACCGGCACATCTACCACAGTGCCATCGTCCAGATCCCATAGGTTCTGAGTGATGCTGCCTGACGGGATGGACGAGGTGTTGAAGAAAACGGCCGCATCGTAGCGACACACATCGGCCACGGTGAAGCCAGCCACCGGGAGGTCGAACACCTCGACCGTATGCGTCACCGTATCACTGCAGCCGTTATCGGTCTCGATCATCAGCGTCACATCGAACACACCGCTCTGCTGGTAGGTGTAGGCCGTGTCCTGCGCGCCAGATGTGCCCCCATCATCAAAATCCCAGTCCCAGGTGGTCACCGCACCGCTGGCCACGGCAGAGGCATCTGTGAACTGGCTGGCATCGTTCAGGCATTCGTCCATGAAGTTGAAATCGGCTACCGGTTTGGGATGCACCACCACGTTGGTGATGACGGAATCCACACAGCCCTCGTCCGTGGTCACGGCAAGGCGCACACTGTAGTTTCCTCCCGGGATGAAAACATGGGCTGGATGCTGCTGGGCAGTGGTGGCACCGTCATCAAAATCCCAACTCCACGCCACGATACTTCCGCTGCTCACGCTGCTGGTGTCGGTAAAGGTCAAAGTGAGCTCCGCGCAAACCGTGTCGTTGAAGAATCCGGGCACCGGGGTCGGGTACACCGTCACCTGATGCTGCACCGTGTCAGAGCATGCGAACGGAGTGAAGGCGATGAGTTCCGCATCGTAGGTTCCCGCCACGGCATATACCCTGCCGGGGTGCTGCTGTGCGGATGAACCACCGTCCCCGAAATCCCAGTCCCATACCGCGATGCCGTCCGGGTGTGTCGATTGGTCGGTGAATGATGCCAAGAGCCCTTCACAGGCCTGCTGCACCGCAAAGGCCGCCACGGGTGGGGCATGCACAATGACGGGAAGCGTAACCGTTCCCTGACAGCCGAGGTCGGTATTCACCGTGAGATTCACATCGTATGTGCCACTGGCAGCGTAGGTATGGATCACATTCTGGGTAAAGGCCTGCGTCAGGTCGTCCAGATCCCATTCCCAAGCGTTGATGACGCCAGAGAGGGTGGTGCTCATGTCGGTCAGGTCGTTCGGATCGTTCAGGCAGACCTCCGTGGGGGTGAAGTCGGCCACAGGGTTGTAGTGCACCGTCACTGGTTTCGTCACCGTGTTCGAGCAGACACCCAGCGAGGCTGTCAGAGTCACGTCATACACCCCACCTGCGGAGAAGGTGTGCGCAGGATTCTGTTGAGTGGATGCGGCCCCAGCATCATCAAAATCCCATTGCCACGTGTCGATAGTGCCGGCCGTGACCGTGCTGGCGTCCGTGAACTGCGTGGCCGTTCCCTGACAGACCGTGGTGAAGGTGAAATCGGCCGTCAGGGTCTCTGGCTCCAGAAGGATATCGGTCACCTCACACTGGCCGTTGAGCGTATAACGGGCCTGAAAGGTGCCCGTGCCAAAATCGTTGGCCGATACATTGAGCACAGCCCCCGTCTGTCCTGCCAGTGCCACCCCTTCCCTGTACCATTGCCAGACTCCGCCCGCGCTGTCCGAAGAGGCCGTGAGCACCACATTGTCCGAGCAGTAATCCCCTGTCGGAGTGATGGTCAGTGAGTTGAAGAAGGCCGTCTCGTTGAGGATCAGGTTGTCGAAATAGAAGTACGGGTAGCAAAAGCCCCCGTAGGAAGGCGGAAGTGTGCAGGGCGACCCGATGATGACCGCATTGATATTCTGCACTGGCGTGAAGTTGATCGTGATCACATCCCAAGCGGCCACCGGAACGTAGTTCACACTTCCAAGGATACTCCAACTGGCATTGGCACCGCTCGGACAGCCATTGGTGTTGACAGGCATTCCATTGCAACTCGCACTCCCATAGATTACGATGTCGATCGGCTCAAAATCAATCGTTCCTCCATTGCAAACCCCTCCGCTGCCATCGATAGGCGTGGAGGCGATGCTGAACGTCAACTGGTAGTTGTTGTTGGCCGTCATGGTGGACGACAGGCACGAACCGACATACTCCTGCCAACCGGGAGAGAAGATGGCACCGAGGATCCCATTCCCGTCAGGGAAAGGCACCAGACCGGCAGCGGTGGCGGCACCGAACACGAAGCCGCAGGTGTTCATGTAATCGGAGGTCGGACTGGTGGCCTGTATCCAGCCCGAGGCACAGTTCACCTGGCTGTAGGTGCTCGGGCAGCAATTGGTCTGCTCGAACGAGGCGTTCGGAATAAGTGAAGGGGCGTTGGTGGTGTTGGAGAATCCCGCACACACACAGTCGGGGTCGTTCAGGTCTATTAGGCCGTTGCCGTTGTCGTCCACCCCGTTCGCGCAGTTCTCCTGTGCCGAAACAGACAAGGGAACAAGCAGGAATACCATGGCGCAGAACGACATGGTAAAAACAGAACTCCAGATGTCTCGATTCATTCTGCGCACCCCGGCCAAATTAAACATTGCTGTCAACCCGCTGTGTCCTTGACGCATGGAAGCAATGAAGTTGCCGGATTGGATGGGCAACGCCCTACTTTCGCAACATGGGACAACAGGTGGCCATCATTGGCGCTGGTGCAGCCGGATTCTTCTCGGCCTTGGCCTGCAAGCAGCATCATCCGCAGGCGGCCGTTACCCTCATTGAGAAATCGGACAAGCTGCTGTCCAAGGTGAAGGTCTCCGGTGGCGGGCGATGCAATGTGACCACCTCGGTGACCGACCTGTCGCAGCTCGTGTCCCACTATCCGCGTGGGGGCAGGGCATTGCGCAAATGCTTCGGTCAATTCGGACCGGCAGACACGGTGAAATGGTTCGCAGCGCGCGGAGTGCAGCTCAAGACCGAGGCGGATGGACGGATGTTCCCCGTCACCGACTCATCGCAGACCATCATCGACTGTCTGATACAGGAGGCGCAGCGGCTGGGCATCGTCATCCGGAAGAACACTCCGGTCAGGAGCATCGCTCCCAAGGAGAACGGGTTTGAACTGAGTTGTGGCGATGGAGAGTCCCTCCACGCTGACCGTATCATCATCACCGCTGGCGGAAGTCCTAAGATGGAATCCTACCGCTGGCTGGAGGACCTGGGTCATCGCATCGAACCGCCCGCGCCCTCGCTCTTCACCTTCAACATGCCCGGTGAGGACATTACCGCACTGATGGGCGTAGTGGCCGACCCTGTCTCCGCGCGCATTCAAGGCACGAAACTCCGCAGTGAGGGGCCGCTGCTCATCACGCATTGGGGCATGAGCGGACCGGCCATCCTGAAACTCTCGGCATTCGGGGCGCGGATATTGAACGGCATGGGATATGCGTTCACGGTGCAGGTGAATTGGCTGCACGAGGCCACCGAGGAGGCCGCCCGCCATCTGCTGTCGCTGTTCCGCGCTGCACATCCTGAGAAACAGACCGGCAACGGCAACCCCACCCCACTGCCATCCCGGCTTTGGCATTTTCTACTGGAGCGGTCGGGCATCCAGGCAACGACCCGCTGGGCCGACATTCAGGGGAAGCCGATGAACCGGCTCGTCAACGTGCTGGTGAACGATGTCTATGCGGCCAAGGGCAAGACCACATTCAAGGAAGAGTTCGTGACCTGTGGCGGAGTCGCGTTGGACGATGTGGACATGACCACCATGGAGAGCCGCAAATGCCCCGGGCTGCACTTCGCAGGCGAAATCCTGGACGTGGACGGGGTGACGGGTGGCTTCAACTTTCAGGCCGCGTGGACCACGGGCTTCATTGCCGGGCGCGCCTGCGCTGCTTCTCTTTCAAAATGAGTGAAAGCTCACGGCCCACCTGCCCGGTCACCGAGGTGTTCTCCTCGGCCCTGCGCATCAGATAGGGCATCACCAGCCGCACGGGGCCATAGGGCACATACTTGACCACGTTGTGGCCCGCGTGCGCCAGATTGAAACTGATGTTGTCGCTCATGCCATAGAGCTGCGAGAAGAAGATGCGCCTATCGTCCACAGCAAGGCCCGCATCGCGCATTAGCTCCGTGAGCAACCGTGAACTGGACTCGTTGTGCGTGCCCGCCACCACACGTATGCGGTCGGCATGGGCCACACAGAACGCCTGAGCGGCATCATAGGCCGCATCGGTATCGGTCTTGGTCCTGTGGATGGGGGATGGGTAGCCCTTGCGCCTGGCCCGCTCGCGCTCCTTCTCCATGTAGGCGCCCCGCACCAGTTTGGCCCCGAGGAAATAACCCTGACGCTCGGCCACATCGAGACTCCTGCGCAGATAGTCCAAGCGGTCGGTACGGTAGAGCTGAAAAGTGTTGTAGACCATGGCCTCCTCCCGGTTGAACTCGGCCATCATCCGCTCCACCATCTCATCAATGGCGGGCTGCAGCCAGCTCTCCTCGGCATCCACCAGCACCGGGACCCTGTGGGCCGCGGCCGCCTCGCAGATGCTGCGCACCCTGCGGAGGCCCCCTTCCCACTCGGCCGCCTGATGCGGCTCCAATCGGTTGCCCGTGCTCACGCGCTCCAACAGCGAGGCGCGCACCACGCCCGTGCACTTGAACACCGCGAAGGGGATTCTCTCATCGTCCCTGCCGCGCAGAATGGTGCTGATGGTCTCCTTGGCCGAAGCATCGAAATCGGCCTCGGTGTTCTTGCCCTCGGCAGAATAGTCCAGCAGCGTGAAGATGCCTGCCGTATGCAGCCGCTCGATGGTCGGCTCACAGTCGGCCACGCTCTCCCCTCCGCAGAACTGTTGGAAAACGGTGGCTCGGACAATGCCCGAGACCGGGAGGCGGAGCGCAAGAGCAAGCTCCAGGGCAGATTTGCCGAACCCCACCATAGCAGGGCTGCCTACCAGCCTGAAAAGCATCTCTGCACGCCTCAGCTCCGCATCGGTGCGGTCGGCAAAGGCGATGGCAGTATTGTCGAAAGAGACCATAAAATAGTTTGGAGCGGCAAATATAACTGGAGGCGATACCCTTCGGTCTGCCCATCCGTGACAGGAGCCCCCCCTGTCACGGACCTCATTAGCTTTGCGCAGCTTAGAAAAGTGATTAAAGTCACTCCCCGCGGTGACGGGTGTCTCAAATCGCGGAACAGTCTGTCAGATACATTTATCCCGACAAATAGCCATGTTCTTTTCCCGCACCTGCGAATACGCCATCAAGATCATGATCCACCTGAAAGCAGAACATGCGGATGGCCAATGGCTCGGGGTGAAGGAGGTCTCGAAGGCCATCGATTCACCAGAGGCCTTCACAGCCAAGATTCTCCAGCAGTTGGTGAGGGCAGGGCTTCTGGACTCCATGCGCGGTCCCAATGGCGGTTTCAGTGTGAACGACCCTGATGGGAGGATGACCCTGCTGCAAGTGGTTCGGGCCATTGATGGGGACGGGGTGATCAGGGAGTGCGTGCTCGGCCTTTCGCAGTGCTCATCCGAGAACCCCTGTGCGGCCCACCACCAGTTCGTGGAGGTCAGAGACCAGCTTCACAGCGTTCTGGCATCCAACACCTTGACTGATGTGGCCAAAAGCATGAAACTGCAACACCTGCTTCTCAGGCGATAATTTTTTTACCCTTATTTAGGATATTATGATCTTTTTTTCCTTTACCATTACAATGACATTCCAACAAAACACCAAGTATCATTTCTAACTATCCCAACCATCTGAAACCGTGCATGTCCCAAAGCCATATGACCCGACCTTGAACACCGCGGTGTTCAACGGCCCGTTCATCAGGTCGTGGATGGGCGTGGCGGTCGTGTTCTTTCTCATCGCCTCTGTTTTCGGACTGACGATGCGGTTTCTGTTCGTGGGTGAACTGCCCTTCGAGGTCCGCTACAAGTATCTGTTACATGCGCACTCGCATGTGGCGCTGATGGGCTGGGCCTTCACGGTGGTGAGCGGGGCGCTGTTGTTCCTTTTCACCCCTGCCGCTTCCAGCCTGAACCTCTATAAAGGAGTGCTGGCAGGCAGTGCTGTGGCGGGGCTCGGCATGGCCGTGGCATTCCCGCTTCAGGGTTATGGCGCATGGAGCATCGGCTTCAGCACGTTGCATCTGTTGATGGCGTATGTGTTCGCGTACGGTTTTGTGCGCGATCTGCGCAGCGAGGTGCAGGACGATGCGGCCAAGCTGGCCCGATGGGGCGTGTATTGGATGCTCATCTCCACCGCAGGGCTTTGGGCCATCGGCCCTGTGACGGCCGTTCTGGGCAAGTTGCACCCGCTCTATTTCATGTGCGTGCAGTTCTTCCTGCATTTCCAGCTCAATGGTTGGCTCACCTTCGGGGTGCTGGCCCTGCTGATGCGCCATCTGGCGGGCAACGGGCAGCCACTGCAACTTCCCCGACACGCATTCTGGGCGCTGCAGCTGTCGCTGCTGCTGACGTATGCGCTCAGCGTTACTTGGAGCAATCCCATCCCTGCGCTGTTTTTCTTCAACAGTCTCGGAGTGGTGCTTCAAGCTGTGGCGTTCTATCTCACGCTGAGTCCTGTGGTGAGGGCCCTGTCCCTTTCGTGGGGCCACGCGGACTGGAAGAAGTGGGTGCTGTTGGCGGGGCTGGGCTGCATCGTGCTGAAGGTGCTGGTGCATGTGGCCGTGGCGCTGCCTGCAGTGGCCACCATCTCTTACACCATCAAGAATTTCGTCATCGGATTCATCCATCTGGTGGTCATCGGGTCGGTCAGTCTGTCGGTGGCGGGTGTACTGCTCACGAGAGGGCTGCTGCCGGATGGCCCGGTGGCCCGATATGGTTGGCAGATGCTGCTTGCGGCTTTTATCGTGACCGAGCTTCTCCTGATGGGTCAGGGGCTGTTGCTCTGGATGGGTCTGGGATTCCTTGCCAACTATCATCTGGTGCTCTTTCTGGCCTCCATCCTGTTCCCACTCTCGCTGACCTTGATTGCCTCAAGCTTCTTCGCTGGTCAGGGTGCCATTGCTGACCAACCCATTCCATTCTTCACCAATCAACTCAAATCTCAAGTCAACTAAAACCAATAACATCATGAAAAAGCTGATCTTCACCCTAACAGCGGCCTCCATGGCCCTCATCGTCTCCTGCGGGGGAGGTGAGAACACCGAATCAACTGCAACGGCCCCAGTGGCCGAGGAACCTCAGGCAGCCGACCCGCGCGGTGTGGGCCCCAACATGGAGGTGACCCTGAACGACCCCGTGGAAGAATCGATGGTGGCCAACGGCAAAGTGGTCTATGAAATGAAGTGCGCCTCGTGCCACAAGCTGGACGGTATGCGTGTGGTAGGCCCTGGTTTTGCAGACATCACCAACAGACGAAGACCAGAGTGGATCATGAACATGATCACCAACACAGAGGTGATGCTGGACGAGGATCCCGTGGCACAGGCACTGCTTGAGGAGTGTCTCATGCGCATGCCCAACCAGAACCTTTCGACCCGCGATGCCCGCGAGATGCTCGAATTCCTCCGTAAGAATGACGAGGAGGTCATTGGAAAGCGTGACGGAGCCGCCAATAGCTAAACGATAATCAGATCAACCTAAACCGACCAGATCATGAATACAACAGTCAAGAGTGTCCTGTTCACAGGATTGAGCATCATGCTGATGGCCTCGTGCGGACAGCAGGAAGGAGGCACGGCCACGCAACAAGACCCCTCGGCCCCGGGTCCGGGCCAATCGGCCGTGCAGGACGATATGTCCAACCCCAATGTGGTGCAGGTGGCCGTGGGCTCGAAAGACCACTCGACCCTGGTGACGGCCGTGACCACCGCTGGCCTGGTAGACGTGCTCTCGAACGTGGGGCCGTTCACGGTGTTCGCCCCGGTGAACGATGCCTTTGCAGCACTTCCAGCAGGCACGGTCGAATCATTGCTCAAGCCTGAGAACAAGGCCCAGCTCACCAACATCCTGGAATATCATGTGTATGTGGGTGTCATCAGGACCAACCTGATGCGCGATGGCATGACCCTGAATCAGGTGAATGGCAAGAACATCAAGATCACCAAGGAGGGCGACAAGTTCAAGGTGAACAACGCCAACATCGTGGCATCGGTGGATGCCGCCAATGGGGTCATTCATGTCATTGATGCCGTGCTTCTTCCCGAGTAATCATCCCTTCCAATCAACCAGAAAACCAATCAACAGAAATCATGAACAAGACGCGTTATTTCCAATTCGGTGCGGCCTTTGCCACGGCAGTGGTCATCGGCCTGTCGCCCGGCTGCAAGCCCAAGACTCCCGGTGACGTGAGCGTGGGCGATGCCGCCTCCAAAGTGTATGTGGCCCCCGGGCAGCACGATGAGTTCTACAACATCGTATCCGGTGGTTTCAACGGACAGATGAGCGTGGTGGGCCTTCCATCAGGACGTGTGTTCCGCGTGGTGCCCGTTTTCTCCATGGATGCTGAGAAAGGCTATGGCTATAGCGAAGAGAGCAAGCCGATGCTGAACACATCGTTCGGCCAAGTGCCATGGGACGACCTTCACCACATCGCCCTCTCTACCACCAATGCCGAGCATGACGGCCGCTGGGCCTTCGGCAATGCGAACAACACGCCCCGCGTGGCCCGTGTTGACCTGACCACCTTTGAGACGGTGGAGATCCTTGAGATCCCGAACAGCGGTGGCAACCACTCGTCACCGTTCATCACCGCCAACACCGAGTATGTGGTGGCCAGCAGCCGTTTCTCTGTGCCCATCGGAACGGACGAGCAGCGCGATGTGCCCATCAATACCTACAAGGAGAACTTCAAAGGCACGGTGAGTTTCATCAAGGTGGGCGAGCAGGGCGACATGAGCCTGGCCTTCCAGCTGGTGACGCCCCCTGTGAACTTCGACCTTGCACGGGCAGGGAAGAACAAGTCGCACGGATGGTTCTTCTTCTCCTGCTACAACTCTGAGGCGGCCTACACACTGCTGGAGGTGAACGCATCGCAGAAGGACAAGGACTTCATCATGGCACTGAACTGGAAGAAGGCCGAGGAGTATATCGCTGCGGGCAAAGGCACCAAGACCAAGGCCAAGTATGCCCACAACAAGATGGACCACCATTCATTCAGCGCCACCTCGACCTTGCTGGAAGAGGTGCTGCAGCTCGATCCGCTGGTGCTGAAAGACATCATCTACTTCATCCCCTGCCCCAAGTCTCCGCACGGTTGTGACGTGGACCCATCGGGCGAATACATCGTGGGCAGCGGCAAGCTGGCCGCCCAGATTCCCGTGTTCAGCTTCAGCAAGATCATCAAGGCCATTGAGGCCAAGGATTTCGAGGGCGAATATGCGGGGCACCCGGTAATCAAGTATGAGTCTGCGCTGCACGGTGTGGTGGAGAAGCCGGGCCTTGGCCCCTTGCACACCGAGTTTGACGGCAAGGGCAATGCCTACACTTCCATGTTCGTATCATCCGAAGTGGTGAAGTGGGACATCGCAAGCCTGCAGGTGCTGGACCGCGTGCCCACCTACTACTCTGTGGGCCACATCTGCATCCCGGGCGGACCGACCGCCAAGCCGCATGGCAAGTACCTGATCGCCTACAACAAGATTACCAAGGACCGCTACCTGCCCACCGGGCCCGAACTGGCGCACTCCGCACAGCTCTACGACATCTCGGGCGACAAGATGAAGCTGCTGCTCGACTTCCCGACCATCGGAGAGCCACACTATGCAGAAGCACTGCCTGCGGCACTGATCAAGGACAAGCAGGTGAAATTCTACAAGCTGGAGGAGAACACCCACCCCTATGCCGCCAAAGGCGAAGGACAGGCCAAGGTGGAGCGCAAGGGCAATCAGGTGCACGTGTACATGACCAGCATCCGCTCGCACTTCGCACCGGACAACATCGAGGGTGTGAAGGTGGGTGACGAGGTCTATTTCCATGTGACCAACCTCGAACAGGACTGGGACGTGCCGCACGGATTCGCCATCAGAGGAGCGAAAACCGCAGAGATCCTGATCATGCCGGGTGCCACACAGACCTTGAAGTGGGTGCCAGAGCGTGTAGGTGTGGTGCCGTTCTACTGCACCGACTTCTGTTCTGCACTTCACCAGGAGATGCAGGGCTACCTGAGGGTATCGCCTGCCAATAGCAATGTGGAGCTGAAATACTCGCTGGGCGAAACTGGCCCGCAGTAATACTCCACGGCCGGCAGAGGTTAGGCTTAGTTGCAACTTCTTTGGCCTTGCCGGCCACTTTCACCGATGGACGGTCGGGAATGCACAATGGCGTTCCCGACCGGACAACGGTTCTCACTTCCATTCAGAAACACATCCCCGAAATCATGAAGAAGTTGCTGCCAACTTCCAGGATAGGCCTTGCTATTGCCGCACTGCTGCCTGTCATCGCCTATTTCACACCCATCTGGTACATCTGGATGTGGGCACCGCAATATCCCGAGGGGCTCAACCTCTACATCTGGCTCGATAATCTTTCGGGCGATGTGGACATCATCAACGGACTGAACCACTACATCGGGATGAAATACATCAAGGTGGAGATGTTCCCCGAATTCGAATGGATGCCCAAAATTCTGGGCGCGGTGATCGCGCTCGGGGTGCTCATGGCCATCTGGGGCAAACGCATCGGGCTCTGGATCTTTCTCATCGTGTTCGCGGTGGTGGGCATTGCGGGCATGGTCGATTTCTGGATGTGGGGCTACGACTATGGTCACAACCTCGACCCCAAGGCGGCCATCAAGGTGCCGGGCATGGCCTATCAGCCACCGCTCATCGGCAGTAAGGAACTGTTGAATTTCATCGCCTACTCTGCGCCTGCCACAGGCGGATGGGCGTTCATCGTGGCCGGTCTGCTCGCTCTGTCGGCCCTCATTCTGGAACTCTTCAAGAACAAGTGATGACGGCACGTATCACAATCCTCCCCACCCTGGCGGTGGCCTTCCTATTGATGTCGGCCTGCGCCACCGGGCCCGAACCCATCAACTATGGCAAGGACGCCTGCGACCACTGCCGCATGACCATCATGGACTCCAAGTTCGGGGCCGAACTGGTCACCTCCAAAGGCAAGGTGTTCAAGTTCGATGACGTGAACTGCATGATCAACTTCGGGGCGAAGCTGCCCGGAGGTCTGGAAGAGGCCGCGCATGTGCTCGTGGCCGACATGGACCAACCCTTCACCCTTGTACCGGTGCAGGAGGCCTGTTTTGTGCGCGCAGACGCGGTGCGCAGCCCCATGGGAAGCCGTGTGGCCGCGTTCGGCACCGAAGCGAACTGCTCGCAGCACATGGCCAACTGGCAAGGCGAACGATTGGACTGGCAGGCCGTGAGGTCCATCTTCGAATGAGAATATCCCTGGCGGTCATAGCGCTTCTGGTGTGTCATGCCGCCCAAGGCGGGGTGATCCGGGCGGGCAGCACGGTGTCGTTGAAGCAGGCTGTGGAACAGGCCGAAGCGGGCGACACCATCCTTGTGGCGCAGGGCACCTATATCGAAGGCAACATCATCATCCGCAAACCGCTCTCCATCATCGGGGAGAACATGCCCGTGATGGACGGACGGATGAAGCACGAGATCTTCACCATCGCAGCGCAGCATGTGACCGTGCAGGGATTCCGCATCATCAACACGGGAAGGTCGAGCATGGAGGATCTGGCGGGTATCAAATGCCTCGATGCGCACCATGTCACCATCCGCAACAATGTGTTCGACAACACCTTCTTCGGCATTCACCTCTCCAATTCAGACCACGCCACCATCGTTGGCAACCGCCTTTCGTCCACGGCCGAGTTCGAGTATCAGCTGGGCAACGGCATCCATCTGTGGAAATGCAAGCATGCCCTGATTGAGGGGAACGAGATCACCGGCCACCGTGATGGCATCTACTTCGAGTTCGTCACGCAGTCGCATGTGCGCAGGAACATCAGCCAGAAGAACATGCGCTATGGGCTGCACTTCATGTTCTCGCACGATGATGCGTATGAGGACAACGTGTTCCGCAACAACGGGGCGGGCGTCTCGGTGATGTACACCCGGCATGTGAAGATGCACCGCAACGTGTTCGAGGACAACTGGGGCACCTCGTCCTATGGGCTGCTGCTCAAGGACATCAGCGACAGCGAGGTGCTGCACAACCGCTTCGTAGGCAACACCAGCGGCATCTATATGGAAGGCACGAGCCGCACGGTGTTCCAACGCAATCTCTTCAGGCAGAACGGCTGGGCCATCAAACTCATGGCGAGCTGCGATGACAACACCTTCACCCACAACAATTTCAGCGGAAATACCTTCGACATCTCGACCAACGGGGCACTGGTGCTCAACGGCATGAGCCACAACCATTGGGACAAGTATGAGGGCTATGACCTGGACCGCGATGGCATAGGCGACATACCTTTCCATCCCGTGAGCCTCTTCTCGGTCATCTCTGAACACATCCCTTCGGCCATGCTCATCTGGCGCAGCTTTCTCGTCTTTCTGCTCGACAGGGCCGAAAAGGTGATGCCCGCAGTGACGCCCGCCAACATGAAGGACGACAAACCCATGATGCGACCCCATGATCTCGGTTAACGGCATCCGCAAGAACTTCGGCAGCCTCTGGGCGCTGGACGGGGTGAGCATAGAGCTCGCCAAAGGCCGCTCCTACGCGTTCATCGGCCCCAACGGGTCGGGCAAGACCACGCTCATCAAATGCATCCTCGGGCTGGTGATCCCCACCTCGGGCGACATCCTGCTGGAGGGCAAGAGCATCCTCAACCAATGGGACTACCGTGCCCAGATTGGCTACATGCCGCAGATAGGCCGCTATCCGGACAACATGCGCATAGGCCAGCTGATGGATATGATGATGAACATCCGCAACCACAGCGGGGCGCTGGACGAGGAACTGATCGCGGAGTTCCGCCTGCGCGAGATGTATGACAAGCCGATGCACGGCCTCAGCGGTGGCACACGCCAAAAGGTGAGCGCGGCCTTGGCCTTCCTCTTCAACCCGCCCATGCTGATATTGGACGAGCCCACGGCCGGGCTGGACCCCGTCTCGGTCGAGATACTGAAGGACAAGATTCACCGCGAGCGCACCGGGGGCAAGCTGTTCGTCATCACATCGCACGTGATGAGCGACCTCGATGAGCTTTCCTCTGAGGTGATCTACATCTGCGATGGGCGCATCCATTACAACGACTCGATAGACCGACTGAAGGCGGAGACCGGCCACACAGGCCTGGGCCGCGCCATCTCGGTCATCATGAACCGCACCGCTACCGCTTAAAGACCTATCTCCGTGCCCCGCATCATCAAATACATCCTGTATGACATCCTGCGCACGCGGTTCATACTGTTCTACACCCTGTTCCTGCTGCTGAGCGCGGTGGGCATGTATCAGCTGGACAGCGACACATCGAAGGTGGTACTCAGCCTGATGAACATCGTGCTCATCGTGGTGCCACTGGTGGGCATCGTGTTCACCACCATCCATTTCTACAATTCCTACGAGTTCATCGAGATGATGCTCGCGCAACCGGTGAACCGCACCGTGGTGTTCCTGTCACAATACCTCAGCGTGGCCCTGTCGCTGCTGCTGGCCTATCTCATCGGCATCGGAGTGCCGATGATGTTCTATGGCACCGAGGCCAGCGGACTCACCCTCATCCTGGCGGGGGCCATGCTCACGCTGGTGTTCGTGTCGCTGGCGTTCCTCTCGGCCGTGCTCACGCGCGACAAGGCCAAGGCCATAGGCGTGGCGCTGCTTTTCTGGTTCTATTTCTCGCTCATCTTCGATGCCTTCGTGCTGTGGATCCTCTATAGCTTCAGCGACTATCCGCTGGAGAAGGTGACCGTGGCCCTCATCGCCCTCAACCCCGTGGACCTGGCCCGCATCCTCATGATCCTGCAGCTCGATGTGTCCGCCCTCATGGGCTACACGGGCGCGTTCTTCAAGGACTTCTTCGGGGGCGGACTGGGCTTCGCCTTCGCCACGGGCGTGCTGCTGCTCTGGGTGGCCGTGCCGCTGGGGCTGGCCATGCGGGTGTTCAGGCGCAAGGATCTGTAGTATCCTACAACATCCCTGAAACCCTCGTTCATCCGTCCGTTGTCCTAACACAGCCCTTAAGCCGCAGTGTTTTGATGTCCGTTTGGCGGTCTATGGGCTGTTCCTCTTGTGGTGGCGGTAGGAGGTCAGGAAGCAGGCACAAATTTGTACGCACTTCTTTCAGGGGTTCGCTTAACGACAGGGTATTCACAAAGGTTGGGAGGTTGTAGGATAGGGTGATGTAGATATTGAACAAAGACCTGTTCAAAATGCCGCATTGGGCGGTCAGGCAGGCTATGGCCTGATGGCGACCTAAGAGGCCGCGAATAGAAGGCATCAGGTAGAGACCTGCGTGCCTGCTTCGTGTATCTGTTGCAAACTGGACAAGGACAAGAAAGCCGAGGGCGAAAACGGCTGCGTCTTCAACACCGCTTCAAGCAAGGCCATGGCCGCCTCACGGCAGCGGGCAGGGCGGCACATGTTAAAGCAGCAGACCGCCAGCAATGACATAGGAGAATACCACTAGTATAGGCCATTAGGTCGCTAACCATCCCTTGGCCTGCACTGCCTCCTCACTAAGATGCATCGCTTACCTATTCATCGTCTCTCCAGTTAAACCCTCCCTTTGAAGGCATTTAGCGTCAGATCCATCATTCGCCCCGTTGGAATCGGCTCTTCAAGCTATCCACCGCGTGATACACCACAGGCACGAGATAGACCGTGAGCACCAGTGAGGACATCAGCCCTCCGATGATGACCCATGCCAGTCCGTTCTTCCATTCACTGGCCGTGCCCGATGCAAGAGCAATGGGCAGCATGCCGATGACCATGCTCAGCGTGGTCATGAGAATAGGTCGCATACGGCCCTTGCCCGCTGTGAGCAATGCCTCGCGCATCCCCATGCCCTGCTCCTTGAGCTGATTGGTGAAGTCAACAATGAGGATGGCGTTCTTGGTCACCAGTCCCATGAGCATGATGAGGCCGAGCAGAGCGAAGAGACTCAGGTTGCTCATGGTGAGGTTGAGTGCCAGAAATGCCCCGATGGCAGCCACAGGGATGGAGAACAGCACCACGAAGGGATAAATGAAGCTGTCGTAGAGCGCCACCAGAATAAGGTAGATGAGCAGGAAGGAGACGGCCAGCACCGATCCGAGTGCCCCGAAGCTGTCGTTCTGCCGCTTGATGTCGCTTCCCCACACCATCTGCATGCCATCGGGCAGCGGATGCTCTTTGAGGTAGGCCACAACATCATCGGCCACCGTGCCCGAAGGCCGACCGAGGGCATCGGCTGTGAGGGTTACAGCAGGCTGGCGGTCCATGCGTTCGAGCATGGTGGGCGAGCTGCCCTTCTCTACGGTTGTGAACCTTGAAAGCTCCACGGATTGCCCTTTCATGTTGGCCACGGCCAACTGGTCTATGTCTGCCACATCGGCACGCTGGCTCTTCTGAAGGCGGATGCGCACAGGATACTCCACGCCCATCTCGGTCATGGTGGCATTGTCGTTGCCGCTGAGGGCAGTGCGCAGGTCGCTGCCCACCAATGCCGGATTGAGTCCAAGCAGTTGCATGCGTTCCAGATCAGGAATGACACGGTATTCTGCCCCGCCTTCTTCCACAGAGAGTTTCACATTGTCGGCACCCGGAATGGCTTTCACCACGGCCTGCAATTCTTTGGCCGAGGCCATCACCTGCCCGGCATCGCTGCCACTGAGGGTGATCTCTATAGGGGCGGAGCGTGGTATGAGGCCCAATGGTGCCATGCCGATGCTCACTCCGGGGAACTCCTTCCAAAGGTCTTCGCGCAGCGCCTTCATATAGACCTCGGTGCGCACATTGCCCCGCTCATCCTTGGGCTTCAGTTGAACAGTAAGTTCGGCCTTATTGGGCGCACCCACGCCCATACTTCCAATGCCAGTGCCTGCCCCGCCCACATTGCTGAACACGGTGGCCACCTCGGGGCGTTGCAGCAGCGTCTGCTCCATCTGGGCAACGGTGCGGTCGGTCTCTTCAAGGGGCAGATGACGGTCCAGTTCCAGTTGAAGTCTGAACCTGCCCTGATCGCCAGTGGATATGAGTTCCTTGCCAATGATGCCCTGTTTCATAATGGCCCCGGTCATACCGAACAGCAACAGTACAATGGCTATGAATACCAGCCTGTGCGAGAGCACCCAGTCCAACTGTCGGCCATAAGCCTCGGTGAAACGGTCCAGCTGATGTTCGAACCACAGCAGAAAGCGGTTGAACAGGTTGGTGGGCTGCAGATCCTCGGCCTTGCCGATGCGCGATGCCATCCAAGGAGTGAGTGTGAAACCCACCAGAAGACTCGTGAGCGTGGAGGTGACCACCACCACCGAGAACTGTTTCAGCATATCGGCCACGAACACTTGAAGGAACAGGATGGGTAGGAACACCACCACGTCCACCAAGGTGATGGACAGGGCAGAGAAACCGATCTCCATGCGGCCTTCCATGGCTGCGGTGCGTTTCTCCTTGCCCATGTCGAGGTGTCGCTGGATGTTCTCAAGCACCACGGTGGCATCGTCCACCAGAATACCGATGATGAGCGACATGGCCAGCAGGGTCATCAGGTTGAGCGTATAGCCCAGCAGCCACATCACCGCGAAAGCTGTGACCAGAGAAGTGGGAATGGCCACAAGCACAATGAGGGAATTACGGAAACTGCGCAGGAACAGCAGCATCACCAACGAAACGAGCAGCACGGCCAGCAGCAGATCCACCACCACCGAATCCACGGCCGCAATGGTATTGTCGGTGCTGTCCTCTGCAATGACGAACTGCAGGCCAAGGTGCGTATTCTGCTTTGCCAGTGCTTCCATCTCGGCTCGGACAGCCGCAGACACATCCACCGCGTTGGCATCACCTTGCTTTTTCAGCAACAGCCCGATGCCATTCTTTCCGTTGAACCGGCTCACAGACTCTATCTCCTTCACCCCATCGGTCACGGTGGCCACATCACTCAGCTTCACAGGGCTGCCGGGGGCGGGCATGGCCACGGTAACATCAGCAATTCGCTGAACGGTGGTGTGCTTTGCGGTCATGCGCACTGCGGTACGTGTCTCTTCCGTGCGCACATCGCCAGCAGGCAGGTCCATACCGGCCATACGCACGGCCTCTGCCACCTGTCGCAACGAAACCCCGTGCTGCTGCAACCGCTCGCGGTCCACATCCACAAGGATCTCTCTTTCCTCGGCTCCCAGGACAGTTATCTCTGCCACACCCTTGATCTGTTGTATGCGGGGCAGATACACGTCTTTCATCAGTTGGCTGAACTCGGTGGGCGGCATGTCTGCCGTGGCACTGATGGACATGATGGGCAGGTCGTTAGGAGATACTTTGCTGATCACAGGGCTCATCACATCGGCAGGCAGATCCTTGCTCACATTGTCGATGTATCGCTGAGCATCCTGCATGGCGTTGTCAAGGTCCACGCCATAGCGCATGTAGGCGATGATCACCGATGCGTTGGGCATCGACCGCGTTGCCAGATAGTCAACCCCCTCCAGGTTGGAAAGCGCATCCTCCAACACACGCGATACGGAGGTCTCCACCTCCTCAGGACCCGCGCCCGGATAGGGTGTGCGGATAACGACCACCGGCTGGTTGAAGTCGGGCATCAGCTCATAGCTGAGATTCATGTACCCGATGGCCCCCAGCAGCGCGAACACGCTGAAGAGCACGATGATCAGCGAGGGTCGCTTAATGGATATTTCGGTGATGTTCATGGCGTGGTCTTATCTGGCCTTCACAGGCACGTTTTCAGTAATGTCGATGAAACCGGTAGTGATGACCGTATCGCCCTCGGCTATGCCTGAGCTGATAACCTGCCCATTGCCTGTGCGTCCGCCCACTGCCACTTCGGTGAAGCGGGCCCTTCCATTGCGAACCAACACTACTGTGGGCCGTGCATCGGTGCCCTGAATGGCCGTGGTGGGCAGAACTATGGCACGTCCACTGGGGCGCTTCATCGACATCCTACCGAACATGCCGGCCCGCACAGGATGTCCGTCCGGGTTACTCACTTCAAGTTCAACAGGGAAAAGTCCTGCCTGATCGGCCTTGCTTCCGATAGAGGACACGCTGCCCTTGAGCGGCAGATCCGGCATCGCATCGGATGTGACCGGATGTGTGATGCCTTTTGAGAAAAGGCTCAGGTCGGTCTCGTTCACCCGAACAGTGAACCGTAGTGTGGATATGTCGGTGACCTCGACCAGCGGAACTCCTGGTGCAGCGAATGCCCCCGCATCTGTGAACCTTGCAGTGACCACCCCGCTGAAAGGTGCCCGAACCGTGGTGCGACTCAGCTGTTCGGCCAGCACATCGCGTTCGGCCTGTGCCGTCTGCAGGCCTGTTTCAGCCTTCTCCAACTGCACCGCGGGCACGGCATCGGCCTTGGTGAGGGCCGTGAGGCGTTTCACATCGGTTTCCAATGCCTGCACCTGTGCATTGGCCGCTTTCAGCTTCAGTGCCAGCAGCGACCCGTCCAGTATCACCAACGGCTGGCCCTTGGTCACAGATTGGCCCTCGGTCACATCCACCCGCTCCACTTTGGCCTGTATGTCGGCACTCACCTTCACCTCACGGTTAGCCCGGAAAATACCCGTGAAAGGGGTTTCCAGCTCTGTATCCTGCATCCGGGCCTGCACCACCTCGACCGATACGGCCCGATCAGCGTCATTCTCATAGACCAGCGATTCTACCGTGCTGCGGTTCGAACGCAGTTTCACGGCCACCGCTGCGATCACTGCAATGCCCAGCACCACAGCAATGATTCTTCCCTTGTTTCTCATCATTGTCAATTTTGAAGGTTTCCGTTAAGTCTTCTCAGTTCCAGTTCGGCAGCAAGATGTTCTGCAAGCGCTGTCAGATAGGCCTGATGGCCCTCTTGCACGGCATCATCGGCCTTGATCACATCTACAATGGAAATGCTGCCCTCCTTCTGTCGCAACAGTGCCAGGTCATACGCATCCTGCGCTATGGCCATCTGCGTTCGGGCATCTTCCATGCTCCTCATGGAGATGGACAGGTCGTCCTCCGCCTTCTGCACCTTCAGGGTGTTCTGTGACCTGAGCAGTGCGGTGCGCAACTCACTGTTCTGCACTTCCAGTTTTTTCTTGGCAATGCGCTTGGAGGTCACAGTCCCGTTGAACAGTGGGTAGGAAAGCTGCACCCCGGCAAACCCCAGCGGATAGAAGCGCAGGAAACCCTCGGGGCTGCCATCATAGCCGAAGCCAGTGGTTCCATAACTACCGATGAGGCTAAGGCTCGGCAAGCGCGACATGCGAAGCTGTTTCAGTTCGGCCTTGCCCAGTAGGATCTGTGCGTTGGCTATGGAAATGGAGGCGGGCATTCCCTTCTGTCCTTCAGGCTCTGCCATCAGCAAAGGTTCAGGATCTATGCGGATGGGTTCCTGCTGCGTTATGCCGAGCACCGTCATCAGCGAGCGGATCACATGACCATGGCGGAGGCGCAGTGCCTCCAGCTGTGTCTCGGCCTTCGCAAGTTGATGCTGCACCAGCCGCACATCGGTAGATGTGACCATGCTGTGTTCCTTCAGCGTCTCCACATTTCCTACCAGCCTCTTTGCGTTGGTTATGCGATGTTCCAAAAGGTCCATCTGCTTGGCGATGAGCTGTGCGGTGCGGTAGAGCGTCACGGTCTCATTAAGCACCTGCTCCCGTGCTTCAGCCTCGTGCAGGCGGGCCATTTCGCGGCCGGTCTCTGCCGTTTGCATGGCGCCCATCACCTGAGGATTGTAAATGGGCATGGTGAGCTGCGCATTGGCCCCTATGTTGTGCGGCACTCCGAACTGTGTCTCCTTGAACTGCCCCTCAGGCCCTCCGAAAACGCTCATCGGCATCAGCTGATAGGGCAGGTCTATAAAATAGCGGTAGTCTGCATTCACCGTGATCTTCGGAATCAGATTGGCCCGGGCCTCTTTCCATTGCAGGTCTGCCATGGATCGCGCGTTCCCGGCCATGATGACCGAGGGCGATGCTGTCTTTGCCGTGTCCAAGCATCGTTGCAGCGACCACACCTCCTGTGCTCGGGTCTGACCAGCGAGCATTACAGCTGCTATAAGTAGGTAAGCGTTCACATACTTCATGAGGCAAAAAATTTTGCAGTCAATCATGCCGCATACAGTGCAGGGATACTCCTGAATTGTTGCTGGTCATGTATGGCAGCGTGTTCAACATTGGGAATCATGTGTGTACTACTGGTTCAAGGGTCACCTCCGTTCTTATGGAGTTGCTGATTAGGCAGGCCTTCTCAGACTTGTCCAATATCCGCAGCGCACGTTCCACCTTGTCCTCATCCGTCACGGTCAGTTCAGGCCGTAGGATGATGTTGGTCATCAGGTACTTGCCATCCACCTTCGAAAGCGTTCCCTCTGCCTTACAGTCGAACTTGGTGAATTCAAGTTTCGAGAACTCGGCCACAGCAAGGAAGGTGGTCATGAAGCAACTGAGCACAGATGCGGTGAACAGGTGTTCGGGTGACCAGATGCCAGCAACTCCTTTATCAAATTCGGGCGGTGTGGCCACTTCTATGCGCGAGGGCAGTTCTGGAGAGCTCATCTCTCCGATGCGGCCTCCCTTCCATTTCAGTGCGACATTGTACGAGTGATTTTCCATGATCTATCTGATGTTGTTCAACACATTGTTCAATTTGACCGCCACTTCTTTGGCATACTCCACCACCGCGCTATTGTCCACCACACTCATGGCTCCCATGGGATCCATCATGGCCACCTGCACATCTCCATTCCCCAAATCGCGGAGGGTCACATTGCATGGCAGCATGGTGCTGATGGTCGGTTCGGCACTGAGCACCTTGTCTGCAAACACAGGATTGCACGCACCGAGGATAACATGGGGCAGGTAGTCCTTGTCCAACTTCTTCTTCATGGTGGCCTGAAGGTCAATTTCCGTCAGCACCCCGAAGCCTTCCTTCTTCAGTTCCTCTTCCACTCTGGGCCGCAGGTCTGCGATGGTCGTATTCTCTATGGTCTTTGCGATGTAATAGTTCATCTTTTCTTTTCCTGTGAGGTTTCCGTTACTCAAAATGGGTTGTGTAGATCTCGTAGGAGGCCTTGAGCCTGTTGAGCACATCGGTCACCTCTTGCTCTGATTCGGCTTCAGAGAGTGCCTTTACGAGTTCGATGTGAGGGTGCAACCACTTGTGCAGCTCATCATGCGACTGCCCGTCCATCGTGCAGCTGCGAATGAGCTTGTTGTTCTGCTCTTTCAGGTCATCGGCCAATTGCTTGTGACTGCCGCCTTCCTTGCTCAGAAAATCGTTCAGAATGGCCATGCCCTGCTCAACGTGCGGTTTCATCTCCTCATTCACCTTCCACCGCTGCCCGTTGATGAGCACTATCTGTTCGCCTCCCTGCTCTAAGCCCTGTTGACTGTGCGAGCATGATGCCAAGAGCATCGGGATGAAAAGGAGTGTGAGAATGGTCTTCATGGTTGTGGGTGTTTGATGGTTCATGATCGATGTCTTTGGTTGCGTTTCAGGTCAAGTATTGAGTGCCTCATGTTGTCTCACTCCCTTTCTATTGATAACGAAATAGGCAAAAAGTGTGAATCCTAAAGTCAGGGTAATCCTGAAGATCAATGCTCCAATGGTCTTATTCTCGTGAATGCCACCGGACTGTATGTAGAATTGAAAACCGACAAACGCAACAGTTAAAATAATTGCAGATGCCCCCAAGGTCTTGGCTGTCCATGCTTTGGAGGTGAGCAGTCCATAAGCCGATATCAGATAGAGAAGACTGCTGATAAAATTGGCCCACACAACGAACAATACATAGTTCCCTTCTTTCGCTCTGACATCGAACAGATCGAGAATGACCGATGTGCTCAGGAATAATGTCAACAATCCAAATCCTGTCAGGATAGCGAAAGCCGTATAAAGCAGTGGCTTTCTCATTGCGGTGTCATCTGCTTCATTCTAAGAAAAGCAAACCCAAGCCAAAGCACGGATGCTGTCATTGCTATGGCGCCCACCAGCACCAGAATCGGTGGCAACCCGAAGTACACTTCAGATAAAATACCTATTGGCATCAGCAACCCTGTCAACGCCAACCACGATATGGCTTTCACGTTTTTCAATTGACTGCTGAACCGAAGCAATAGATAGCCGATCAGCACATTGAGAAAAGCAAAGAGATTACCATGCACGTGTGCAAGTCTGGCTTCAAAATGTTTGCCTATGCTGTATGAGTTTGCCCATTCTTCTTTTCCTGGCGCAAAATCACGTAGATAGATAAGCAAGAATCCGTATGCCATGAACAGGCCCATTATCAAGAATCCGATGGCCATATTGTTTTTACCGTTCATCGTTTTGAGTATTTATTTCCTGTGCCTACTATAAAGCGGTTTTCGGCTTCTCCGTTTTTGTTGTTGTCATCTGATCCTGTCAGAATATCTGCGTCATAAAGGCCGCTATGATGGTCTTTCTGGTAGTGGTGGTCTTGGTCAACGCTGTCGGATCAGCGTAAGAAGTGCAGACATCATGTTCTCTGACTGCCTCTTGATGTCGAACTGAAAATCTGCCAATCGCCATTTGAACATCTGTAGCCGGAATGTGCCCATGACGATGTGCATCAGTTCCTCTGTCGTAATGGCATTGGTGAACACCCCCGTCTGCTGCCCGGTCATGATAACCGGCATCAGATGACGCATCTTGACTCCCATTATTTTGACAATGGCGGCATTGATCCGCTGACTTTCCTCCAGCAGTCCGTCAGAGAACACGGCCACTACGAAATGAGGGTTTCCTGAGAAGAAATCGAACTGGTTCTGAAAGATGGCCCTGAGCTGTTCTTCTGGGCCTTGTGCAGTTCTCGATACGGATTGAAGCCTTTGATCCATATTCTCTGCGAGGTAGTCGAGCATCGCGATCACCACCTCCTCCTTGCTGGCAAAGTGCCGATATACGGCCGCCTCTGAGAACTGCAACTGGGCCGCGAGGTTCTTGATGGTGAGTCCGCTCACACCTGACCTTGTAAGGATTTTGCCTGCTGCCTCAATAAGTTCCTGCTGCCTATGCGTGATTTCCTTGATCATCACATTTGAGTTAGTGAGTATTCACATACAAAGGTAGAACAGGAATAATGAACTGAACAAATGATTCTGGTCAGTTTCCAATAACGACCGCTCCACGATGGCCCGATAGAGCCTGGTCCCGTTGAATCAACAGGTTGAAAGCTCGGCCAAGTCTTCCCTTCCGCTCGCGCAAGCGTTCCGCAGGATCTCTTGTGCGGAACAGCACACGCAAAGTCTGCGACTTCTCAATAACCCGTCCCACTATATCACCCTGCCACCCCCCCAAAAAAAAGCCGCCCATCCCTTGCGAGACAGGCGGCCCACCCTCACAGCGACCAAACTTCCTTTACCCTTCCAACGGTGCAAGGTTGAAATCCACCGTGGCCGTACCATTGGCGGTCACAGTCACCTGCTTCTCCAAAGCCTCCATCTCCTCGTGCCAGCCCATGATGGTGTGGCTGCCCACAGGCACGTTCGGCAGCGAGTAGTTCCCCTCCGCATCCGTCTGCGCCACCACCCCGAGGACTGCTATCGTCACCTCCCCGTTCGCCAGCGCGCTGCCGTTGTCGCTCCGCGTCATCGTCCCGCTCACTGTCCCTGTTCCTGTTCCGGGGTCCGGTGTCGGTGGCGGTGTCCCTACGCTCGGCCTCCTCACCTTGTTCAGCACCTGCGCCCATGTGAAACGGTCTTTCACCGATTCCCTGCGCTTGAAGATGAAAGCCCCGTCATCGAACATCCCCATGAGCGCCTCAAACAGTTCATTGTTGGCGATCACCTTGTTCTCAGCTTCTGTCGGATTGTCGTGTTTGGCGTCCAGCAGGCTGTTGTACATCTGCGCATAGCGGTCCTTGTCCTGTGTGTAGGCATTCTTGAATGCCGCAGGCATGTTGTTATCCGCCAGCAGCTCCGTCTCGAACCGCTCAATGAACTCAAGCCCCATTTGGTTCAGCAGCAGCACACTCTCCCAGTTCAGCGCTGCCGCTTTCGCATATTCTTGCGATCCCGCCCCTTCCAGCCGGGGCTTCTGAAGCTCTTCCCATGCCTTCACATCCTTAATGTAACGCTTCAGCGCCTGCCAGTTGTCCAGACACCGCTCTGCGAACGTCTTCAACTGTATCCCAAGCACCTCCGTGTCCATGTCCCGCACCTGGAACCCCGGCCTCGACATCGCGGTCGAAAGCAATGTGCGCATATCCGTCTCATACGGGTCTGCATACTTCCCTTTGAACGCCTCAAAGTCGGCCTTGTACTCACTGAAACTGTGAATCCCTGCAAGGGCTACGCTATACAGTTCCACCTGCTTGCATCTGTACTTCGGTTCTACTGCCATGATGTTGGTTTTTGAAGGGTTAATGACAACTGTCCCGCAACATTACAGAATTCCATTTGCAGTATAAACTTCAAAGACATTAAAAGTACATTAGATCAAACACTCCTCATACGTGTTCAGCAGAATTCACGCAGCATTCAGGGCATCCCGATCACCACATCCGTACCACTTCACCCATACGAACGCCACCCCCTGCTACCCTTCACCTGTAACCTGTTACCTGTTACCTGTTACCTGTAACCTGTTTCCTGTTTCCTGACCCCCTGACCCCCTGATCACCTGACCCCCCTGATCACCTGACCCCTTCACTCCAACCGCTCTATCAGCCAACCGCTCCCATCGATCACCCGCTCACAGCTGTACTTCCTGCCCAGCCGCTGCTCCACCTGCCTCACCATCGCGTTGGGCGATTGCGTAGGCCGCGTCCATTCATCCCTGCTCAGCAGCTTGATCTCGCCCTGCTCCATCGCCTCCACCTCCGCGCGCACAGGCGAGCGCCTCCCCGCCAGCATCGTTCGCATCTTCTCCGCTTCCTTTTTGCTTATGCTCTTCATGTCCAAATCCTTTGTTAGTTCATCATTCTGCACCTTCAAAAATAGAAAACAACAGTATTAGGCCATTCACATGCATTTCTCGACTATGAATGCCATAAATCAGTGCTCCAAATAACTTTAAACACCTTCAATCATCACATATCCGCATTCATGACCAGAATACACCTCCCCATACGCACCATTCCTGCCCCCTTAGTATCCATACGTGAAACCTTGGTATGAATGCGTGAAACCTTGTTATAAATGCGTGAAACCTTGCTATACATGCGTGAAACTTTGCTATACATACGTGAAACCTTGGTATACATGCGTGAAACCTTGGTATAAATACGTGAAACCTTGCTATACATGCGTGAAACCTTGGTATGAATATATGTAATCTTGGTATACATACATGTTACTATAGTATTCATTAGTCATACGATGGTATTCATCTATCATACTGTGATATGCTCGCTAGCATCATCCAATCTCTGCTCATGTCCTTGCAGATATTCCGTTCCTTGCAAGTCATCACTCATCCCAGCCTGACCATGATTCTTAAGTCCTGTCTCTCATGCATCTGCCTGCTCACACTGGGTCTCACCCATGCCGCCTATGCTCAGGAGTTCGCGCCCCCAGGTTCCAAATGGCATTTCAACTATTGGATGGCCATGGTTTTCATCGGAGATGGCTACATCACCCTTGAACATGACGGAGACACGCTCATAGATGGTCTATGGAGTCAAAGGCTCAAGAAAACATCGTTCGTGTACAATGGCATTCTGCAACAGACCAGCGAACATGTGGATTTCGAGCACCTCCGCTCGCAGGGCGACTCCGTGTTCGTTCACCGCTTCGGGCAGTTCCATCTGCTCTATGACTTCGGTGCACAGCCCGGTGACGTATGGTCGGTGGCGGGCAACTCCGTCTGCGAGGAGCCGGGCATCGTGGTGGTGGACAGCATCGGCACCGAGGTGCTGGAAGGAGTGCCGCTGCGCTATCTGCATGTGAGCAGCCCGCCCACATCACCCAATCAATTCACACGGAGCAGGATCATAGAGCGCATCGGATGCGTGGGCTACATGTTTCCCGAGCCCATGTGCGGCATTACGGACAGCGACTTCGGAGGCACACTGCGCTGCTACGCGGACGATGATGTTTCCTTGCTGTTTCAGGCACCGACCGCGTGCGACAAGCTTTGGACAGACATCCCGAGCAATGCCCTGTCGGGGCAGAGCATGACTGTGCGCCCCACATTGTTCCAAGACTTTCTGATGGTGGAAGCCCCAGCACTGCAATCAGACTTTCATTTCGCGATCCATGACCTCAGCGGAAGAGTGCACCGCTCCGGCACCGTGCCTACCGACCGCATCATCCGCGATCTGGGCGGCCTGCGCGAAGGCATGTACGTGCTCAGGCTCGTAGGTGCCGCTTATGCATCGGAATTCAGGGTCGTAAGATTGTAGAGACGTTTCATGCTGTAGAGACGTTGCATGCAACGTCTCTACCCGTGTGATCAGATCTTGAACCTCACCTGCGCCCTTATGTCGGTGCGGTGGCTGCCATCGATCTCCTCCAGTCCGCTGCCCACAGTGGAGCGGTCGTGGTAGAACAGGTTCGCCACGCGGAACCACACGCTGATGTTGCGCGTGATGTCATAGCGGATGTTGAGGTAGGCCTTCATGCCTTTGTAGTAATAGGCAGGGAAGGAGTAGGCATAGAGGATGTCGTTCTCGTAGGCGTAGATGCGGGCGTTGTAGCTCTCCGTGTCGAAATAGGCCAACCTTGCGCTGAAGGACACCGGGAAACTCAGCGGTTTGAAGATGATGTCCTGATACACCATGAAGCCCTGCTCCACCTCGCCCTCGCCCCTGCGGTAGCGTGAATGTTCCACCCTGCTCCGCAGCGACCATGCCTTGCTGAGGCGATAGCTCAGATGCAGCCTGTAGGACGTGCGTCTCTCATCCTCAATGTAGCGCACAGGCTCCAGGTTGTCCTCCGTAGAAACGTTGATCTGCCTGTTCTTCTGCCGGAAACGGAACGAGATCTCCAGGTTGCGGTTCGGGCGGTAACTCAGCTGCCCGATGCCCTCATAGCCATACGAAGGGCTGTTCACCTGATAGCGCAGCCACGGGAAGCGGAAAAGGTCGAAGAAACCCGTCACATACCAGCCCTTGAACGGGTTGATGCTCACCCCGAGATAATAGCCCGTCTCGTTGTTCATCCGCGAACCCTCCGTCACCGCATTGGCATACACCGCCTGATAGTCGGCCTCCAGATGGCGCACCATCGCGGCCACGGTCACCTTCGGGTCCAAGGTCATCAGCACCCCGTGCGTGGTGGCGAAGCCCAGGTTCTGGCTCATGCTGAACTCGCCATAGAAATTGAAGTTGCGGTAGATGTAGCTGTAGTCCAGACCGAAATTGCCGTTCTGCGTGCCCCTGAACTCGTTGACGTTGTAGAGGTCCGCGCTGCGGGTGAACGGCTTGGAGAAATGGTAGCTCACCCCCGTCACGCCCACCTGCAGCCGCTTGTGACGGTAGTTGACGTTGCCACCGTAGATCAGCTCGTCAATGGCCTGTCTGTTCTCCAGTTCGCCCGGTGTGCGATGGAATCCCCCGCTGAAGATCGAGCTGAACACCTCCTCGGCCTCCACAAGGGTATCATTGTCGGTGGTGGTTACGTTCGCATCCACCGATTTGTAGCTGATGAACCCCGTCACCTCCACGCGCTTGCCGATGCCGAAGGTGGCCGCACCCCCGCGAAGGAAACGGTTCTCATCCACCGAAGTGTAGGGCCGCAGTCCCTGGGCGTTGCGTTTGATACCCACCCCGTTAGCCGACTTGCCAAAGGCCAGCCCGCTGAAGAACGTCAGCCCCTGCCCGAACTGCGCCTGATAATCGCCCAGCGCCAAGGCCTTCAGCACCCCGATGTTGCGTACGAACAGGTGGGCACTGTAGAAGTCGAAGCCCTGTTTCTGATTTCCGGTGAAGAACTCCTCGCCCGCGTCCTTCTCCATGGTCACGCCCCAGCTCACGCGGTTGCCGAACTGGAACCGGTAGCGTGCCCACACGCGGTCGGGCGAACCGAGGTAGCGGCTGTTCGGGCTCTGTGCCAGCAGGCTGTCCTCTATCTCGGAATAACCCTTCTTCTCCTCCAACGTGCGGTCGTAGCGCACCACCAGCTCGTGGCGGCCCTCCTTCCACATGTCGCGCAAATTGAAGCGTATCGCCCCCTGCTCGTTCACTGTGACGAATGGCATGATGGTGCGGATCACGTTCAGCGTGAACCCCTTGATGCCCTGCAATTCGAGGATGGAGACCAGCTTGCCATGCTCCTCGCGGTGCTTCAGCAGCGCGTTGATGGCGATATCATCCAGAATCACCAGCCGCTCCAGGTCATCGCGGGTGGCGGCATTCAGGTTCAGTGGCTTCTCGCTGTAAATGAGCAGGTCGTCTACCAGGGTGTTGTAATCGATGTTCTCATCGTTCTCCCCCGCCTGCTCCGCGATGGTCTCCACCAGCACCTCGATCATCAGCGCCTTGCGGGTATCGTTCTCCTCCTGTGCCCATGCACTATCTGCTGCCGACATGAGCAGGAGCAGAAGCAGCAGATATCGGACGAGGTTCCTCAACGGGAAAATGGAAAATCGGAAATGGAAAATCGTATTTACCTAATTATCTCTATGGTCTATCGACCGTGGACCATCCACCTGGCACTTACCCCTTACTACTTATGCCTTATGACTCATCACCTACCCCTTCTTCTTCACATTGAACATGTACGCCAACGAGGCCTTGGGTGAGAAACCGAGCACAGGATGAATGGAACCCGCAATGTCGAAGTGGAAATGCTTGAGGCGCAGTCCGAACCCGATGTCCATGTGCAGCGGCAGCGTACCCATCCCCAACCGTATGGCGAACTGCTCCACGGGGAAATATTCGATACCGACCTTCACGTTGGGATCAAGGATGAGGTCCTTCTCCACCTCCACGGCCACCAGCACCTTCTTCGAGAAATCGTATTGAAGTCCAAGGCGGAAATTCATCGGCACACGCTCATCGGTGGCATCCTCCAGCACGGTGCGCGTGAGGTTGTAGGCATGGAAACCCGCCCGGAACTTGGGCGTGATCTGCGACAGCAGCCCGATCTCGGCCACAAAGCTGTGACGGTCGCCATAGCCCTCCGCCAAGTGCGTATTCATATAATTTAGCTGCAGGCCCACACTCAGGAACGGGAAGAGCTGCTTGCCATAGGCTAGTCCGTAGCGGCTCTGGTTGTATAAGGTGTTCCCGAACCGCGCATAGCTTATGCCGAAGGTGCCGGCCTTACCCGCAGGGATGGCGAAGGTGGCGGCCTGCAGGTTGAGGTCGGGAAGGAGGAAGCGGTTCTCGTAGAACACCGCTGCGCCCGCCTGCTGCAATCCCGCCAGCGCGGCCTGATTGTGGTGCGTGGCCCAAAGGTCGGTGAGGGTGACACTGGCATGGCCCATCCCTGCTGAACGCGCTCCCACGGGGAAATCGCTGCTCTGGGCCTGAACGACCGTAGCGAAGCACAGGAGTACGAACGCAGGTAAGATTGACCTCATGCAGCCCTTTGTAGTGGCCGAAAGTACTACTTACGGTGGTGGGCCGTGCGTTATGCGTGGGTTAAGTGAATGGGAGAAAATGGGAAAAGGAAAATCTGAACAGCTGCCGATGTCACCTCTCCTATTCCCGACCATTTTCCATTTTCTATTTTCTCCAAACATTTCCATTCCCCGAACATGTTGAGAAGTCGTGAAGATTGGCATGGCCCCCGGGCAGGGCAGTTACCTACATTTGTCTCCCGGTCATTCACCTGCCGTAAATCGGCCCAACCTCTCTGAAATGCCGGGTACCAAATACATCTTCGTCACTGGTGGCGTCACCTCCTCATTAGGGAAGGGCATCATAAGCGCCTCGCTCGCCACGCTGCTTCAGGCACGTGGCTACCGTGTCACCATCCAGAAACTGGACCCGTACATCAACGTGGACCCCGGCACGCTCAACCCCTACGAGCATGGCGAGTGCTATGTGACCGAGGACGGTGCCGAGACCGACCTCGACCTCGGCCACTACGAGCGTTTTCTCGGTGTGCCGACCAGTCAGGCGAACAACGTGACCACGGGGCGCATCTACCAGACCGTCATCAACAAGGAACGCGAAGGTGCATTCCTCGGTAAGACCGTACAGGTGATCCCGCACATCACCGATGAGATCAAGCGCAGGATCCGCCTTCTGGGCGAGACAGGCGATTTCGACATCGTCATCACAGAGATAGGCGGCACGGTGGGTGACATCGAGTCGCTACCCTATATAGAGGCTGTGCGCCAGTTCAACTGGGAAGTGGGTCAGGGCAACCATCTGGTCATTCACCTCACCCTCCTCCCCTATCTCCGCACCACGGGCGAACTGAAGACCAAACCCACACAGCACTCGGTGAAAATGCTGCTGGAGAGCGGCCTGCAGCCCGATATCCTCGTGTGCCGTGCAGACCGTCCCATCCCGAAGGACCAACGGATGAAGATCGCGTTGTTCTGCAACGTGACCAAGAATGCGGTCATCGAGTCGTTGGACGCGGAGACCATCTATGAGGTGCCGCTGCTGATGCAGAAGGAGAAGCTGGACGAAGTGGTGCTCGGCAAACTCAAGCTGAAGAAGAACGCTGACCCCGAACTGAAGGACTGGCGCAATTTCATCGACAAACTGAAGAACCCATCGCACAAGGTCACCATCGGACTGGTGGGCAAGTATGTGGAGCTGAAGGACGCGTACAAGAGCATCAACGAGGCCATCATCCACGCAGGTGTGGCCAACGATTGCAAGGTGAATGTGGAGTGGATCCACAGCGAGGACGTGAATGCCGACAACGTGGCCCGCAAACTCGGCCATCTGAGCGGCATCCTCGTGGCCCCCGGTTTTGGTGACCGTGGCATTGAAGGCAAGCTGGAGGCCGCCCGATTTGCCCGTGAGAACGGCATTCCCTACTTCGGCATCTGCCTCGGCATGCAGTGTGCGGTCATTGAATTCGGTAGGAATGTGCTCGGACTCAAAGGCGCCAACAGCACCGAGATGGACGCGAAGACCAAGTTCCCGGTCATCGCCATCATGGAGGAACAGAAGAAGGTGACGCGCAAAGGCGGCACCATGCGCCTCGGGGCCTACCAGTGCAAACTGGAGAAGGGCAGCCTCATGGCAGCGGCCTATGGCACCGAGAACATCATCGAGCGCCACCGCCACCGTTACGAGTTCAACAACGCCTATCTTAAAGACTACCAGAAGGCGGGCATGAACACCACAGGCATCAACCCCGACTCCGGACTGGTGGAGGCCGTGGAGGTGAAAGGCCATCCGTGGTTCGTGGGCGTGCAGTTCCACCCCGAATACCGCAGCACCGTTGCCAATCCGCATCCGCTGTTCGTTAAGTTCGTGGAGATGGCCATGAAACGGAGCAAACGCTGAATCTGCCATCCGTCCGTTCCCACGCCTTTCTTTCGGCCCTGAAAAGGTCAGAAAATCAATCCTGACCGCCTACATCACGTTCCTATCTTTGCCGCCCCTTATTTAGGACGGAATGGATAAGAACTCGGCCATCGGCCTCTCGCTCATTTTACTGATCTTCATAGGTTTCAGCTACCTGAACCAGCCCTCGGAGGAGGAGATCGCTGCCGCCAAACGTGAGCGTGATTCCATCTCCGCTGTTCAGATCGAGCAGCAGCAGGCGCAGGAGATGGCCGTGGTGAAAGAGGCCATCACGGAAATTCCGGCCGCGCTCGACACCACGCTCAGCGATTCGGCCAGACAGGCGGTGCTCACCTCCCAGTTCGGAGCGTTCGGGGCAGCGGCCAAGGGTGAGGACGGAGTGGTGGTGCTGGAGAACGATGTGCTGCGCATGGAGGTGAGCCGCAAAGGTGGGCATCCGCTGTCGGTGCAGCTCAAGGACTATCGCACGCATGACTCGCTGCCACTGATGCTCTTTGAAGGCGAGCAGAACCGCTTCGCATTGGAATTCTTCTCGCAGAACAGGCGCATCAGCACGCAGGAGCTCTATTTCCGCCCATCTGCCGAGGGATTGACCGTGAGTGGCGATGATTCGCGCAGTCTGAACATGCGCCTCGATGCGGGCAATGGCCGTTATCTGGAGTACGTCTACACCCTGAACGGGGCCGACTTCATGGTCGATTTCGACATCAACATGGTAGGCTTTGACCAGTTGATGGAGCGTAACGCCACGAGCATCGACCTGCATTGGAGGGCCGATCTGCCCTCGCAGGAGAAGAGCCTGATGGCGCAGCGCGAGAACAGCACCATCTACTACCGTTTCAACGATGGCGAGGTGGACTACATCTCCGAGCGCAACGATGAGAAGGTGAGCTTCGTGAACCGCCTGCAATGGGTGGGCTTCAAACAGCAGTTCTTCAGCACGGTGCTCATCTCGGAGAGCAGTCTTGAACCGCCCACCGAAGTGGAGACCACGAAGAATGAGGCCAGCCTCGATGTGGTGAAGACCTGTGATGCGCATCTCACCCTTCCCTTTGGCCACACTGCAATGGAGCATGTGGACTTCAAGTTCTATTTCGGCCCGAACCACTACAGCACCATGAAGTCGTATGACCTCGGGCTGGAGCAGATGATCCCGCTGGGCTGGGGCATCTTCGGTTGGGTGAACAAGTACATGGTCATCCCTGTGTTCAACCTGTTGGGCGGAACGGGCTGGAGCTATGGCATCATCATCCTCATCCTCACCCTGCTGCTCAAGCTGGTGCTGGCGCCCTTCACCTATAAGAGCTACCTGAGCTCGGCCAAGATGAAGGTGCTGAAGCCGGAGATGGAGGAACTGAACAAGAAGTTCGAAGGCAAGGACGACCCCATGGCCAAGCAGAAGGCCACGATGGAACTCTACAGCAAGGCAGGCGTGAACCCGATGGGCGGCTGCCTGCCCATGCTGCTGCAGATGCCCATTCTCATTGCCATGTTCCGCTTCTTCCCGGCCAGCATCGAGCTGCGGCAACAGCCTTTCCTCTGGGCCGAGGACCTCAGCAGCTATGACAGCATCCTCGCCCTGCCGTTCGAGATTCCGTTCTACGGGGCCCACGTGAGTCTCTTCACCATCCTGATGACCATCAGCACCATCATCTACACCCATAAGAACATGGCCATGAGCGCGGGCAACCCGCAGATGGAGCAGATGAAATGGCTGATGTATCTGATGCCGTTCACCATGCTGTTCTGGTTCAACAGCTACGCATCGGGCCTGAGTTACTACTACTTCCTGGCCAACATGGTGTCGTTCGGCCAGACGGCCCTTTTCCAGCGTTTTGTGGATGAGGACAAACTCCACAAACAGATTCAAGAGAACAAGAAGAAGCCTGTGAAGAAATCAGGATTCCAAAAGCGGTTGGAGGACATGGCGAAGAGCCGTGGTTATGAGGCTCCAAAACCTAAAAAGAAGTGATGATGGGTTCAAGGTTTCAGGTGCAGGGGTTCGGGATGATGGCGGCACTCAGCGTGGTGCTGTTGACCATCAGTTGCAAAAGCAAGGAGCAGACCACGGTGAAGCCCACGGAAACCGCTACATCTGCCACCACGACTGCCACTGGAGGGCCTGCCGTGCTCGCCTCCATTGAGCGCACCTCGTGCTTTGGCAACTGTCCCATCTACAAGGCCACGTTCTTCGACAATGGCGAGGTGACCTACATCGGGAGGAACTTCGTGGAACGCGTGGGCACCTACACCACGCTCATCTCTGCCGAGGACCTGGAAGGTATCCTTCAGATGGCCAAGGATGTGCACTACTTCGAGCTGGAGGACGCCTACCCCACCCCTGTTCCCGATTTTCCGAAATGCCGCACCTCGGTGAGCATGAACGGGAAAACGAAGAACGTGCTGAACGGGGAGAATGCCCCGCGCGACCTCATCGGCTTTGAGCGCCACCTCGATGGCCTGCTGAAGGACCGCGAGTGGACCAAGGTGTCTGACAACACCCGCTACTGACCCCCCAACGGCCTGCGCGACCGCTGCTTGATCTCATCGGCCAGCACATCGATAGCCCCGTCCTGTGCATCGAGCCGCAGGTAGGCACCCTTGCCCCTCTTGGCGATACGTCTCATCATCTTTTCGGCATCGTTATCGCCTGAATATCCGGCCACAGAGAGAATGATGCCCTTGCCCGCATGGTCGGCCGCCATCTGTATGGCATCCTTCTCGGTGAAGGACGATGAGTTGAACATGCCGTCCGTGATGAGGATGAGCTGATTGTTTCCGCCCTCCACCCATTGCTGCGCCAACTGCGCATAAGCCTCCTTCATGCCCTTGACGCCACTGGTGTAGCCCTCGGCCTCCAGCTCGAAGATCATGTCCACGATGGTCTCCGGTGTGTGGACCGGTGTGGATTCCAACACTGTGAACACCGCTGCGTTGAAGGCGATGACCGAGAGCCTGTCCACGGGCCGCATCATGCTGATGAGCTTGGCGGTGGTCACTTTCATGCGGTCCAGTTTGCCGTCCTTGTTCATAGAAGACGACACATCGAGCAGCAGCACGATGTTGTTGGGGCGATAGCTCACCTCGTCAAACGCGGTCTTCTCCTGAACCACGGACGGCACCGGTGCCACAGGAGGGCGGGACGCCTCCACTGGGGCCGGTCTCGGCTCGTCCATCTGTTCGTTGATGGAGATGCCGAGGTCCTGCTCGGGTTCCTCCTCCCGCTTCGGGGACTGAACCACGGGCGGTTCGCGTTCTGCCCAGCGGTCATCGGCAATGGTCTCCTCCATCTGTTCGTTAATGGAGATGCCGAGGTCCATCTCGGGTTCCTCCATCCGCTTCAGAGGCTGCACCCCGGGCGGTTCAGGCTCTGCCCATCGGTCATCGGCCACGGTCTCGTCCATCTGTTCGTTGATGGAGATGCCGAGGTCTGTTTCGGTCCCTGTCGGAGTGGTTGCTCTGCGGGGAGCGGTGCTCTGTTTCACTTCGATGGCCACCACTTTGTTCACTACGCCCTTTCTGCGCGGCTCCAACAGAATGACCACGGTGCCTTGCCTGCGCTCAAGCGTGATCTCCTGCACGGTGGGATAGTAGTCCTGGTGCTGCACCTGCGCGGTGAAACGCCCCATTTCGAGCTTGCTGCGCACCAGTCCGCGGGCATCGGTGGTGTAGGTGGCCCGGCTATCGTTCTTCTTCAGGAGTTCCACCTGTGCACCCACCACCTGCTCGCCCGAAGAGCGGTCCACCACGGTGATGGTGCTCACGTCCGATGAGCGTGCGGGCTGGTCTGCGCTGAAGGTGGGACAGGCCGTGAGGGCATTGTTGCGAAGCGAAACGATGTTGCCCCGCACGGTGAGGCGCTGCGGACGGTCGGAGGCGTTGCTGTACACCTCCACCTCCTTGGCGAAGCTCCCGACATTGGGGGTGTAGAAGTGCACCGTTACCTCGGCCGTCTCCCCGGGAGCGATGCTCCTGTTGGGCAGCACCACCTGCACATCGCGGCCATAGTGCTGCGGCAGGAACATCAGTTTGGAGGTGCCCGTGTTCTTGAGACGGAACACCGCGGGTGGACTGTCCCAGTCGCGCACGGCACCGAAGTTGAACGAGGTGCTCTCCCACTGGATGCGCTGCGCCCATGCACCTCCTGCAGCCATCAGCATCACCCCTATCAGCACCAGTTGTCTCATCCTTGCAAGGTCACCAACGCAAGTTGGCGATAAATGTGCCAGAGCGGTCCATCAGGACCGATTGCCACGCAAGGGCCACGGCCAGAGGGCATTGGTGCGCCCCATGTGGGCTGCGAAACCCGGTCTGCGGGCCGCGCTGCGCCTGTCCATGAGCGGGATGCTCACGAAGCGGAACATCAGGGTGATGGAAAGTGCCCCGATGCCCGTCCACCACAGGCCTGCATAGAGGTCTATGGCAATGAGCCAGATGCCCCACCACGTGAGCAGCTCACCGAGATAGTTCGGATGGCGGCTATGCTTCCACAACCCTTGGTCCATAATGCGCCCTTGGTTGGCCGCATCGCTACGGAAGGCGCGCATCTGCCCATCGGCTTCGTAGGCCAGCCAGATGGCGAAGAGCGTGAGCCAGATGCCCACCATGCCCACCATGCCGATGTCGCCTCCGGCCTTCATTCCGAAGTACAGCGGCAGGCACGCGAGAAACACCTGCACGGTGGGGAAGATGTGAATGCCAAAGAGGCTAATCACCCAGTAGGCCTTGGGGAACCGTGCGCGGAAATCACGGTAGCGCCAGTCCTCATGGTGCAGGCCGGGCCAGTCACGATAGAAATTGACGGTGAGGCGCAGCCCATAGAGCAGCATGAGCACCAGCAGGGCCATGCCCGCCACCGAGCCGGCCCCGAAGAGCACTGCGCAGCCCACTGCGATCACGGCCGGCTTCACGCTCCAATAGGGGTCGTACATGCTCGAATTGTTGAGCGCCACCGAGGTGATGAAGATGAACAGCGTGGCCGCGAGATCGGCCATGGCAAGGCGCGCGAGGTCTTGCAGGCCAGAGGCCATTTGCCATACGATGACCGCGATGGCCGTGGCGGCCACATAGGCGATGATGGAGAGGAGGATGCTCTGATGGCGGGTGAAGGTCATGGGACTATTGAAGTATTAATGTGACACAGGCTGCCAAAAGTCATTTTTCCCAATGTTCAGGTTTGAAGACAACTGGAACTGAGAGTTTAACACAGACCACATCCCCATTCATCATGCCTGGGCTGAATCCTTTGAGCAAATTGACAACACGAATGGCCTCCTGGTTGAGCAGGGCTGTTGCAATCTTGTCTTTGCGAAGCACATCCTCAGATTTATTCTGGCCATCGGATTCCGTGTTATGAGAGTAACGATTGCTCATCACCTGCACTTCGCGTATCATACCGTTTTTCCCCACGATGAAACTTACATGAGCGGCCCCTCCGATTTTTCTATTCTTCAACAGTTCGGGGTAGTGGATATTCTGCTGAATGAATTCAATCAGTGCCCGATCTCCAGCAAAATATCGCGGCATGGAATCAGCAAAGCTGGTGAAGGACGGGCATGTCGTGTCACCTTTTGCATCCTGTGCAAGCAACAACTCGAAATGGCCGAATACAACAAAAAGAGTCAGCAGGGCTTTCACAGCATAAAAGTAGCACCACCGTTCCGAGATTGAATCAACAGGGGTTAACGCAATGCATCTGCGCGCGTTCAGCAGCCGAAGTGCGCCCTCAGGTTCTGGTCAATATGCAGGAGCATCCTATTGGAGTCCGGCAGACGCTTGAACATGAATCGCCCGTAGAACGCGGCCGCATCATCGTCAATGGGGTCAACGAGGATCGCCCTTGTCCCGATGGTCTCGGAATGCCGCACGCAGATGGCTATGGCCTCTACCAGCAGCTCACCGCCCAGCCCCTTTCCCTGCATTGACGATGTGATGGCCAACCGCCCAATGAGTATGGCCGGATAGCCCGAATAGTCGCGGGGAAGTTTCTTCTTCATATCCTCAGGGACGCTCTCGCGGGGGAGTTCGGCCGAGGACAGGGTGAAATAACCGAGGACATGGCCGTCCGCATCGGCATGCACATGCACCTGCGCAAGGCCAAGGCGCGATTCCTTGGTGGCCTGCAGTTTCAGATAGTTGTTGAGAGACGCGTGTCTGCCGCAGTCGAAATCGCTGCGGTCGTGACGCTCCCCATCAAACAGTTCCGTCAGGCCCATCATTCAGCATCTTATCGCTTCTTCTCTTGAAAGCCTTCAGGAAAGATGGGGAAAGCTCAGTGGGCGTACTTAGAATGCTCATGATACGCTTGCTGTCCTCCACAGAATATTGTGCGTCCTTATACTCAGTGATGACCGTGGTGGCGTTCTCCACCATGGTGGTGACCACATAGTCCGAAAGGCTCTTGAACCCCTTCAGGCGGGCCGCTTCCTCAATCAGGGATTTGTGCCGCAGGGACATCTTGGTGTCAAATCTTGCCGTTTGCTCTTTCATGGCGCGTAGGGAATGATGGTCGGGCAAAGGTACGGTAATCTTCCGTAATAACTTAGCCCGAGCGATGTTCCAGCCTCCTGCGTCCTACCCCCTACTTTTGCCACTATGGCAAGAGACAAAGTGGTGCGCGATGTGCTGATCGAGGAGATGGCGGCAGAGGGCAAGGCGCTGGCACGCATAGGCGAGGTGGTAACGTTCATAGAGGGCGCGGTGCCAGGCGATGTGGTCGATGTGCTCATCACCAAGAAACGCAAGAACTACTGGGAGGGACGGCCCTACCGTTTCGTATCGTATTCGGAGAAGCGGGCCGATGCGCGCTGCCGCTATTTCGGGGTGTGCGGAGGCTGCAAATGGCAGCACCTAGACTATGCGGACCAGCTGGCGTTCAAGGAAAAGCAGGTGAAGGACGCGTTGCAGCGCATTGGTAAGGTGACTGTGGGCGAATGGCTGCCCATCATGGGTTCGCAGGAGGTGTTCCACTACCGCAACCGCTTGGATTTCAGCTTTGCGAGCAAGCGTTGGCTGACGCGCGAGGAGGTGGAGAGCGGGGCGGAGTTCGGAGAGCGGCCTGCGCTGGGATTCCACGTGCCGGGCCGATGGGACAAGGTGCTGGATGTAGAGGAATGCCACCTGCAGTCAGAGCCGAGCAACGCGATCCGCAACCGGGTGCGTGAACTGGCAATGGAGCACGACATCCCCTTCTTCGACCCCGTGAGCCAGAAGGGCCACCTGCGCAATCTGACGCTGCGCAACACGACCACGGGTGAATGGATGCTGCTGCTCGCTGTGACCAGCGACAGCCCCAAGTGGTGCGATGCCATCCTTGGCCCTATCGTCAAGGAGTTTCCGCAGCTCACGAGTGTGATGTATGTAGTGAACACGAAGGCGAACGACACAATCTATGACCTCGACATCCACGTGTATGCGGGACAGGACCACATCATGGAGGAGATGGAGGGACTGCGGTTCAAGATCGGGCCGAAGTCGTTCTTCCAGACCAATGGCAAGCAGGCGGAGGAACTGTATAAGGTAGCCCGCGATTTCGCTGGACTTACCGGAAATGAAACGGTCTATGACCTCTATACGGGAACAGGCACCATCGCGCTCTACGTCTCGAAGAAGGCGAAGCGGGTCGTGGGCATCGAATATGTAGAAGCCGCCATCGAGGATGCGAAGGTCAATGCAGAGTTGAACGGCATCGCACATGCGTCCTTTTTCGCAGGCGACATGAAAGACATCTTCACCCCGGAGTTCATCGCAAGGGAGGGCAGCCCGGATGTCATCATCACCGACCCGCCCCGTGCCGGGATGCACGGTGATGTTGTGGAGCAACTGCTGAGACTGGCCGTGCCGCGCATCGTCTATGTGAGCTGCAACCCGGCCACGCAGGC
>CAZATP010000016.1:0-9346 GCA_964488095.1 uncultured Chryseobacterium sp.
CCACCGGCAGCGACAACACCTACATCGGACGAGAGGCGCGCGGCAGTGCTGACCTGACCAATGCCACCGCCATCGGATCAGGGGCGCAGGTCACCCTGAGCAACAGCGTTATCCTCGGCAACAACGCCAACGTGGGCATAGGGACCTCCGCACCTTCGGCCAGACTGCACGTGGTGGGCGATATGCGGTTGGTGGACGGTACGCAGGCTGAGGGCAGAGTACTGATCTCAGATGAGAATGGGAACGCCTCATGGAGCGATGGCCCAGCAGGACCGACCGGACCACAGGGCCAACAAGGTGAACAAGGTCAGATTGGTCCTACAGGGGTGGTTGGTGCGACAGGAGCAACTGGGCCTGCCGGTGAGCCAGGCATTGCCGGGGCTACTGGTGCAACAGGTCCTACCGGACCTCAAGGTGCCCAAGGTCTAATCGGCCCTACTGGGTCGGCAGGCGCAACAGGGCCCACTGGTGCTCAGGGACCTCAAGGAGTTGCAGGAACGAACGGCACGACAGGCCCTACCGGACCCCAAGGTGTCCAAGGTCTGGTCGGCCCTACAGGGGTGGCTGGTGCAACGGGAGCAACCGGGCCTCTGGTGGCAGGCACCAATGGACAGACGCTGATGTACAATGGTACTCAATGGATCGCTTCATCCACACTCTTCAACAATGGAACGAACATCGGCATAGGTACGGGCATTCCAAATGCCAAGTTGCAGGTTGCAGGCACAGTGAACATGACCGGTCTACGAATGACCACCAATGCCTCGGCCGGGAAACTGATGGGAAGTGTGGACGCTGCTGGAAATGCTGAATGGGTGGACCCTCTGTTAATCTGTGACGCATGTGAGTCGCAGATTCAGGCACTGGTGGACCAGAGCATAGAAGCTCAGAGCGTTTTCATTCAGAGCGGCACCTCCATCGGCACCGACCCTGATTTTTTCCCGTCCAATTTCATCTTCGGATCATCCATCATGAATGACCCGGCAGATCCCGCCTCAAACGAAACCACACGCATGTTCTTGGATAAGACCTCTGCCATAGGTGCATTCCGGGCCGGAACATCCAACAATGGGGCCTGGAACAACCGCGGGGAGAACTCATTCGCCACAGGCTTGAACACAGAGGCCAGTGGCGCCAACTCCTTCGCAGCAGGCGTTCGGGGAATCGCCAATCAATCGGGATCGATGGCCTTGGGTCAGGATGCACTGGCATCAGGACCGAATGCGTTGGCCATAGGCATTGATGTCACGGCATCGGCCAACAGCGCCATGGCCATCGGTGCCAATGCCCTTGCTGCCCAGCCCTATTCCATGGCAGGCGGATACAACTCATCAGCCAATGCCATGTATGCCATGGCGTTCCATGGAGGAACGGCTGACGGGGAGCATGCTCTCGCTCTCGGAGGTGTGGCCCAAGGCACGCGCTCTTTCTCGCTCTACGGAACAGCAAATGGAGACAGTGCCGTGGCCATGGGTCTCGGATCCGTGTCTGACGGAATCCGCTCCAGCGCACTCGGATACAATACTAGGGCACTTGGAGACTACTCGAACTCATTTGGCTACAATACCGAGGCGAACGGATTGGGGTCTCTGGCCATGGGCGTGAACTCGACCGCATCGGGCACATCTGCCATGGCGATCGGCAACGCATCATCGGCAACCGGTATTCAGGCATTCTCCATGGGCAACAATGCTGTGGCTTCGGGCGACAGGTCTTTCGCATTGGGCACCAACGTGAAAGCGCGTTCATCCTGGGAGGTTATTGTAGGCCAATATGAGGCCGACACCACCTTCAACCATGCCAAGAACTGGAACGCTGCCGACCGCCTGTTCTCGGTGGCCAATGGCGCCAACAGCAGCAGCAGGTCGGATGCGTTCGTGGTGCGGAAGAACGGTCGCGCAGGCATCGGTTCGGCAACCACGAACGCCCAGCTCCATGTTTCCGGTCTTGACGGCTTGCTTGTGACAGGAACCCTTGGCTCGGGTGCAGACGTGGACAGCAGTGTCTTCCTGAACGGGACCAAGATGTTCTTCTACCCAAAAAATGGCGCATTCCGTGCAGGCCAGGTCACTGGCACACAATGGAACCACTCGCGCATCGGATTCCACTCATTCGCAGTGGGATACAACACGGTGGCCAGTGGTCACCGGTCGGTAGCGATGGGGCATGATGTCATAGCACCGTCCAACAATGAAGTAGCCATCGGGATATGGAACACCGACTACACCCCCGCAGGCAATACCACTGACCGCGTGTTCTCCATCGGCATAGGAACAGGCACAGGAGCTAACAGGAAGAACGCCATGACCGTTCTGAAGAATGGTTCCGTGGGCATCGGGGCCAATGCACCAGCAGCGCTTCTGGAGGTGGCTGGTGACGCCATCATAAACAGCCACACCGTTGGGCGAGGCGGTGCGAACAACAGCACCAATCTGGCGGTGGGAATGGGGGCGCTGTCTGCGAATATCAGCACCGGTCTTAACAATGTGGCCATCGGACGACATGCCTTGGTCAGAAACACATCGGGCGATTTCAACAATGCACTGGGATACGATGCACTGGCAAACAACAACACGGGCAACCGCAACGTGGCACTGGGTTATCAGGCCTTAGGTATGAACGCCTCAGGCACCAGTCTTGTGTCGAATGTGGCTGTTGGCTATCAGGCGGGTGGCACCATGACCACCGGATACGGCAACGTACTCGTAGGCGAGGAGGCTGGAGAGGGATTGACCACAGGATACGATAATACTTGGGTGGGCAAGCAGATTGGCAACTCAGGCACGCTCACCTTCAATAACTCGACAGCCATTGGAAATGGCACGCCCGTGGATGCCAGCAACAAGGCCCGCATCGGCAATGGGTCTGTGACTAGCATCGGTGGACAGGTGAGTTGGACTGCCTACAGTGATGCCCGTATCAAGGACAACGTGAAGGACAACGTGGTGGGACTTGAATTCATCAAAGCATTGCGCCCTGTGACGTACAACTTCAACGTGGACCGCCAGAACAGCCTGCTGGGGCTGAACCCGGAGGACAGCGAAGGTAAATATGCTATCCAAGATATCACCTTCAGCGGATTTCTGGCCCAACAAGTAGATGAGGCCGCCAAGGCCGTGGAGTACGATTTCAGCGGGGTGGACCGCTCTGGCACCCTGTTGGGACTGCGCTACGCAGAATTCACTGTTCCATTGGTGAAGGCCGTGCAGGAACTCAGCGGAATGGTGGAAGAACTAAAACCCGCCCATCTGGACTCATTGGAAGCCTTGGTGACCGCACAGCGGCAGGAACTGGATGCACAACATGCAGTGAACGCTGAACAACAGCGGGAACTGGCCGCACAGCAGGCACAGATTGAGGAATTGAACGCCCGCAACACAATGGTTGAACGCCAACTGGAAGAGATTCTTTCCCGCCTCAATGCCTTCGACACCGACCTCCAGCAGTGCTGTTTTGACCACAGCAATGCGACCGGCACTTCAACCGCCAATCAGCAATCAACAATCGACAATCCACGATTGGAACAGAACATCCCCAACCCGTTCCAAGAGAACACCACCATCAAATACTACCTGCCCAACAGCATGCGCACGGCCAACATCACCATCACCGACCTGAGCGGGGTGCAGCTCAAGACATTCGACCTCGGTGGTACGAGAGGCTTCGGGCAGGTGCTCATCAGCGGTGGGGTATTCGCTTCCGGCACCTACATCTACACCCTCACCGTGGATGGCAAGGTGGTGGACAGCAAAAGGATGGTGCTGCTATGACCCGTGACGGAATTGACCTTTGAAAAAGTCCTGCCCGAAGAACGGACAGGACTTTTTTTCATTTATTTGTTTGGATAAACGCAAATACACTCCAATGAAGACGTTCTTGTTAACCGTAACGGCCTGCGCCATCTCCTCCGCCTCTTTCGCTCAGGCCCTCACCGACAACGGCACCAATGTGGGCATCGGTAACCCCACGCCCGCCTTCAAACTGGATGTGAACGGGGGCATCAACCTCAGCGCAGGCAACCGCATCACCATCGGGGGAGTGAACGCCCTGCATGCCAACGGAAATGCCAACACCGCCATCGGACCAAATGCAGGGGCATCGCTCACCACAGGCCAGCGAAACGCCTTCATCGGATTCGATGCCGGCAGGTTCGCCACTTCTGCCAGCTACAGCGCCATGATAGGCTTTCAGGCAGGACGCTCGGTCACCACAGGGTCGTTCAACAACATGATCGGCTATCAGGCCGGATTCAACACCACAACGGGCGATAACAACACCTTCATAGGACGGTGGGCCGGACTGAACAACACCTCCGGGTCAAACAACACCGCCATCGGGGGCAATGCGGGCTACAGCCTCACCACAGGTGGGTTCAACCTGTTCCTTGGACGAGATGCGGGATACGCCACAAGCGTTGGATCTTACAACGCCATGATCGGACATCAGAGCGGACAGGGGAACACCTCCGGTGGAAACAACACCTTCGTAGGCCGCAGGGCGGGATTCAACAACACCACCGGCAGCGACAACACCTACATCGGACGAGAGGCGCGCGGCAGTGCTGACCTGACCAATGCCACCGCCATCGGATCGGGGGCGCAGGTCTCCACAAGCAACAGCCTCGTGCTCGGGAACAATGCCAATGTGGGCATCGGTACCTCTGCACCTTCGGCCAGACTGCATGTGGTGGGCAATGCGCGCATCACTGGCGCACTGCACGACAGCAGCGATGATGCCGGCACCGCAGGGCAGATTCTCTCCTCCACCGCCACTGGAACCAATTGGATAGACCCCATGTCGCTCGTGGGACCTACTGGGCCACAGGGCATCCAAGGCCCAGCGGGGGCAGATGGAGCAGCAGGCCCGCAGGGTGAGCAAGGTCTTCAAGGTATTCAAGGCCCAACAGGGGCAGATGGAGCAGCAGGCCCACAGGGTGAGCAGGGCCCGCAGGGCATCCAAGGCCCAACAGGGGCAGATGGAGCAGCAGGCCCACAGGGTGAGCAGGGCCCGCAGGGCATTCAAGGGCCAGTAGGGCCTACAGGCCCCTCTACCCTGCAGGCAGGGTACAATGGTGGCCGAGAGATACAGGCCAATGCAGGCGCAGTGAAGGTGACTGGCACAGATGGGTTGCTGGTCAGTGGAACAATTAACAGCGGAGCAGCTGTAGAAGTGCAAGGAGCCGGCACCCGCATGTTCTTCAACCCCAGGACAGCAGCTTTCAGAGCTGGCAATGTGGGTTCAACAGAGTGGAACACGGAAAACATAGGATTCTACTCCTTTGCAACTGGAAGGGACACAAAGGCATCAGGCATCGGCAGCACAGCCATGGGACAGGGTACGGTCGCATCAAACTTGTACGCTACCGCTATGGGAAGTCAAACTACTGCATCCGGCCGATACACCACCTCCATGGGCCTTGGCACGAGAGCTTATACCTATGCAGAAACAGCCATTGGGTGCTTCAACTCTTTTCCGGACATCTTCTCTGCAAACGAAAACATTTGGTTAAGCACAAACCGCCTTTTCGTCATAGGCAATGGCCAGTCTGACGAAAACAGGAGCGATGCCCTTCGCATGTTGAAAAACGGAAACACAGCCATTGGAAATATTGACCCCACCACCAAACTGGATGTGGACGGACAGGTTCGCATACGCGGTGGAAACCCTGGTGAGGGCAAAGTGTTGGTGAGCGATGCCAACGGACTGGCCTCGTGGCAACCTAAAGGAGGAACCCTCAATGAATCCTATGATTTCGGAGGGCCAGGTGCAGGTAGGTCTATTACTGCAGATGCAGGGGCAGTAAGAATTTCTGGGACTGATGGACTTGAGGTCACAGGCTTCTGGGGCTCAGGAACAGACGTGGGAGTGAGTGGTGACGGCACCCGCATGTTCTTCAACCCACGCAAAGCAGCTTTCAGAGCTGGTTATGTGAACTCAACACAGTGGAACGCGGAAAACATAGGTGACTACTCCTTTGCAGCTGGCATTATGACCACAGCTTCCGGAAATGGAAGCGCAGCAATAGGTCATACAACAACCGCTACTGGTGATGCGAGCACTGCAATAGGGTTTCAGACCACAGCACGTTCTTTCGGTGAATTAGCCTTGGGAGTAAACAATACAGCTTATACCCCCTCAAATACAGCCGACTGGAGCAGTACTGATAGGCTCCTCGTTGTTGGAAATGGCCAGAGTAACGCGAGCCGTTCAAATGCCTTGGTCATCTTGAAGGATGGCAACACTGCCATTGGCAACATTAACCCCACCACCAAACTGGATGTTGACGGACAGGTGCGCATTCGTGGTGGAAACCCCGGTGCGGGCAAAGTGCTGGTGAGCGATGCCAACGGACTGGCCAGTTGGAGCGAGGGTCTTGCGGGACCTACAGGCCCACAGGGTGAGCAGGGCGTACAAGGTATTCAGGGCGTCCAAGGCCCGACTGGACCTGACGGTGTACAGGGCATCCAAGGCCCAACAGGGGCAGATGGAGCAGCAGGCCCACAGGGTGAGCAGGGCCCGCAGGGCATACAAGGACCAGCGGGCGCAGATGGAGCAGCAGGCCCACAAGGCGAACAGGGCATTCAAGGGCCAGCAGGGCCCACAGGCCCCTCTACCCTTCAGGCAGGGTACAACGGTGACAGGGAGATACAGGCCAATGCAGGCGCAATGAAGGTGACTGGCTTAGATGGTTTTCTGGTCACAGGCACCGTAAGTAGCGGAGCAGCCGTAGAAGTGCAAGGTGCCGGCACCCGCATGTTCTTTAACCCCAGTACAGCAGCTTTCAGAGCTGGCTATGTGAGCTCAACACAGTGGAACACAGAAAATATAGGTATCTACTCCTTTGCAACTGGATACGATACTAAGGCAACAGGTGCAATGAGCACTGCAATGGGGAATAATAATACAGCTTCGGGAAGTAGTAGTACAGCCATGGGTTACTCAACCATTGCCTCTGGGACTGTTAGTACGGCCTTGGGGCAATACACCCAAGCAACTGATTACTTCAGCACCGCCATGGGCCACGCCACGTTAGCATCGGGATATTCGAGTACTGCCATAGGAGACAACACCACTGCATCAGGTAGCAGCAGCACCGCCATGGGGCATCTCACCCAAGCAACTGGTTTAGTCAGCACTGCCATAGGGGAAAACACAACCGCCTCGGGTGAGCAAAGTATATCGATGGGCGTAGCCTCCAGTGCTCTGGGTAACGGCAGCATTGCCATTGGCTTTGGCAACACCGCAATAGCTGACCAAAGTTTAGCTATTGGTAATGAAACTACCGCTCAAGGCTACAGAAGCATTTCCATGGGTGTTGGCACCACTGCATCTGCTCAGTTCGAAACAGTCATGGGCACCTTCAATACAGATTTCACTCCAAATGGCACCCCTACCGATCATCTTTTCATTATCGGTAACGGTATATCTTCTGCGAATAAAAGTGATGCATTAAGACTGCTCAGGAATGGCAATGCCGCCATAGGAAACATAGACCCCACCACCAAACTGGATGTTGACGGCCAGGTGCGCATCCGAGGTGGGTCACCAGGTGCGGGCAAAGTGCTGGTGAGCGATGCGAATGGATTGGCCAGCTGGCAGACCCCTGCTGCCATTGGCAATACGCTAGGTGCCGCATACAATTTTGGCGGATCAGGTGCAGGACGCACCATAATAGCTGATGCAGGCGCAGTCAAGGTAGAAGGAACAGATGGGGTGCTGGTCAGTGGTACTTTTGGAAGTGGCGCTGATGTTGAGATTCAAGGATTCGGCACCCGCATGTTCTTCAACCCGCGCAAGGCCGCCTTCAGAGCTGGAGATGTTGACGATACTCAATGGGATACTGATAGTATCGGTGCCTACTCCTTTGCAACGGGAAGGAATACCAAGGCCAAAGGGAATTATAGTACAGCCATGGGCTACTCCACCACGGCTTCGGGTCCTCTTAGCACCGCCATGGGTTCAAGTACCACCGCCTCGGGTGTTAGCAGCACCGCCATGGGCTCTGGCACCACCGCCTCAGGTGATTATAGTTCCGCCTGGGGTATAGGCACCTCCGCCTGGGGTTCGGGAAGCACCGCCATGGGCTTTGGCACCTCCGCCTCGGGTGATTATAGTTCCGCCATGGGTATAGGCACCTCCGCCTCGGGTGATTATAGTTCCGCCATGGGCGCTCACATCTACGCACCTTCAACGAACGAAACAGTAGTTGGCGCTTACAATACCTCCTATACCCCGGGCTCATCCACCTCGTGGATTTCTACAGATCGTCTGTTTGTGATAGGCAATGGCACTGACGCTGCACGTAGCGATGCCCTGCGCATGCTCAAGAACGGCAACACGGCCATCGGCAATGTTGATCCCACAACCAAACTGGATGTGGACGGACAGGTGCGCATACGTGGCGGGGCACCGGGTGAGGGCAAAGTGCTGGTGAGCGATGTCAATGGATTGGCGAGCTGGCAAACCCCTGCCGCCAGTGGCAACACGCTAGGTGCGGCATACAATTTTGGCGGATCAGGTGCTGGACGCAACATAATAGCCGATGCAGGCGCAGTCAAGGTAGGAGGAACAGATGGGGTGCTGGTCAGTGGTGCTTTTGGAAGTGGCGCTGATGTTGAAATTCAAGGAGCCGGCACCCGCATGTTCTTCAACCCACGCAAAGCAGCTTTCAGAGCTGGTTCTGTATTCTCTACTCAGTGGGACACGGACAGTATCGGTGACTACTCATTTGCAACGGGACGCTCTACAAAGGCAAAGGGGCAAGCCAGCACCGCCATGGGCATAGCCACCAAAGCCTCAGGAGATTACAGCACAGCTATGGGCTATGCAACCACCGCCTCAGGTGACAACAGTTCAGCATTTGGATACGAAACAGTCGCACCTTCTTCTTACGAAACGGTTTTCGGCTATTACAATACAACATATACACCTTCTTACACCACAAACTCTGGACTCTCCTACAACGATCGTCTGTTTGTGATTGGCAATGGCTCAGGTACTACCACACGTGGTGATGCCTTGCGCATGTTGAAAAACGGTAATACCGCCATTGGCAACATAAACCCCACCACCAAACTAGATGTGGATGGACAGATTCGTATCCGTGGTGGAGTCCCAGGTGCTGGCAAGGTACTAACTAGCGATGCCAATGGTCTGGCAACCTGGAGTGACATAAACAGTGTTGCAGGCACACTCACAGTGCCTCAGGGAGGAACGGGCGCCACCACCCTCAGCGGCTATGTGAAAGGCAACGGCACCTCGGCCATGACGGCAGCAGCAAGTATACCGGTAGCAGATATATCGGGCACATTGCCTGTGAGTAAGGGCGGTACAGGTGCAACCACCC
>CAZATP010000016.1:9446-33549 GCA_964488095.1 uncultured Chryseobacterium sp.
GCAGATATATCGGGCACATTGCCTGTGAGTAAGGGCGGTACAGGTGCAACCACCCTCACCGGGGTGATCAAAGGCAATGGAACAGGAGCATTCACCGCTATGACAGGCACTTCCAACTATCTTGCCCGATGGACAAACTCAAGTACCTTGGGCATAGGTACAGTGTATGATGATGGCTCTAAGGTGGGCATTGGTACTACCTCCGTAGCCACAGAGAGCAGATTGGCCTTGGGTGCTCTGAATGCAGTGGACGAAGGTGGTCAACTGCAGTTGAACGCGCCCGGTGGTTCCTACACCACAGCCTTCTTCATCGATAACTATCAGAATCAGTTGCGTTTCATGCATGGAACCAACAGTGCCAGCAATGGCACACGCATGCTCATAGACAATGCCGGCAACGTGGGCATAGGCGGGCTGTTCACTCCTACCCACATCCTTCACATCACCGCGCAGGGCCGTTCCACTCAATCGGCCTGGGCCACCACATCAGACAGCCGTGTGAAGCGTGATGTGGAGACCCTCGGTGAAGGTTCATTGGAGCGCATCCTCAAACTTCGCCCCGTGACCTACGGCTGGCAACAGGAGTATCTCGCTGCTAATCCTGCCCTCAAAGCCAGCAACACCGGATTCATCTCTCAGGAACTGGAGCAGGTGTTCCCAGAAATGGTGGAACAGGTGGAGGAGAAGTTCGGAGACCGCACCATCAACGATTTCCGCCTGCTCAACCTGAGCGATCTACCTGTTCATCTTGTGAGGGCCATGCAGGAGCTGAACACCAAAGTGGAGGCTGTGAGCACCGAGGGCATGGTGAGCAGGGAGGAGTTTGAGGCTCTTCAAGCTAAGAACGATCGTCTTGAGAAACTTGTGGAGCAACTCATTGCCAACCAGCGCCAGTTCGAGGGCGACCTGCAACAGTGCTGCTTTGAGCATTCGGTAGTGACGAGTGAGGAGCGACCAGTGACGAGTGGACTGACTGATGCCCCCAAGCTGGAACAGAACATCCCCAACCCGTTCAATGAGAACACCACTATCCGTTACTATCTGCCCAACGGCACCCGCACAGCCAGCATCGTCATTGCTGACCTGAACGGGGTGCAACTCAAGAGCTTCGACCTCGGTGGAACCAGAGGTTTCGGGCAGGTGCTCATCAGCGGGGGGGCATTCGCTGCCGGCACCTACATCTACACCCTCACCGTGAACGGTAAGCAGGTGGACAGCAAGCGGATGGTGCTGCTGTGAGGAGAACGTCCATAAAGTTTGAAAAGGGCGGGGCCGTATCGGCCCCGCCCTTTTTGAGTAGTTGCCCCCCTGCCCAAGGAACTATCAGACCATGCACACCACTTAACCTCTTGACCGATGACGATTACACGCTATTGTCTTGCATTCGCTACAGTACTATACATGGTGCTCACCTCCTGTGTGCACTCTGAAGCACAATCAGCGCTGCCTGCACAGAAGGCCGATTCGCTTTGGCAGGCCTGGAAGGACAGTAATCTGGCTGACAGCAGCAGACTGAACGCGCTATACAGGTACACATGGGACGGATATCTGAACTCCATACCGGACAGTGCATTGTATTTGTTCGGTGTCTACCGGTCGTACGCTGTGAAGAAGGCAATGCGGAAGAATATCTCCCTTGGCCTCACTGCCGAGGGCATAGCCCTCAACAGACTTGGCGATTCGGAGGCCTCGATGCAGAAATACCGGGAAAGCATAGCTATTGCAAAGGAACTGGGGCATGACGGTCTGATGCTGCGCCCGTTGACCAATACTGGGGTCGTCTACAAGCAGAGAGGTGAATATGACAAGGCATTGGAAGTTTACACTGAGAGCCTCAGCGTGGCAGAAAGGTGTGGAGATTCCCTCATGTTGGGTGCCATTATCAGTAACATCGGTAATGTGCACAGGGAAAAAGGCGATTACATGCTTTCCCTTGACTTCCACACCAGGGCATTGGAGATAAGAGAGCACATGGATGACGTTTCAGGGATGGCCAACTCCTACGGCAACTTGGCGACAGTGTTCATGGCTCAGGGTGCCTACGACAGAGCTGTTGAACTGTACTTCAAAAGCCTTGGCATCTACGAGCAAGGCAATGACAAGAGAAATTCTGTCGGCATGACCCTCAATATCGGCAACGTCTATGCATTGCAACGTACTCACGGCAAAGCGATGGAGTACTTCGAAAAAGGCATGCAGATGGCACGGGAAATGAAAGAACCCGCATTAGTGTCGGAGCTTCTCATGGGCATGGCCTCAGTGCTCAAAGAGGAGAAACAATTGGACAGGGCCATGGAGAACGCCAAGGAGTGCTTGAGACTCAGGGTTGACATTGGTGATGAGAACGGAGCAGCGCAGGCAATGATGTTGATCGGCAGCATCCTGCAGGACATGAAGACCTATGACGATGCATTGAGCTACTACATTAATGGCCTGCGCAAATTTGAAGCGATAGGTTCTCGCATAAATGTGGCACGGGCAAAGCGCAACCTGGCCGCCGTGTACATCTTACTTGGCAAAATGACGGATGCCCGAACGAATGCAGAATCATCTTTTGCCATGGCCCGAGAGATGGGGGCCATATCGGAATCTAAGGATGCCGCTGAATTGCTTTGGAAAATCTACAAGCAACTGGGCTTGCCCGCAAAGGCGTTGGAGATGCATGAGCTCCACGTATCACTAAAGGACAGTATTGATAGGGACGAGAATAGAAGAGCCGTGATGCAGCAACAGTTTCAGTACGACTATGACAAACGTGAGGCGTTATTGGTGGCAGAGCAGGAGAAGAAGGATGCCCTGGCGGCCGAAGAACTGAAGAGAAAAGAGCAGCAGCGTAACGCATTCACAGCAGGATTCGTCCTCATGCTCGGTCTGGCCGGGGTGAGCTATCGGAGTTATAGAATCAAGAAACGCGACAACGTCATCATCTCAGAAGAAAAAGCGCGCAGCGAAGAACTTCTCCTTAACATATTGCCCGAGGAGGTTGCCGATGAGCTGAAGGCGAAAGGGGCGGCCGAGGCCAAGCTCATCGAGCAGGTCACAGTGCTCTTCACTGATTTCAAAGGGTTCACCCAGCTTTCTGAGAAACTCACTCCGCAGGAGCTCGTGGGAGAGATACATCAGTGCTTCTCCACTTTCGACTTAATCATGCAGAGACACGGAGTGGAAAAAATCAAGACCATAGGCGATGCATACATGGCGGCAGGCGGAGTCCCGGCACCAAATAGTTCCCACGCCAAGGACGTGGTGAGTGCGGCATTGGATATTCAAAGGTTCATGCAGGAACATAGACGCGTCAAAGAAGCAAAGGGCGAACTATTCTTCGAGATTAGGATAGGTGTTCACACAGGGCCTGTGGTGGCAGGTATCGTGGGAGTGAAGAAATTCCAATACGATATCTGGGGGGACACTGTCAACACCGCAAGCCGAATGGAGAGCAGTGGAGAGGTGGGAAAAGTGAACATCAGTCAGTCCACATACGACCTTGTCAAAAATGAATTCAACTGCCAGTTCAGAGGTGAAGTGGAGGCCAAAGGAAAAGGCAAAATGGGAATGTGGTTTGTCAATAGTGATACTCAGCACTACTGAACTAAGCTCCTCCCAATGTTATGCAAACGAACCATTGGCGTTCATCTGCCTTTAGATATCAGGATGGAACTAAACCGTTGAGGAGAACACCTGCGCCTTCGGCTCGCTGCGCCAGAGTCGCGCATCCATCGCCATACAGATGTTGCGGATGAATGGACGGCCCTTCTCGGTCACCTCAATGCCGTGGGGCGCCACAGCGACCAGGCCATCATCGATGGGTTCGCTCAGGCGCATCAACGTGCTGTGCACATCGAGATGACTGCCCTGCCCATGGGCCCACTCCGTGCGGTGACGGCACATGAGGTTGAGGATGTGCTGACGGATCTGCAGGTCCTCGTCCGTGAGCAGGTGTCCGCGGAACACCGGCAGTTCCCCGCTCGCCACGATAGTCTGATACTCCTCCACCGTCTTCACATTCTGCGCAAAGGCCGACCATGCATCGCTGATGGCGGAGACCCCGAGACCGACCATGAGATGGGTGCTGCGGGTGGTGTAGCCCATGAAATTGCGATGCAGCGACCCTGTCCCGTCCGCAATGCTCAGTCCTTCATCGGGCAGGGCGAAATGGTCCATGCCGATCTCGATGTAGCCCGCCTCCAGAAACATCTCCTTGCCCAGCTCGTAGAGGGCGCGCTTGGCCTCGTCCGTGGGCAGGTCGCTCTCGTCATAGCCGCGCTGGCTCTTGCTCACCCACGGCACATGCGCATAGCTGTAGAAGGCAATGCGGTCGGGCATCAGTTCAAGCGTGCGCTCTATGGTATTGCGCACGGTCTCGATAGTCTGTTTCGGCAACCCGTAGATAAGGTCGAAATTGACCGAGGTATAACCGATGCCGCGCGCCTGATCGGTCACGCGTCTCACATTCTCAAAGGGCTGAATGCGATGGATCGCCTTCTGCACCTCGGGGTCGAAATCCTGCACCCCGAGACTCAACCTCCGGAAACCGAGAAAATGCAGTTCCTCCAGATGGGCCTGCGTGGTATTGTTCGGATGGGCCTCAAAGCTCAACTCCGCACCCGATGAGCGGATGGAGCTGTTGGCCAGTCCGTTCATCAGAAGTCGAAGGTTCTGAGGCGAGAAGAACGTGGGCGTGCCCCCGCCCAGATGCAGCTCGCTGATGCGCGGCACGGCATTGAACAGCTCCTGATAGAGCGCCCACTCGTGCAGCAGCGACTCGATGTAGGGCAGCTCCACCCCATGATTACTCGTGATGCGCTTGTTGCATCCGCAGTAGGTGCAAAGGCTTTCACAGAAGGGCAGGTGGATGTAAAGGCTGATGCCCTCCGAGGCGTTGGTCTGTGAGAACACGTCCTTGACCCTATCCTTCCATGCCTCCTTGTTGAATCCGTCCGCATCCCAATAAGGCACAGTGGGATAACTCGTATAGCGAGGCCCGGGAACATTGTACTTACGGATGAGGGCGGTATCGGTCATCATCTGATTCAATGCGCGCTACATTCCTGAACTGAACTGACCCCATCACCCACAGTCGGACTGACATAGGGAATACCCAGACCCATCCCACGAAGGATGAACAACGCGCCCATCACCGCAAAGGCATAGGGAAGCAGGCCACGGATGCGTGCACGGAGATTGAGCGAGATGAGGTCACCGGCCATGTGCACGGCCAGCATCATCGGCAGGGTGCCCAGCCCGAAGGCGGCCATGAACAATGCACTCTCGAAGGCATTGCCCACCGCCAATGCACCCGCCAGTCCCACATAGACCATACCGCAGGGAAGCAGACCATTCATCAGGCCCAGGCCCAACGGTCCCAGCGGGGACTTGGAGCGCAGGGCACTGCCGAAGACCGACTTGGCACGCATCAGCCACACGGCAACGTTCGAGGTCGGGTCGATGCGCCTGGTGTATTGACGGGGCAACAGCACCGCCATCAGAATAAGCACCCCGATGGTGATGGACAGCACCTGCTGATAGCCGCCCAACGCCAACCGTTGGCCCGCCAGCCCGACCAGCAGTCCCAAGAGGGCGTAGGTCATCACCCGTCCAAGGTTATAGGAAAGACCGCGGATGATCCCGCTCCAATCGCCACTTCGGCCCAAAGGCACAGCCATCGCTATCGGGCCACACATGCCGATGCAATGGAAACTTCCAAGGGCTCCTATGACGAAAGCAGGGATGAACACTTAGTCAATTATCAATTAGCAGTAGGCAATTATCAATTCAGAGGATGTTGGTAACGGTAGGTTTTCCGAAGGCGTGGAATTGTTCATTGGTAATTGCACATTGTCAATTGATCACAATCACCTTCTCCTCGTAATAGGTCTCTCCCTCGGCATGCCATTCGACCTTCGCAAGGTATTTTCCGGTGGAGAGGTCTTTTCTGAGAAATGTCAGTTCGGTGATTGATGTTTCTGAGACGCCATGGAGGTCCATTCCTTCATCGGAAGGGCGGAAAATGTGAACCTTGACGTTGGTGGCAGGGACGGGGAAACGGAGGGTCAGCTTCTCCGCATCCTGCTCGGCTGTAACCGCATAATTCTTCGCCTTGGCGTTCTGTAAGTGATCTATGCGGGTCTGGTAGGCGATCTCCTGCGCGTAATAGTCATCGGCCACCAGGTCGAAATTCTGACGGAAGGCCATCACCACGAGAAAAATCATGAACAGCGCGAAACTGATGTAAACGGCAGCGATCTTATGTCCCCAATTCATTGCTTTTGTTTTTGACAGTTAGAATCCCCCGCCTCGTTCCTCGGCACCCCCTTTGAAAAGGGGGATGGACGTATGCGCTTCACTCAGCTTTAGGGCTTGACAACGGACTTCGAGAGACGCACCATCCCTCTTCCCCCTTTTGAGGGGGTGGCTGCAGGCCCGGGGATTTGATGCTTCAATCATTTGCCTTTGCCTTCGTGGTCGCTGGCCCCACGAAGCCGGTCTTCACCGTTCGCACCAGTTTGTCGCCAGAGTAGATGCCCACCTTGACATCCGTTCTCTTGGCCGTGAGCGTGCTGCGCGGAAGATCTATGAACAATGCCCCCTCGGCCACCCCGGCCGGAGCGGCATGCGGCACCTCGCCCACCATGCGCAACTGGCCCTCACCGTCCACCAACCGGAATTCCAATGGCATGTCCTTGCTGGTCTTGTTGATGATCTTGTAGTTGTAGAGATTGCTGATGTTCTCCCCGTTCTCCTGATAGAGCATGCCGGGTGTGCGCAGAATGGTAGCCCCCACATCGGCACGGGTGGCGATGAGGGCCGTCATCACACCCATAAGTATGGTGAGCACCACCGTGTAGGCCATCATGCGCGGTGTGTACTTGAACTTCACCCCGGTGTTGATGCTCTCCTCGCTCTTGTAGCCGATGAGAGCTGTGGGCAGGCCCACCTTGGTCATCACATGGTCACAGGCATCCATGCAGGCGGTGCAATTGATGCACTCGAGCTGCGTGCCGTTGCGGATATCGATTCCTGTAGGACAAACGTCCACGCACTGGTGGCAATCGATGCAGTCGCCCTTGCTCACCGCTTTCCTGTCCTCGCCCTTGCGCCAGGTGCTGCGCTCTTCGCCCCGCTTATGGTCATAGGCCACGACCATCGAATTGCGGTCGAGCAGCACACCCTGCAAGCGGCCGTAGGGGCAGATGTTGGTGCATACCTGCTCGCGCATTTTGGCGAACACCCCGTAGAACATCCCCGTGAAGAACAGCAGCGCAAGGAAGGTCGGCAGGTTCTCGCTGGGAGGCGATGTGACATTGGCAATGAGCGCATCACTGCCGATGATGTAGGCAAGGAAGATGTTGGAGATGAAGAAACTGATGAGCAGGAACAGCGCGTGCTTCAGGCCTTTCTTGCGGATCTTCTCCGCATCCCAGGGCTGCGCATCAAGTTGCTGCTGATGCTTCCAGTCGCCCTCGATCCAGTATTCGATCTTGCGGAAGAGCATCTCCATGAAGATGGTCTGCGGGCACACCCATCCGCAGAATAGGCGCCCGAACACCACGGTGAACAGGATGATGAACACCACCATCGTCACCATGGCAAGGCCGAAGAGGTAGAAATCCTGCGGCCAGAAGATCTTGCCGAAGATGACAAACTTCCTCTCCAGGATGTTCATCATCAGCAGAGGCTCACCCCCGATGCGGATGAACGGCCCTCCAAACAGAAATGCAAGGAGGACGTAGCTCAGCCACGTCCTCGCATTGAAATACTTCCCGAATACCTTTTTAGGATAAATCCACCTGCGTTTGCCCTTCTCGTCAAGTGTGGAGAGCTTGTCGCGGAACCTGCCCTCACCACTCTCAGAGGCGGTGGGGTTGTTCGGGTCGTGTATTTCGGATTCTCCGTTCATCGTTTAGTTCTGCGTAACCTCAACAGCGGCCGAGTCCACCTCTGCAACAGGAGCTGGAGCCGCAGTACCTGCTTCACTCCATGGCTCGCCCTGAGGCTCTTTTCCTCCCTCAACGGTTGTGCCTTGCAGGCTCCATATCCAACTTGCCACCTCCTGCATCTGGCGCGGGCTGAGCTGCGCCTCCCAAGAGATCATACCCTTGGTGACCACTCCGTATTTGATGGTCTTGAAGATGTTCTGCACACCACCCCCGTGAATCCAGAACTCATCAGTAAGGTTAGGTCCAACGGAATTGGGCGCACCGGCCGCATTCGCCCCGTGACAGGCCTGACAAAGACTTACGAAGGTCTCCTGCCCCTTGGCAAGACTGGCAGCATCTGTGAGCATGGTCACGCTGGTCTCGTTCACCAGATTACCGGCCTTCTCCATATAGGCGGCCTTCGCGGCAGCACCCTCGGCCATGGCCAGTTCATATTGCTCCGCCTGCGTGCCTTTCTCGATGGGGCCCAGAAGCACCATCTTGTCCAGACCCGGGATGGGGCTCACCTGGAAGTGATACAGATACACCACCGCGAAAGCGATACAGATGTAGAACATGTACAGCCACCAGGGCGGGAGCCTGTTGTCCAGCTCGCGGATGCCATCATAGGCATGGTCGGTCATGATGTCGGCCTCGCGCTCGATGGGCACCGATGCGGTGAGGGCCTTCTCTATCTTCTCAAAAATGGTAGGCTCGGCCACCTGCGAAGCGGGGCGCAGCGACTTGATCAACATGCTGAGATTGTACAGCATGAGGAACAGCACCAGCGCCAAGAATCCGTTGATGGCCAGCATGATCCAGAACAGCCCATCGCTCATCTCAAACAGCGGGGCCGAGGCAGTTGCAGTGGCATCCTGTGCCAGGGCTGCCATCGGGAAGGCGAGGAAACTGCCCGTGGCCACCAGTGCTGCAATGGCATTGGCATTCCAACGATTCTTCCAGATGCCGCTATCGGACGTCAGGCCCTTGGTCACACCCGCCACCACCCAGATGAGCACGAGCAGCAGCAAGGCCAGCCCTGCCAGCACGTAGAAGATGAACGTGTCATCGGCACTCACCACATTGCGCCAAGGCGGGGTGAAATCCTTCTCTTGGGCGAAAGCCACGACCGGTGAGGCCATCAGAGCCAACACGAGGCTGGCTGCGAGTTTGTTGAAGTTGGTTCTCATCTTTCCTATTGATTTGAGGGACGGGGGAAAGCAAATCCCCTCGGCCATTTTCTATTTTCCAGTTTCAATATGCCCATCTTCCAAAGGCAACGCCCCTGCATGGTCGAAATGACTCTTGCCATTGTAGATCACATAGACCAGCACTGCTGTGAACAGCGAGAAGAAGATCAGGAAGGAGAGGATGGGATAAATCTCTATCCCAGCGATGGTCTCCATGTGGTGTTTGATGAATTTGAGCATCTTTTTGAAGCTTTAAGCCTTTAGCTGTTAGCCATTAGCTGATTTGCTGAAAACCTGAATTTCTGATCCGCTTATTTCTTAATGTCCGTTCCAAGCCTTTGCAGATACGCTATCAGCGCAACCATCTCCGATTCGGGGAGCACCTCCACGCCCTCCTTCTTCAGACGGGCCGCGTATTCTGCCGCCTGCTTCTGCATGTCGGCCACGGCCTGGTCCTCATAGCCTTCGGGGTAGGGAACACCGAGCGTGCGCATCGCCTTGATCTTCTTGGGCGTGGTCTCCACATTCACGGTCTTCTCTTCCAGCCACGGGTAGCTTGGCATGATGGTGCCAGGTGACAGCGTGCCCGGATCGATCATGTGGTGATAGTGCCAGCTGTCACTGTACTTGCCACCGATACGGTGCAGGTCCGGACCTGTGCGCTTCGAGCCCCAGAGGTGCGGGTGATCGTAGACGAACTCGCCTGCCTTGCTGTATTCCCCATAACGCTCGGTCTCAGAGCGGAACGGACGAATCATCTGCGAGTGGCAGTTGTTACAGCCCTCTTTGATATACACGTCTCGGCCCTCGATCTCAAGCGGGGTATAGGGTTTCACCGCGGTGATGGTCGGCACATTGCTCTCGATGAGCATGGTCGGGATAATCTCGATGATACCCCCGATGGCCACGGCCACTAGGCTGAGCACCAGCATCTGCACCGGTCTGCGCTCCATGGTGCGGTGGAAGCCCTCACCCTTGATCGTGATGTTCTTCTCCAGCGGAGCGGCCTCGGCAGCCTCATCCTTCACGAAGGTGCCTATGCCCATCGTCTTCACGATGTTGTAGATCATGATGATCACACCGGTGAGGTAGATGGAGCCTCCGAAGGCGCGGAGCGCATACAACGGCTTGAGCTGCGTCACGGTCTCCAGGAAGTTCGGATAGGCAAGGAAACCCTCTGCCGTGAACTCTTTCCACATCAGACTCTGAGTGAAACCCGCCCAGTACATCGGCAGCGCATAGAACAGGATGCCCAATGTGCCCAGCCAGAAGTGCGTATTCGCCAGTTTGGTCGAGAACAGCTTGGTGCCCCACATCTTAGGGACCAGCCAGTAGAGCATACCGAAGGTGAGGAAGCCGTTCCAGCCCAGAGCGCCAACGTGCACGTGCGCCACCGTCCAGTCGGTGTAGTGGCTCAGCGCGTTAACGTTCTTCAGCGAGAGCATCGGCCCTTCGAACGTGGCCATACCATAGGCCGTCACGGCCACCACCATGAATTTCAGCGTGGCATCCTCCCGAACACGGTCCCAAGCACCGCGCAGGGTGAGCAGGCCGTTGAGCATACCGCCCCAGCTCGGTGCGATCAGCATCACGCTGAACACCGTGCCCAGCGCCTGAGCCCAATCGGGCAGCGCAGTGTAGAGCAGATGGTGCGGTCCGGCCCAGATGTAGATGAAGATGAGCGCCCAGAAGTGAACGATAGAAAGGCGATAGGAATACACCGGACGGTTGGCGGCCTTAGGGATGAAGTAGTACATCAGACCCAGATAAGGCGTGGTCAGGAAGAAGGCCACCGCATTGTGACCATACCACCACTGCACCAGTGCATCCTGCACACCTGCATACCAAGAGTAGCTCTTGAGGAAGGTGACAGGGATTTCAAAAGAGTTGAAGATGTGCAGCATCGCCACCGTCACGAACGTGCCGATGTAGAACCAGATGGCCACATAGAGGTGACGCTCCCTGCGGTTCAGGATGGTCATGAACATGTTGAGGCCCCACACCACCCAGATGAGCGCGATGGCGATGTCAATCGGCCACTCCAGCTCGGCATACTCCTTACTGGTGGTGATGCCGAAAGGCAACGTGAGCACGGCCGATACGATGATGAGCTGCCAGCCCCAGAAGTTGATGTTGCTGAGCTTGTCGCTCCACATCCGCGTCTTCAGCAGGCGCTGCAGCGAGTAGTGCACCCCCATGAAGATGCCGTTGCCCACGAAGGCGAAAATCACCGCATTGGTATGCAGCGGGCGCAGGCGGCCGAAGGTGATATACTCCGTGAGGAAGTTGAACACGGGCGATACCATCTGCAACGCAGCGATAAGTCCCACAAGCATTCCTATGGCACCCCACACCATCGTGGCGATGGCGAACTTGCGGACGATGCCGTTGTCATAACTGAACTGCTCCTTCATGAGGATGGATTATTGGTGATTGATTTATTGATTATTGCTTACTCACAGGCAATGGGTCTGCGATGCGGGACGAGGACTCGACCTTATTCAACTGACCACCATTTTCAATTTTCGATTTCCCATGTTCCCCTTTGACCGGTAGCGCATCGAACAGCATCCGCACCGCAGGGGTATGGTCGTCCTCGAATTGGCAGTCCCGCATGGCCCAGATGAAGGCCACAAGAAAGCCCGATGCGAACACCAGGCTTACCGCAATAAGAATGAATAGGACGCTCATCGGAATTCGGGGGATTTCCGAGGCCAAAGGAATCAGGGCTGTGAGCGGAGATTGGTGAGTGCCGTCAGACGGGAAACTGATTGTTGTCAGTTTCGACTGGGGCGGACCCTCAGACAGCAAAGGCGGGGCACTGCCCAGCTATCCTGAAACCCTTGCCAGCAGCGGACTGGCGGAGGCGCGGGACTTCTGCTGGGTGGCGTCATGGGACAGCCATAGGCCGCAGACCGTCAGCGAAAGGATGGAAGATAAAAGCGGGGTGGCGCAGGGCTTCCGCAGAATGGCGCGGGGCTGCTGCGGAATGGCGCAGAACTTCAACCGCACTCCGCAGGGCCACTTCCTGCCTCAGATGTCCTTGAAATGCTTCTCATACATCCGAAGGCTGTCGTTGAGGATCTGCCATGCGAGTTCGCTGCCGAGGAAATCCTCCACCACCACGGTCTTCTTCTCCAGCTTCTTGTAGTCCTCGAAGAAATTGCGCAGTTCCGAAAGGAAATGTTCGGGCAGTTCGCTGATGTCGTTCATGTGGCTCACGCTGGGGTCGCCTGCCGCCACGGCAATGAGTTTGTCATCGGCCTCGCCCTGATCCAACATCCGCATCACCCCGATCACCTTGGCCGGCACGATGCACATGGGCACCACCTCGATCTGCGACAGCACGAGGATGTCCAACGGGTCATGGTCATCGCAGTAGCTGCGGGGTATGAAGCCGTAATTGGCCGGATAATAAACTGAGGAATAGAGCACCCGGTCCAGTTTCAGCAGGCCGCTCTCCTTGTCCAGCTCATATTTCGCGCGGCTTCCTCGCGGAATCTCGATGATTCCATTGACATACTGGGGCATGTTGTCCCCCGGAGAGACATCGTGCCATGCGTTGAATTTGCGGTTCTTGGTCATCTATCTGAATCGGGCCGCGAAAGTACCTCACCGCTTCCGGTCGATTCGGATGCCTGTTGACAAAGCCTACCTTAACCCAAGGCCACGTCAAGGATCATCATCACGGTGAAACCGAAGATGAAACCGAGGGTCGAAGTGTCGGCATACTTGTCCATCTGCGTCTCGGGAATCACCTCCTCAATCACCACATAGATCATCGCTCCTGCCGCAAAGGCCAGCGCATAGGGCAGCGTGGGCAGCGCATAGCCCACCGCCACCGCTCCGAGTACCCCTGCGAAGGGCTCCACAATGGCCGACATCTGTCCGTACCACCAGCTCTTGAACCGGCTGAGGCCCAGCCTGCGCATGGGTGCGGCCACGGCCAGTCCCTCTGGAAAATTCTGCAGACCGATGCCGATGGCCAGCGCGATGGCCCCACCGATGCTCGCCCCCTCCACCCCATGTGCCACCGCACCGAAGGCCACGCCCACGGCCAGTCCTTCCGGTATGTTGTGCAGCGTGATGGCCAGCACCAACAGCACTGGGCTCTTCAGGTTGGTATCCACGCCTTCTTTCCGCTCCACCGGAAAATTGATGTGCAGGTGCGGCAGCAGCTTGTCCAGCGCGAAGAGAAAAAGCGCCCCGCCCACGAACCCCAGCGCGGCCGGCAGCCATGACGGCACCCCCGGATTCGTCTGCTCGGTGATCTCGATGGCGGGGGCCAGCAACGACCAGAAACTGGCCGCGATCATCACCCCGCCCGTAAAACCGAGCATGCCGTCCAGCAACTGGCGGTTCATCGTCTTGAAAAGAAACACCAGCGATGCCCCTGCTGCCGTGAGCAGCCACGTGCCGGTGGTGGCAATGAGGGCCTGCATCACAGGCGAGAGGTCAAGAAACCATTGGGGGATAAGTTCCATCATCAGTTCGATACAAAAATGTGACGGGCCACCTCGTGACTCACATGCACCGGTTCACCATTGAGCAGCAGCTCCACCGATCGGTCGAAATCGTGGCGGTCGGTGAGGGTGAATTCCTGACCGAGGTCGAGGCCCACCTTCTTCAGATAGGTGATGAAGCTGTCCGAATGCTCGGTCACGCCCAGCACCTTCGACTGCTTTGCCACAGGAAGTTCGTCCAGTTTGACACGCGCAGGTGCTGGGAACTTGCCGTCCGCATCGGGAATGGGTCCACCATGCGGGTCGTACTTCGGATGGTTCAGGAACTTGTCCAACCGCTCCACCAGAAGCGGACTGCTCACGTGTTCCATCTGCTCGGCCACATCATGCACCTCGTGCTCCCCGAAACCGAGGTGTTCCACCAGAAACACCTCCCAGAGACGGTGCTTGCGGATGATGTCCACGGCCACTTTCAGCCCCTTGTCCGTCAGCGTCACCCCCTGATACTTCTGATAATCCACCAGTTTCTTGGATGAGAGCCGCTTCAGCATGTCCGTGACCGAACTGGCCTTGGTGTCCATCCTGTCGGCCAGTGCATTGGTACTCACGCCCACCTCATTCCTGCGCGAGAGCTTGTAGATGGCCTTGAGGTAATTCTCCTCGGTGAAGGAATTTTCCATGCACCAAAAGTAGTTATTCCATTATTCTAAATATATTTTTAGACGAGTCGAAAAATTGTAGGTTTGTCACCCGTCTCTGAGCAATGAAACCCAACATCATCCTTATGGTTCTCTGCTGCGCCATGGTGCTCTCTGCAAGGGCGCAGCACACCGTGTCGGGACAAGTGATGGCGGCTGATGGCCCAGTGCCTTTCGCCAACGTGTTGCTGCAAGGCACTACCATTGGCACAGCCGCAGATGAACAGGGCGGGTTCCAATTGAAGGAAGTCAAGGATGGTAGCTACACGTTGCTTTTCAGCGCCATAGGTTTCCGAAGGGAGGAAGTGAAAGTGACGTTGCAAGGCAAGGACGTGATGCTCGGCACCGTGCGTCTGATGCCCGATGCGCTCGGGCTGGAGGAAGTGGTGGTGAGCGGCACGATGAAAGAGAGTTTCGTCACGGCATCGCCTGTGAAGGTGGAGGTTATCACCACGGAGCTGCTGGAACGCACCACATCGCCCACCAACGTGATGCAGGCACTCAAACTCATCAACGGGGTGCAAGAGGTGGTGGCCTGCGGGGTGTGCAACACCAACAGCATCAGCATCAACGGATTTCCGGGGCAATACACCGCGCTGCTGGTGGACGGCAGCCCCATCTACGGCAATCTGGCCTCGGTCTATGGGATGAATGGCATCCCCGTGCAGATGATAGACCGCATCGAGGTGATCAAAGGACCGAACTCCACGCTCTACGGCTCGGAGGCGATGGCGGGTGTCATCAACATCATCACCAAGAACCCTGTGGACCAGCCCCGTTTTGCGGCCGATGTGCGCGTCAGTTCCAACCTGGAGACGTTCGCCAATGTGGCGTGGTCGCCAAGGGTTGGGAAGTGGAATGGGACGATCGGGGCGAACGTGGGCACGGCCAACATCTATTTCGATGATAACAAGGACGGTTTTGGCGATGTGATCAACATGGAGCGCGTGTCTGCTTTCACGAAATGGACGATGAAACGCAAGGACCACCGCAAGCTGCAACTGATGGGCAAGTTCTACTATGAGGACAGGCGCAACGGTGTGGAGGCTTTCGTGCGCGACCGCGCCTACCGTACCCTGCGCGGCAGTGACAGCATCTATGGCGAGAGCATCTACACCTACCGTGGCGAGGTTTTCGGCACCTATCAACTGCCGATGAAGGAGCATGTGCGCATCGACTTCTCGGGCAGCTATCACAACCAGGACAGCTATTATGGCAATGCGCAATATCTGGCCGTGCAATGGATAGGCTTCGGCAATCTCATCTGGAACCGTGCAGTGAAGGCACACGACCTCACGGCAGGACTCACCGCCCGCTATCAGTTCTATGACGACAACACCGTGGCGACCGAAGCATCCCCTGAGCGGCAGTTCATCCCCGGTGTTTTCGTTCAGGATGAATGGACGCTGAAACCGAACGTCTGGCAACTGCTGGGCGGGGCGCGGTTAGACTACTATGATGCGCACGGGCCTGTCTTCTCTCCGAGGATAAACCTGAAGTATCGCCCCGGCCAGTGGACGACCATGCGACTGAACCTCGGCACGGGATTCAAGGTGGTGAACCTCTTCACAGAAGACCACGCGTTCATATCGGGCCAGCGTGAGGTGGTGCTGATGGAGGAATTGAAGCCTGAGCGTTCGTACAACGCGGCCCTCAACTTCAACCACGTCTATACGTTGGGCGAATCGCAGGGCAGCTTTGACGTGGACGGGTTCTATACCTATTTCACCAACCGCATCATTCCCGACTATGACACGCCCGGGCAGATCATCTACGCCAACACGGACGGACATGTGCAATCGTGGGGCATCAGCGCGATGGTGAACCACAGCTTCCGATTTCCGGTCAGCATACGGTTGGGGTTCAACTATCTGAATGCCCGGCAGACGGAGCGCAACGAGGCTGGGAACTGGGACACCTCTCCCCTGCCCTTTGCCTCGGAGTGGTCGGCCAACGGGGTGCTGTCCTATGCATGGAAAAAGGCGCATCTGGAGTTCGCCTATACCTTCAACCTCATCGGGCCGATGCACCTGCCGCTGGTGTATGACCTTGACGCCACGGGCGAGCCTCTACCTATTTCAAGGCCCACCACTTCCAAACCCTTCTATCTGGACAACCTTCAGGTCACTTACCGATGGTCGAAGGCCAGCCTGCGCGTGTTCATCGGGATGGAGAACATCATGGATTATCGCCAGCCCGTCTCACCGCTCACGGGCTACAACGACCCGAATGCCAACGTTGGGTTCAGCCCGCTGTTCGACACGTCCTATTCCTACAGTCCCATCCACGGGCGGGAGTTCTACGCAGGACTGGCCTGGGAGCTGAGGTGAGTTTGAACGGACGGTCTATCCTTGACCGTTCTTCACTGGCAGTCGGTCGGCCAATTCAGCAATCCACCGCATGATGCGGCTCAGGGCATCCAAGCGCAGGGTCACGGCCAAGAACGCGGTCATCAACCAAATGACCAGTAGGTTGGCCCAGTAAGTGTCCATGTAGAAGTTCAGGAACTGCTTGCGAGGGGCGAAGAAATGTGACCGCAGCACCTTACTGCCTTCAGGATCCTGATATATGGGGTGCAGTCGCTGCACAAGTTTCCCGTTCCGCTCTATGATTCGGTAGAAGTCATTGCTATTCAACACAAGGTCTGCCAGACTCTCATTGAAATGGTCATCCTTCAAGGCATTGAAGAGCTCCCTGTCCTCCGGTTTGACCAGAAAGGAGGAAACCTCATGGTCCTTCATGGCATCCACATCGTTACGCAGCTTCACATAATGCCGCGAGAGCTTATCGAGATAGGTTTTTATCTCCTGTAGCACGGCAAGGTCCAAGGGACGCACAGAGAGTCCGTCCAAACTCTTGAAAGGAACCTGCGGGTTACGGTCCAGCTCACGTTTCACCTCGCCTTCCAAGAGGTCGGCCAATCGGAAGGCCTTATCAGAATCCGCACTGTCAACCGCAACGAGCTCTTCCAAGGAAATGACCCTCTTCCTGAGTTCAGGAATCCAATAATCCTTCCGGAATGTGGCCTCACTGATGGACTTCTCAAACTCGAAGAAGGGCTTCTGATAGGCGTTGTTCTTGAACTGATGCACCGCCAAGGCCTCATAGGCCCACTTACTGGCCATGATATCGCCCGTGAGAGGTACATATGCATCTGATGAGAATCCCGGATTCAACTTATCGAACTTCACGATGACCCCGCTGAGCAGCAGTTGCGGGATGATTAGGAACGGAACCAGTATGTAGATGGTGACCGCATTGCGGAAACTGGCCGAGATATTGAGGCCCAGCATGTTGGCAAAGCAGGCCGTGGAGAACAGCACAAGGAAATAGGCCATGTTCATGCCCTTGATCTCCAGGATGGCATTGCCGATGAGCACAAAACTGAGGGTCTGTACGGCTGAGATGAAGAACATGATCATCACCTTCGAAGTCAGGTATCCCGAGCGGCTCAGGTTGAGGAATGCCTCGCGCTTCAGGATCTTGCGGTCCTTGATAATCTCCTCCGCGCTCACCGTCAGGCCGAAGAACAGGGCAACTACCACGCACATGAACATGTAGGCCGGTATGTTGTCGTTCTCCCGGAACATGTATCCTACTTCATCATTCGCATAATAGCGCACCAACAAGGCCAGGATAAGGGCCAGCAAGGGCGTCTCGAGAAAATTGATGAGAATGTACTGTATATCGGCCATCTTGGACCGCACATCGCGGGTGATGAACACCTTGAACTGCTCCCACCAGGATGGGGCGCTGCTCCCCTTGGGCATAGGCCTGCCCTTACCATCGCTATTGGCCAGTTCCTGCCGCATGCGCTTGGAGGCGATGAATTTCTCGTTCCACTCCTTGGGCAACACCTTACGGTTCTCCGTCAACTGGCCGTATTCGTCCAGAACACGGCTCTCGATGATGTTGAATATCTGCTCAGAACTGACATTGCCACAGCTATGGCATTCCACGTCCTCGCTGGTCACATCATTGATCTGCGACTTGAAATAACTGATGGCCTCGATCGGATTGCCGTAATACACCGGGTAACCGCCCGTATCGAGGATCATCAGCTTGTCGAACATCTTGTAGATGTCTGATGAGGGCTGGTGGATGACCACGAACACCAGCTTGCCTTTGAGCGCCAGTTCCTTCAGCAGGTCCATGATATTCTCACTGTCGCGCGATGAAAGACCTGATGTAGGCTCATCCACGAACAGGATGCTCGGCTCACGTATCAATTCCAGGGCGATGTTCAACCGCTTGCGCTGCCCACCGCTGATCTTTTTGTTGAGCGGACTGCCCACCTTAAGCTCGCGTATCTCGTAGAGACCGAGGCTCTTGAGCATGGCCAACACCATCTTCGTCAACCGGAACCGGCTGTACCCGTCAAAGCAGAGACGGGCGTTGTAATACAGGTTCTCAAATACGGTGAGGTCCTCCATCAGCAGGTCGTCCTGCGAGATGTGTCCTATCAGGCCCTCTACCTTCTTGGGTTCATCGTAGATGCTGATACCGTTGATGTTAACGGTGCCCACACTCGGTCTCTCTGTGCCGTTGAGTATGTTGAGGAACGTGGACTTGCCTGCACCGCTGGCCCCCATGATGCCGAGCATCTGACCAGAATTCTCTCGCAGCATCAATGGGTGAAGACCCCGCCTTCCACTGGGGAAGAAGAACTCCACGTCCTTCACCTCAAAGGTCACGTTCACAGCAACGGACGACCGCAGGAACCTCCCAACGACATCGCTGTAGTGGATGGGCTGCAGGCCTGTGGCACGGATGGATGCCCCTTGGCCAAGGATATGCACCCTTTCCGGCTGCAGCGGCTGTCCGTTCATGAACAGCGTGTCATGCCCGAAATAGCGCAACACGTACAGCGAAACACTGGGCACACTCAGCACACGGATCTCCCCATGAAGACCTTCAGACCGTATATGATGCGCCCGCTCCAGATATTTTCCGTCCGAACTGTTCACCACCAGGATGTTCTCCGAATCCTGGATATCGTCCTTCTTGGCCTTCACAAAGTGCAGGCACCGCAAGAACTCCTGCTCATCTATGTTGAAGGTGTCGGCCACTGTGGACACGAAGTCCAGCTCCTGCCCTGCAATATCTCCGTCCGTATTCACGAACTGTAGCAGCCTGAAAAGCACGATCACCTTCTGCTTCTGCATCAGCTCGGCATTGATGGCCGTGCAGATGCGCAGAATCTTCACCGAACTTTTCGAGATGCGTTTACGCTTCTTCTCCGCCTCCTCATCCGCTTCCCCATGATACTCCTTGAAGTACTCATCGAAGATGGTCAGGTACTTCTCCACGTGCACCGACCCCAACTGCTGACCGAGGAAGACGCGCACCACCTCCCTTCCGGATGAGCTCTCTCCTTTCGCCACAAGTGCGAAAAGCTGCATCAGCGCACGTAATATCCGTTCACTCATTCAGACGGTGGGTGGGCAGAGAAAAAAAAGCCCCGATACAACGCTGTATCAGGGCTAAGGGTTTCAATGGGAAAGCGTCACTTGAACCCTATGACCAAGGTGGCGCAACCGCTCTTCACCATATTCGTGTTGAGCTTGGTCTCTATAATGCAGTCCACGGTGGACTTGAACTTCAAATCCCAGTAGGGCGCATTCTTTTGATCGCTGTTGGTGAACAGAAGATTATGGTCCTCATCGAAGATGGTGAAGATGGCATTACCGTCCTTGAAACCGCTGCAGCCTGCAATGCGATAGGTGCTGCCCCCATAGAAGGTAGCGCGGAACTCGGCCACCTCGTCCCCATTCAGCAAGGCTCGGTACGATTGTCCGTCAGAGATATAGTTGGCGGTGATGTGCTTGGCGCAGAGGGTGGCAATACTGTCACACTGGGCCATCGCTGAAGTGGACAGCCCAACAACTGTAAACAGGGCTATGATGATTGTTCTCATGGTCTGTGATTCGCTTTTCTCAATAATGATTACCCTGTTATCCTGTTCCTCAGTTTCGCCACGCGGTCGGCAATGGCCTTCAGGTGCTCCTTGGTGATCACCACCTCAGTGGTGCTGTTGATGGTAGTGGTCTTAGTGGCCACGTCCACTGTAGGGGCATTGTAGGTGTATTTGATGTCGATGGCATCGAAGTCATAGGCCAACTCGATCAGATCATCGATCAGCACATCGTACTCCGGCTGGTCATAGTAGGGCGTAAGCATCTTCACCAGATTGTTGAGCGTATATTTCTGCTCACCGATACGGTTGATGATGTCCTTGTTGCCATGCTTCATGGCCAGCTGGGTGGAGAAATAGATGGTCTCTATCCAACCACCGGCCAGAACAAGCGCACCAACATTGAGACGGTCGTTATCCTTCAGGAAGGCATCAGAATTGCGGTAGGCCACAGAGACCATGCTCAGCATGGAGTCGCGCTTACCGAAATTGGACTCGAAGCGGTTCAGCAGGTTCTGGTCGAATGCACTGGAGATACCAAGCTCATCGCTGAGCTTGTTGATCACACCCATGTATTTGAGGGCATCCTGACTCTGGTCATAAAGGGTCACATATCCCACATCCGCACCGTAAACGCCCAGATTCAGGGCCTTCTGGAAATTGGTGGCATAAGTAGTCGCCTTCTTGGCATCATTCAGGAAGGACTTGTTGTATTCCGCACCAGACTTCTCAATGAGCATGGCGGTCTGAATGGGTGATGGGATGCTGATCAGGCTGCCACCGATGTTCATGATCCGGTCAGAGGCGGCCGTGGAGTCCGAATTGGCCCCTCCGTCATCACTGTCCTTCTTCACATCGGACACACATCCGGTGGTGAACATGGCCATGAGGGCGAGGATACCGAGGGCCCCATTGAATAGATTTTTCTTCATCATCTCAAAGTCGTGAAAAGGTGTCGCAAGTACGGAAAAATCAGCCTAGAACGGAAATGCACCATGCAGTTCCCATGTTCGCCCCTGCCTCATTGACGGCCTTGTACTTTGATAGTCCTCCAAGGGTTGCGGTCGTTCACCGATTTCCCTCACTATGAATCACTGGGTACTTAAAGATAGGGCTGACGATTTTCAGACGTACGGGCCTACTGAGACCTCCTATACGATCTCCATCAAAGCACAAGCTGCATGAACGTGAGGTCCAGCCAGCGGTCGAATTTGAATCCGACCTCGCGGCAGGTGCCCACCACCTCGAATCCGAACCTGCGGTGAAACTCCACACTGCCCATGTTCGATGCGTCTATGCCGGCCATCATCACGTGCAGACCATCGGCCTTGGCCCTTTGGATGAGCTGCTCCATCAAGGCATGGCCTATGGCCTTGCCCCGATGGTCCTTGTGCACATAGACGGAGTGCTCCACGGTGAAACGGTAGGCCACCCGCTCCCTGAACTTGCCGTAGGTGCCGAAACCGACCACGGCACCTTCTAACTCTGCCACCAGCACGGGCCACCCCTGTGCCTGCTTGTCGCGGAACCATTGCAGTTGCGTCTCCATACTGCGCGGCTCATACTCATAGAGCACGGTGGAGTGCAGTATCTCGTGGTTGGTGATTTCAAGGATGGCGGCAACATCCGCCTCTTGCGCTTCGCGTACAGGTATGTTCATGGTTTCATGTGATGATGGTCCGGCTGCCCCCTTTTCGGAGCAGCGGGATGTTAAGAAGGCGCGGTATCCGAAGAAAAGGAGACTACCGAAGTCCTCACCATCGGAGATCAATCGGCCAACAGCGCGGTCACTTCAGCTTTCAGCACTGGGATGTGGCGGATGACGATGGACCAGATGGCCTTCACGATATCATAAAGCCACACCTTGATCTCAACGTCCATAGACCAATTGCTTTTGCTGATTCAGATGCTCAAGGAAATAGGGATTCTTGATGCCCTGCTCTTCCAAGAGGTCTATCTTCCTGCCCAGTGTATCCTGTAAAGAGAATTTCAGGTCGAAGTAGTTGTCGGCATAATCCTCAAGGGTCACGTCCTCGAAATCTACGATCAGGTCGATGTCGCTCTCCGGGTTGAATCGGCCCGACAACACAGCGCCGAACGCATACAACGTTTTCACCCTGTGATCCCTGCACAGGCGCTCTATGGCGGACGCATGTTCTTGAAGCGGGGTCATGGCTTGAGACTTTTGCCCAAAATTATCCAATTCCAAAGACCGGCCTTCAACAGGTGATGCCCTTTGCTCCTCACCGCCTGAAACCTTTTTTGCGCCAACAGCTTGTGGCCCGAAGCGAAAAGCCCGAAGCTTGGGGCCAACACTCCCTCATCTGAACGGCTTCGGCCTTTCGCCACGGGCAGCGTGCTCCGCAATGTCGAGGATCCGTTTCTGCCGGGTCTCGTCCCGCTTGGCAAGCACCAGCCATTGCAGCATCGCTTTGCGCACGGACCTGCTCAGGCCAAGGAAGTAGGCCCGCGCCCCTTCCTGCGCGCTCAGGGCGGCCTCGAGGTCGTCCGGCACTATCAGTTCCTCCACCTCATCCAATATGTTCCACGAGCCGTTCTCCTTCGACCGCTCTATGACGGCCAGTCCGGCCGGGGTCATGCGGCCGTCAGCAATGAGTTGATCCACTTTCAGTTTGTTGACCTTAGACCATGTGCTGTTGGGTTTGCGCCTGCAGAAATACTGCATGAAGCTTTGGTGGTCGATGGGTCTTGAAGTGCTGTCTATCCACCCGAAACAAAGGGCCTCGTCCACCGATTCGCTCCAAGAGATGGAGGGTATGCCGGAGTTTTTACGGTAGCAGATGAGCCACACGGATTGCTTGCTGGCATGGTGCTCCTGCAGCCATTGGCGCCATTCGCTGATGTCGGAGGGATAGAAGGTATCGCGGTCGGTCATGACACCAAATATCGATGCTCCTCCGGTCGGTTGCTGATTGTTGATTGTTGATTGTTGATTGCGTGATCGGGGCGGGTGGGGTTCTCGATACGCCCCGCGAAAGGCGGTGCTACTCGAACTGACCGGGCGCAGGTGGGGATTACTGCGAAAAGCAGTGAGCTTCCTCCGGTCGGTTGATGAGTGGTGATTGGGGCGGGGAGCCTGGCGAGAGCGGGAAGTGCTTTGTATGCGTTGGGATGGCTTGCTGACGGACGTCAGCCAATAAGACGCACTAGGCACAGCCTAGCGCGGGCGGGTATCGCGGTCGGTCATGACACCAAATATCGATGCTCCTCCCTTTCCTTCTGCGAAACCTCACTCCGCTTGCAGCTTATGGCCTGCGGATTCATGGTGCTGTTGAGCATGAGCGGGCGGGGGCGGGGCAAATGTCGCCCGCATGCGCGGTGTGTTGGGCTGTCCTGCCATAGAAGAGGTTGGAGTGCCAGCCGTGGGCGAGGAATGCCTTTAGGAACTCGCGGATCATGGCTTGTGACAGGGTGAGTGAAACTCAAGTGTATAATGATGTAAGGTGGATGTATGTTAAGGTCACGGAGATGTATAATCGTGTAATGTTGATGTATGTTAAGGTCTGGTAGATGTATGTCTGAGTCACGTAGATGTAGATCAGAAAAAGGGAAATGTATGTTAGGGTCTGGTAGATGTAGATTAGGGAAAGGGAAATGTATGTCGAAGTCTGGTAGATGTATAGCTATGTAATAGAGATGTAGATCAGTGTAAGAGAGATGTATGTGTGGAACTCAGAAATTGGGAATTCGCGCATTAGGAGGATGTAATGCGGGAACGACAAAAGGGCAATACCGTAAAATGAACAATTGGCCAAGTAGCCAATTAGCGAATGAGGGAACATGGGTTGGCCACGGAGGCACGGAAGGGCACGGAGAAAGGGGGAAAATGGAAAATGGAAAATGGGTTGGCCACGGAGACCAATAGCGAATGAGCCCATTAGCGAATGAGGGAACATGGGTT
>CAZATP010000016.1:33649-67792 GCA_964488095.1 uncultured Chryseobacterium sp.
GAATGAGGGAACATGGGTTAGCCACGGAGGCACGGAAGGGCACGGAGAAAGGGGGAAAGGGGGAAAATTGAAAATGGAAAATGGAAAATGGGTTGGCCACGGAGACCATTAGCGAATGAGCCCATTAGCGAATGAGGGAACATGGGTTAGCCACGGAGGCACGGAAGGGCACGGAGAAAGGGGGGAATTAGCCCATTAGTGAATGAGGGACAGTAGGCCCCTTCAGCCCATATCGAGTGTCATCCTGAGTGGGCTCTTTCAGCCCGTATCGAAGGACACTTCACCCGCTTCATCTCCGCAAAGCACAGCCTGTGGCGCAGGCCATGCAACGCCCGCTCCATCCGCACCCTCCTTTCCGCATCCGTCCGCGCGCGGTACATCCATTCATTGTATCGGTTCCGCTCCTCGGGCGGCATACTCACATGGTAATACACCGTCACCTCCTTCGGCTCCTTGCACAACGCCACCACGAACGCATCCGTCATCGGAAAAGACAGCCTGTCCTTGTCCATCGCAATGCGCACCGTGTCCCCTATCTGCTTCTTCGCCTTCACGATGATCGAGGCCGGTATGCGGAACACCCAACTTCCGTCAGGCATCTGCTCCAGCGGCAGCATCGTGTAGCGCACACGGTCCACATGCCCCTTCACATAGAACCCCAGCGGATACTCCCTCCGCCTCATCCCGCGCATCACCTCCTCCGGCACCGCCACCCAGGCCGCCCGCTGCGCAGCACCCGTGCGCTCATCCCGCAGCAGCACAGCAGTGAAATCATGAAATACAGCCATAGGCAATAGGTGCGCACTGCGTCACAGGACGAGGCATGCCATAAAAATAACGGATTTGAGCCTCGGCTTCTTCTTCGGCACGCAGGGGTGCTGAGGTGCGCGCCCCTTTTCCCCCTGCAAAAACCAACCTCATCTCTAGTGAAGCACTGTCCTGAAAAGGGGAAGGCTTCACTTGCTGACGGACGTCAGCCAATAAGACGCACTAGGCACAGCCTAGCGCGGGCGGGGTGTAAACAGAATAGGTGGCAGGGGAGAAAGGCGATTGCAGGTGTGAAGTCTTGGAAAAGGGCGGAAAGAGGCTATGCTCGATATGTCGAAACATGTAAGCGCTCTCCTGTCCCTGCCCGGTTGTTGGCCATTTCAGTGGTAGCGGGCAGTCTTGTGGAATAGTATAGGTTATTGGTATAGACCCGCGTGAACCAGTACACCTGTTCTATGAGGATGGTGAAAGGTGTATTTCCAGCAGTATGGCGAATCACCAGTGGCTTAATTGACTGACCCCTAGCGTTTGCTTGTATGTTAGTGGCAAGAACAGCATAACGCCAACTACGTATCAACCAATACTCACCTGGTTTAGGATTCTCCATTTTCTCCCCATCACTTACTGCGAAAATTGGATAACCGGACTTAATTATTTCAACCACATCAAAATCGGTGAGTTCCGCAGTCTTAAGAAAAACGGAACGCATTGTCTCAACATCATTCTGATGCACGCGCCCATCGCGATGAACAATGAATTTTTCAGGAAACGGAAGACCTTCCATAGAAATGAACTCTACTATCTGATCCATTGCAAATTCAAATGCCTTAGGATTCAAGGCTTCGTTCAATGGGATTTTCTTGATGGTTTTATGAACACGATACTCTCCTTTGAAGTCAAAAACGCTAACGCAAAGGTTAGAGTATCGATTCTCACCCGATGATGAATGTCCCATATCAATACCAAGAAAATAGGTCGTCTCAGGTTCAAAGGAGCATTTTAGGGCTGTAAGCAGACCTCCCATTTTCTCCAGACACTTGACAGTGTAGTTAGACATCTGAGACCACTTTTTTGGTGATTCACAGTAGACTTGAAACCGAACATTCAATTTCTTCAGTGGCTTCAAGAAATCGTCAGTTTGGCGGTAGCGTAAAAAAATCGTTAACAGTAGCTGATTACCAAATTGTCTTTTCAGTTGCTTGACAACTTCTATTGGCCAGCTTTGGTCCTTTTCCAATTTAATTACAGGTAACAATTCAACGGAGCCCCCTACATTAAATTTTTCAAGAAGCAGCTTGAATGGATCCACATAATCACCACCCATCTCAATTGGTTGAATTATTGCTCCATTGGCGGGTCGAAACATGCCATTGTAGTATGCGGCCGTTTGCTCGCGAGCATCGAACCCGCTCCCTAACATAAGATTTCGGTCAAGGACAATTCGCTGCGGAGATTGAATTCTGTAATACGGAGTCTCATGTAGCTGAACAAAATTTGGAAGCTTTAACAATGAGATAATAGGAAGAAGTGTCTTCACGGAATCCGAGAGACCGATTGTAGTGGTTTGAATTACATTATTAAAAAGTTCTCCTGAAAATTGGTTTAAAAACTTGTAGTCGAATGTGGCAATCACTACCTGCTTTCTTTTTTCACATCCTTGTATAAAGGACTCGGCATCGGCCACGCTTTTGGCGTCAAGCAAGTTAAACCGTCTGCGCCAACGATTTTCGCTGTCCATAAGACTGAATTCGAGTTGCTCTTCTCCTTCTCTTGAGCTTATATTTTTCTTTAGGTTCGCTAGGAATTGAACATCAACTCTTCCATAACCTACTATCTTACTAATAGGTTGGTAATGGATATAAAAACGTCCGTCCACGAACATCTCTACATCGAACGAAAAACACTCCAAAACGTTGAAAGGCGGATATTCTTTTTGTGCTATAACAAATATGTTCTTATTGAGATGCTGAGCAAACTCAGTGCGGTAGAAGTTTTTAATCAGAAGAGTGAGATATAGTGATAGCAACTGAGTATTATGAAAAGGAAATTCCAAATGCTCTTCTTTACAAAGTGCATACTGAATATTGCTTCCAAGATGATTAAAAGTTAGAAAGCAATCCTTCTCTATTCTATACAGTAGTACTTCACTGTTAGACGTCAGCCACTTTAATAATTTAGACCTTGCATTTGGGTCATTTGCTGTCTTACTTGAAAAATTATAACGATAAACAGTTATACTGTCGAATTTACCGAAACGACTTGTAACCATATGCCCAGAAGGTAAGCGAATGGCCTCATTCAATGGGTATGTGGTTGGTGTAATCTCGGTTGAAGGTGGAATGCCTGTTACATCAGGCTCATTTCTTCGATTTACAAAACCGCGAAGAAGTTGTACTGCATTCTCGTCTAATGCTGTAGATGGAGAAATATCAGAGTAACCATTGGCCTCCAAGTGGTCTTTGGCAGTCCCTAAGCCAATTCCCAATTCCTTAAGGACCTTTCCGATTCTAACGAGACTTGTTTGCATTCAGATGGTTTTGATAGCCCATTAAGTCGGTATTTCCTCCCCCTTGTAATCCCCTCTCTTATACCTCACCAAGATCTCGTCCATCAGTGAAATGACGGTTTCGGCATCTTCCAGTTCGGGGAAAGCGGTGAGGAACAATTCTCTGTTGGACAATGGGGTGAATGCACCCCAATGTTTGCAGCAGCACTTCATGGTCTCAAAATCCCAATGTATGGCACGGCTCGTTATCACACTGCTCCCATCGAGCCTGTCGTGAAAGGCGTCCCACATCTCAGCTGTCCATGGGATGCCGTAGTTGTTGTTGATACTACCTTCAGGGTAGGTTGTGGTTCCGTTCCTTTCTTCGCGGGGCTGTCCCCACTTCAGGAAGCAGCTGAATTTCCGAAGGAAATCATACGACCAAGGCAAGCCTTCGTTCTCACTCATGGCATACCAGTTCCAGTACATGCCATATCGGGTGATGAAAGATTCGGTCCACGGCAATGACGGGTTGCGGCTGAGTGCCTTCCATTCCCATTTGTTCTCAAAGCGCATCAGCAGCTCCTCGGACCAAGGGATGCTGTCGTTACTGCTTAGTCTCCACCAGTTCCACCTGTCCTGAAAACGGGCGATCAACTCCTCAGACCACGGCAAAAACTCATTGGAACTCAGTACATCCCAATCCACTGTGCCGTCCACAATGTCATCAGGGTCTTGGATGCAGAGTTCAGGATGCTTCGCCATCTCTTCGAGATCCATTTCAAGGAAGCCGTAATTCAACCACCCGTCAATTTCGTGATGGGCATTGTTGCGTTGTTCCCACTGTTCGGCTTCCAAAGGGTCGTATTCCTCTATGGTGCTTAGGCGGTATCTGTAATGAATGCGCATATCATGCGGCAGGATATGGTTGCATACCATATCTCCCCAGTTCCATCGGTCTATGTAGCGGTCTATAAGCTCCACAGACCAAGGTACCGATCGGTTGGTGCTCAGTTCGGATACTCCATAACCGGGGTCATTCTCTTCGGTGATGATGGGCAGGAGGTCGTCAAGGAACTCGTCAATGATATCGGTGTTCCATTGAATGGCCTCGTTCTCACAGATGTATTCCCAATCGAACAGGTCGTAGTACCTGCGCAGCTGCTCCTGTGTCAGCGGGAGGTAGAACGCTACATAACTGCTGACCAGCCAAGGATATTCCAGCAGGAAGTCGTGTTTCTCTTGGCTGAGCATGCCTCAGGGGTAGGAATTGGGGCACGGAAGATAGAGGCTTTGGGCTTTCCACCCCCCCCGCCCGAGCAAGCGTCTTTCGCTCATTCGTCTTATTCGGTGGGCGCCTGTCCTGAGTATATCGAAGGGCCAGCCCACCAACACTCCCTCCTCTGCGCCTCTGCGCGAAATCCTACCCCACCCCCATATCACCTCCCCAGAACAGCGAACCGCGAACCTCGAACAACCCGTTCACCCCTTGGGGAAATACTTGGAATGGTCGGCCCCTGCTACCTCCTCCGGCTGGGCGGCCTGTGCCATAGGAGCCTCCCATGACGCAACAGACTGTGCCTTGGGCCGCCCGTCCGTGATGCGCTCCGGGAACCGTGCCAGCCGCTTGGCAAGGTGCGGATGGGTCGATAGCTTCTCTGCGAACCAGTACCAGAATCCGGCCTCGGTATCGTTCTGCTGCACGAAACGCCCCACATTGACCCGCCTGAACAGCCGCTTGCCAGCAGCCAGCAGCGTGAGGCCCGACCGTGCCCCGTCCTCACCGCTCAACGATGCCCCTATGCTGTCGCACGTGTACTCGCAGGCACGGGAATAGGCCCCGCTGAAGAACGGGATGAGGAGCGCGGGCAGGATCACCTTGCGCTTCACCAGATGGTTGCGCTTCACATGGCCCAGCTCGTGCGCGATCACAAAATCCACCGTCTCGCGGTTCTGCTCATAGGCCTCCTCCAGGATGTCGCTGTAAAGCACGATGAAGTCCTTGCCCATGAACCGCGTGGCAAAGGCGTTGAGCACGCCACCTGCCTGCAGCAGATACACATCGGGCACCCGGCCCAGACCCAGTTGCTGCGACTGCCGCAGCACGGTGGCATGGATGTCCGGGAACTGCTCAGGGCCCAGTTTCACCGCATTGCCCCGTATCATGCCCACCAGCAGCCCGCCCAGCAGGTGCAGCAACAGCAGAATGAACACCGCATAGAACGCGAACACCCCGAGATAGGCCTCCATGCCCATGTCCACCGACATGATGAGGCCCGTGACCACCACCGCATAGAAGACGACACTGAAAACGAGACCGATGGCGAAATAGACATTCTCCTTCGTCTCCACTCGATAAGACACATTGCTGTTCATGGTCGGGAATTTATGGCAGCAATATGCGCAGAAATCCTACACTTTGTCACCTATCAGGTGAATAATCCGAAAACCACCGCCCGCCCAAGTCTTCCCATGCGCTCGCGCAAGAGTTCCGAAGTCCGCCTGAGGCGGATTGTGCGGAACATGACGCGCACGGTTTTCAGCCTATGGCTGAGAGAACGCTGCGCTCAGTAGCAACCGTGCAATCAACCCGCCACCTTCTAACTGAATCGCTTTGCCCCTCAGAACAACCGCATCTGCACCTCGCTGTTCGGGTAGAACACTCCGATGATCACAAACGGGTTGCTTCCCCTGCGCATGTGCCATTCCTTCGTGGTACCGAGGAATAGATGGATGTCTTTCTTGGATAGGAACTCCTTCTCGTACTTCTGCCGCACCTTCTCCAACGCCACGGCCTCATCGCCATCGGCCCTTTCTAGGCAGTTCCAGTAGAGTGCCCCTATTTCCCAATCCTCTATCATCAGTTTGGACCGCTTGCCGCGGTCATCCTCAAACTCGTAGAAGAACTTGTAAGGCAGCTTGCGGATCATGGTCTCCGGGTTGGCACCATCGGTGAAAAGGTCGCCCTGCTTGCGCAGCTCCTTCCATTCGTCCTTCCATTCGCGCGAGTCATTCTCAATCACCAATCGCTTGATCTTGGCAGGCTTGAAGGTGGCCAACGATACATTGGTCGGGTCTTTTGAATCCTCGATCAGTTGCCCAAGGTCGGTGTACACCTTCTTGCAACAGAGGCTTTTGCGCTCCGCCCAGTTCCGTTCAGTCCCGATGCTGTCATGCACCACGATGTCGCGGAAATCATAGTGCTTCGGGGAGTGGCTCTCGGGCCGGAAGTCGTCCTTGCGTTTCACAAGGTCAAGCTCTATCCAACGGTATTTCACCTGTTTGAGCCTGGCCGCGTTCTTCAGGTCGAACAGGAAGCTGAGCGGAATGGGATAGATGCGTATCCAATCCCCATTCTCCAAGATGCCCGCAGTGCACACCAACTCGTCATAGCTCCGCGATGGCAGCGGATAGGTAGTGACGGTTATGAGCACCTTGTGCCTCGGCATCCCCTATAGATGGATGACTTCAAAATCCCTGTCGGGCCATTGGGCCAATGCCTTGGCCACCCGCCCGCGGTGGCATTGCTTCTCACATGCTTCAAAGCACGTGATGGCCACCCTGCCATGCTCGGCCATCAGTGCCACGACCTGTTGCAATGCCTCGGTCTCGGTCTGCAAGGTGGTCTGCTCATACTCTTCAAAAAGCAGGTCGTAGTCCGCCTGTGTGTTCAGGCTCTTGCGCTTGTCAGACACGATGCCCAGTTCGGGCAAGTGCCGATAGACGATGCCCACCTTGGTGCAGCTGTCCATCAGTTGCCCTTTTGAAAAGCCCCATTTCATGCTCAACGGGTTCTTGCGCACATCGCACAGCAGTTTCACATTGGCCTTTATCAGGCGGTTCAGATATTCCTCCAATACAATGCCCTCATAGCCTATGGTCAGCAGCGCCTTGTCCGTTGCCAAAGGCCGCTCCGCATCCACCTTGCCCATTTCATCAGCGGTGAGCAGGTCGGCCGCTATCTCGCTATGAATGGCATAATAAGGATGGCGCACATAGGTCTCTTTCACCAATGCCCGGCCACGCGTGCTGCCCAAGGCGTGCAGTGTCCGCTTCATAAGATAGAGGTCGGCAGAGGTGAGCGAGGCCGCCATGCCCTTGGCCTTGTCCGTCAGTTCCCAATCTTCCGAATCCGTCAGGTAACCATACTTCGTCAGGGTGCGCTTGTCGGCATACGACTGGAAACTGAACCCCCCGAACCTGTAAGGCACGAAGGCATACGCCTTGTCCTGTTGCGCCATGCAGAAAAGCAGCAGCATCTTCTGCAGATCGGTGCGGGCAAGCCTACCACCACTCAGTTCCAACAGCCCCAACAACACTTTCCTCCGATAGTACATGGTGCAAAATTAGGATAGCCCACATGCTGCAGTCATCATCCTTCCTTTCTGATTCAACGTACGGATGTTCATTGTCTGGAAGCCGCCAACGCCCCCTTCGTTTTATTCGGTGGGTGCCTGCCCTGAGTTTGTCGAACCGACCGAAGGAGCCTGTCCTGAGCTTGTCGAAGGGAGCTCACTGCGGTACGCAGTAACATAGGGCCAGCCCACCACTCCTCCTTTACTCCTCTGCGCGAAATCCTATCCCACCCCCATATCACCTCCCGCGAATCGCAAACAGTCCCTTCCGTCCTAATACTTGATCGCCTTGCCTGTACGGCCGACCATCTCCCCACCATCTCGCAGTTCGTAGATGTACATCCCGGAGGGCAGTTGCGCGGTATCAACCGAGATGGAACCGGTAAAAGTGGTGCGCATCACCAGCCTGGAGTGGATATCGTAGAGGACACCCGCAGGCGCCCATTTTCTCCGCCTCTCTGCGTGCAATCTATCCGTCTACGCCTCAGTGGGTGCTTTGGTCTGACGATCCGAAAGTAGTGAAAAGCAATTGTTCGCTTTTCACGGTTCGGACGTCAACCGTTCGCGTTGAGCCCCTGCGCATCCAGCCAGTCCCTGAGCGAAGGGAGAAAGATGTGCGGCTTTCGCACCCAGGTATAATGGTCGCATTTGCCGCCAGTGGCATCCGCAAGATGGAGCTGGGTGCGGTGGGCCGAAGCGAACCTGTCCAGAAGAAAGGAGAGCGCAGCAGGCGGTGCCGAGCCATCGCCATCGTAGGTGATGCCGAGCACCGGAACCGTTGACCGCGCCATGGCACTGTCATAGTCGAAATCCTCTCCCGTTGCCTGAAACTCGCCCGATACCGCAGTGCGCGCCCAGTCGCGCATGATGCCCCTGCCCTCACGCCCACCGAAACGCAACAGCTTGCCCGGATAATATCCGAACACTAGGGCCGCTATGCCCGACAGCCGTGCCAGCAGAAGTATGGCCCAGCCATTGCTGCCCCATCCGCGATGATAGACCGAGCACCCGGCATTGATCACAAAGCCGTCCATCAGGTGCGGATGCCGCGCCACGAGCAGTGCGCCCATCTGCGAACCGATACTGTGACCCATGACGATGACCCGTGAGCGGGGAAACTGGCTGCGGAGCAGACCGAGCATGGTGACATACTCCAGCTCCACCTGCTCACGGTAGCCGAAATCGCAGCGCCTTGATGCCCGGACAGACGAATGGCCATGACCTCTGTGATCCACTGTGGCCACATGGAACCCCTCATCGCGCAATTCGAGGGCACACTTGCCATAGTAACTCGCCCTTACGCCCAGAGCGGGGAAGATGACCAGCAGCGGTGCATCCTCCTTTTCAGCCCTGAAGAGCGTGAAGGCATTGCTTGTGCCATCCGCGAACAGGACCGGACACAGTGCGCCTTGTGGTGATGCAGCCATAAGGCAAAAGTAACCGCTCCCAACATGCCCATCGTCCTAAATGTCCACCCGAGCGAGCGTCTTTCGCTCGTTCGTCCTATTCGGTGGGCGCCTGTCCTGAGTATATCGAAGGGCCAGCCCACCACTCCCTCCTCTGCGCCTCTGCGCGAAATCCTATCCCACCCCCATATCACCTAGCCCGAACCGCGAACAGCAAAAACCAACAGCCATAATTCATCTCAAAGCTCCCATAATTCATCTCGAAGAGACCATAGATCATCTCCAAAATGCCGTAGCACCCGCAGCAGGCCTCACAACCCACCCGGCACACGCCCCAACAACCATAGAAGCCGCCCTACCCCACCTCGGCCCATCAGTGATCACCCACGGCCAACCCCAAACTGCCAATTGATCACTGCTAATCGCCCATTGCTAATTGATCACTGTTCATTGACAATTGATCATTGCCAATTGACCTTCACAACTTCAACCCCACCGTCACCCAGACCGATCGGCCCTCGGCAGGCAGAATCCCCGGACCGGGGTAGCCCGTGGCCCTGCGGGTGAAATAGCGCGTGTCCAGCACATTGTCCATCCCGATGTCGATGCGCCACTTCTCTCGCGCATACCGAAGTCCGATGTCCCAGACCTGATAGGCCGGCACGATGCCGTTCACCGCATTTCCCGTGCGCACAGCGTTGGTGGCATCGGTGAACTGCTCGCCCGTGTACGAGAACTGCGAGGTGAACCCGAACTGGCGGTACTTCACCTCGACCCCGCCCCTGAACTGGATGGCAGGCGTCAGTTCCACGCGCTTGTCGCGGAAGGCCGACTCCTCCGAACTCACATACTTCGCACTCAGCCATGTCAGGTTCGAGAACACCCCCATCTGCCAAGGCCCCTTGTAGCCCATCATGCCCAGCACATCGAACTCCAACAGGCTCTCCACCCCCACGGTGAAGGCATCCGAAACATTCGTCCGCAGGCGGTACACGCTGAACAGCTCCGGGTCCACCGCCTGCACATAGCCGATGCGGTCGTTGTAGAGCATGGCGAACCCCGTGACATCATAGCGGAACCATTGCAGCAGTTCACCCCGGATGCCGAGGTCGAAATTGAAGCCCGTCTCGTCCTGCATGTCGGGGTCCACGCGGAAGGTGGGGTTGGCCACGAAAAGGTCGTTGAAATTGATCGGCTTGTAGTTCTGCGAGAAATTGGCATAGACCTCCACGAAGCTGAACGGGCGATAGCTGACGCCCAGACCGAAGAGCGGGAACCACCGTTCCTTGGTGAAATCGCCCCGGGTGATGGAGTCGAGGACGATGTCGCCCGCGAGGTTGCGGTACGTCTTCCGGCTGAAGCCCTCACTCACCGTGCGGATATACTCTACCCGGAAGCCCGGGGTGATGCTCAGCTTCTCCCCCAGATTGAAGACATGCTCTGCGAAGATGGCCCCGTTCCAACTCGGGTGCTCCGACTGCGAGGCATCATCCTCCACATCCACAAAGCGGAAATCGGCATCGCTCCCCGCACTGGCAGGTCCCTGACGGTTCAGAGTGTTTCCCCGGTAGATCCTCGCCCCCACCAGCACGGTCTGCGGCTGTGAGAAAAGGCTGTAACGCTGCAACTGCCTGATCTCTGCGCCCACGTTTCGGAAGCGGCCCTGAATGAGGTCGCGGCTGAGCTGGTAGGCGGGCGATGACGGGTTGGTGGACGGGTCGCCCTGATCCGGAGAACCGAGGAAACCCAGCGCATCCCTGCCTGCTATGACCCCGAACGCCCGCACATTCAGCTTGGAGCGCTCGTTGAAACTGTGCTCTGCCGACACGGACATCAGGTTCCAATCAATCCCGAACCAGTTGCGTTCCCTATACGAGGCGCGGGCATCCTGCTCGAACTGTGCATCGGTCAGACCGCCCGCCTGGCGGGACAGGTACCACATCCGCGTGTACTCGGCCCGCACCGAGGTGCCCTTCTTCGAGGTATAGGTCAGCGACCCGTAGGCCGAGTAGCTGTTGAACTCCGAGTTGCAGCGCCAGCAGTCGCCCCTGCGGAACTGGATGAACGAGTAGTAGCGGAAACGGCCCACCGTGCCCCCGATGGCATTATAGGTGTTGAACAGACCGTAGCTGGCCAGAGTCTGCCGTGTCTCCACCGAGAATTTGCGGTCAGTGGGACCGTCCTTCATCACGAAGTTGAGCATACCCCCGAACTGTGGGCCATATTGAAGCGAGGCCGCACCGCGCACCACCTCCACCCGGTCGATGGCCTCCATCGGGGGCGAGTAGTAGCTCTCGGGATAGCCCAGCGCATCGGCCGCGATGTCGTAGCCGTTCTGCCTCGTGTTGAAGTTCTCCGATCGGCTCGGGCTGAGACCGCGCCCTCCCACCCCGAGCTGAATGCCCGCGCAGTCCGACTCCCAGATGTTGAGCCCTGCCACACGGGCAAAGGCCTGTCGTGCCCGATTGGCCCCGAGGTTGGCGCTGATGTTCTCCATGCGGATCACCTCCGTCTTCCGGCCTGCATAGATGCCGAAGCCGTCTACGGCCTTGAGGCGGGTCATCGGTAGGAGGGTCTCCTCGCGCTCGGCCCGCACCTCGACATCGGCCACGTCCACAGAGAGCGGAGCAAGGCGGATGTTCAGCGTGCGTTCGTTCTTCTGAGGCCCGAACCTGTGCTCCTGCCTCACAAAACCCGGCTGGAAGAAGGTGATTCTCACAGAGTCCTCCCGCAGGCCCTGCACACGGTATTTCCCGGCATCGTCCGTGTAGACCGTTTCCGCATGGCCCACAATATGCACCGTTACCCCGGGCAGTGCGTTGCCCTGCGTGTCGGTCACCTTCCCACCAATGGACGCGCGCTGCGCCATGGCCGCCATCGGAAGCAGCATCAGCAGCAGGTATGGGACGAGACGCATCATTTCAATGTTTCTGCACTTCTCTTCTGAAGAAAATCCCCCGCCCGCCTGAGGCGGGCACCCCCTTTCCAAGGGGGAAGGGCGTCCGTCCTTCCGCCTGAGACGGATGCCGAGAAACGAGGCGGAGGATTGTCGCTGATACCATCATCATCCTTCAAAAGGCAAAATCCAGTCCTTGTGCCGCCACGAGTCCTCGATGCGTGAAAGGTCCACGTTCGGGTCGATGAAGGGGCGGCTTCTGCGGCCGTTGAGCGACACCATCACGTTGGCCGTCACCACAGGGTCGGCCACACCTATGCTCCGGAACTCTGCCTCGAGCATATGCGCGAACTGTAGGATGAGGTCGGGCTGGGTGCTCATCATCTTCTCCTGCTGAGGGGTGAGGTAGTGCGGGTTGTGGATGTCCCACTCGCGGCCCGTGTCGGGGTCGGTCACTTTGAACAGCGCGTAGCCGTTCTTCTCCATCAGCATCACCCTCCATGAGAAACGATAGCCCTGCTCGGTCCAGAACAGGTTGCCGGGGTAGAGGAGGTAGCGGTATGGGAGCAAGAGCTGGAGGGTGAAAAAGGGAATGAGGAAAATGGAAAATGGAAAATGGAAAATGGTCTGGCGGGATGATGAAACGGCCTCATCCGAAGACCCACGATTTTCCATTTTCCATTTTCTATTTACCACCCCAAGAACCCCATCCACCACCCTCCTGTGAAACGAGATCGGGAAGAACAGCAACGTGATGACCATCATGATCCACGGGAACATGCCGATGGCGGGGAACAGCGTGTAGGTGATGACGTGGAAACCGACCACGGCCACGTAGGCGAAGACCCGTGTGCGGTGGCAGAGCAAGAGGAACGGAATAGTGAGGTCGTAGAACGCGCCCGCCCAGCTGAACACATAGGCCGTGGCCTTTAAAGTGAACAACGGCCCCACGATGGGCCATTCGCGGAAGGCCACGAACCACATGCTGAGAGGTTGGGCATCCAGCAGCCATTCAGGGTTCAGCTTCGCGATGCCCGCATGGACATAGAGAATGCCCATCTGCAGGCGGAACATGCCAACCGTGTAGAAAGGCACGGTGTCGCGTCTCCACTTCGGGAAGAGCAGCACATCCACAGAATAGGCTTTGCCGGCGGGCGAAATGGCCAACAGAAAGGCGACCAGGATGATGAAATAGTAGTGGTTAAGATAGTTGGTCACATCAATCAGCTCCACATAGGTGAAGAGGATGAGAAACGCGAAGGCGGAGAAGCGGAACGCCAGCCCCAACGCGATGGTGACACTGAGCACGGCCATAGCGATGTGGACGGCCCACATGCCCGTTTCGCCCAAAGGCTTCACCCAATCGAAGCCATAGAACGTGAAGAAATGGGTGGGCTTGACGAACAATTCGGTGACCCAGCCCTTCGCCATGAAGCGCACGGTGCTGACGAACATGAGCACACCGAACAGAACGCGAAGAACCGCCAGGGGAGCAATGTCCACCTGACGGTTCAGCGAACTGAAGGCCCGTCCAACCCAACTATCTGCGCCCATCAGTCTCCGTCATTGCTCTGATAGGATATCTGCACGCCCAACGCACCGGACATCTCCCGCTTGGTGAGCGGCACGAGCATCTGCAACTGGGTGTGTGCCTCGTCCACCACGGGCTTGTTGCTCACCAGTTGCTCGGACATCGGGTCCTGTAACAGGTCGAAAGCATCCACAATGCTCTGCAGCTGGTCACGGATGGCCTCCGAGAGCAGGCCGTCACTGTCGGCACCCGCCTTGAGACATTCGAGGTAATCGTCCAGTCCGAGGCCGTCCGCACCGTCCGTACCCACACCGAGATACATGTTGCGCAGCGCGTTGAGCTGCTCACGTCCCAATTCTGCCGAGATGCCGGAATAGTAGGCCTCCACCTGCTCGGGCATCACCACGCCCCCATTGAACTTGCCCAAGGGAATCTTGAGCTTGAAGTTCTTGAGGTTCTCGAGGTCGCGGTTGAACTGGTTGACGAGCTGCTCCAAGGTGCTTCCCTCACCACTTCCTGTGCTGTTGACGAACACGGAGCGGTAGGCTTCCCATCCTGCGGTCTGCTGCGCAGCAATGCTGTTGATGCGCTGGGCGATGGACAGCAGATAGGCCCGTCTGTTGGCGGAATCCGCACCCGTGCTGAAACTGCTGACCACCTGCTGGGACGAGGTGCCCGCCTCCCTGAAAAGCAGGTAGTCCATCGCAGGATAGCCCACGATGCTGTTGGGATTGATGGCCGCATCCACGGTGCCTGCGGCCACATAGCTGTTGATGAGGTTGGCATTGGTTGGGAAGGTGTTCACGATGTCGCGGAACGCAGCACCCCCTATCACTCCGGGACCGAACGCGAACACCGACACCTTCTGCAGCGACCTGTAGGAGGCCACGAACACGATCTTCAGCTCCACCAGATTCTCCTCGTTCGGATTGTTGATGAAGGCTGTGGTCATCGCCTCCAGCAACTGCGTGGAGACATGCCACTCCTCCAAGGCAGGCACAATGAGCCTGTCGGCATAATTGGTCCGCATGGCCTGCGCATCAAAGTCGCAGTTCACGTCATCGACATCCGTGTCACAACCTGCCACAAGCAAGGTCAATGACAGCATCGGAAGAAGGAAATAGCTGCTCACACGCATTTTCTGGGATTTTTGGAAGGGCTGCAAAGGAACCTATGAAATGAAAGGAAGGGAAATGACCCGCATCATGCCTGAAGAAGGAAGTATCACTTGATGACCCCGGCAGGAAAGGCCGCCTTGATCTTGGCGATGGCCTCGTTGATCTGCGCATCGCCCACCTGATAGAGGTTGGTCTCTGGGCCGATGATGGCCAGAGCCTCCTCCACTCTTGTGTAATCGTAAACCGGTGGGAACTTGGAGTTGCCCCCGTTGAAATGGTACTTGAGCGCCATGCTGAAGGCGATGTACTCGCTGAGCGCATGGTGCTTGCGATAGGTGGCGATGCCTGTGGTGCTGAGCGACTGGCTCAGATAATCGACCGCAGTGCCGGCCGAAACAATGGCCCATTTCTCCTGAAGGTCCTGAATGGCGGCATCACGCGCTTCGTAGTCTTTCGCAGTTATTGCGGCACGGGCTGTGCGGAAGGCCAGGGAGAGTTCCTCATTGATTCCCGGGTAGAGACCACTGCTGCGTGAGTTGGCATAGCGCGCCCAGTAGCGATCATCGGCAGGGCTGGCCGGAAAATCTACCGTGGCCCCGAAGTAGCCGAAGGCCTCATCGAACCAATGCTCCATGTTCGTGTAGTGCTGCCCAGAAACCGTATCGTCATTGCCACTGGTGCCCATGCGGTCCACAGACAGGTACACTTCCATGGCCTGATAGTAGAACACCGCTCCCATCAGCCCTTTCTCCACCAGCTGGATGAGCTCGATGCCGTTCTCATTGACAATGTATCCCGATGTGGGATCGGTGCTACCCTCTACGAGGACACCCGCATTGCCCTCTGAGGCGGTCTGCTGCACGGCACTGTTGGCGGCCAGTTCGGTGAGCCAGCCCTCGAACAGGGCCACATCGGCCGGGAAGCATTTGTCGGAGAGTTTCTGGGTGTAGGTGACCGGGAAGGGGTTGCCCTCGTTGCGGAACATGTCGATCAGTTGCTGCGCATCGAGCGGGGCGTTGCCCAGGGTGTTGGCGGTCTTCATCAAGGTGGTGAGCTGGGCCAACTGGTCGAGGCGGTTGATCTGCCCCTGATAGTTCACCGTGCTCTGACCATTGCGCTCAAAGCTGTAGGAGGAGGGCACCTCCAGTTCGTTGATGGGGTCGTCATCATCCGTTTCGCAACCCGTGAAAATGAATGCTGATGTGGCCAACAGGCCAAGAACGGGGAGTTTGAACTTGAACATGGCTGTTATGTTTATTTGGACTGATTCTAAATTGCGATGCAAATCACGGTACGGCATGTCCCCATGTCAATACCGCGCTGGTGGTATTTTGACTACCATGGTAAGGGTATCCATGGTATGCGTGAACCGACCTTTGACAATCATTAACAGAACTGCACATCTGTTCACGAGGGACGCATTGCGCAAAGGATACCTTCGTCCCCTCGATGATAGAACTGAAGGACATACGGAAATCGTACACCATCGGGGCCAATCGGTTGGAGGTGCTCAAGGGCATCGACCTGACGATAGACGAGGGCGAGCTGGTGAGCATCATGGGCTCATCGGGCACAGGCAAATCGACCCTGCTCAATGTGCTGGGCATATTGGACGGCTATGACTCGGGCACCTATTCCTTGGACGGCACGCTGATAAAGGATCTGAGCGAGACCCGCGCGGCTCAGTACCGGAACCGCTTCCTTGGCTTCGTCTTCCAGAGTTTCAATCTGGTGAATTACAAGACGGCAGTAGAGAATGTGGCCCTGCCGCTCTACTACCAGGGTGTGGGCCGCAGCAAGCGCAACCGCATCGCGATGGAGTATCTTGAAAGGGTAGGGTTGAAAGAGTGGGCGGAGCATCGCCCAAGCGAGATGTCGGGCGGACAGAAACAGCGGGTGGCGATTGCGCGGGCGTTAGTGACGCAGCCCAAGGTGATACTGGCCGATGAACCTACAGGAGCATTGGATACGGTGACATCCAACGAGGTGATGACGATGCTGAAAGAGGTGAATGCGCAAGGCATGACCGTGGTCATCGTGACCCATGAGCATGACATCGCAGCGCAGACCCAGCGAGTGATACGGATGAAAGACGGGCTTATTGATCATTTGCAATAGACGATTTGCAATGGACAATTTTCAATTTTCTCGACCTTACCCCCAGTACCATTTCGCCCCGTTCTCAATTGCAAATTGTAGTTCGCAAATCGTCCATCGCAAATTGACGCTAGGTGTTTGACGCGGATAAGTGGCAGGAGATATTTGAGACCATCGGCAAGAACAAGCTGCGCACGTTCTTGACGGGTTTCAGTGTGTTCTGGGGCATCTTCATGCTCATTATTTTGTTGGGTTCGGGCAATGGGCTGCGCAACGGTTTTGAGGAGGATTTCAAGGACGATGCCATCAACAGCATCTGGGTGTATCAGGGGCAGACGACCATTCCGCATAAGGGGATGCAGCCCGGCCGGCATATCAGTTTCACGGATACGGACCACGAGATACTGGACAAGGGTCGAGTGGCAGGCATCGAGCACCTGTCGTCAAGGCTCTGGCTGAGCAACCAGGACATGGTGAATGGCCATCGGAAGGGCAATTTTCAACTGATAGCGTGCCACAACGGGCAGTTCTTTGCGGAGAACGCCACCATGGTCACGGGCCGTTTCATCAACGACACGGACACCCGCGAGCGCAGGAAGGTGATCGTGCTGGGCGAACCCATCCGCAAGGAACTCTTTCCCGATAGCGACCACATCGGAAGTCAGGTCATCGTGGGCGGCATTGCATTCAAGGTGATTGGTAGCTTCACCGACAATGGCGGTGCCAGTGACATGAGGCGCGGCTACATTCCGATGACCGTAGGGCAGACGGTGTTCAGCAGCGGTAGGGATGTCCATGCTATGAGCATGCTGATCGGGGATGCATCGCCTGAGGAAAGTCTCGTCATTGAACAGAATATACGCAACCGACTGGCCGCCCTGCACAACTTCTCGCCAAAGGACAAGCGCGCGGTGTGGATCAATAACAGTACCGACCAGTTCATGCAGGTACTCAATGTGCTGAACGCCATCAGTCTCTTTGTGTGGATCATCGGCATCGGCACCATCATAGCGGGCATTGTGGGCGTGGGCAACATCATGATGATCGTGGTGAAGGAGCGCACCCGCGAGATCGGCATCCGCAAGGCATTGGGGGCCACGCCTTTTTCGGTGGTGTCACTCATCATCATGGAGGCCATCTTCATCACCAGCATTGCAGGTTATCTGGGTCTGGTGGCAGGCGTGTTCACCTTGGAGGCCGTGAGCGGGATGATCGAGGGCGAGGGCATCTTCCAGAACCCGGAAGTGGACATGACCACGGCCATCATCGCCACGCTGGTGCTGGTGGTGTCTGGCACATTGGCAGGACTGTTCCCTGCGTTGCGGGCGGCATCCATCAGTCCTATAGAAGCATTGAGGGAACAATAGGCATGAATAATTTGAAAATCCCCCGCCTCGTTCCTCGGCACCCCCTTTTCAAGGGGGAAGGCGCGCCCATGGCACCGCAATCTTGGCAGTTTTCCTCACCATTGTTGAGCATGCAGGTGCCCGTCCCCTTTTTAAGGGGGTGCCCGCCTCAAGCGGGCGGGGGATTTTTACAGGTTCACAAATGGGCAGTGATACTCCTTGCCATGCCTTGCGCCTCACAACTTATGCCAGACCTCTGATGAACATCTTCGACACAGACAGATGGCGGGAGGTTTTCGCAACGCTGGGCGCCAATAAGGTGCGCACAGCACTGACGGCCTTCGGGGTGATGTGGGGCATCTTCATGCTGGTGGTGATGCTGGGCGCGGGGTCGGGACTGAAGAACGGGGTGACCAGCGAGTTCCAGGGCTTTGCATCCAACTCCTTATATATATGGACACAGCGAACCACGATGCCTTACAAGGGGTTGCCGGCAGGGCGTAGGTTCACGCTTACGAACGAGGACACGAAGGCCATCCGCGAGCGGGTGCCCGAGGCAAGGGTCATCGCCCCTCGCAACGAGGTGGGCGGTTGGCGCGGTGCGGCCAATGTGGTACGGGGCATGCGTACGGCCGCATTCGGCATCAAGGGCGACTACCCCGACATCCGGGAGATACAGCCCTTCGACATGGTGCTGGGCCGCCATCTGAACATTGTGGATGTGGAGCAGAAGCGCAAGGTGGCCGTCATCGGGGCCAAGGTCATCAACGACCTCTATTCCGAGGGCGAAGAGGTGATCGGCAGCAGCATCCGCATCAACGGGGTCTATTTCACGGTGGTGGGCACCTTCAAGACCAAGAAGGCGGGGCGCGAGGCCGAGGACGATGCGCAGAGCATCTTCATCCCGCTCACCTCGTTCCAGCAGGCGTTCAACTACGGCAATTTTGTGAGCTACTATGGGTTTGCGCCTGCCGAGGGCGTTTCAACGGCAGTCATCGAGGAGAAGATCATTAAGCTGCTGAAGGAGCGGCACCGTGTGCATCCCAACGATGAATTTGCCTTTGGCAGCAACAACAACGAGGAGGAGTTTGCGGAGTATGCCAGCGTGTTCACGGGCATCGACTTCCTGATCTGGTTCGTGGGCACGCTGACGCTGGTGGCGGGGGTCATCGGCATCAGCAACATCATGCTGGTCATCGTGAAAGAGCGCACGAAGGAGATCGGCATCCGCAGGGCCATCGGGGCCACCCCGTTGAGCATTGCCGGACAGATAGTGCTGGAGTCTCTTGTGCTCACGTCATTAGCGGGCTACATCGGCATTGTGCTGGGCGTGTGGGCCGTTGAGCTGGCCGGACCGCTCATCGAGGACGAATCGTTCAAGAACCCTGAGGTACAATTCCTGACCATCATCACCGCGCTGGGCATCCTGATCGTGTCGGGGTGCTTGGCGGGGCTCATCCCTGCGTACAGGGCGTTGGAGGTGAGGCCTGTGGAGGCGTTGAGAACAGAAAATTGAAAATGGAGAATTGTTTCACGCAAAGGACGCAGAGTTAAGGCGCAAAGAAAATCAGACCAGCGCTTTGCGCTCTTTGCGAAATCCTTTGCGGCCTTTGCGTGAAATCAAATAACATAAGCAGCTAATCAACAGGAACCATGAAATCATTTGTAAGAATCCTCATCCTCACGGTCACTCTCGGTGCGTTCGGCTATACGCTGTGGCATCTGTATGAGAAATCGCAGGAAGTGCCTGTGGTGTTCGAGACCGCCAAGGCATTCCGCACGGACATTATCAAGAAGACCGTAGCCACCGGTACCATCATCCCGCGCAAGGAGGTGGCCATCAAGCCGCGCGTTTCGGGCATCATCGAGAAGGTGTATGTGGTCGAGGGCCAGCGGGTGCGCACGGGCGACCCCATCGCCAAGGTGAAGATCGTGCCCGACATGGTGAGCCTCAACAACGCCCAAGGCCGCGTGCAGATGGCCGAACTGGCCGTGAACGATGCCCAGCAGAACTACGACCGCCAGAAGAACCTGCTGGACCAGGGGGTCATCTCCAAGGCCGATTTCCAGCCCGCCAACACGGCCCTTCTCAACGCCAAGCAGGAGCTGACCGCTGCGCAGAACAACCTCCAGCTCATAGAGGAAGGCGCGCTGAAAGGCCATGGCACGGCATCGAACACCATCATCCGCAGCACGGCATCGGGCATGGTGCTGGAAGTGCCGCTGAAGGAGGGCAGCTCGGTGATCGAGAGCAACACCTTCAACGAGGGCACCACCATCGCCACCATTGCCGACATGGGCGAGATGATCTTCGAGGGCAAACTGGACGAGAGCGAGGTGGGCAAGGTGAAGGAGGGCATGGACCTGCTGATCACCATCGGGGCGCTGGAGGGGCATACGTTCACCGCGCGGCTGGAGCACATTTCGCCCAAGGGCATAGCCGAGAACGGGGCCATCCAATTCAAGATAAAGGCGCAGGTGAAGCTGAAAGAGGGCGTGATGATCCGCTCGGGCTACAGCGCCAATGCCGACATCGTCCTGAGCCGGAAGGACAGCGTGCTGGCCCTTCCCGAGGCGCTGCTCATCTTCGGCAGCACACCCGATTCGGTGTTCGTGGAGGTGGAGACCGCCCCGCAGACCTTCGTAAAGAGGCCCATCAGGACGGGCCTCTCGGACGGCATAAACATAGAGGTGCTGGCGGGGCTGGATACTGCTGACAGGGTGAAGAAGCAATAGTAGAATTGCGGGAATAGTAAAATGGGGATTGTAGCGACTGCGGAGAATCCAGCAACGTTGGAACACGACATCGCATCCTGCATGTCAGGCCTCTGCCCTCCCCTACCTTTGCCGCGATGAAGAAATTCGACATACCGGCCTTCTACCGTTCGGACATCATCGCCCCTCTGAAGGAAGCGCGCAAGAATGCCGACCCCCGCAAACAGGATTTCACCCCCACGGTGCTCGACTTTGGGTCGGTGCAGTTCATAGTGGCCCGGCACTTCGGGTTCTGCTATGGGGTGGAGAATGCCATTGAGATCAGCTACCGCGCCATTGCAGAGAATGTGGGCAAACGGATCTTCCTGCTGAGCCAGATGATCCACAATCCGGATGTGAACGAGGACCTACAGGGCCACGGCATCCGTTTCATCATGGACACGGAGGGTAATCAGCTCATTCCGTGGGAGGAACTGACGCCCGATGACGTGGTGATCATCCCGGCCTTCGGCACCACAGTGGAGACCGAGGAGAAGCTGCGCAGCCTCGGCATTGAACCCACGGCCTACAACACCACCTGCCCGTTCGTGGAGAAGGTCTGGAAACGGTCGGCCAAACTGGGTGAGGACAACTTCACGGTCATCATTCACGGCAAGCACCGCCACGAGGAGACCCGCGCCACGTTCTCGCGCAGCTATCAGAATGCGCCATCACTGGTGATCAAGGACATGGCCGAGGCCAAGATTCTGGGTGAGATCATTCTCGGAAAACGCGGTATGGAGGAATTTGAGGAGCGCTTCCGCAGCAGGGCCTCCGAAGGGTTTGACCCCACCATCCATCTCGCACGCATCGGGGTGGTGAATCAGACCACGATGCTCGCCTCTGAGACCCAGGCCATTGCCGACCATCTCAAGCAGATGATGATGCAGCGCTTCGGAGAAGGGAGCTACCGTGAGCACTTTGCCGACACCCGCGACACGCTCTGCTATGCCACCAACGACAATCAGGGGGCCACGCTCGGACTGCTGGAGGCGGAGGCCGACCTCGCCATCGTGGTGGGCGGCTACAACAGCAGCAACACCTCGCATCTGGTGGAGCTGTGCGAGGAGAAGTTCCCCACCTATTTCATCAGTTCAGAGCTGGAGATTCTGGAAGACGGCAGCATTCGCCACTTCAATTACCACGAGCAGCGCATGGAACACAGCGCCCGATTCCTGCCGAACAAGGATGTGGTACGTATAGCACTGACCTCGGGGGCGTCCTGTCCTGACGCGGTGGTGGACCGGGTGATGCACAGCATACTCGCTTTCTATACAGGGATCCGTGCCACAGAAGCGGTGCTGAAGGAAGCAGTGGGCGGTTAGTCTTCCTCAGCCAGATTGAAGGCCGTAACTACGCCTCGTCCTTGGTGGTGCGGATAAGGCTGATGCCTGCAATGAAAAACCCGAGTCCCAACAACCCGAAGACAAGCAGCGTCTTGATGGCGTTGGAATCCTGTACGAACATGACCCCGGCATAGATCAGCCCTCCGATTCCAAGAATGGTGAGCAGAGCACCGAAAATTCGTTTCAGATTCATTCGTCCGATTTGATGACAGTTTGGCCGCAAATCTGCAGTGCCAAGCCCCATCAAAAGCTACAGTATTCCGGGAGATTCTTGCATAATTCAGAGATTCCATGGCCTTTGGGCACCCTTTCACCGCGCTGACCTTCACCTGGGCCTGAACTGCCCGTTGCCTGACGAATGCGCATTTTGCTGCCGCACTCCGAACCTTCGATGATGGTGGCGGTTATTTTCACCGGCTCAAATCCCACTGATGAAATCATTCCTCTCCGTTCTGATCGCCCTTGTGGCCACCGTATCCGCAGTGAATACCTCCACTGCTCAGACCCTGAATCACGAGTATTATGACGGTCAGCTTTGGGTGCAGGTGCAACCCACCGCTACCAAAGGGTTAGCGCTGAAGGATGACAGGGTGGCCTTGGACCGTTTCCGCCAGCTCATCGGTCCGGAACTGGCCACGCAGTTCGGGCTGAACCGTGTGCGCAGGCCTTTCCATTTCGCCATCGACCCTGCTATCAGCGAGGTCTATCAGCTGTTTTTCGATGCTGCCGGTCAGGAGATGGTCTTCGCCAGAGCGTTGGAAAAACTCAACATGGTGAACTACGCGGAGCGGGTGCCCATCATGCGCACCAGCTTCACTCCGAACGACCTCCAAGCTGCTTCCGGCAACCCCAATCAGTGGGGCCTGCACAAGATCCAAGCACCGCAGGCGTGGGACATCACCACAGGCAATACCTCGATCAAAGTGGCCGTGGTGGATGATGCCGTGCTCACCAACCACCCCGACCTGATTCCCAACCTGCTGCCGGGCCGCGATGTGGCCGACAACGATAATGATGCCATGCCCAACCAGACCGGCATGAGCCATGGCACGCACGTGGCCGGTATAGTCTCGGCTGCCACCAACAATGGCATAGGGGTGGCGAGTATCGGGTTCAATGTGAAGATCATCCCCGTGAAAAGTTCGAACACCAGCACATCCATCACGGATGCTTATGCGGGTGTGGTCTGGGCCTACCAGAATGACGCGGATGTGATCAACATGAGCTGGGGTGGATCGGGCTTCAGCCAGACAGGCCAGAATATCATGAACAACGCTGCCAATGCCGGCTGTGTGAACGTGGCCGCTGCGGGCAATGATGGTGTGAACTCAGTGTTCTACCCTGCGGGCTACGCCAACGTGATCAGCGTGGCCAGCACCACCACCACCGATGCCAAGAGCGGTTTCTCCAACTACGGCAGTTGGATCGACATCTCGGCCCCGGGAAGCGCCATCCGGAGCACGTATTTCAACAGCAGCTATGCGCCCACGTATGCTCCTCTCGATGGCACATCGATGGCATCGCCCATGGTGGCAGGCCTGTGCGGTCTGGTCAAATCGGTGAATCCGCAGATGACCCGCACGCAGATCGAGAACTGCGTTCTGTCCACGGCCACCAACATCAACTCCGCTAATCCCAACTTCATCGGTCAGTTGGGGGCCGGCCGCATCAATGCCTATCAGGCGGTGCTGTGCGCTCAGGCCACCACGAACGCACCGCCCATTGCGGTCATTCGGACGGACAACCCGCTGCGCTGCCCGGGTGCGAGCATCCAGTTCTACGGTTCGAGCATAGGTGGTCTTCCCACCTCCTACAGTTGGAGTTTCCCTGGAGGGAATCCGTCCACCTCCGCGGCCCAGAACCCGTTGGTGACCTATCCGAACCTCGGCACGTTCAATGTTTCCCTGACGTTGACGAACTCGTTCGGGAGCGACACCGAGACATTGAATGGCTATGTCAGCATCTCCTCCAGTGGAACGGACATCTTCTTCACCGAGGATTTTGAGAACGGCACACTGGCTGCGAGCGGTTGGACGGTTCAGAACCCTGACAACGGCATCACCTGGGGGCTGTTCAGCGTGGCCGGTTCCACCAGTGGCAGCAACGCGGCAGGGGTCAACCTGTTCAATTACGAAACGCGCGGTCAGCGGGACGGGCTCATCTCGCCAGTGCTGGATTTCTCGAACCACGCGAACATACAGCTCGACTTTCAGCACGCTCACCGCAGGTATTCTGCCGATTACCGCGATTCGCTCATCGTGTATGTGAGCACCAATGGAGGCACCACCTATCCTCACCGTGTGCTCGCAGTGGCCGAGAACGGCACGGGCAGTTTTGCCACCAACAGCATTCTGGCCAGCAACTTCGTGCCCACCAACGGTATCGACTGGTGTTTCGGGGGCGACCTCGGTTCGGGCTGCTTCACGGTGAACCTCAGCCAATTTGACGGCCAGTCGAACGTACGCCTCAGGTTCGAGACGTACAATGATTACGGCAACAATATCTACATCGACAACATAGAGGTATCGGGCAACTGCGTGCTGAGCAATGACCCGCCCGTGGCCGGATTCAGCGTTTCGACCAACACGGTCTGTGCAGGCACATCGGTGCAGTTCACCGATCAGAGTACCAACGCCACCTCTTATAGTTGGACCTTCCCAGGAGGAACACCTTCCACCTCCAGCGACCCATCGCCCAGCGTGACCTACAACACTGCGGGCACCTACAATGTCACGCTGTCGGTCTCCAACGCCTTCGGAACGGACCAGATGGTGATGAACAGTGCAGTGACGGTGAACGCGGTTCCCAACGTACAGGTGAGCCAGCCTTCCGTGCAACTCTGTTCGGGCAGTTCGGCCACGCTCAACGCGTCAGGCGCGCAGTCCTATTCTTGGAGCCCTTCCACAGGTCTGAGTGGGACCACTGGGGCATCGGTGACGGCCAATCCGACACAGAACACCACTTATACCGTGACTGGAACCTCCACAGGATGCTCGGCCAATGGAACGGTGACGGTGACAGTGAACCCCGTGCCCGCCACGCCAACAGTGGTCTCTGAGGACCAACCGGGTTTTGTGATGCTGCAGACCCCGTCCGTTCAGGGTCACTATGCCTACACCCTGCCTGCGGCAGGTTGGGGAATCCCCGACCTCGCCACGGTGAGCGTGGAGGCCGACATGGTCATCGCCCGTTCTGCCGCCAACGACAGTTTGCTCTGCACCGCTGCCTTCAATGCGGCTCAGGTGGCAGGGAAGATCGCGGTGGTCTATCGCGGCACCTGCGAGTTCGGCATTAAAGCGCTGAACACTCAGAATGCCGGTGCTGTGGCCGTCATCGTGGTGAACAATGTGCCTGACGCTCCCATCAACATGGCCGCTGGGACCAACGGGGCCAGTGTGACCATTCCCGTATTCATGGTGACGCAGGCCGTGGGTGCGCAAATCAACAGCGCGGTGCGCAGCGGGAATGCCCGTGCCGTGATAGGTAAATTCAATGGTGGGGCGCTGAGCATCTGCCCCGGTGAATCCATTCGTCTGGCCGCCCCTTCCGGACACGAGAGCTACAGCTGGACCAATGGAGGCACATCGGCCATAGGCACCGTGAGCACTCCGGGCCAGCATGCTGTAACGGTGTTCAATGCCTTCGGCTGTGGCAGCACTTCTGCCAGCGTGACGGTGACACAGTTCAATGTAGTTCAACCTGTGATCACGGACAACGGCACGGTGCTGAACGCCAATGCCCAGGGAGCCTCCTACCAGTGGGTTCTGGACGGCAGTCCGATCGCCAACAGCAATTCGGCCACCATTCCGCTGCAAGGTCCCGGCTTCTACACCGTTGAAGTGACCGATGCCAACGGTTGCCAGAGCACCTCTTCCCCGTACGAGGTGATCGCTGTCGGGCTGGCAGAGCAGGCTGGTGACCGCTTCATGGCATGGCCTGTTCCGAGCAGCGACCTGCTGCACATCAGCATCCCGGCCGCATATCAAGGTGCGGTGCTTGAGCTGGTGGCCGCAGATGGCCGCACCATCCTGCGCAGAACTCCCTCTGCGGCTGGCGTGATGACCTTGGACATCAGCAGCGTGGCAGCCGGCACGTATCTGCTCCGCCTGCAGAGCGTTGACACCGTGGAGATGACCCGAGTGGTCAAGCGATAATTTGGAGAAGGCCAAGCGGCCTCGGGAACCTGATGATCAGCGCATCAGGCTGCGACCAGCTCTTTGGGCAATTCCCATTTGAGCTCGGTCTCTGAGATGAAAGAGTCGATGATGTTGGCCGTCTGTAGCGGCTGGATCATGTGGAAGAGGTGTTCCCGGAAGGGGTCCTTCTCGTCATGGTCCGTCACATCTATCACCTTCACGCCCTTGCCCTGATAGATGCGGTGCACATACTTGGCCACCCCGTCCTTGTCGCTCTTGAGAATAAGCACCGGAATATCATGCCTGGTGACATTGAGCAGGTCGGTCTGCCTGTCGAAGGCCTTGGATTCAATGAGGGCAGAGTGTGTCTGAATGGCGAACAGCTTGGCCGGAAGCCTGCTGAGCGCCTGCTCCAGCGGAATGCGGTTCAGGTGGGGCAATGAGCCCAGATTGCTCATCAGGTGCATGATGCGCTCCTTGGCCGCCTTCCATACGCGGTCTCGGAAATCACTGTCCTTGCTGATAAGCCAATCGGCCAGAGCGATGCCGCGGTTGCGCACTCCGACCCTCGAATCCAATGGCAGCACTCTGCGCGCGGCAGCGAACAGCGTGCGGGCCACGATGCCCTGCCCTGAAGGCAGGATCACATTGTCCATGAAACCCAACATGGCATGGCGCGCCTCCTCTCCGAAGAAAGGATTGGCCCCGATGCGGCCTCTCAGGTACTTCTTCACACCGTCCATCTCCTCAAAATCACGGTCGATCATCAGGAAATAGATGTTGCCCATCGAGTGGTCGAAGATGTAGACCGGATGCCCGAGGTCACCGAAATAGCGCACCACGTGATTGATGTTCTTCACGATGTGCTTGGAGTAGTCCTTGGGCGGCAGGTCGTGGGGCACCGACCCGTAGTGCATCGCAGCAGCGATGTACTTGTGTGAAGGGATGGCCGTGAGCAGGGCATCATAGGAATTGAGCCCAAGGAAACCGTGCACCAGCAGCACCACCGGCAGTTTCCGCTTCGCCTTCTCGTTGAACGGCTTTGCCGTGTCCACCTTGATGGTGGTATTGCCATAAGGCGTTTCCCGTACGAGCGCGATCTGTGGCCAGGTGAGGGCCTTGTCGTCCACGAACACGGTCATGCGCTTCTTCACGTTGTCCATGTAGCGCAGGAAACTCGGGCTCTCGTCCGGCATGGACCAGCGGTAGTAGAGCCACGCCAAAGGCCTGCGCTTGTCCGACTTGGTGGCCAGGAACGCCACCCGCTTCGACTGCATCAGGAAATGCGGTGTACCCGTCAGTTCCTTCTCATTGCGGTCCTCCACCAGCACTGCGATCTCCTTGGAACCGAATGCCTCCGAGTGTCGGGCGATGCCGGCCACACGTCCGGTCGGGTCTGAGGCAAGGAACACGTAATCCAGGCCTGTCTTGCCTTCCTCCTTCAGGAAATCTCCCAGCTCACGGTTGAACTCGATCACATAATGCTCCAGACTGTCCCTTTTGAGCGTCCGGCCGATGATCTGTTCCTTCTTGATATGGCCCGCACGGATGAGCCGCGTGAGGAACACCTTGGCATCCACCACACCGCTCAGTCCGCGCTGACGGATCAACGGGGTGTTGACGAAGGTGAAACGCAGCTGGGCTGGATTCTTGATCTCCGCAAAATGGTCTATGATGTAGGCGTAGGCCCCGGCTGGCGACTGCCCGTGGGAAAGGCCCACCAGATAGCGGCCCGAGCGCAAAGTGCCTTCATTAACGGAGCGGATGAAGTCTTGACCGACCGCCTGATCGAACTGTTCCTTGGACTTGAAGTAGCGTGTTTCGGGTGCCTGATAGTTGTCATTATCAGGGATTTCCACTTCAGCAGACTTTGCGTTTCGCTTACTTGCCATGGCCGAAATTACATTTTGGTAGGTCTCAGCGAAGTACGCAAAAAGAACCTTTCAAGTTCCTCTTGAGCTACGCGAATCCCTTAATTTTTTTCTCAGAATCACGCAAAATGAACCGAACCCAACAGAATGACCTCCGTCATCATCCGATGCGGTCCAAGCCCTGCGCGCCTCGCCATGGGCATGGGCTGCAATGCCTCAATTCCGGGACATCGTCCGGTCAGACATTGAAGCGGAAGTGCATCACGTCCCCGTCCTGCACCACATATTCTTTGCCTTCCACGCCCATTTTTCCGGCCTCTTTCACTGCGGCCTCCGAGCCAAACTTGATGAAGTCCTCGTAGTGGATGGTCTCCGCACGGATAAACCCCTTCTCAAAATCGGTGTGAATCACTCCGGCCGCCTGTGGGGCGGTCATGCCCTTGCGGATAGTCCAAGCGCGCACTTCCTTCACCCCTGCGGTGAAATAGGTCTGGAGGTTCAGCAGGCGATAGGCGGAGCGGATGAGTTTATTGACGCCCGCCTCGTTCAGACCGGCATCGTTGAGGAATTCCATGCGCTCCTCGTAGCTCTCCAGCTCGGCAATGTCCGATTCCATGGCGGCACTGATGAGGATGACCTCGGCCTTCTCCTTGGCCACCGACTCGGCCAGACGCTTGCTATGTGCATTGCCCGTGACCACCGAGGCCTCGTCCACATTGCACACATAAAGCACAGGCTTGAGGGTGAGCAGTTGAAAGGTCCGGGCGAGCTCCAGTTGGGTCTCATCCAGTTCGGCCGCTCGGGCCGAGATGCCCTTCTCCAGTGTCTCCTTCAGAATGGTGAGCACCTGAAACTCGGCCTTCGCGTCCTTCTGTCCGGTCTCGGCCTGCTTGCGCACCTTCTGCATGCGCTTGTCCACCGTGTCGAGGTCTTTCAACTGGAGCTCGGTATCTATCACCTCCTTGTCGCGCACCGGGTCGACAGAGCCGTCCACGTGCACCACATTGCCATCGTCAAAGCAGCGCACCACGTGGATGATGGCATCGGTCTCGCGGATGTTGCCGAGGAACTGGTTGCCGAGGCCCTCGCCCTTGCTGGCCCCTTTCACGAGGCCGGCAATGTCCACAATCTCGATGGTGGTAGGTACCACGCGCTCGGGCTTCACCAGCGCCTCCAGCTTTTCCAGCCGCTCATCGGGCACGGTGATCACGCCCACGTTGGGCTCGATGGTGCAGAACGGGAAGTTGGCCGCCTGCGCCTTGGCGTTGCTCAGACAGTTGAAGAGGGTGGACTTGCCCACGTTGGGCAGTCCTACGATTCCGCATTGAAGGGCCATGGAAATTTCTTTGGGGCCGCAAAAGTAGCCCAATGCCATCGGTGTGGGAATCCGTTCCCGGAATCAGGCAACCATCCGCCAACATCCGGTCTATTACTGAACATCAGGCCGCGTTTCCACAGCAATGCTATTTTGCGCCCCTCCAATGCATGACATGACCCGTTACGCCCCACTTGCCAGACCGTCCCAACTGCCGTTCATTCTTTTACTGACCGCTCTGTTCATGGCCCCCGGTCGGGCTGTGCAAGCGCAGAGCTGTGGCAACGTGGACCTGGAGACAGGCACCCTGACGGGCTGGACCGGCACCTGGGGAGACGGCATCTGCACCGGAACGTTCTTAGGCATCTGCACAGGTACGGCCCCCGATCCGTATCAATACAACGGACTGAATCAAGGGGCCAACAATCAGGCGGCCAATGCCGGGCCGGAGAGGAACCATTTCATCATGACGGGTGGCTTCGACCCTGTGGTGGGCGGCACCGCGCTGCCCGTGGTGTACCCGGGTGGAGGGGCCTACTCGCTCCGATTGGGGAATGCGCAGGCCGAGGACGGTGGCGAGACCATCAGCACCACCTTCACCGTGACCAATGCCAACAGCAACTTCACCTACCACTATGCGGCCGTGCTCAACGATGGTGGGCATCCCGGCGGTGAGCAGCCCTTCTTCCAAATCCGGATGTATGACGGCAACAACAACCCCATCACGTGCGCCTCGTTCGATGTGGATGCATCCACAGCGTCCGGCATCGGTGGTTTCGTGGCTGTAGGGGATGTGCTCTACAATCCGTGGACACCGGTTTTCATCCCCCTCAACAACTACATCGGGCAGACGGTACGCATCGAGTTCATCACCCGCGACTGTGATGCCGGTGGCGGTAGCCATTTCGCCTATGCCTACATCGATGCCTCGTGCCAGCCGTTGCAGATCATCTCCTCATCCCCAACCGTCTGCGGTGGACAGGACATCACCCTGAATGCGCCCACCGGAGCCGCCACCTACAGTTGGACCGGTCCAGGAGTGGTCTCAGGCGCGAATGCGGAACAAGTGACCATCAACCAGCCCGGGCCTTACACGGTGACGATGACCACCTTCGGGGTGACGCCCTGCACCTTCTCGCTCGACACGGTGATACCGGGAAGTCCCAGCAACCCGCATGCGAATTTCACTGCCACCGCGGCCTGTGCAGGCGATCCGGTGCAGTTCACCGATGCCTCCACGCCCAACGGGCAGATCACCAACTGGGCGTGGGATTTTGACAACAACGGCACGCCCGATGCCACGACCCAGAATCCGACCTACTCGTTCCCCGCACCGGGCACCTACCCTGTGCGCCTCGGTGTGGCGTGGCCTCCCTGCCTTGCCGACACCACCATAGATGTGGTGGTACTCTCGGTGCCCACCTCGCCCTTCACTACGGTTTCGCCCATCTGCCTCGACCAGACATCGACCATCACCTACACGGGCAATGCGCCCGCCAATGCCACCTACACCTGGGATTTTGACGGGGGAACCGTGGTCTCGGGATCGGGCCAAGGTCCCTACGACATCAGCTGGGCCACGGCAGGCACCAAGAACATCACCCTGACGGTGGCGGTAGGCTCTTGCGCCTCCACAGTGACGACCACTTCGGTGGTGGTGAACGCCCTGCCCACGGTGAGTGGCGGGACGGATGTCTCCGTCTGCGCAGGGGAAAGTGCCACGCTGACGGCCACGGGGGCCACCACCTATGCTTGGGATCCTCCTGCCGGACTGAGCGCTACCGCGGGAGCCTCTGTGACGGCCACACCTGCGGCCACCACCACCTATACCGTGACCGGCACCTCGGCTGGATGCACCGGCACAGGTACGGTAACTGTGACCGTTAACCCCTACCCTACCGTGACCGTGAGCCCGACCACCGCCACCGTGTGCGCGGGGACGGCCACCACCTTCACCGCAGCGGGAGCAACCACGTATAGTTGGTCGCCTGCCACGGGGCTGAGTGCGACCACAGGAACATCGGTGAGTGCGGCCCCGCTCTCCACCACCACCTACACCGTGACAGGCACATCGCTCGGATGCAGCAGCGATGCCACCTTCGACATCACGGTGAACCCCTCGCCCGTGATGCCCATCAGCAACGATGCCACCGTGTGTGAAGGCACTCCGGTGACGCTGACCACCAGCGGGGCCGACAGCTATGCATGGAGCCCGGCCACGGGTTTGAGTTCCACCACCGACCCATCGGTTGTGGCCACTCCGGCAACGACCACCACCTACACGGTAGTGGGCACCGGACTGGGCTGCACCACCACGCGCACCGTGACCATCACGGTGAATCCGTATCCGAACATCTCCGTCTCCCCGGCATCGTTCACCATGTGCGTGGGCGAGAGCAAGGATTTCACGGCCAACGGGGCAGACACCTACGTGTGGAGTCCGGGAGCGGGACTGAGCGCCACCACGGGGGCCACGGTGGTGGCCGACCCTGTAGTGACGACCACCTATCAGATTGTGGGGAGCAGCCTCGGGTGCAACGACACGACCACGGTGGTGCTGACAGTGAATCCCGTTCCTGTGGTGACCGTGAGCAACGATACGACCATCTGCAGCGGTGATTCTGCCCCGCTCACAGCCAGCGGTGCCAACAGTTACGTGTGGACCCCTGCCACCGGACTGAGCGCCACCACGGGTGCAGCAGTGCTCTGCTCGGCCCTCACCACGGTGACCTACACGGTGACGGGCACCAGCCTCAACTGCTCGTCCTCAGAAACAGTGACCGTAACGGTGAATCAGACCCCTACGGTGAATGTGACACCCTCGGCCACGAGCTACTGCGATGGCGCTTCGGCCACGTTGACCGCCAGCGGGGCTGACACCTACCAATGGACACCCGCCACGGCACTGAGCAGCACCACCGGGGATGTGGTGGTTGCCAACCCGACCTCCACCACCATCTACACCGTGGTGGGCACCTCACTCGGCTGCACGGACGATGCTGTGGCAACGGTGACGGTACATCCGAACCCAGTGGTGAATTTCACCGCAGGGCCTACCGAAGGCTGCCTTACGCACTGCATCACGCTGAACAACCAGACCACTATCGCCTCAGGCAACATGGCCAGCTATGTGTGGGACATGGGCGATGGCAACACCATCTCCTCGTTCGCCCCGGTGCACTGCTATCCGGCAGAAGGCGTCTATGGCCTTACGCTCACCGCCACGTCCAATCAGGGATGCGTGACGCAAATGGTGCAGCCCGACCTGATCACGGTGCATCCGCTGCCCACCGCGCTGTTCAGCGTGGAGCCGACCTCGGCCAGCGCGCTGAACCCCACGTTCCAGTTCACCGACCTCTCGACCGGTGCGGTGCAATGGCAGTGGTCGTTCGGGGACGGCAGCACACTGGGCAACCTGACGCCCTCGCCCATCTTCACCTATCCGAGCGCCATCGACACGGGCACCTACACGGTGCGTCAGCTGGTGACCAACCAGTTCGGCTGCACCGACACCATCAGCGGCAAGGTGATCATCACCCCGCACATCAGCATCTATATCCCCAACGCCTTCACGCCCAACAGCAACAACCGCAACGAGCGTTTCACGGCCTATGGCGAGAACATCCTGGAGTTCCGGATGCTCATTTTCGACCGCTGGGGCGAGCAGATCTTCCAGACCGTGGACATGGACGAGGGCTGGGACGGCAGCTACAAGGGCGCGCAGGTGGAGAGCGGGGTGTATGTGTACCGCATCGACTGGGTGGACATCAATGGCGATGAGGGCCAGCGCATAGGGCAGGTTGTGCTGGTGCGCTGATGCTCAGTGCAGCCCGCGCAGCTCCAGCCCGCGCAGGTAGTCGAGGCTCTTGGGGCCTTGGCAGAAAAGCAGGTCGAGGATGCTGAGGTCGGGCAGGAATTCGTTCCTGTCCTCGAACACCTGGATGTAGCGCGGCAGATGGGCCACGGGCGGGTTTTCGCGGTAGTCCTTGTTGTTCCAAGCGTTGCGCAGGTCGAGGACATCATGACCCTCATGGAATTCCGAGGTCCATTCCACTTCCAACGGCACTCTCAGCAGCGCGCACACCTTCCGGATGCTGCTCTGCCCGATGTGGAAGATGCGGTTCTCCGTCTCGGAGAAAAAGGGCTGGAAATCGTCCTCGTAGTACTCGAAGTAGGGCGAGCTGCGGTAGGAATCGGCCAGGCTGCGCCAGTGGGTCCTGCGCCAGTGGGCGTCCTCCACGCAGCGCACCTCGTCCATCACAGAGCGGTTGCCGGTCTTCTCCTTGGGCACGAAGAGGGTGAGGCGGCCATGCGGGTCGGCCACCGTGCAGCGGCTGCGGATGCTCTGCTTAACGAAATGCTCCTTGGCCTCGATGGTGATGCGCGACACCTTGGGCGAGAGCAGGTAGGCGAAGTAGCTGATGGGCGGGAAATAGGCCGAGGGCAGGAGGATGTGCATGGCGGGCGAAGGTAAGATGCGGTCAACGATGCCCTGCGGGGATTGTTGACACCTTCACATCAATCGCCCGCGCAGCAGGTCGTGAAAGGTGTCGCGTTCACGCTTGGCGGCCTCCAGCTCGCTGCGCACAGCGGCCAGTTCCTGCTCCAACTGCTGCACCTGCTGTTGCAGCAGCCGCGTGCCCTGCGTGATGCGCAGATGCTCGGGCTGCAGTTGCAGATACATGTCCATCAGGTTGAACTGCACGGCCCTGCTCAGGT